>CAYZGR010000104.1:0-2350 GCA_964478125.1 uncultured Chitinophagaceae bacterium | reverse complement strand
CGATCAAGGGGAGGAGGAGTCTCATTATCCAATGATAAGTTCCTCCCTACGGCTCCTCAAGCCGTTTCGAACGGAACGCAGCGGAGTGAGAAATCTCGCTAAAGCCTGAATGAAACTCCTTCAATAGCCGCCATCACCCTTTCCACCATCGGTTCACAATAGATAAGATTAAATTCGAAAATCTCGTCCGCCTGATAACTCTTCAGGAGTTCTTTTTTTAACATGGCTTTGGCACGATGTAATTTGACTTTCACATTGCTCTCCGTAAGCCGTAGAGCCAGGGCAGCCTCTTTTATGCTGAGGCCGTTCAGTTCTCTCAGCGTGAAGATCATGCGATAGTCTTCAGGGATGCTCAAAACGGCATCTTCCAAAAGCCGGGTCAGTTCATTATTATCTACCTTCTGATCCGTATCTTCATGATGGTTGGTAAACATGGGCTGGCTCTTTTCTTCAGCGGAAAAATCGGGATAAATATATTCTTTTTGATTTCGGAGCAGATGTTTTTTGTGATAGCAATTGTGAAGCATGATGCGCGTCAACCAGGTTTTGAAGGTAGACCGCTTTTCAAATTTTTTCAAGTTCGTATAAGCGTTTATGTAAGTATCCTGCATCAAATCCTCTGTATCGGAGTGCCCATAGCCGTAGGTCCGGCCTATTCTGTATAAATAAGCATTATATCTACGGACAATATGTGCATATTCGTCCGGTTCTCCATTTAAAATCCGGGATATAAGTGTAAGATCATCTATATCCTCTTCCGTATGTACTGCGTTCATGACCATCCTTTTTGTATAGCATATTATTAAACAGAGTATTTTAATACAAAAAGGTTACAAACCGTAAGGATGTTTTGTTCTCATTCAGACGGGACGACCTTTATTTCTCCTTTCATGGTGGGATGAATGCTGCAAAAATATCGGAACCCTTTGTCAATCACCTTTTTCCATTTTCCCCCGTTTGGAGCTATAGAATCAGAGGTCCAGTTTTTGTTGGGATATGCCGTTACGTCATGTACCACGAGGTCCTCATTAACCCAGAGGATGGTATCTCCGGCTTTGACAGCACTTACCGCGGGATGAAATTGCATCCCACTGATAAAGACGGTGTCTGTATGGTGGATAGCTGCCTGCTTAGCGGTATGGCCGCAGCCTACGCCACCCCCTGTCACGATGGCCATAACGACCAGCAGACGTGATAATTTTTTCATTTTTTTTAAGATTACGAAAATTTTATTTCAGCCCGGCCTGTACCCTCTTGGCATGCTCCAAGTGTTGATTTAAGACCGGAGACACCTTTATGAGAAGGTCTTTAAGCTGTTGATTTTGAGCCTGGGGGATCAACACGTTTTTTACAGCATTGATCACGGCTTCATGATATTTGACCTCGTTATCAATATAGGCTTTATTGAAGGCATTTCCTTTTTTGGATTTTAACATTTTAGTAGTCTCTTTTTCACCCTTGAGCAACGATTGGGTGACGGCATTGTCTTTGGGTCTCACTCCCAACTTTTTGGCTAGGGCTACAGCCTGTTGGATAACGGAAGTATGATCGTCAATCATGTTTTGGGCAAATTTCCTGACCTCCGCATTCTTAGAACGTTTTAAGGCAATTTTACCATAATTGACATCGATTTGGTTGGCGGTAACCGCCACGGAAGCTATCTCGGGATCGGTAAGCTTGGGGGCATCCTGGGCCACGGCCGTTGCCGAAAGCAGAGCCACCATTCCCAAAGCGCCGGCTATCAGTTGAGAAACAGATTTTAAAGTGTTCATGATCTTTTAAGGTTTAATTAAATGAATAAACACTTTAATAGAGTCGGAGAAGGATAGAAAGGTTACAATCTTAATGGAAGAGGAACGGAACACTGATATTACTGATATTAAGGAAAAGGGCCGTCCGACATGAGCATTAAATCCCGATCCTATCCGTCCCATATATCTGAGGATCTTTCTATATTTTAACAAGGAATGCTCCTGGCGTTCCCAGGGTAAGGTGTATAAATTCCCGGTTTTTGTTTTAACCCCCGGAAATGATAAAAACTTTTAGAGCGGTTTTGGACAACCGGCTTTGGGCTATCCTTCTCCTCCGGCGTTTTTCTGAAATTGCTTCAGCTTGTCCAACAAGGATCCTTCTTCCTGATCGCCGGCAAACATATTGGCAGCCATGGCCTGAAGGGGCTCGGGAATCTTGGATTTAATTTTTTCAAATAATACCATAACGGCTTGGGTGGCCTGTTCTTCAGTAAGACCCACTTTGTCCTGTAACTCTTTGATATATTCTTGCATGGGGTAGGGGGTTTAAATGGTTATATGGTTAATTAGGCTACCTTCAGTTGTTTCTCCACGGTAGA
>CAYZGR010000103.1:0-2387 GCA_964478125.1 uncultured Chitinophagaceae bacterium | reverse complement strand
GCATAACTTCTGAAAACCTGTTATAATCATAAGGAGAATAAATCTGAATATTTTTGGGAACGCCATACAACTGATAAACCGTTCCCGCACGTGTGACGCAGTTTTGTACATCCTTAAGTGTCGCATCCTCATCGAGAACCGGAGCTACCACCAGTAAAGGCCTGGGTGCAATAGCCGAGAGAATGCCTTCAAAATCATAAGGAATGCGATTTTCATTTCCAACAAAGAATCCCAGCCGGGGCAAAAGGCCGCGGAGATAGGAATATCCCTTAATTCCTTCTGTTCCCTTACCGGGTGTGTCCGCTCTCATGGGGGTAAACCCGCAAACAGAAACCACACTGGAGATCCGGTCATCAAGCGCAGCGCCATATAAGCCCACAGTAGCGCCAAGCGAATACCCCATTACCGAGATCCTGGAAGGATTAATAAAGTCAAGATTGCTTAAGGCATCGACCGCGCCATTCAAATCAGCCACAAACTTTCCCATCTTTGACCAGTTGGGATAACGCTGATAAAACCGGGTTCCCTCTTCTATCCGATTGCCAAACCCCATCATATCATATAAGAGTACCGCATAACCCTGGGCAACGAGCGCGTGAAGAAAGGGTTCCATGTTATGGTCGAATCCCTGGGTATTAAACATGCCCTGCGAGTAATTATACTGATGCAGATAAATAATAACCGGTAAATCCGCCGAACCGTTTTTTATATTCTTCTCCTGGTCTTTAGGATAATACAAATAACCATAAAGGTAATCGCCAAAGCCGGGCATCGAATGACCGGGAGCCAGGGGGAGCCGTCCTACTTTTGCGGTTTCGCCCGGACGTTCTATAATATTTCCATAGTAAGCTTCTCCGCTGTTTCTCATATTGCGATAGGACACCGGCCCCTTATTAGTCACTCCCGGAGGGGGATCTCCCAATGCCCACCGTATGGTTTTTTGAATGTCTTTTTTCTTTTGCAGCCAGTCACTCACTGTTCGGATCTTTTTCCCATTGGCATTTACCAACAGGTCATCCGCATTTTTGACGGGATAGTCCGAGGGATCAATATGTTCTCCACTTAATCCACACCATTTCTTAAAAGAATAATTGTACAATAATTCATTATCCGGTTTATGGTCGCTGCGGCCAAAAACATAGTCAAAAAAGTCTACATAGTCTTCTATATCGCGTGCGCTCGTACCATGTTTTCCATCTCTGAGCCGGATAGCAAGATGGTCCGGCGCACCCAGGAACTGATACACCTTTAAAGTAGAATCGTAAGCCTGTTCTATTCCCCAGGGATTGCCGTCCCCTTCTCTTCTTGAAGAACTTAACATCAGGCCCCTGGGAGCTACCAGGGCCATAAAAGTATTTTGGTCTACCGGCAATTTATTTTCCCTGCCGATAAAAAACCGCAACCGGGGATGAAACCAGGCAGGTTGTGCATGACATAATAAAGCGATATCTTCACAATCATATTTATGACGGGAATAACGCCAGGGAACTTCTCCACCCGATCCGCCGCTACTGGTGATAACAGCGGTAAAACGCGGATCAAAAGCAGCGGCCCAAAGCGATTGTTTCCCATTCCTCGAATGACCGGTTATTCCAATTTGCTTTTTATTGACCTGGGGAAGCGTGTATAGGTAATCCACCACACGGGAAGCCCCATAAGCCCTTCTCATCAACCGGGAGAAGTCGTACTTGCCGGCCCATATTTCCGAATAATTTTTAGTATCATCTTTAAGATCGGCCCCCGCGTAGATACAACCTATATAGCCGCGCCTTACTGCAATAGCAGCCCAGTTCCTGTGATTCCATTGGGTCATAAAAACGGGAAAAGGTCCCTTGCCGGGAGGGATCATGAGTTCTAATGTCATCCTGGCCCGATGACCCGGACCAAAGGACAATTCAACAGTACGGATGGTCATTTCGCCATCTTTTCTTTCAGCGGTAATTTCAGATTGTAAATTGTCCGGTGGGGGCGGAAAGGATCCTGTAATATAATATTGGAGTTCTTTTTTCATCCATTCCTTTTTTTGTTCCCATTGTTTCATGGTCTTCACCGGAATGTTCTTCCCTCCTTCATCTATAACCAACGGGTCAGGCAAATAAGGAATAGAAGGCATCTGATCAAAATCAGGGGGCAGCTCCCCGGTTCTTTTAAGCCAGTCTTTAAAAGTCTTGTCCAAATAAGAAACGCGTCCATTTCTTGTCACATCGTCCGGAAGAAGCTTCAAAATCGCTCTTAGTTCTTTTTCACGTTTGCCCGTATCCAAAGCAGCATAACTAAAACGCTGCGTCTTTAGAACAACCGCATCATTTCTGCTAAACGCATCGGCAGGGACCTGTATCCCTAAAAAGAGAACGGCTATACCCAATAGCATTTTTTTCATTCCTATT
>CAYZGR010000102.1:0-3507 GCA_964478125.1 uncultured Chitinophagaceae bacterium | reverse complement strand
AGATTGGTCGGTATTTCCACCACGTCTAACTTATAGATCTCCCATAACTCTCCGGCTTCAGTTGAAGCTGTACCGGTCATCCCGGCCAGCTTGTGGTACATACGAAAATAGTTTTGCAGCGTAATAGTGGCAAAAGTTTGCGTAGCCGCTTCTACTTTCACATCTTCTTTAGCCTCAATAGCCTGATGGAGACCGTCAGAATAACGACGTCCCTCAAGAATACGGCCGGTCTGCTCATCCACTATTTTCACCTTCCCATCCATTACCACGTATTCGTCATCCTTTTCAAACAAGGCATACGCCTTCAGCAACTGCTGCATGGAATGGATGCGCTCGCTCTTTACGGAAAAGTCCTGCAAAAGCTCGTCCTTCTTTTTGAGCTTTTCTTCGGCAGAGAGTTCCGAATTCTCCACTTCTGCGATCTCAGAACCGATATCAGGCATGATGAAGAAAGTCGGATCTTCTCCCGAGGCGGTGATCATTTGAATACCCTTATCCGTCAGATCTACCGTATTGTTTTTTTCATCAATAACAAAATACAATTCATCAATGACGGTAGGCATTTCCCGCTCCTGATCGGCCAAATAGTGATTTTGGGCTTTCTGCATCAGCACTTTATTCCCGGGCTCGCTCATGTACTTGATCAGGGCATGGTTTTTAGGTAATCCCTTATAAGCCCTGAAAAGATAAAGTCCCCCGTTCTTCGGATCGCTTTGCCCTTCGCTTATGAGCTTCTTGGCTTTTTGCAGGTTTTGGAGAACCACCTTTTTCTGGGCTTCTACCAGTTTTTGCACGCGGGGTTTCAGGTTAACAAATTGTTGTTCTTCTCCCTGAGGCACCGGTCCTGAAATAATCAATGGTGTTCGGGCATCATCTATAAGGACGCTATCCACCTCATCCACCATGGCAAAATGATGTTTGCGCTGCACCATTTCATCAGGAGAATGTACCATATTGTCTCTCAGGTAATCAAAACCAAATTCATTATTGGTCCCATACACAACATCCGCTTTATAGGCCTTCCGACGTTCTGCAGAATGTGGCTGGTGTTTATCAATACAGTCTGTGGTCAGTCCCAGGAATTCCAAAAGCGGACTGTTCCATTCCTGGTCGCGCCGGGCCAGGTAATCATTGACCGTTACAATATGCACGCCCTCGCCGGTCAATCCATTCAGATATGCCGGCAGGGTGGATACCAGGGTCTTACCCTCTCCGGTAGCCATCTCCGCCACTTTACCCTGGTGTAGCACAATACCGCCGATAAGCTGTACATCATAATGCAACATATTCCATGTAATGGTGTTACCGGCTGCTTCCCAGGAGTTTTTATAGATCACCTGATCCGGAGCGCCCTCTTTCCCCTCCTTGATATTAATATGAGGTTTATTCACAGCCAGCTGTCTGTCCAGATCAGTTGCGGTAGCCACCAATTCTTCATTCTCCATAAACCGGTGCGCCGTCTCTTTCATCACCGCAAAAGCTTCCGGGAGGATTTCCATCAAGATCTCCTCCAGCTTTTCATCCCGCTTTTCCTTGATCTTATCTACTTCTTCATAAATACTGTCTTTTTTAAAAAGGTCATCCAGTTCCGGATCTTCAGCTTCTGCCTCTTTGGCACGGATCTCTTCGTCCAGGCCCTTAAGATAATCCTTCACGCGTTCCCGAAAATCCACTGTTTTCTCCCGCAATTCATCATTGCTCAGCGACTGATATTGCTCGTAATATCCATTTATCTCACCCACATAAGGCTGAATAGATTTAATATCCTTCTCCGATTTCCGCCCGCCAATTAATTTTCCAATAAAACCTAACATAATATATTTATACGGATATGATTTGTAATTCTTACTTTACTCAAATATTATGCTTATTGCCCGATTCTGACAATACGTCATAATGCAACCAACAAAGTTAACATTTCTATTCGTTTTTTATCCACTTAAACCTGCATTTAGGATAAATTTTTAATCGCAAAAGCTTATAGATTCTTCCCGATTCATTGTATATTTAGAAAAATTTTCTCCTCATGAAATATCATTTTTCTTCGGTTTGGCTCTTGTCTTTTTTCTTATTTTTTTCTGTCTCTGCTTCTGCACAATCTCCTGCTGCTCTCATGGGGTTTACCCCAGACCATGCCCAAAAACAACGTGTTCTTGAAAAGCAATTCACCGGCGCCCTTCATTGGCAGGATATGGACGCCTGGGTCAAACGTTTATCGGCTTACCCGCATCATGTAGGTTCTCCTTACGATAAAGAGAATCTATTTTATATTGATTCTCTTTTCAGATCGTGGGGCTTTGAAACAAAAGTGGATACCTATTATGTCTTATTTCCAACTCCTAAGATTCGACAGTTGGAATTGATTTCTCCTATCAAATATAAAGCAGTCCTTATGGAAAAGGTGATTCCTGATGATCCCTATACGGCTCAAACTAAAATGCAATTGCCTCCTTATAATGCCTATTCGGCCGACGGTGATGTTACGGGAGATCTGGTTTTTGTCAATTACGGGCTGCCTGAAGATTATAAAAAACTGGAGGAGATGGGGATCTCCGTTAAAGGGAAGATCGTCATAGTTAAATACGGGCATTCCTGGCGCGGCATCAAGCCCAGACTCGCTTATGAACACGGCGCCATCGGCTGCATTATTTATTCTGATCCGAAAGACGACGGATACACAAGGGGAGACATCTATCCCAAAGGGCCTTACAAGAATCCTTATGCCGTCCAGCGTGGGAGCGTCACCAATATGACCCTTTATCCGGGTGATCCGCTCACACCCGGCCATCCTGCCACTAAAAATGCCAAAAGGTTAAAAATATCGGACACCAAAGTTATTAAAAAGATCCCGGTCTTACCTATTTCCTATCATGATGCCCGGCCCCTGCTGACCGCCCTCGGAGGTCCGGTTGTACCGGCAGGTTGGGCAGGCAGCCTGCCCATTACTTATCATGTGGGCGCCGGGCCTGCCAAGGTACGCCTCAAACTGGCTTTTAACTGGGATGTTACGCCTATTTATGATGTAATAGCCACTATGAGAGGAAGCGAGTACCCCGATCAATGGATCTTGCGTGGCAACCATGAAGACGCCTGGGTCAACGGTGCGGCAGATCCCGTAAGCGGGCTGGCAGCAGAACTGGGGGAGGCTAAGGCCATGCATGATCTGGCACAAAACGGATGGCGGCCCAAACGAACGATTAAGTTCTGTGTGTGGGACGCGGAAGAGCCTGCTCTCCTGGGTTCCACCGAGTGGGTGGAGGGGCATGCAAAAGAGCTCAGGCAAAAAGCCGTTGTCTATATCAATTCCGATAACAATGGACGTGGGTTCTTATACGCAGGCGGCTCTCATTCGTTGGAAAAATTCTTTTCACAGATCGCCTTTTCCGTTAAAGACCCTGAGAAAGGTATTTCCGTGGGACAACGGCGACTGGATGCATCTTCTATCCATGGGGGAAAGCGACCGAAACACTTCCGCCTGAGCGCCCTCGGCTCCGGCTCCGATTATTC
>CAYZGR010000101.1:0-3843 GCA_964478125.1 uncultured Chitinophagaceae bacterium | reverse complement strand
TCTGGTAATAAGGCTGCCGACTTTTATGATAGCGTAGGCGTAGGATATTATCACATAGACCTTCACCCGAGCAGCGCACATAGAAATTATATCGATTTTGGTTCATTACCTTTTCAAATTCCATTAGGCGCGTTATTGCCGCGCCGGATGAAGAACCTGATTCCGGGTAACAAGAATATCGGCACTACTCATATTACCAATGGTTGTTACAGGTTGCATCCTGTAGAGTGGAATATTGGAGAATCTGCGGGTATGCTTATAGCATACGCTTTAAAGAAAAAAGTGGTCCCTCATGCTGTACGGGAAGAAAGATTATTACTTGAAGAATTTCAAAATTTTATTCGCTCTCAGGGTATAGAAATACACTGGCCTAAATGATCTTAAAATGAGGTTTATATTATTCCTGGCAGCGTCCATAGTATTCTTTTTTTCTTCACATGCTCAAATGAAAAATGTGGATAAGGCAAAGATATTATTAATTCCTTTGGATGACCGGCCTCCATGCCTGCAGTTCACCAAACGTATTGGAAGAATTGGGTATGCTGAAGTCATTTCCCCGCCAAGAAATATGCTTGGACGTTTCACCCGGCCGGGCAAACCTGATGAGATCAGGCAGTGGTTGAAAGAATTGGATCTCAAGTCTTTTGATGCGGCCATTATCTCAATGGATATGATCGCCTTCGGAGGGCTTGTCGCTTCCCGCACTTACCAGATAAATACTTCAAAAGCCATGGAGCGATTAAACATCATAAATGAGCTCAGGAAACGATCTCCCGGCATGACTATACTCGTGCAGAGCGTTATTATGCGCATTGCACCTACCGCAGATGGGAAAAATGAAGCGTACCGTGCTGAATTGGCTGAATGGGGTGTGGTTTCTGTAGCGACAGACGAGGCCTCAAAAGCACGGACAAAAGAATTGGAACGAAAAATACCATCAGGGATACTTACTGAATATAAAAAAACAAGAGAACGAGATTTGAGTATAAATTTAAAATCTCTTGACCTTCTAAAAAATCATGTTATTGATTATTTATTACTATCGCAGGATGATGCCCGGCCGCAGGGAGTACATGTTGCCGACAGAAAGAAAATAGATTTAAAGATCAGAGAATCCGGCCTGGAAGATAAAGTCTCCGTACAGGCGGGTACCGATGAAGTCTCCATGCTATTATTGGCGAGGGCACTTAATAAAAAATATCATTATACCCCTGCGATAAGGATCATTTATTCATCCGAAAAAATGAGCAATAAGGTTATGCCTTATGAAGACCAACCTCTCCGTAAAACAGTCCGGGAACAAATTAAATCAACTGGTGCGCGGGAGGTTTTGGATGCTTCTTCCGCCGACCTGTATTTTTATGTATTTACCTCCAGGTTTGAAGAAGGAGCGGCGGAAAGGTTTACAAATGAAATTAGAAAGCGTATTGCCGATGGGGGGCAAGTGATGATAGCCGATATTGACCCTAAAGGAAATGTGCAAGGTGGAGATTCTGCATTTGCAATGGATTTAGAAAACAGGGATCTTTTACCGCAAATAAACAGTTATGCCTCGTGGAACACAGCCGGAAATACGATAGGAACTGCTCTTGCCCAGGGAATTGTCTTTTCCCTTGCCCATGCAAGACTAATGAAAGCCCCTCAGTTTTCGGACTCAATCTTGACTGCGCAGCACTGGTTCACCTTTCATCGGGTGCTGGACGACTTTTATTATCATAATTTGGTAAGAGAATATATTAAAAGACTGCGAAACCGCGGTGAACTGGGGACGAAAAAGAAGAAACAGCAAAATATGAAAAAGATAACAGCATTATGCAGGGGACTTATGAAGAAGAATTTTGATGAACTCAGGAATAATTATTTTGGAAAGAAAAACATCGGTTACCTTAAAGGAATTTCGTGTAATGGTCCTGAAAACATGCATTTTTCTTTCCCGTGGGGCAGAATATTTGAAGCCCGGATCACCTTTGATCTCGACTGCCATTCTATTACAAAATAATCCATAAATAAACCTTATGAAAATCGGTGGTATTTTAATCTGTATTTTATGTTTTTTGCAATATACAACCTGGGCCGTTCCGAAAGCGGATCCGATAATATTTTGCGGTAGTGAAACCAATGACCTGTATAAAGTATTAGAAGAGAATGGCTTTCAGATCAGGCGATTTGATGTGCCTGCTTCTGCCATCCATTCTGCGCCTGAGGGCGCTGCGGTCTTTATTGTAGCAGATGGTTATCCCGCTAAGAAAAATGATATAAGTCCGGACTTGCTAAAACTTGCCAGGCAGAAATATTTGAGAATCTATCTAGAATATCCTGGTAGTTTGCCCGGTATCGATATTTCAGATACGGTGATAGAGGCCAGGCTTGAGCGTGGTATTATAGTCTCCGGGGTATTTGGAAGTAAGTTGAAGCCCATGAGTATTCTTGGAATTAATGATTGTCATATTATTCCCTCCCAAGTGGATTCTTCTTTGATTGTATTGGGAAAAGTAGCCGGATTTGATAAGGCGTCGTATGGTATTAAAGATGTAAAAACTTATCCCATTCTATTCCAACAAGATAACATGATGGTGGCAATGACCGGCCTAAGCAATTTTGCAACCGGTCGTTATGGCCCTGTATCTTCATGGAAGCGTGTATGGGAATATATATTATCATGGATGACCGGAAATAAAAACCTTCATTTAAAACATGGGTTGTCTTATGTCTCTCCAATGTATAGCCGAAGCGAAAGATTGCCGTTGAATGCCGCAAAACGAACCGTTGATAAAGGAATAGAATGGTTTTATAAAGGTCGTTTTTTCATTGCTCCGGATTGGAAAGACCTATGGTTAAAATATCAGGGGGATGGCACTTCCCCGGTGGGACCGCCGGTTGACCGGAACTTGCCGAATGGGGATGGATCTCTCGGCATACTTGAAGGTCATGCTTCCCAAATTAATTATGATGGGACACAGGAATATCGTTATTGGATTCGTGCGGATGTACAGGGAGAAGCGGCATACGCACTGTCTGCAGCAGGAGATTTTTTAAGAAAAGATCGATATCTTAAGACCGCTTCTAACCTGGCTGATTTTTTGTTTTTTCAGTCAAATTTAAGAGGGGGGAATAAGCGGGATAAAAACAGCCCGGTATATGGATTAATCGGCTGGTCGTATACGCATCCCGGTGTTTTTTATGGGGATGATAATGCACGCTGCATGTTGGGTATGATAGGAGCTTCAGCTTATATGCATACGGATAAGTGGGATAAGGAAATACTCGAGAATATTTTGGCTAATTTCAGAACTACCGGTGAGGAGGGATTTAGAGGCGGCCGGTTAGCTGAAAAAGATATTCTGAAAAAAGGCTGGCGATATTATTGGAACAGGCATATTATCAATCCGCATCCCCATTTTGAATCCTGGATGTGGGCATGCTATCTTTGGCTGTATAACAAGACGGGATATCAACCGCTCCTGGCAAGAACGAAAAATGCGATCAGAATGACGATGGAGGCTTATCCGGATAAATGGAAATGGACAAATGGGATTCAGCAGGAGCGTGCCCGGATGATATTACCTTTGGCCTGGCTTGTGCGGATAGAAGATACTCCGGAGCATCGTCAATGGCTGGACAGGATGGTATCGGATCTATTAAAGAACCAGGTGACTTGCGGAGCGATAAGAGAAGAGCTGGGGGCAGGTAAAGGACAGTACGGACGTACGCCTTCCAATAGCGCTTACGGGAAACGTGAAGCGCCTTTAATTTTTGAGAATGGAGATCCAGTTGCCGATATGTTGTACACCAGTAATTTTGCTTTCTTTAGTCTGAACGAAGCTTATCATGCTACGGGCGACA
>CAYZGR010000100.1:0-4026 GCA_964478125.1 uncultured Chitinophagaceae bacterium | reverse complement strand
GGAAATGAGGTGATGGAATTGCTCACCGACCTCAATGAGGCGGGAACCACCATCGTTATGGTTACCCACTCGGAACACGACGCCAAATACAGCCATCGCATTATCCGCATGCTGGACGGACAGAAAGTAACGGAAAACCTGTTGGTTTAATTCCGGGTGTGTTTAGACTTCATTACAATGAATCCAAAGAATGAATACTTCTTCAACAACAGAAAAACGATCTTCCACCAACAATATGGACCGTCCTATCGCCCGAAAAAGATTCTCTATAAAGAAGATGCTCTGGCTGGCCGGTATTCTTGCTTTTCTCCTCATCGTGTTCTTTGCCTACCGTATTTCACAAAAGAAGGTATATAATATTTCCCGGGATAGAATTACAGTCGGGAGTGTAATTCGTGGCGATTTTCAGGACGTGGTACTGCAAAGCGCTACGGTAGAACCGCTCACTACCGTGCTTTTAAATTCTCCCATAGGCGGCCTGGTAGAAAAAATGTATGTGGAAGACGGCAGTATGGTCAAAGCGGGGGAGCCGTTATTAAAATTATCTAATCCCGACGCCACCTTGAACTATATCAGCAGCGAGGGGCAGATCATCGAACGGATCAATGATCTGCGCAAAACACGTCTCGATCTGGAGACCAACAAGCGTGAGCTGCAGCAGCAGATGTTACAAACCAATGCCGATCTGGATAAAGCAGCCACTCAATTTAAACGCGATACAGGTTTATACCTTAAAGGGGTTATCTCTCAAAAAGACTATCAGAACAGCAGACGGGAATATCATCTCCAGCTTCAAAATAAAAGATTGGAACAACAGACCCTGGAACAGGAACAAGAATCCCGCCAGATGCAATTGTCTGAAACCAATGCTTCCATTGCCCGCCTGCAAAAAAGCCTGGGTCTTATTCAACAAAGTATAGAGAACCTGACCGTCAAAGCGCCGGTATCCGGAAGACTGTCCTCCTTTGATCCGGTGGTGGGCAGAAGTTATGCCCCCAATGAAACCATGGGAAAAATTGATGTCTTAAGAGGTTATAAATTAAAAGCTCAGGTGGATGAGTATTATATCTCCCGTGTACATGAAGGGCAGAAAGCCGTTTGCCGGTTTGGGAATAAAGAATATCCCATGGAGGTAAAGAAAGTATTGCCGGAAGTTACCAACGGGCAGTTTGAAACTGATCTTGTTTTTACCGAGGATCCGCCGAAGGGATTGAGCCGCGGCTTATCTCTACAAGTGAAAATATATTTGTCTGCCAATCAGAAAGCCCTGCTGCTTCCCCGTGGACAGTTTTTTGAGAGTACGGGAGGTAACTGGGTATATATAGTGCATGGCGATAAAGCGGTAAAACATAACATCCAACTCGGACGGAAAAACTATCAGTATTTTGAAGTATTGGACGGACTGGAACCGGGAGATAGTGTGATTACTTCCGGATATGAAGGGTACACGCAGTATGATGAGGTGAATATAAAATGAATTTCAATGATAGAACGCATATTTCTATGATGCTTATGATGTTTTAAGATAAAATCTGAATCAATCACGATCATAATAATCCGCGTTTCATAAAAATTATTAGTTGTGTTTAAAAACTATCTCAAAATAGCCTTTCGAAACCTATGGAAAAACCGGGGGTATAACCTGGTCAACATCCTGGGGATGGCGTTGGGGTTTGCGGCTTTCCTGCTCATTATGGATTATATTAACTATGAGCGAAGTTATGATAAAGTATATCCCGACCATAAGAATATTGTGAAGGTGCGGCTGAATAATGGTCAGGAGAGCGGTAGCACCCTGAGCGCCGGCTTTGGCCCACGAGCTGCCCGGCAGTTCCCCGAAATAAGGAGTTATACGCGAATGAACTTTTTTATTTCTAAAGGCTTATGTACGGTTGGGGAGAAAAGCAATTACGTGAACAACCTGTACAGTGTGGATTCCTCTTTCTTTAGCATTTTTCAATATCCTTTTTTATACGGCAGTCCGGGACATGCACTGGATAAGCCAAACAGTATAGTTATATCTGAAGCCATAAGCCGCCGTTTTTTTGGCGACAGAAATCCTGTCGGAGAAAACATTTCCATAAACCGTAAATATGATTATACCGTTACAGGAGTCTTTAGAAAGTTTAACAGCCCGACTACCTTCCATGCTGATGCCTTCTTGAAACTTGATACGCATGGGAGAGAAACACAGTTGTTTCCCATGAACTATTATACTTTTTTCCGGCTTCAGAAGCATACGAATATAGCTGTACTCCGCCAAAAACTGACCTCCTTTATCCGGCACTGGGCAAAAGGGATAAATCCTAAAGCAGGTTTTGATGTGGTGAATATATCACTTGACCCGATCTCAAGAATGCACTTTAGCGACATTCCCGGTTCTATAGAAGTAGGGCATCCTACTCTATTGGCAATGTTGCTCATTATCGGGGTTATTTTGCTGTTCATAGCCGCTGTAAACTTTATAAACCTGGCTGTTACCACCGCCATGGGGCGGGCCAAAGAAGTGGCTATGCGCAAAGTTATGGGAGCGGGGAAAAATAGTCTGACCCGACAATTTTATCTTGAGACTTTCTTGCAGGTCTTTATGGCTTTTGTATTGGCCATTCTCTTTGCCGAAATATTCAAGCCGGCTTACGCTCATTTCCTCGGGCTGAATACTTTAGCCAATACTGCCGGTATGGGAAATATGATCTTTTATGCTGTAACAACCCTGGTGTTGGTTACTTTTATTGCCGGTGCCTATCCGGCTTTTTATCTGTCTCATTTTAATCCTTCCCGGGTGTTGAAAGGCAGCTTTTCGAGGAGTAAATCCGGAACATTTACCCAAAGACTACTTTTGATCTTTCAGATAACATTAACAACTATATTTTTGGTAGGTATAATGGTGATGATCAGGCAGGTAAGCTATTTAAAAAAGATCAACCTGGGATTTCAACCCGATCAGGTATTGACCCTTTCCACCCATGTGAGTGAGACTTATGAGAAATATAGTTCTCTGAAGACCCAATTACGGACTGTCCCGGGCGTATCTTCCGTCTCACGGGTAGATAATTTGCCAAATGGCCATGGATTTGGTGGAAATGGTTATCAATATAAGGATATAGAAAAGGATATCGACTTCCTTTGTGTAGATTATGACTTTATCAAAACAATGGGAATGCATCTTATGGAAGGAAGGACTTTTGATCCCGGGCGAGACCCGGATACGCTTCGCCATATTATTTTAAATGAAGCCGCTGTAAAGGCGTTGGGTATCGTGGGCGATCCGATAGGTCAGTACTTAAACAAAGGATACGGAGGAATCGGGAAACAAATAATTGGGGTGGTTAAAGATTTTCATTATGGCGCGCTGCAAAACCGGATACAACCGTTGATATTTGAGTTGCACCAGGGGAATTTGATGTCTCATGTTCTAATCAGGGTACATACCAAAAATTTAGATCAGACCCTTGCATCTATCAAGACGATCTGGCAACAATTTGAACCGGGTTTCCCGATAACTTATACTTTTTTGGATGGTTATTTTGCTAAATTTCTGAAGTCTTTCGAGCGTCAGGAAAAAACCGTATTTGTTTTTGCTCTGCTGGCGGTGTTACTTTCCTTATTCGGATTATTTGCCCTGGTAGCTTTTTCAGTGCGAAACAGGAGGAAGGAAGTGGCCGTTCGCAAAGTTTTGGGCGCCGACAATGGCGCTATCCTGGCTTTACTCAACAGAAATTTTATCTGGCTGGTCATCGGAGGATCGGTTTTGGGCTGGCCGTTGGCTTACCTGGCTGTCCGGCATTGGCTGAACGGTTTCGCTTACCGGATTAATATGCCCGTATGGCCCTTTATTGTTGCAGCAGCTTTTTCTATCTTATTAACAATAATAACGGTAAGTCTGGTGAGTTTACGAGCAGCGAGATCAAATCCCGTGGAGGCATTGAAGTATGAGTGAGAGCGCAGGATGTGGCAAATGATGCAGAGATTGAAATGGAATTGAAGATCTGAATAACGGTTGAGAAAAGGTAGGATGGTCGTCAT
>CAYZGR010000099.1:1901-4155 GCA_964478125.1 uncultured Chitinophagaceae bacterium | reverse complement strand
TTTAACAAAAAAAGAATTTCAGCTGGAATGGCGGCAGAAATATGCTTTGTATGGCGTGTTGCTGTATATTTCCGCTACCATATTTATACTGTATATCACCATGCACCATCCCGGCGCCGTCGTTTGGAACGCACTTTTCTGGATCGTGCAGCTTTTTATAACGGTTAATACGGTAGCCCGTAGTTTTCTGCAGGAAAGCAGGGCGCGAATGTTGTATTTCTATACACTGGCGGGCGCCAGGGAGTTTGTGATTTCCAAGTTGTTGTACAACTTGCTGCTGATGGCGGTGATGAGCCTCATCAGTTTATTCCTGTACACTATTTTTTTGGGTAGCCCGCTCATCAAACCGGTCTTTTTCACGGGAATGGTTTGCCTGGGAGGCATAAGCCTTTCGCTGGTCTTTACGATGCTCTCTGCCATTGCGGCACGTGCAGAACAGAACGCGGCCTTGATGGCGATTATGGGTTTCCCGTTGGTCATTCCTATGATACTGGTACTGGTCAATGCTTCGAAAACGGCTTTTGAAGTCGTTTATCAACCGGGTCTGTCTCGTATGCTCCTGATGCTTGCAGGTTTGGATATTCTCGTGGTGGCCCTGGCACTGGTCCTTTTTCCTTTTTTATGGAAAAATTGATTCTGATGGATTGGCTTTTCTTTTTTCTTGCCAAAAAAGAAACGATTCCATTTTATAAGGCTGTATTTTATTCCTGATTGTCCTTCCCGATTATTTTTTCTACCCGAGAACGATGGAGGTAACTTTAATCCCTTCTCTCCGGAACGCTTTTTCCTAAGGTCGAAACAAGCCACTTCACGGATGAATCTATCTTTGTTTTTAGCATAGGATTTTTCGTAAAGCCCGGAGCGGGACGAATATCCTTCGCCCGGAGGTTTAAGCCCGGGATAGAAAGTTGCATCCATACTTGATTTTGGTACGTATTTTTGCTTTTATCCTCCTAGGGCGGATGCATCCGCTGTAGTTTCAGCGAAGCCGGAACAAATATCGTAACAAAATCTAATGACACGTTTTATTGAACTAGAGCCTGTTTAGTAAAAGGGATCGCTGTCTTTCCTGCCCCCATTTAATTTTCCGTCCGGATCACCCACCTTTGGGAATTTTCACGTAGGTTTGCACTAAGAAAATACGGACTGTTCTAATCCGCTACAGTATGAAAAAGTATTGGTGGAAAATTCTTTGTGGCATATTGCTGTTGTATGTTATTATTGCCGGGTTTCTCATTCAGGTGCCGGCCTTAGTCATTCTTCATGAAAGTGTTAGAAATCTTTTTTTCCATGTGCCCATGTGGATGGTCATGTTTGTATTTTTCACCGTCTCTTTTATTTTCGGAATCCTCTATCTGAGGGACAGTAAGTTCAAACATGATATGGCGAGTGTGACGGCTGCCAGGGTGGGATTAACTTTTGGTATAGTAGGAATTATAACGGGGGCTGTGTGGGCCAAATTTACATGGGGACAATTCTGGAGCAATGATCCTAAACAACTGTGCACTGCGGCAGCCCTGCTGATCTATTTCGCTTACTTTGTTTTAAGAAATTCCTTCACGGATATAGATAACCGTGCGCGCGTATCGGCCGTATACAATATTTTTGCTTTTGCATTGCTTATCCCCCTGACCATCGTTATCCCGAGAATGACCGCTTCTCTTCACCCCGGGAACGGAGGGAACCCCGGTTTTGATATTTATGACTCTACCGGGCATTTGAAGGAAGTTCTGTACCCGGCTTTTATCGGATGGACCTTACTCGGGTGCTGGCTGTACAACCTTTCTCTACGATATAAAAAGCTTAAATTTAAAAAACTGCTTTCTGATGAAATTTAATTATAGGAAACTGCTTGTTATACTGGTGGCCGCCTGTTTGCCGGTGCTGGCTGTTGCGCAGCAAGGGGCCGATAATAGCAACGTACCCATGGCTAGTTTAATGAGGAGTAACGGAAAGATATATGTGGTTGTGGCCGTGCTCGTTATTATTTTTATAGGGATATTGTTTTTTTTAATCGGCTTAGAAAAACGTTTGAGAAAGCTTGAGAAGAAAGCAGAATAACTTTTTAAATCCGACACCAACTCTGAAAATTTGATATCATGGCTGAAACAAAAAAATCTACTTATAGTTTTTTCGAAAGTGTGGAATCCAGTTTTGACCGGGCCGCCCAATTTACTTCCTGGGATTCCGGTATTCTGGAGCAGATAAAAGCCTGTAATTCGGTTTATCGCATGCGTTTCCCGGTTAAAATAGG
>CAYZGR010000099.1:0-1801 GCA_964478125.1 uncultured Chitinophagaceae bacterium | reverse complement strand
AATTTTATCGGACCCGCCGTGGATGTTCCTGCTCCCGACTACGGTACGAGCGCGAGGGAAATGAGCTGGATCCTGGATACTTACCAAAGCTTGCGTACCGGAGAGATTGACAGCCTGGGCTGTGTTACCGGGAAGCCGGTTTCACAGGGAGGCGTTCGCGGGCGGACGGAAGCTACCGGAATGGGCGTATTTTACGGCCTGCAGGAGATATGTAAAGATGAGACGATGATGAAAAGAGTGGGATTGGAAGCCGGGCTGGAAGGCAAGAAAATTGTGGTACAGGGACTGGGAAACGTGGGCTACAATGCTGCAAAATGCTTTTACGAGGCAGGAGCCAAAATAATTTGTCTTATTGAATACGATGGCGCCATTTATGATCCTGATGGCCTGGATCCGACGAAGGTTCAACAATTTCGTGAAGAACATGGAAGCATCATCGGCTTTCACGGCTCAAAGACCCTGAACAAGAATACAGATGGCCTGGAGCTGGAATGTGACATTCTGATACCCGCGGCGCTGGAGAAGGTGATCCATAGGGAGAATGCATCGCGTATCAAAGCCAAAATTATCGGAGAGGCTGCCAACGGCCCCGTCACACCGGATGCAGATGCCATCCTGGCTGAAAAAGGGATACTCATTGTTCCCGATATATTTTTAAATGCCGGCGGCGTTACGGTTTCTTATTTCGAATGGTTGAAAAATCTAAGCCATGTGCGCTATGGGAGAATGGAAAAGCGGTTTAACGAGAATATGCATCATCATATACTGGGGCAGATTGAGGAATTAACCGGGAAGCGCGCCAATGAGAAGGAGCGTAAATTTATCCTGCATGGTGCGGATGAGGTGGATCTGGTTTATTCGGGCCTGGAAGGAACGATGATACAAGCCGTCAATGAGATCAAAGAGATCCTGTATAGCAAAAAAGGAGTCAATGATCTGCGGACGGCCGCTTATGTTTGCGCCATTGATAAGGTAGGAGAAGCCTACGCCAATTTGGGTATATTCCCGTAGGAAAGCAATCCACTTAAACGGAAATGAAAAATACCCTTGCATTGTAAGGAAAGTCTTACAGAGCTTATAACGGGATGTTTAATTATATTCTTGCCTTACATATTATCTTTATAGTAACCTGGTTTTCGGGTCTCTTCTATATCGTTCGTTTGTTTATTTATAACCGTGAAGCCCATGATATGGATCCGGCTACGGGAGAGATCCTGCATAAGCAATACCGGATTATGATCCGAAGGCTATGGTATGGTATTACCTGGCCCTCGGCGGTTCTCACGTTAGTCTTCGGAACGTGGCTTTTTACTTTATACGTGCATGGGAAGGTCCCCGATTGGCTGTGGATTAAGCTGTCCTTTGTTTTGGGGCTATATGCATATCACTTTACACTCCAACACATCTTCAGGCAGCAAATGCGAGGTATGTTTAAATATACCTCTGAGCAGTTGCGGATATGGAATGAAGTAGCCACCCTCTTTCTTTTTGCTATCGTTTTTATCGTGGTTTTGAAAAATGGTCTGAATATGCTGAAGGGTCTGGCGGCTTTGATCCTATTGGCTTTGTTGCTTATGATTGCTATTAAGGTTTATAAAAGAATACGAAAGACCAGATCCGGATAATACTGTGGGATAAGTCCTGATGTAAAAGATATACATTAGATGTTTAAAATTCGCAGGATTCAAAGATCGGAAAAACGGTTCCTTATGGGTTCAGTCCCGGTCTAAATAGGATCTGTTCAATAACTACCAAATTCATTTTATGAATGCCACGAATGCACGAATGTGTTTTGTGAAAC
>CAYZGR010000098.1:160-4471 GCA_964478125.1 uncultured Chitinophagaceae bacterium | reverse complement strand
ACTTTTAATCGAACCATAGCGGAATTGAAACTCATGTATATGCGTTATCCTTGAGTCTGGAAATTTGCTTTTAATCGAACCATAGCGGAATTGAAACGGCTTCAAAAAATTGCAACAATGGCAAAAATTCAATTCTTTTAATCGAACCATAGCGGAATTGAAACAGTTGAAGCAATGGAGTTTGTCCCGGCTTCAAAAGCTTTTAATCGAACCATAGCGGAATTGAAACACTGAATTGCGCTGTAGGTTTGATTCCTGCTGCGTAGGAATATACAAATAATGTTTTATCTATAATAAGTAAACATATATCTACTGTTTTAAATAATACGTATAAAGATGAGGACCCTATCCGGGAAAATCGGTCCCGAGAGGTGAGAATGGAGGAAAGGGCTTTTCTAAATGGGAAAAGGGAACCAGGATAGAATTCCGGCAGGATCCATCTGATTTTTTGATTTATTTACCGCGGATTTAGAAAGCCATAACCAACCTGTATTACTCACGGAAGCGCAAAAAGCCTATTTCATGCTCATCCTCATAAAATTTCGCGAAATGTTCACGCGTTCTTATGCCCGGCGGGAATTATGGGACTTACTGGATTCGATGATTTTTTATAGGAAAGAGACCTGCGACCGGGCGCCTGGTCCTCATATGATCTACCGCTGTTTATCGGTACTGGTGGAAGCCGCTTATGCGCTTTATCCACATTCGCTCTAAGAGCCGTTTTTTTGGCCCTCTTAGCCGGCCCGGATCTGTAGTATATCTTAACCGTCTGTTCTGCCCTGTAAATTTATGGGCCTGCCGGGAGGGAAAAGTTTATTTGGCACATTTTATGGAAGATATCTAAGGGTCAGGCGGCAGATAAGTGAGATAAAGTATTGCTTCTAAAGCTCTTATCTTTGAAAGTAATTCAAATGAGTTATCTTTGCCGGCAAAGTTTTAAACAGAGCGCCATGGATATTAAAAGACTATTCCTCGTTTTTATGATCGTTTTTTTGTCCGGTGCAGTAAGTGCACAAAATACGGTTGCGTATAAAGGAAATGGGGATGTAAAAGGGCAGATCGCGGCTAATTTCCAGAAGGGAGGTACCGGTATCCTGGCCAGCTTGGATTTTGGCCTGGGGAAAAGTTTCTCTCTGGGTTTCCAAATGGGTTATCTGCTCGGGGTAGATGAGCTCGGCGGTGTCAAACCCGGATTTGGCGACCGCTTTGATATAAGAGCACGGTGCAATGCCAATTTAGGAGGAGTCTTACAGTTGCCTTCGAATGTAGATGTTTATCCAGGACTGGATTTGGGCCTGAAAAATTTTGGGGGACACCTTGGCGCAAGGTATTTCTTTGGAGAGGGATTCGGATTATTTTCAGAAATCCAGTTTCCTTTTGCCAAATATAGTTACGAAAAGAAAGCGTTCTCCAATTTAAACAACCAGTTTAATGTTTCTGTAGGCGCCTCGTTTGATTTATGAGCCTGATAAATACCTGAAACAAATTTTACATTCCTCCTTGTAACAAGAGCGAAAACACCCGGAAAACTTCACTATTAATGGAATAACCTCTCATACCAATGAGATAGGTTTTATATTTCGCCTGCCCTACTTATCGTTTTACCTGAATTTTTTAGTCCTGCCTGTAACTTTTCCGGAAGGTATTCGTCTTTCTGATGAGCGTGTCTCTTTAGCGGATGCTGTTTATGGAGATATAGCCGTCTTTATTACAGGGTATTCCTATTTAAATAGAAATATGACCGTTTATAAATAGAATAATCCGTTTATAATTGTATTATAGTACTATGTATTACATGGTACATACATTTGCAGTATAGTAGGCAATATAAAGACTTAAAGTTTCCCGTTTTATGAAAAAATCAAAATACACCTTGATAGGGATCATTCTCTTTATCGGGACCGGTACCCGGGCCTTCGGGCAATATAGGGTTAGTGGAAAAGTGCAGAACGAAGCAGGACAACCGGTCGGTTATGCTACGGTTACCCTGCTAAAGGCGGCTGATTCTTCTTTGGTAAAAGGCCTGGTGACGGATAGCCTCGGTCTCTTTACTTTTTCTCATGTTCCTTCGGGAAAATATATTGTTGCCGCTTCTTTAATAGGGATGGTGAAGACTTACAGTAAGCCGTTTGAAATAGGAGAAACACCGGCCCTCCCTCCGCTGGTTTTGAAGCCCGACACCAGAACCCTAAAGGGCGTGCAGGTTACCGCTTCTAAACCCTTTATCGAACACCGGCCCGGAGAGACCATTGTGAATGTGGAGAACAGCATTGTAAGTGCCGGAAATACGGCCATGGAGGTATTGAAAAAAGCACCTGGCGTGAGTGTGGATAACAATGATAACATTAGCCTGAGAGGAAAATCGGGCGTGACGATTATGATTAACGGAAGACCCTCCCACTTGTCTGCAAAGCAGGTGGCTGAAATGCTAAAAACCATGCCGGCCGGTTCTATTTCCCAAATAGAGATTATGACCAGCCCTTCTTCCAAATTTGACGCGGAAGGCAGTTCCGGTATTATCAATATTAAATTAAAGAAAAATGCAAATGAAGGATTTAATGGTTCGGCTACGGCGGGATGGGGACAGGCGGTTTATCCACAGGCACATGCGGGTGTAAACCTCAATTATAAAAGAGGGAAATGGAACTTCTTCGGCGGCTATCACTTTAATCACCGTTCCTGGTCTAACCAACTGACTATCTATCGGCAGTATTTCAATAAGGATCAAACCCTGGGTGACAAGTTGGAACAGCCGTCCCATATGCGGAGTCCTTCGGATAATCATCATTTCAATGCAGGAATAGATTATGATATTGATTCCAATAATACGATCGGCATCCTGTTCAATGAAAGCACAAGTAAGGGAGATCATAAAGGAAATAACATCACCAGGATCAAGAGCCATGATAACCAGTTAAGATCTTTTTCAAAATCTTATAACCGAACCGAAAATGACTGGACCAATAGGATCTATAACCTCCACTATAAACATGTCTTTGATACCGCTGGTACCGAGATAAGCGCTAATATGGATTATTCCCGATATAACAGTCATTCTTTACAACACTATAAAGATCATTTCTTTGATGCGGATGGTGATAAAATAAAGGATGCCGATCAAAAAAAGGGAAATGTACTTTCAGATATAGATGTAAAATCCGGTAAAATTGATTTTACGCATTCTTTTAGGAATAAAATCAAAATGGAAGCCGGTATAAAGGCCAGCGTGGTAACCAGCGACAATAATGTGAAATATCTGAACTATAAGAATAAGGAATGGATAACGGATAAGGGTACAAGTAATCATTTTATTTATACCGAAAATATAAACGCGGCTTATTTGAGCCTGGGTAAAGATCTTGGGAAAGGCTGGTCCGCAAAGGCGGGCCTGCGGGGAGAACAAACGATTGCAAAAGGAG
The DNA here is from genome assembly GCA_964478125.1 of uncultured Chitinophagaceae bacterium. Lineage (GTDB taxonomy): Bacteria > Bacteroidota > Bacteroidia > Chitinophagales > Chitinophagaceae > FW021-bin31. Next base: position 1,052 of record CAYZGR010000098.1, on the reverse strand, counting down.
AACAAAAAACAACTCATGAGGTGTTCACCAGAAGGTATTTTCAATTGTTCCCCACATTATTTGTTCAAAAGAATATCAACAAGAACAACCAGTTAGAATTCTCCTATAGCAGGCGTATTGAGCGCCCCGATTATCAGCGGCTGAACCCGTTTCGTTATTACATCGATCCTTATACTTATGAAACGGGTAACCCGTTATTGAGGCCGGAGCTTACGCGTTCTTTAGAATTGAACTATATTTTTAAACACGTTTTTACCGTATCGCTGAATTACAGCCATACCCGCGATGTCATTAATGAAACGATCAATGTAGATACGGCAGGTACGGCTAAAGAGCACAACGTGATTTACGATACCAGGGATAATATAGGCGCTCTCGACCATGTCTCTGCGACCTTTACCGCTTCTGTTCCGGTTACGAAATGGTGGACCACGAATACCAATTTAACTCCTTTGTTTAGCCGTTATTATGGACATTATCAGGGTAAAAATATGGATAATGCACAGGTTGCCCTCGTAGCCAACTCCACGAATACCTTTTTATTACCAAAAGAATTTAAGGCGGAGTTATCTGCATGGTACCATTCTCCATTAGCTTATGGCACAATGGATATTGGTTCCCAGGGCATGATATCCGCGGGTATCTCCAAATCTTTATGGGATAAAAAGATGGATGTTAAACTCAATGTAAATGATATTTTCAATATGGGCGGTTCTTCGGGAACAGCCACTTATCCGAATATGAATATGCGGTTTGAAAATAATTTCTCCAGCCGGAGGGTCAATCTGACGCTTACCTGGAATTTCGGAAACCGCAAAATGAAAGTCTCGCATCACCGGAATACGGGTATTGAAGAGGAACAGAATAGGATACAGAAGTGAGTGGCAGGAAG
>CAYZGR010000097.1:0-4796 GCA_964478125.1 uncultured Chitinophagaceae bacterium | reverse complement strand
CATATAAGTAGCCGGTGTAGCAAATCCCGCAGCCGGAAGCAGGGATTCCCATAACAACTTCCCATTCCTTTTATTGAAAATTCTGATCTTTTTATCGGGGGTGGCCGCAATAATTAGTAAACCGCCGGCAGTTACAACCGGTCCGCCATAATTCTCTGTCCCCGTTATCGGAATTCCTTTCCTTGTTAATTCGGGATATTCACCTAAGGGGATTTGCCATACCTGTTCTCCACTATTCAAATTAACGGCTGTTAAAGTTCCCCAAGGAGGTTTATTGGCCGGATAACCTTCCGGAGTACGAATCTTCTTATAGCCAGTCATGGTATAGGGCATTAGTAATGTTGTTGAATCATTTCTATTACCAACAAATTGTTGTTTTTTATCTTTAAGATCTAATAGATAGGATATCAAGGCTTCTTTTTCATCATTGGAAATGTGTTTAAAAGCCGGCATCATTCTACGTCCATTATTAATAATATCAAGGACTTGATCCTTTGAATATTTTCTTTCAAGATGTACTAAAGATGGATAATTGCCACTACCTTCTCTTTCTTTACCATGACATGCCATACAATTCTGAAGATATACATCTCTGCCATGCGCTCCTAATGTCTGCTGCCAACCCTGATTTTCAGAAGCCTTTTTAACCATAGTTAAAGACCAGGGAACCTGATTAGCGTTAACATACAACAACCCGCTTTGGGGATCAAAGGCAGCGCCGCCCCACTCTCCTCCTCCATCAAAGCCGGGAAAAATAACGGTACCTCTTTCACTCGGAGGAAGAAACATATTTACTGCAGGTTCTAATCTTTCAAGTTGCGCTCTTACCTTTTTCTGGGAAAGATCAGGAACTAGATCGTTTATATTTGCCGTCGTAAGCCGTTGTGATGTAAAAGGTTTCGGTAATTCCGGCACAGGTTGAGTAGGCCAGGGTTCTTCACCTGAAAGCGCGGGACTATCGGGGACAGCCATTTCATGAATTGGGAATACCGGGTGACCGTTTTTGCGATCAAAAACAAACACAAATCCTGTTTTTGTTATTTGAACAACCGCATTTATTTTCTTCCCTCCATGTTCTATAGTCACCAGGTTAGGAGGTGCGGGTAAATCCCGGTCCCATAGATCATGATGTACAGTCTGAAAATACCATAACAGTTCCCCGCTAGAAGCATCCAAAGCCACCAAACAATCTGAAAATAGATTCTTTCCCTTTCGCAATCCACCATAAAAATCATATGTTGCCGATCCGAGCGGAACATAGAGAATACCCTTATTTTCATCTATCGCCATACCGGCCCAACAATTTACACCACCGGTATATTTCCAGGCGTTTGAATCCTCCCAACTTTCATTCCCTTTCTCACCCGGACGGGGGATCGTATGGAATACCCACTTCATCTTTCCTGTATGAACATCATAGGCTCTGACATCCCCCGGTGCAGCCGGATTCGTTTCTGCCACCCGCGTACCTACTATAAGTATATTTTTATATATAATACCCGGAGAAGTAGAGGCTACATAGAGCCTATCCACATCTCTGCCTAATCCATCATGCAAGCTAACTTTCCCCTTGTCTCCAAAAGAAGTTATGGGAATACCTGTTTCTGCATTAATACAATAAAGAAATGAACCTGCGGCATAAAATATTCGACTATCGTCTCCCGCTGACCAATAAGTAACACCTCTATTAACATTAATTTGAACAGAGGTCTTTGAGGTATCAGAAAAAGGATCAAATATCCATTTCTGTTCACCAGTCGCAGCATCAATAGCAAATAATTTCAGTTTAGGAGAAGTACCATATAAAGTTCCATTGACCATAATAGGGTTACACTCCATTTGGGAATTTGAAATAGTATCCGCATCTCCCGTATGATAAATCCATGCCTTTTCTAATTGCTTTACATTCGACGTGTCAATCTGAGATAAAGGGGAATAATGGGAATTAGATTTATCACCCAGATAAACAGGCCAATCTCTATTTTTAGATAATTTACTCTTATTACAACTTATTTGAAATAAAAAACCAAAAATAACTCCTAAAACAAGTATTGAATTATTTTTCATAATTAAGAGATGAATTTGAAAAAGTATTATTCCGCTGCCTTCCTAATACATCCTGAATACTCGTATTACCGTTATTCCGATCGGAAGAGAATTTTGCCTTTCTCAAGCGACGTTTCTCCTTCTTTCAGCCGCCAAAATGGTAAAGAAACTTCGTGCTGCCCTTATGAACGGATCCATTTCACTCTGAAAGGACGCGAGGAGTATGGAGCCTTCCTGCCTTTCCGTGGCGGTCTTCCTTATAAGAAAATAAACAGAAGCAGGAAAACCGGTGTAGTTTGCCCCAGCCCGGCACGAATTTGGCGAAGCGCCAATGCAATTTGTTTTTTAACGGTAAGCGGAGAAATGTTCAGATGTTCTGCAATTTGTTGATGGGTAAGGCCGTCTTTTCGACTTAATTTATAGATCAACTGCCTTTTTGAAGGCAACTTTTCCACCTCCCTGTCAATAATTTGTTGTGTTTCTTTCACATCAAGCCACTCTTCGGTAGAATCGTGCGCAACTTTTATCTGCTCCTTCAAAGATTCATAAAGTCTCGCATCGGAGGCTATTTTTTTTAAATGACGGTAAGTTTTGTTGTAAGCTATGGTAAAGATATAAGCTTCGGGATGATCTACCGTCCCCAGGCGGCCCTTATGCTCCCAAAGAGCGGCAAATACTTCCTGTACAATATCTTCAGCGGTAATACGCGATTTGGTCAGCTTGAATGCAGCAGCAAAAAGACGTTTATTATAAGAATCAAAAAGCTCCCTGAAAGCCCCTATATCCCCCTGAGATATGCTTTGAAATAAGAGCTTCATGGATCCGTGGGGTAAATTTTGAATCATAATCAGGCCGTTTTACTGACTGTTAAAATTATAATAAAGTTTTTATTAAACAAAACCATACAGGCTCATGAATTATACTTTTAAGACTTTCCACTTTATCATACCTTTGAAAATCAATACTTTTGGATTCTTCGTTATTAAAATAAGAAATACAAACCGGGTGAAATATATTCTAACCATAGACAACTTAACAGTCAGGCATTTGGAAAAAACGCTTTTTCAATCCTTATCTCTCCAAATCCGGGAAGGGCAACAATGGGCTATTCTTGGAAACAGCGGCGCTGGAAAGACTGCTTTACTACATACCCTCTTCGGGGATTTTAATATCATCAACGGACATATCCGGTACCCTTTTTTTAAAGAATTTAAGCACACTCACGGAATAACGGATCCGTTATTTACCAACAGGAAACTGATGGCCTTTGTGAGCCAACAGGCCCAATTCAAAAATAAACAAAATATGAAAGACTTCTTCTACCAGCAGCGCTTTCATTCCTGGTTTGCGGAAGAAGCGCATACGGTAGAAGATTATCTGAACGAGGAGTTTGAAAAAATCATCGTCAACATAAGGGGAAAGACCATTCGCTTCTCAAAACAATGGGTCATTCAGCACCTCCAATTAAAGCATTTGCTTCAAAAAACCCTTATCCAGCTTTCTAACGGCGAGACCAGACGCCTTTTAATTGCCCATGCCCTGCTAAAACAGCCCCTGTTGCTTCTGTTAGACAACCCCTTCATCGGGTTGGATACCGATACCCGCCCGATCCTGATACGACTGCTTCAAAAGATCACGCAGAAGGGTACGCATCTCATCATGGCCACCACAACCAGAGAGATCCCGGATTGCATTACCCACATTCTGCTGCTTGAAAAAGGAAAAATAAAGTTTGCCGGACCGAAACATGCATTCAATAAACAAACAGTAACCGAACGCATCCGATCAAAATGGCAACCCGATAAGGAGCTCCTTTCGAAAATAGCCCAACTTCAACCGGATCAGGAAGACCCGTTTAATGACGCCCTCAAAATGGAAAATATTTGCGTCCGGTATGGGAAGAAAGATATTTTAAAAGACGTCAACTGGACCGTAAAAAAAGGTGAAAAATGGGCGCTGTCAGGCCCTAACGGAGCCGGAAAATCCACCCTCTTAAGCTTGCTCAACGGAGATCATCCGCAGGCGTATGCCAACCGGATCAAACTATTTGATCAAAAGAGGGGGAGCGGGGAAAGTATTTGGGAACTCAAACACCGAATCGGGTTCGTCTCTCCCGAGATGCATCAGTATTTTAGAGGAAACGGTACCAGCATTCGTGTGATCCTCTCCGGGCTGGATGACACGATGGGATTTCGCAGGAAAGAAACCTCAAAACAGGAAAGAAAACTGGCCCTATACTGGTTAAAGTTATTAGACCTATCTCCTCTGGAAGAAGTATCTTTCAAAGATGTAGCCACCGGCGAACAGCGGTTGTTGTTGCTTTTACGTGCCATGATCAAGAATCCTCCATTGCTCTTGCTGGATGAACCTTGTCAGGGATTGGACGAGGTTCAAAAGGAACACTTTAAAAGCATTATTGATGTCCTCTGTAGCAAAAAGGACAAAACGCTGATCTATGTCAGCCATTACAAAGAAGATATACCGGATTGTGTAAATAAGGTATTGGAATTGGAGAATGGGAAAGTAAAAAAACGATAAATAGTAAAAATTACAAATATCAAAGGGCAATAATCAAACAAGGATCAAGCTCTATATATCAGATTTAAAGCTGTTTACATAGAAGAGTAGACGCCATCCTGACGCAGTTTATGCATTTGAGATTTGATCATTGGAACTTATTTGAGATTTGTTTTTTGTTATATGAATTTTCAGCCAATAGCCGGCCGGGGTTCCTTTGATAAAAGATAGAA
>CAYZGR010000096.1:0-4848 GCA_964478125.1 uncultured Chitinophagaceae bacterium | reverse complement strand
ATAAGTTAATTAATTATTACAAGCATAAAGAATGGGCCTTATATGATTTAGAGCGAGACCCTGACGAAATAGATAGTCTGATTAAAAAAGTGCCCGGTGGGATGCAGGTAACAAAGGGCTATGAGAATACGGTAAAGGATCTTTTAGGACAATTGAAAGGGTTGAGGAAAAAATATAAGGATGATACGGGCAGTCCTGTATATTTTTGGGAGAAGAAATGATATAGTTAAAAGATTAATACCTTGGAATTTCTGTTATAAATGTATAGAAGATAGCTAAAGACGGAGTGAAATGAATGATACTGTTGGAGCATAGCGTTGTATAAAACACAGAACTATGTTTAAGAGAAGCGGCAATCTTGAGACTTTGTAGTATAATAAATCGCCTGTCTCCATACTTAAATCATAAAATTTATTTTGAGTTTATAGCTATCTTTGTCCTATGCTAGATACCCACAATTCCCACACCCTTTCTTTCCATAGCCCCGTTGGATGGCTAAAGATCATCACCTCTCAAAATTTCCTAAAAGAGATCTTATTTTGTGAAGCTAAGGAAGGGCAAAACCATCCCGATGCGCTTTCTTACGAAGTGCAGAACCAATTACAGGCGTATTTTGAAGGGAAGCGTACTGTTTTTGAAGTCCCTTTGGCTCCTGTAGGAACAGATTTCCAAAAGAAGGTGTGGGAAGCCTTACTGGATATTCCCTTTGGCAAAACCATCAGTTACCTTGAACTCTCCAAACGAATTGGAAATGCGAAGGCTGTCCGTGCGGTGGGACGCGCCAATGGTCAAAATCCGATTCCGATCCTTATTCCATGCCATCGGGTTATTGGGAGCGACGGCAGCCTGGTTGGCTATGGAGGTGGAATAGCGCGCAAGAAATACCTGTTGGAGCTGGAAGGCGTATCGTTGCAGCAGGAGTTGCATTTTCAATAAGGAATCAGGAGGCGTGTCGTTTGTCTGATGAGCGGAGTAGTATAGGCTGAGCGGAATAATGCATATGTCATTCCCCTGACCGGAGAGAGGGATCTTGGCATCCCGGAATGAGGTTCCTTTCCTCCGGCAGTTGGGCAAAACCTTTCCTTTTTAATTTACAAGTTCCTCAAAGTTTTTACCTTTACCGGAATTCGGAAATTTTAAAAGTGCGTTTTTTATGGAAGTCAGATCCAATAACCAATTACGGTTGTTTAATAACCTGGTTGGTATTCGGTTTCAATTGTATAACAGTCTGTTTACCGCCCTACCCTTTCACCGGGTTGAAAAAACAGGGACCTTGCTTTCTTTGTTCCTTTTCCATTGTGAGGAAGGGTACGAGAAAGAAAAAAGTCCAGTTGAATTAGTAGATGGTTTTTTAAAACAATATACCGGGTATACCACAGAAAAGGAACGTGTTGATCTGTTGTTTCGCTTTGTGCAATATGCCGAAAGGCAGGTGGTGCTCTTTGATGCGCTCGAAGACGCCTCCTTTTCCAAAATAAATGACATGCAGGGCCCCGGGACACTCAAGCATTTGCTTTCCGAGGTCACCAGCGAGGATAAACAGGAAGAATTAAAAAAGAAACTAAAAAACTTTTTTGTAAGAATTGTATTAACTGCCCACCCCACCCAGTTTTACCCGGGGGAGGTTTTGGGAATTATTCACGATCTGTCCAAAGAATTAAATAAGGATAATCCGGCAAGGATAAACATGTACCTGCGCCAGTTAGGAAAAACGCCTTTTTTAAAAAAGGAAAAACCTACGCCTTATGATGAAGCCGTAAGCCTCATATGGTACCTTGAAAACGTTTTTTATAAAGCTGCCGGCCGCATTGTTAATGAGCTGAACAGCCGGTATTTGGATTCCGTAGACGACGTGTATGCATTGATCAGGATGGGGTTTTGGCCCGGGGGCGATCGGGATGGTAATCCTTTTGTCAATGCGGATATTACGATGAGAGTAGCGGGAGAGCTGCGTAGCGCCATTCTCAGGTGTTATTATGAGGAGGTCAAAAGACTCAAACGGAGGCTCACTTTTAAGGGCGTGGAAAACCGTGTAGAAGCGCTTGAAAAGAAGATTTACGATAATCTTTTTGTTACCGGGCATCAATTGGACATTTCTAAAACAGAGATCCTGAAGAGCCTGCGGCGGATCCGGAAAGTGCTGGCCGATGATCATAATGATCTGTTCATTAATCTTGTAGATGAGTTCATTGGAAAAGTGGAATTGTTCGGCCTGTTTTTTGCCTCGCTGGATATCCGTCAGGACAGTTCCGTCCACAAGCCCATGATCCGTTATCTTGCCGAAAACACGGATGCCCTGCCGGGCCGGTATGAGCAACTGAGCGAAGAGGAAAAGGTTGCCGCCCTCGCGGAGGTAAATACTTTGGTGGACCCCGATGCCATGGAGGATACATTGTATAAAGATACTTTACAAAACATCCGTAACATAAAGAATATTCAGAAATACAATGGGGAAGAAGGCTGCAACCGCTATATTATCAGCCATGCAACGGGGCAGCTGGATCTGATGGAAGTGTATTCTCTTTTTCTGATGAGCGGCTGGAAAAAAGAAGAACTGAATATTGATATTATCCCGCTTTTTGAAACGGTCCCCGATCTTCAACGGGCTGCCGCGGTAATGGGCGGTTTGTATAAAAACAAGATCTATCGTGAACATTTGAAGAGAAGGGGGAATGTACAAACCATTATGCTTGGATTCTCCGATGGCACAAAAGACGGCGGTTACCTGATGGCTAACTGGAGTATTTATAAAGCCAAAGAACAACTCACGGCGATCTCCAGGGAAAATGAGGTGGATGTGGTCTTCTTCGATGGGCGTGGCGGTCCGCCGGCGAGAGGCGGAGGGAAAACCCACCGCTTTTTTGCCTCCATGGGCCCGAAGATCTCTTCCAGAGAAATTCAGCTTACCATACAGGGGCAGACGGTGAGCTCCAATTTCGGCACGGTGGACTCCGCGCAATTTAATCTGGAACAGCTCATTAATGCAGGGATCAGCAACGACCTGTTCAGTAATCCCAAACGCATATTGAATAAAGAAGAAGAAGCGCTGTTTCAGCATTTTGCCGATGAAAGCTACAAAGCTTTTCAGGTGCTGAAAGAGGATCCGAATTTTCTGAAATATTTGAATTATGCCAGCCCGTTGAAATACTACGGAAAAACCAATATCGGTAGCCGTCCCTCCAAGCGTTCAAGCTCGGAGCTCAGTCTGGACTCCTTGCGTGCCGTTCCTTTTGTCGGGTCCTGGCACCAGCTGAAACAGATCGTTCCCGGATTTTTTGGCTTGGGCAGCGCCCTTCAAAAATTGGATGAAGAAGGAAAGTTTAAGGCGCTTCAGGACCTTTACAACAATTCCATGTTCCTGAAAGCATTGCTGGACAATTGTGAGATGTCTATGAAAAAATGCTTCTTTCCGCTGACGGCTTTCCTGGCCAATAATGAAACGTACGGGTATATATGGAAGATGATTCATGAGGAATTTGAAAAGACAAAAAAATATCTGTTGAAACTTTCCGGGCATTCGGAACTCATGGAGGATTATCCTGTCGACCGCCAGTCTATTGAAATGCGGGAACGGGTCATTCTGCCACTGGCGACCATTCAGCAATATGCCCTGACACAGATCAGGGAAAATAAAGCGTTAAGTGACGAACAGCTTGATACGTATGAGAAACTGGTGGTTCGTTGTTCTTTCGGGATTATTAATGCGGGGAGAAATTCGGCGTAACGAATTTGTTCAGATAATAGAAGCAGATAACAAAATCCGTTTGTTCCCGATCGTATAAGCCCAGAAGCGATAAGATAAAAGAGAGTAACATTGCGACTACGAATAAAAACGTGAAAAACGGAATAAGAATAGTTTAGATAGGGTTATGAATAATATAAAGATATCAACGGCACAATTTGAAAACAACAGTGGGGATAAGGATTACAACCTCTCCGTTATCGAACGCCTTTCGCGGAAGGCGGCTGAGGAAGGTGCTGATGTGATCGCTTTTCATGAATGTGCTGTAACGGGCTACTCTTTTGCAAGGAAGCGATCGAAAGAACAAATGCTTGAATTAGCAGAATTTATTCCGGAAGGGGACAGCATTTTGAAGCTTGCCAAGATAGCCGGACAACATGAGATCGTAATTTTGGCGGGCCTGTTTGAAAAAGATGAAGCGGATCATTTATTCAATACGTATGTTTGTGTGGATAAAAACGGGCTTGTCGCTAAGTACAGAAAGCTGCATCCTTTCATAAATCCATATTTGAAAGGGGGGGACAGTTACTGTGTCTTTGAAATTTGCGGTTGGAAATGCGGGATCTTAATTTGTTATGACAATAACATTATTGAAAATGTACGTGCCACGAGGTTACTCGGTGCAGAAATTATTTTTATGCCGCATGTCACCATGTGTACGCCTTCCACCCGGCCGGGAGCAGGCTTTGTTGACCCCCGGCTGTGGAAGAACCGTGAGATCGACCCCACCTCCCTGCGACTGGAGTTTGATGGGATGAAAGGCAGGAGCTGGCTGATGAAATGGTTGCCGGCGAGAGCTTATGACAACGGTGTTTATGCCGTTTTTTCCAACCCCATTGGCATGGATGACGACCAGTTGAAAAATGGTTGTTCGATGATCGTGGACCCCTTTGGAGATGTGATCGCCGAATGCCGTTCATTTGACGACAGCTTTGCATCTGCAACAATCACCCCTGCAAAACTTCGCCAGGCCGGTGGTCACCGGTATATAGAAGCCCGAAGGCCCGAACTGTATAAAAATATTATTGGACAGGATCATAAATCGGAACAAAAAGTAGCGTGGCTCGGCGCCGACAAAAATTAAAAAGGGCCATGGTCTTTTAAGG
>CAYZGR010000095.1:0-5574 GCA_964478125.1 uncultured Chitinophagaceae bacterium | reverse complement strand
CCGGCGTAGAATTTACTTTCACTTCATTACTAAAGCCCGAAACCCCGCCTATATTGACCGCCTCTACTTTATAATAATAGTTCGTATGGGAATACAGACTCGCATCGGTATATTCCATCGTATTGGCAGGCAGCTCCTTGATTTTCCGATAATGCCCGTCATCTCCATCGGAACGGTACACGTTATATCCACTCTCATTATCGGCATTATCTCTCCAATCCAGTTTTATCTCTTTCTCATTGACCACCGTACCCGTTAATTTATCCGGTACAGCCGGTATGGCCGGCAGGCCGGGAGTGGTCGCGATGCTGTTTACATTAGCAAATGCCGAATCCGGTATATCTTGTTTGCTGATGCCCGGGCCCTGATAGCCTACGGTTAAATAATCGCTACCCGTTCCCTGGAAATAAGTGATATATATGGTATGCGTTCCTTTACTCAACGTAATATTCCCGGAGCGTTCCGTAGCCCCCTGGGAATAATTATTATTGACCACCATATGAGCCTGATCAAAGCCATCTATATATAAGATGCTTCCATCATCCGATTTGGTGTAAAAAGTATAGCTTCCTGCTGTTGGAATATGAACGGGACCTTTAAATTTCAAGGCATAATTCGCATTCCTGTTTTTTACGGAAAGTGTAACATTTGAAACCTTGCCGGTTTTTACAGGGGTCAGCGAATTAAAGTCCGGCATAGTTCCCGGGGTGTCCGATAATTCATAATAACTGTATTCCAGTCCTCCCAACGAGCCGGGATCAAATCCCGAAGCCCCGTATTGATTGACGGCTTGTACCTTATAATAGTAGGTCGTAGCCGGGGCCACGGTGGTATCCACATAAAAGACAGCATCCTTTTTTGCTGTAGAAACGATCTGGTAGGGACCCTCGAGTTGTGTAGAACGATACACCTCAAAACCCGTTTCATCGGAGCTTTTATCGGTCCAGCTTATTCTCACGCTATCATAGGAGATCGCCTGTGTTGTAATATCTGTCGGAAAAGTGGGGGCCTCTCCCTCCAAAGTCACTTTCTTTATAAACGCAGAGTCCGGGATAATAGATTTTGCAAAAGTCTGCCCCGATGTTTTTTCCCACGAAACTTTCAAAGAAGCGCCTCCCCCCTCCTGGTAATAATCTACACGGAAGGGATAAAGACCCTCCTGATTAAAAGTATAGTTTCCGGATTGTTCCTGATCACCGTGCAAGCCATCGTTGTTTACCACTTTTGAGTCATTAATATACAGATTGCTTCCATCATCAGACTGGGTATAGAAGGTATACGTTCCCGGCTGACGAATGTTAATGAATCCCTGATAGGAAAAAGCGTAATATGTGGTTTGGGTGGCCGGGTCAAGTGAGATATTAGCGATCATGCCGCTGTCTTTGGGCTGCAAGGTGTTCAAATCAGGCAAACTCTGCCAGCTTCCCTGGTAAGTGTAGAACCTGTATTTAAGACCCTGGTCAACCGCAGAAGCAATAACCTGATTGCTGGCGGGAGAAATGTTTCCCGTAGGATCAAAGGCCTTTACTGTAAAGACATAAGATTCCCCTTTTGTCAAATTAGGTACCACAAAAACCGTATCCTCAGTCAGGTAAGACCGAACGCCATTAATATAAATACCATAGTTCTTAACCTTTACATTATCCTCCGAAGTCCCCCATTGGAGCGCTACCGAATTTGCAGTTGCTCCTTTAACTAACAACCCGGATGGCGCGACTGGCGGCTGATCGTCAACCCGGGTAGTGGCCGTTACCTCAGGGGAAAGAGAGGCGGCAGCCGTCTCGCTAACCGCCCTAACGGTGTAATAGTAATCGGTTTTAGGAACTAATTCCTTATCCAAAAAATGTAAAGTATCGGTCGGAACCTTTCCGATTAATTGATAAGGGCCTCCCGGCTCCGTTCCCCTGTAGATTTCAAAAGCTGTTTCATTAACGGATGGATCAAGCTTATTGCTCCATTCCAATTCTATTTCTGTTTGAGATAGTGCAAAAGCACTTACACTTGAGGCCGGATCGGGTGGATTCGGACCTGAAGCGGAAGCCACATAAAAGGAATCCGAGGGCTTAGCCGGACAGCCCGATAATTCTGTCACGGTTGCCACATAGTTCCCAGGACCGGTAGCCGTAAAAAGAGAATCGCTCCCAACAACCTGCCCGGATGCATCACGCCATTCATAGCTGGTATAACCTGGAGGCTCTGCCAGAGTTACTGCATTTCTTCCATCAGGAGCCGGTATCACCCGGCTCATCAATCCCGAAACATGGATAGGCGGCGTCTGTGTGAATGCTTTATAGGTTATTTTAACCGGCGAGGGAGACCAATAGGTCCATTCTCCATCGGACTTGTACCTTGCTGCGTAGGTCCCGGTATCGGTTACTATAAGCATGTTCGAATTGGCACCAGGGATTACAACCCCATTGCGTGACCATTGATAATCCTCAAACCCCGAAGTCAGGGACAGGTTGACGTTAATGGGATCTCCCGTACAAAACTCTGTTTTCCCGTAATACACATGCGGATTAGTCTTATTCACCTGTAACATCCAGGAAAAAGCATCCGGTTCATTATAGTGCGCATTCCAAACGCCATGCCCGCTATTGGGATATAGGGTGAAGCGAACATCTAATCCATGATCTTTTAAATAATTAACTACACTCTCAGCCATTTCCGGAGTCGGATCTTTATCTAGCCCCCCTTGCGATAACCAAATGGGAATAGATTGTAAAGAATCCACTACAGCGGGTTCTTCCAGCCATATCTTAGCAGAGCTAATAGGGGTGGCCGCCGCCGTTAACCTTGGATAAGCTTTTATAAAATTCCAAACAGCGGTCCCTCCCATGGAGAGCCCGCTTACGATAATTCTGCTTTTATCAAGGGAATTGTTTTCAGTCATATAATCAATTATTCCCGAAATCGCAGAAAAATAGTTTTGCCAAATAGTGGATTGCGTTTGAGGAAATAAAACAAAACCATCAAAGGATCCATTTTGTACTTCATCCATAATTTTTTTCCCGCAATTGGTCAACTGCAATTCATTATCATATGGGCCCATTTTACTCACCTCTCCCAATCCATGGAAAAATAACAGCAACGGATATTTTTTATCCGGATCCGTTCCATAAGATTTGGGGAATAACAAACGGAAAGCTACCCCGGAGTGGTATCCCGTACCATAAAAGTAAGCTTTATAAAGATCGGTGTTCCAACCCATACTGGGAGTTCGCACCCATTTCACTATTTCACCTGCCGCAGTCGGTAAGGTCGGCGGACTATCCGGATCATAATTCACTACCGGATCATTGGGATCCAGGACATTTTGCTGCGCCTTAGTTGTAAGGCCCAGGCTAAGCAATAATATAAGAACCAAAGACAAAGAATAGAAGTATCTTTTCATCGACTTGTATTTCAAAAGTAATTTTCAGATTTCTACAGATTCGTTTTCACGGATTAAAGGTACAAGCCGTAAGTACACCAGACCTGCAGCCTTTAGCGAATGAAATAAAATGGTTAGGGATCGTCGAAGTATAAAGGAGAATGCAGAGAGCAAGTCTTTTCTTGAGGAGGAATCTCATTATGTCGTTTGGGCTATACATTAAACCTAAGGTCATTGAGCCGATCGAAATGGCCTGCATTAGAAGCGGCTTCGACAAGCTCAGCCACCGGCCGCGCCTTCACGAAGACCGCCCAAAAGGGTCCTTGCCTGTACAGTTTAGATGGTTTACTAAAAATAAAGAAATTAAAGAGCGTGATAGGCCTAATTTAGCACCGAAATAACTCATTCATCAAAAAGAATAAAGTGGCGTGAAAAAACCAAGAATTTTAATCGTTGACGACAATAAGCCCATCTTACGTCTTCTGGAGATTATCCTTAGGAAAGATTATAACCTTTCCCTTTTTTTAAACGTATATGAGGCAATAGAATGGCTTAGGCATGATGAGCCTCCCGATTTGATATTATCTGACATTGATATGCCCTACATCAACGGGGTAGAATTTATTTCTCATATATCCAATAATATTTACTATCAGAATATACCTATTTTGGTATTATCCGGATATGAAAAAGGCGAAGTTCTGGAAAAAGTTCCCGGACTAAAAGTTTCCGGATATGTGACTAAACCCTTTGATCCGGAAGTTTTGAAAAGGAAAATAGAAAAAAGCTTAGTAGAAAGCTGCTTCGAAATAAATTCTTAAATTATACCCTTAAGCTATACTTGAAATTTTCTAAAAATGAAAATTGCGATAGTGGCTCAGAAACTATATAGGAAGAAAAAATACAGGATGGACCTGATTATACTGGAACTCATTCGCCGTTTGCAAAAAACAGATCATGAGAATGAATACTATATTTTTGTAAAGCCGGATAAGGATGACCTGATTCTTTCCGAAACCCCAAACTTCCATATTATTGAAATTGCTGCAGCCCCCTACCCTATCTGGGAACAAATTTTATTGCCCCGAAAGTTGAAAAAGATCAAACCGGATATTCTCCACTGCACCGGTAATACGGCCCCCTTATTTTGTACGGTCCCTTTGGTTCTCACCTTACATGATATCTTATACATGAAAGGGATTAATTTCAGTAGGGGCACCTGGTACCAGCGTTTGGGAAACTTATACAGGAAATGGATCGTCCCCCGGATAATACCCCATTGCGAAAAGATCATCACGGTATCGGATTTTGAGAAACAGGAGATTGGAGCCTGTTTCCCACTATTGAGAAATAAAATAAAAAGAGTTTATAATGCTTATAATCCCTCCTTCAGGTTGATCCCAGCAGAGGAGGAGCTCTTGCCCTATAAATCGAAGTTCAACCTGCCGGATCGATTTATTCTATACCTGGGTAATACCCATCCCAATAAAAACATCAAAAACGTATTAATCGCTCTGAAAATGCTTCATCAGGATGAGGCTACACGCCTGCCGCTCGTCATGCCGGATATCAATAAAAGTTTCCTAGAGTCCATGCTTGAAGAAATAGATTGCCCGGAGCTTTTCTCAACGATCCACCTGACCGGTTACCTGCCCAATCAGGTGCTCCCCTATTTATATAACCTCGCCACCGTCTTCCTCTATCCTTCTTTTTATGAAAGTTTTGGCATCCCCATACTGGAAGCCATGGCTTCCGGTACGCCGGTTGTCGCGTCTAATAGAGCCGCTATCCCGGAAACTGCAGGGCAGGCTGCCACATTTATTGATCCCGAAAAGCCTGAAGAGATCTATGAAGCTGTTCAAAAATTAATGCTCAATGAAGAGACTTATATCACCAAACGGGAAATAGGACTGCAGCAGGCTCGATTATTTAACTGGCGCTATACTGCATCTCATACTTTGGAAGTCTACAAAGATGTTTGTCAAAAAATTCATCCTAAAGCGATAAAACAACAGGCATGATGTTATTCAAGATTTTATTTGCGATATTCTTTGCCTACCTGGCTTTCAATGTGGGCTACCTCCTGCTCTTTGCGATAGCCGGCAGGTTTAGAAAAAGGAAAATCTATGCTTCTTCAGATCAGAAACGAATTGCCGTGCTCATACCGGCTTATAAAGAAGATCGTATCATCATTGAAACGG
>CAYZGR010000094.1:0-5799 GCA_964478125.1 uncultured Chitinophagaceae bacterium | reverse complement strand
AATGGTTTAAGCGATCGTTATTCCTTGCCCGCCGTAGCCTTGGCGAAGGCGGGTTACTTATTTCTGCCGTCTCTATGCCCGTAGAGACGGTTTTCTTTTTATGGACTCATTGATTTACATTTATTTAATTTATTGATAATCAATTTTTTACATATCCTTTCAAAGGAGGGGCGGCTGAAGCAATCTCTATTACTCATTTATCTTGAGATTACTTCGGAAATGCCTCCCACAAAAGCCAGGCTATTTCCCCGTAATGACGTATGAATCAAATGCATAAAACAAGTACGAAACTTGAGTATACACCTTTCTGTTCTACAATTTATTAACACATCAGGGGGAAAGGATTACTCTTCCATCCTCCATTATTTTATATTGTATTCTTCCTGTTTTTTGCAACATGTCAATCACTTTCGATAGCGGCAGATCCATGGGAATAGAGCCGTTAAATTTATCCGGAATACTGCCCTCCACGGTAATATATACATTATACCAGCGGGACAGTTTTTTAATAACCTGTTGTATATCATCCTCATTAAACCAGAACAATCCATTCTTCCAGGCCACTTCCTCGGCCATATCAACGTCTTCCGCCAAACTCATTCTGCCATTTTTTGTTATTCTCACCTGCTCTCCCGGACTGATGATCGCCGATTGGAGACTGCCTTTCCCCGTTCCTTTTTTACCCGTAGCCACTTTTATTTTTCCCTCCACCAGCGTCACTTTCATGTTGGAGTCATCCTCGTAAGCCATGACATCAAAGCTGGTACCCAGCACTTTAATAACCACTTCTTCTTTCCTGACAAGGAAGGGCCTGTTTTCATCTTTCGCTATTTCGAAATAGGTCTCTCCTGTTACTTCAACTTCCCGCTTTCCTTTAGTAAAGGCCGTTGGAAATTTTATAGAAGAGGATGAATTCAACCATACTTTACTGCCGTCCGGCAACACGATTTCATATTTCCCTCCGCTCGGCGTCGTAATGGTATTGTAGCTGATTGCATCTTGCCTGCTAGTCTTAGAACCCGAACTTTTATCCCGGTTATATGCCAATAAGCCGTTGTTCAGTTTAATCACCTGCGTGCCTCCCTGCATGGACAACAGCCCTTTATTTGTACTATCCAGGATAACCTTCTTTCCATTTCCGAGGGTCAATATGGCCTTATTCCCGCCCGGTTGAATATCCTGTACCCCTTCATTCCGGTCTTTCATTCGGGTAGCAATTGTAGGTTTCTCCGGTTCGTTCCGCATGAAGAAATAAACCGTTCCCGCAACCAGGAACAATACCGCTGCTGCGGCCGCCCATTTGTAAAGAAC
The DNA here is from genome assembly GCA_964478125.1 of uncultured Chitinophagaceae bacterium. Lineage (GTDB taxonomy): Bacteria > Bacteroidota > Bacteroidia > Chitinophagales > Chitinophagaceae > FW021-bin31. The sequence continues at coordinate 4,488 of CAYZGR010000094.1, read as the reverse complement.
TTTCCTTTTCACCTTTTTCTCTAAGGCCGTCCGTTGTGCTTCAGAAGATTGTCTCTTTGCCATCTTTTCTCGTATGGCCTGCCAACTGTTTTGGATCGACGCGGCATTTTGCTTCTCCTCTTTTTCAAACAGCACATCCATCTCGTCAAAAGATTCGTACCACTCTTCCACCTTTTTCCGCTCTTCCTGATCCGCTTCGCCGGAAAGATACTTATTGATCAATTCAGTCAATTGGTCTGCTGTCATATAGTTTTATTCGGCCGTTCATTATAGTAATTGCATCAAAACCGGTTTACCGCCATATCAGAAAAAAATTTTTTAAAGAAATTTAAGTTTGTATAACTTAGCTCTAAAATTTACTTTATTATCACAAACTTTACACAATATACAGATCAGGCATTATTGCGATTAACGCAACAACAAAATGAGCAGGCTTTTGTCGTTTTATACGAAAGGTACTATTTGCCGTTATGTAAAAAAGCCTTTCAGCGTATTCCATACAGACCCCGGGTAGAAGAGATTGTGCAGGACGTGTTCGTTAACCTTTGGTCAAAAGCCGCTTCGCTGGATGCGAATGGAAATGTAAAAGCTTATCTTTATGCCACACTCAGGAACAAGATATTGCATGCATTGCGGACAGAACACAATCGGCAATTCTATCTGGAGAAACTTAAAGAACTTACCAAAGAACGGAACGAAGATAAAAGCCTTCAGCACATTTATGCGAGAGAAACCGAGGAGCACATAAACCAAATTATTACAGCCCTGTCTCCTCAATGCCGGAAGGCCTTTTCATTAAGCCGATTCGAAAACCTGTCTTATAAAGAGATTGCAGACCGCATGCAGCTTTCAGTACATACGGTCGAAAAACATATAGCGAAAGCCTTACAGATACTGCGAAATAAGATAAATGAATACGGAGATGTCAGTCTTATTCTCTTTATACTGCTATTAAGTCACATATAAATTATCGTCCGGCAGGCCCCGCATTTTTCTAACCCTGTGGGAAGATATACTTTTTGGTATAAAAACCCAAATAGCTAAACAAGATCACATTCCCCCTCCTTTGCTTCAAGGTATAAAAACAGAACGCTGATCGCTATGATCCATTACACGGGCGACCCTTCCCTTTAAATACCCATCTCCCTTTTTATGCAATTTGAAAGCTATACTTTCAATTTACACATATTTTACGTGTTTTTGAGGATATTCGAAACCTAAATTTCAAAATGCATATCATTCGGGACCTCAAAAAGGAATCAGGAAATACCCTCCGATATATGCCGCATCAGGTATTGTCGCATGGTTCATTTTAGCCAGATAATTTTTCAATTTATCTTCTGACAGGCCATTTTGATTTACATAACCGATAGCTTTTTTAAACCATCTTCCCGGCTTATAACTTAAATCCATTAAATCTTTTCCTGGGATCATTTTTTGTCATTTTGAGCAGAGTACCGGATAACTTTTCATCTACAACTCCAGAAAAAAGCGTACTTTTTCCTTCCCTGTTCCTCCTATCCTCTTATAAAATTTAATGGCCCGTTTATTAAATTCGGGTGTTTGCCATTCCACGTTAACACAATTTTTCCCCTTGGCAACTGCTTTCAACTTTTTCATAATCTCAGCGCCTATGCCATAATTTCTGGCCTCCGGCTCCAAAAAAAGACAATCCATGTAAAGGAAATAGCCGCCGTTCCAGGTAGAATAATTGAAAGTATAGGTGACATATCCCATCGGCTGCTTATTTATTTCCACTATCCAACAAAATAAAGCGGGACTCTTGTCAAAAAGCGCTTTCTTCAATTGCGCCTCCTTACCTTCAGGCTTATAATCTGCTTTTTCAAAGGCAGCGTGGTGTACGCAGAGGATAACAAGCTGAGGTAGATCGGCCTCCCTGCAATCCCGGATGGTATAATTCATGTTCTCAACTTTGGAAAAAAGGTCCAAATATACGAACAAAATACATAGGGTTCCAACTGCATGCGGTCCCTGCGACTGCTATGCGCAACAACTAAATAAATGTTTTCCTTATTCCTATAACTTCAGACCCCTTATTGAAGCATAATGATTATAGCGCAGGGCCATAGTTATTTTAGACCCTTTTCCAGGGATAATACTTTATGAAGCAATTCTACATGATCCATTTTGTACCATTTATATCCTTCTGTAGAAGCAGGATCCTCCTTTCTGTATTGTTCAAACGGGGGCAATTTATCAAACATCTGGTCGTACTTCCATTGATAACACACAATATGGTTATAATGTCCATTGACACCTTTACTAAACATTCGTCCTCCATACCACCAAAAATCTGCAAATCCATTTTTGACTATTTTTTCAGAAACCGGCTTCCGATGCGCTTTCATAAAAGACTCGAAAGATCGTTCTTTGTCTGGCGTTACTTTCAGGTAAGAAGCCATCATATAGTTGGTAGATATGCCATTACCAACGTGATCCTCCGGAGAGAAAATATCCCGCCGTATCAGATCCCGGGCCTTACCCGTTTCCGAAAACATTTTTTTTATTGAATCCTCCGGGGCATTGGGGAACACTTTAGAAATATCTATGCCCTCATAAGGATGAAGAATATTACTAAAATGCGGATATACCGTTAGCACGACATACTGGTAGGGCGCATTTATGCTATATGGCGCTACTACCTGCCATACCTCCCAACCAAGAAGATTCCCTTCCTTCTGCTGCGCTAAATGTATATGTCTCCAGAAATTTTCTACCTCAAGATATTTATCCCCATTCTCCGGTTTTACATGCATGTATTCGAAGGTAATGAATATCTTGTCTTGTGCCTGCAAAGGTTGAATGAAGCATAAAATGATAGATAAGCCAAACGCGATAATTAATGATAACTTTCTCATTGTTTTAAGATTTTAAAATTCGATGTATAAATAAAGTTTCTATATTAATTAAGCAGTTATCTAATCCTTTATCTTAATAGATCTTTCGCTTTTGGTGCCTTTATCCTCCCGTACACACTCCAATCCGGTGACCAGCCAGATCACGATCCATTCCTGCCGGGCAGTGCGTAAGATTGACGACACAGCCATACTTTGTGGGTACTATGAGGATAGGTCTCCCGAACATACCAGTATATTCTTTCCATCGGGCATCCAACAGTACCCGAGTAGTCTGACCCTTCTTTCTTCCGCATTTATTTTCCATACTGCCGCAGATGTATAAGTCCGTACAGGTATAGTGACCATGTGCCCAAATATGAAGCGGAACCTGTTGTACAAAAGCTCTCTCAACACCGGAACCAGCCTGGTAATTTGGAGGCGCTACCTCAACCCCGGGAAACAGGGAGCCGGTAGTAAAACATCAGGAATGCAATCAAAACCCGCATTTCTATCTTGACAGGCTTGTCCTTCTCTTCAGGCGTGAACAGATTCTGGTATCGCCTTTCTTTCGCTTTCATGTTTTTTAAAGGTTGAGTTACTGAACGCGGCGCAAATTGCCCGACATTGTTCGGGTAACCTTACCCGACTGGTCAAATACTTTCCCCGTCTGATGCCATTGGCCATTTTTCATGGCTACGGTATATTCGTTCTCAATGGCGGTAGGTTTATTGGGATACATGACGGTTACGGTAAAGGAATTGGGATGATCAGAAGTTACTTTTCCCATCCGGATATAGGTACGTCCTGAGGCCTCTTTTTGAATATCCAGGTAAAGAATGGTGTTTGTGCCATAGTCAGGGATAAAATATTCCTGTTCTTCCGGAGGATCATAGAGTTGATTTTTATACGTAAAAGCTACGTTTGACAATTGTTCCAGTCCGTTAGGTGTTACTTTCAAGTCAATTTTTACTGATTTCAAAACCCTTTTGGCGGGCGGATTTATCGTAACTTTTCCATCTAATATCCATTTGCCTACAAAAGCTTTCATATTATTGAGGGTATTCTGCATGGCGTAAGATTCACTATTGAGTGAAGACAAATTCAGTATTTTCCAGCCGCCGTTTTGTTTTACCAGAGTGCGCGCCTCCGGTTCAGGATTCTTATCCCCTTCCCTGAAGGTGACGGTAGCTGTATTGCCATTGACGTAAATATGAAAATCCATATTGTGCAGGTGGGGAGCGATCTCCGCATCACTCATAACAGCCATATTCTTCATTTCCTTTTTGTATTGGGCTGAAATAGCATTCCAGCCCGTTAACTGGCTATAGCCGCCGGGGCCGGCACGGAGGACAAAATCGGCAGAGTCGTGAACCCAGGTTCTTTCCCAACCCGCATAGTCTTTATGAAAGTAAGCGCTGGTTTCCTGTTGAAGGGTCTTCTTAATGGCATTCGACTCTTCCAAACTTTGGGCATTGGTCTTTACGGTGCTTACCGTCAGGCATATAGCGCCTATAATCGGCATGCCTAAAAAAATTCGTTTATTCATAATTGAACCTTTTAAATTTGAATAAGAAATGGTTTGAAAGGCTTTAACTGGATAGCGTGCTATAAAGTTACAGTAGTAGGTGGT
>CAYZGR010000093.1:0-6194 GCA_964478125.1 uncultured Chitinophagaceae bacterium | reverse complement strand
AGGCCACAGGCCAAAAGGATTTAAAGCTTCACAAATTGCAGCAAATCCTTACCCGGTAGATGAAAATGGGTTCCTTGATCCGTATAAGAAGATCATTCCCGACGGATATGGATTCGTGCTTGACAGAGATTACCTGAATTCGATACCTCAAAGTGAGATCGTACTTAATCCGAAGCTCAAGCAAAATCCGGGGTGGTGAGCGTATCATGCCGGGCGGTTATTCTCATTTTAACGGATAATGGCCTGAAAAAATAATTAAGATGAAATACTTGATTAAGATCTTTTGTGCCGGCTTTATATTACTAACTTTTGCAAACCTGGCGGCAGGACAAGGTGCGCGTGTGCCCGATTCAACAGAAAGGGCGTCTGTTTGGGAAGAGATCGCTCCTTATTTTTCGCCTCCTGATGAATACAAAGAGAAATACGGCCATTACCGTTCTCCTTTGAAATCCTATAACGGAGATACGGTGGCGACGCCTCAGGATTGGACTGAAAGGCGGAAAGAGATCCGGCAAAGATGGATGAAGATGATGGGAGCATGGCCGCCCTTGCTTACAGGCCAGAAACTTGAAATTTTGGATTCTGTGCGGCGGGACGGGTTTACACAATACCGAGTACGGTTTTACTGGACGCCCAACCGGCAGACAAAGGGGTATCTTTTGATCCCCGACGGGAAAGGGAAAAAACCGGCGGTCATTACCGTTTATTACGAGCCCGAAACAGCCATCGGAAAGGGGAAGCCCGACAGGGATTTTGCTTACCAACTGACGAAAAGGGGTTTTGTTACGTTGTCCCTAGGAACAACAAAGACCACAAAGGCCAAAACCTATTCTTTGTATTATCCGGATATTAAGGATGCACAGGTGGAGCCGCTTTCTATGCTGGCCTGTGCGGCGGCCAATGCATGGTATGTACTTTCAAAAGTACCGCAGGTAGATTCCACGCGAATTGGTATTATAGGTCATTCCTACGGAGGCAAATGGGCCATGTTCGCATCCTGCCTGTTTGATAAGTTTGCCTGTGCCGTCTGGTCCGATCCGGGCATCGTGTTTGATGAAACCAAAGGTTCCTATATAAATTATTGGGAGCCATGGTATCTGGGATATTATCCTCCCCCATGGAAAAATGCATGGAGAAAAAAAGGAATGGTACTGGGTGCAAAAGGGCTCTATCCGAAGCTTATAAAGGAAGGGTATGATCTGCATGAGCTCCATGCCCTGATGGCGCCCCGCCCGTTTCTGGTATCCGGCGGGTATTCTGATCAGATAGACAGGTGGATTCCGTTAAACTGGTCCATTGCTGTCAACCGTTTATTAGGATATAAGAACCGGGTCGCTATGACCAGTCGTAAATATCATTCTCCTACTCCTGAATCTAATGAAAAGGCTTATTTATTTTTTGAGTATTTTCTGAAGTATAACGGACTTCGTCAAAAACATTTTTCTTTTGGCAACTAGTGTCATGTCAATAAAGAAATGACGCATATAGTCATCCTGAACTTGTCGAAGGGTGACGTGAAAGAAGGCTTCGACAGGCTCAGCCTGACATGTATTTTGACAAAATATAATTGACATGACACCAGATAAAATATTTTCACCGGATGATTGAATTTTGTGTTTGATAACTGAAAAAATCATTAAATGATATGAAAGAACCTTCGACCTTTTTCTGCAGAGCAAAAAACGGCCCGCTTTCGGCCTTATCCGGTAAGCTTCCTGTTTGTTTGAATAGAAATATCTCATTTAAATCCTGTATTACTTTATTGTTTGTCTTTAACATCAGTCAAAATGCCATCGGCCAATCAGCTTCAACAGATTTCTTTAGTAAACCTTTCAGTGTGAAGTATGAGGAAGGCATTGCTAAACAAATAGATTCGGGGATTGATCTCTTTTTGACCAGATATACAGACCGGATAATAAGCCAGCGTAAGAAGTTCTGGAACCGGCAATTTGGATCACCGGGCGCCTATAGTATTTCTGTTGATCCTAACCGGAATGATCTGCGTAAAATGATCGGCGCTACAGATACCGTAAATAATATAAGGCTGGTGACCATGGGCCGTGCTGATAAAGCGAATCCCGGCAAAACAAGTATTGTTGGCCGGACGGCAAAAGCCATCATCTACCAAGTGAAATGGACAGTCGTTAAAGGTCTCACTTCTGAAGGCCTTTTGCTGGTACCCAGGGGAAAGATAAAAGCTTCTGCCGTTGTCATACCGGATGCTGATGAAGTGCCTGAAGAATATGCCGGTTTAAAGCCCGGCCCTTCGATAGCGTTGAGCCTGACGGAAAATGGTGTCAGGGTGTTAATTCCTGTGATGATCAGCCGCGACACAAAATACTCGGGAAGTGACAGCCTGTACCCCAGCAGGCGGCACTGGATGAAAGGAATGCATGAAGACTTTCAGTCAAAATGGTCCAATGAAACCAGCAGGGAGTGGATATGGAGACAAAGCTTTGTTATGGGACACGGACCGGTTGGAATGGGCGTACAAAAAATATTAGCCGCGGTAGATTGGTTGCAAAAGAATGATCCGGCGGGTAATTCCGGAAAGATCGGCGTAATGGGCTATGGAACGGGAGGGTTGCTTGCAATGTATGCCGCTGCCATTGATACCCGCATTGATGCGGTCTGGGTGAGCGGCTACTTTGGGCCACGGAAGGACCTGTGGAGAGAACCTGTATCCAGGGATATTTGGGGGCTGTTAAACGAGTTTGGCGATGCAGAGATCGCAAGTATGATCGTGCCCCGAAGTTTAATCATTGAAAATGCCCCGGTTCCCCGGGTGAAATTGCCGAAGCCTGTTAAAAAAGGACAAAGAAATTATGCCCTCCCCGGCGAACTAAAAACACCTTCAAAAGCGTCTGTCAGGAAGGAGGTGAACAGGTTAAAACAATTTTTTCCTGATGGCAGTTCTGTTCATCCGGACATCACCCTGTTTGAAGATGTAGCCCGACATGGAACACAAAAGGCACTGCAGGTTTTTGCCGATCGTTTAGGTATTGATATAGCATTAAAAACACGGCCGAATCTGTCTGTTACCAGGCAGCATACTATTGATATGGAGAAGAGGCAGGAGCGGGTTTTTGATAACATGGTCGGATATATCCAAAATATGATCCCTACAGCAGCCCATCGGCGTGCTGTGTTTTTTAAAGGAGATTATTCATCTCCCGAGGCCTGGGAGAGAAGTATGGAACCGTACAGAAAATATTTTTATAATGAAATTATTGGGAAAATTGACGAAGGGTTACTTCCGATGAACGCTAAAATGCGGCTGGTTTATGATGAGCCGGAGTGGAAAGGATATGAGGTAGTATTAAACGTGTGGCCTGATGTTTATGCTTGGGGCATTCTGGCCGTCCCCAAGGGCCTTAAGCCGGGAGAAAAACGCCCTGCTGTAGTCATGCAGCACGGGATACATGGATTACCGACCACTTCTATACTGGTAGGAAATTACCATCGCGTACTTCCTGAACTTGCTAAGAAAGGATTTGTGGTCTTTGCTCCGTATAACCCTTACCAGTTTAATATACGGAAAGCGCATGCCGTTAAAGCGAATGCCTTTTCAGTGATCATACCGCAATATCAGCAAATCTTGAATTTTCTCAAGTCAAAAAAGTATGTGGATAGCACCCGCATCGGCCTTTATGGAAAAAGTTGGGGGGGGCGGACTGCCATGAATATTACCGCCGTATTAAAAGATTTTAAAGTTGCAGTTAATGTAGGCTATTATAATGAATGGCTTAAGAAAACAGTGAGTACCGATTATGCCCATTCATACTTTTATGAGAATTCATTGTCAATCTATAATTGGAATATGGGAAATACAATGCTTCATGCAGAAATTTCTGACCTCATCATACCCAGGCCTTACTTGATCGTGGCAGGTTTAAATGATGCGGTGGCGAGGCCGGAGGATGTTGCTGCTGAATTTGAAAAGGTGAAACTGGTATATGACATACTGGGAATTGGGGACCGGGCAGCGATAGACTTTTGGCAGGGAGCCCACGAAATAGATATTAAAGGAGGGGGGATACCTTTTCTTGAGAAATTCCTGATGCATCATAAGTAAACCAGGCGTTGTATACGGACCATTCAATAAATGAAGATAATCCGGTGCTTATCCGGCCGTGAAAAGCACTTTTTTGCAGGCCCTAAAGATATTTGTTCATAAAAAATGTTCCATATGAATACTAAGATAAAATCAAATCGGATCCGTTACGGAGTAGCCGGGCACAAAGTATATCGGGAAAGGACCGGTATATTTTCAGCGGTAATATTTTTTTTCTTTTCTTTTGCTGCCGGTAATGTAATAGCTTCCGATTATGTTACCATTGCCACCATTGGTACCCTGCCTTCGGTAAGTGGCACCCATATCTCACAAAGTATGGTAGATCATGTGATCGGATTCTGGGAAAAGCAATTGGATCAGGTAATTTATGATAAACCGGATCTGATTGTGCTGCCGGAACATGCGGGGCTTCCCAGAGGGATAAAAACGGAGGAGAGAAGGGAATATTTAAAAGTACGGAGAGACCAGATACTTGATTATTTCAGATCGGTATCAAAAGAGCACCACTGTTATATAGCATTTGGAATGCTTCGCAAAGATCCCGAAGGAGCGATGAGAAACTCGCTCATATTAATCAACAGAGAAGGAGAGGTCATGGGTATTTACAATAAAAATTATCCAACGGTCTATGAAATGGAATGGGGGATAAAGCCGGGCACCAGGCCCCGGGTATTTAAATGCGATTTCGGAACGGTCGGCTTGGCCATTTGCTTTGACCTTAATTTCGATGAATTAAGAGTGCAATATGCGGCATTAAAACCGGATATCATGGTCTTTTCCTCCGCTTATCATGGCGGCCTGGTTCAAAATGAGTGGGCTTATTCTTGCAGGTCCTTTTCTGTCGGCGCTATCAGCGGCAGAGGATGTTTTTCACAGATCCGTAATCCTCTGGGCGAGGTCGTCGCTTCGAGTACCAATTATTTTGACTATGCCGTAACTAAGATCAACCTGGATTCCAGGTTGGTCCATCTTGATTATAATTGGGGAAAGTTAAGGGCGTTAAAGAAGAAATACGGGCCGGGCGTTACTATTACAGATCCCGGATACGTGGGAGCCGTTCTGGTCTCCAGCAATATCAAAGACGTGAGCATCAACAAGATGATAAAGGAGTTTGATATTGAGTTGTTGGATCATTATTTTGACCGATCCCGGGCATTTCGCCTTTCCAAATTGAACAAAAAGCCCCGTTTAATTAATGCAAATGAATAATCAGTCAGAAATTTTATCATCACAGGCCTCAACCGGTAAAAAGCAACATTTGCCGGGGGAAAAGTTCCCGGCTTATTCGCTGAGATCCGGTTTGCAGTCTTTGGGACCCGGCATTATCATCGCAGCGCTGGTCTTCGGCCCCAGCAAGATAACAATAACGACCATTTTGGGCGCTAATTATGGATATAGCCTTTTATGGGTGGTGGTTGTAGCTATATTCTTTATGATTATATTTACCAATATGGCTGCAAGGATAGGTATTGCCACAGATTTATCTTTATTGGCCTCTATAAGAAAAAAATGGGGTAAGGGGGTCAGTTTAGCAGTTGGTCTTGGGATATTTTTGGTTACTTCTTCTTTTCAGGCAGGTAATTCGATAGGAGCAAGTATTTCTATTGCCGAACCCACACATACCTCTCAAGTATTGTGGATTATTATTTTCAATTTAATCGCCATAGGCTTACTCTTTTTCCGGTCATTTTATTCGATTCTTGAAAAGATTATGATAGCCCTGATATTTTTAATGTTGTTGTCTTTTATCACTACTTTAGTCTTATCACATCCTAATGTTGTAGATATTATTCAGGGGATTTCTCCGAAAATCCCCAAAAATTCTATGGGATTGATTATCGCTTTCATGGCTTCTGCCTTTTCTATTGTGGGTGCCAGTTATCAATCTTACCTGGTTCAGGAACGAAAAAAATTACATCCTGAGATTCAGCAAACAGGAAAAGAGAGTGTTCTGGGGATATGTTTGCTTGGAATAATGAGTGCTATTTTACTTATTGTTTCGGCAAAAATACTCCATCCCGAAGGAATAAAAATTACATCGGCAACGGACATGGCACAGGCGTTAGAGCCGGCCTTTGGGAAGTATGCTTCTTACATATTTTTAGCCGGTCTTTTTGGT
>CAYZGR010000092.1:1362-6606 GCA_964478125.1 uncultured Chitinophagaceae bacterium | reverse complement strand
GCTTTGGTTTTAAACATCCAGACGGGTATGGTACTGAAGTTAATGATCACCGAATGCCCTTTCGTTGCTTTCATCAGATCTTCCATCACCGGATCAATATGGGAGAAATCCCAGAAGGTAGAATCTTTTGTAGGGGGTTTTAGCTCGACCACCGCCGCGTGGGGATATGGGAACCAGGGAACAAAACGCACATAATTGGCGCCCAGGTTTTTCAATGCCTGAAAACTTCCATCATGTATTGGAGCGCCTCTGTCGAGCATGGGGTTATAAACTACTTGTAGGGTTGGAGTAGTTTTAGAAGTACGGATAACTTTATTCCAGTTTATTTTAATTTTGCTCTGAGCGATACAGCTCAAAGAAGATAGAATAATGAAAAAGATAAAGGAGATTGCTGTTAATTTTCGAACAAAACTATTCATGATTTTATTTTTGTACAGTTATAAAGTGTAAACAAATGCCACATACGTTTCAGTTAAGCGTTCTTGTCTGGATACTAACAGGGCCAAGGAGTCCGGAAGGGAGTAAAGGAGAATCTTTACTATATGGATTATAGGTAGTAAATGTATATCTGCCACTTTTTCTTTTTTCTCCCTTTCGTACCCAATCAGGGAATTGACCTTTTTTAATCCCATCATAAGGTAAATGCTGATCTCCGATCAAACGATTGGGCCATAAGTTAGCTATTTCTATTTTCAAATGGTTGTTCTTCAGGTTTACGATATCTGTAATATCCACTTGCCACGGAGCAGTCCACAACACCCCCAGATCTTTCCCGTTCATCCAAATATGAGCCAGATCTTTGACTTCTCCAAGGTTGAGATAAATCCTTTTCCCGGATTTATCCATCTGTGGAAAATCAAAATCTTTCTGATATGTCGCTATCCCGGAATAATATCTAATTCCTTTTTCAGGACGTTGTGTCCAGTCCGTAAGAGAATCAAAAATCACTTTTGCAGGGCCGCCCCAATCGGGATCAAAAGATAATTCCCAAGGTCCGTTCATCATAATTACAGACTTTAATTCAGGGAAGTTTTTACCGGCTTCGGGTCTTTTTTTATTCTCTTTAGCAAATACTATAAAAAAACTCTGATAAGGATAAAATTCCAAGGGGATATTGGTACGTCCATCTTTCACTGAAAATTCCGGTAATTTCCTCGTCTCCCCGGTAAGCGGATTCCAAAGTGCAGGTACTCCCTTCTCTGTTCGAAAAATACACTGCGTATTTATTTTCTCATCCGTCCGATTACTTACAAAGTATATATCCCAATCTTTCGTTGTACGATGGGTATAACGCACCGGTCCTGTTGATTCAAAATCTTTTTGTATCCCCATTTTATCTAAAATAGCAGCTGTAGCTTTATAATCAGGATAAAGTTTCTGCACCTGCTTCTTACCCAGGCTTTGTATAGGTCCTTTGGCCTTGCCAATGCTTCCTCCCCATATTATTTTTCCATCACCCAATTTATGTATTGTTTGGTTTTCAGGAGATTCAAGGCTTCCCCATAACTCTGCAGCCTGATCCTTTACCTCCTGATCACATTCAGGATATCCGGAAAGACTTGGAGATTTAAGCGGAGGGATGCCCACTACAGTTGCTCCAGCGACCACCAAGGACTTTATCTTTGTCAACAGGACAGGTGTCATTGTTTCAACTGCAGGTAAGACCAGCAAATGATAAGATGCTCCGGAAGGGAATACGATCTCATGATTTTTTACCCGGGCCTGATACAACTGTTTAGGAGAACATCCATCAAAATTATACCCCTTTCGGTCCGGAAGAACAGAATTTCCGGCTAAGGCGGAGGGTGGAGGAAGAAAAACCTGCGGCGCTCCTTCAGGGGTTAAATATAAGATATCGGCTACGGGTTTACCTTGCTGCAACATAAACTGACAACGGGTAATATATTGATGATATGAAGATACCATCGGCCACCAGCTTTGCTTCCGATCCCAATGCACACCGTAAGGACCCATGGTCATTCCTGGATATAAAGAATCTGTCAACGGTTTATGTGCAAAGGTATGATAGTAGAAGCGGTTTATTCCCGTTGCAGAAGCCCAATCTCCCTGATTCTTCATAGCGCCTGGGTATTGCTTCCAGGCCTCGCTCCCATCAGAGGTAAACGCTTCGCTTTGCACAATCCGCCTCCCTTCTATATGAGCTATGGATGTAGCTTCGATACAACTAAAAGCACTATTAAACCCATAACCTTCACTCCAGAATTCAGCCATCGGTATATCTGCTATAGACCCCAGGTCCAAATCAGCCGTCGGATTCATATCGTAAGGTTCGACAGAGAAGTTCAAACCATGGCGATGCGCATACGCTTTGAGCTGTGTAACGTAATCCTCATATATCATTTCGCTGCAGGTCTTTCGGACATCCCACAAGAACCGGTTACTTTCCTCTAAACTACCGACTATGTTTCCCGCATATACCGGATAAAAAGAAAGTGGATCATAACCTCTCCTCTTTTTAAATTCTTTCCTGAAAGAAACAGACCAGTTTTGCGCTCCCATTTCCCAACTATCCAGATGAAGTGTTTTTAAGCCTCCGGGAGAATTGGGATCGGGTTTTCCCAGCATGTTAAGTATTCTTCCTACATAAGACTTCAACTGCCAGTTTACCGCCGCCGTATCCATCTTATTGCATTCAAATCCCATTCCCTGAATCGGAGCCGGTCTGGTAAGGGCTCCCGTATTTCTACTTACAAAACGCATAACCGTCCAGTCGCCCGGGGGCACTTCCCACTTTAGAATGCCATCCGGTTGTAACCTGTCGGAAAGATTGATTACCCGCTTTTTGTTTATTACTTCATTAGCAGGTAAATAGGAGTAGGTAGTCGAAGTAGGCAAAAAGGCTTTAACTCCCGGCCTTGAACTAAACGGCGCTCTGTAGTATAATGCTTTCTCATTAACGTCTTTAACCTTGCTGCCTGATCTGGTAGCAGGAAAAGCCAGTACGGCCACATCTTTATAATAATCTTTCCATTGTTCTTTTAATTTGGGGGGGAATATCCCTTCTCCAAAATAGGGTTCTTTGGGCTTGGGTAAGGGAAGTTTAAGGGTCTTTTCTCCAGGTCCGGATACCTGAATAGATCCGGATACCAATTGCTGCATTGATTGTGCGGGTTCAATCCATGGGCCTCCGCTCCCTGCCCAACCCGGCCCAACGCCTAAGGTCATCGCTATATCTAATTTACTGCATTCCTCAACAGCATAACGAAACAATTCGAACCATTGCTCGCTGAGAAAATCTACAGGTCCCTTAGGAACCCCTACGTTTACTTCCAAAAACACTACCCCACCTATACCGGCATTTTTCATGGACTCCAGATCTTCTTTTATCCCTCTTTCAGACATCCAGCCATCCATAAAATACCAATAAACGCCCGGTCGGGAAGAATCAGGAGGGTGAATAAAGTCTGCTTTTAATACGTTTATACCCGTACTTTTTGTATAGGAACAGCCGTATGACAAAAATAATATAGAGATAAAAATAAATACATAAAAAAAAACAATGCATATACTTTTTCTATCATATAGGGTTTGGACTAAGTGTACTTCTCTTGGGTCTTGCATTATTCCGATCTTAACAATTCAAAAGGCTCAAACAAGCCATAATCCTTTAAAAAATATTTTTCATAGTTTGGCTGGTGTTTAGGAGCTTTATCCCATGCAAAAGGACCATATATCGAACGATTCTCTTTCAAATAAAAAGGGCCAAAGGTGTTTTTTAAACTACCTACAACTCTAACAGCAACCTTATTTTCCCCATTTTTAAGATATTTTGTTATCATTCTTTCTGCATCCAAGCTGGTACTCACATTGCATTGTGCGTGAAGAGATGACACACTTCCTACTGAAATTAACAACGCCAGCAAACAAACCTGAACCTTTGAAATAATATAAATTAATTTCATGAAATCATCTATACAGAACAAATATATTGCGAGACATAGCAAAAGCACTAGGATATTTGACCTAATAACTTCAATTTTTGATACAATTTATTTTGATTGAGAGGTACAAATATTTATTTAACAGTTTGGAGCGCTGAACCTTCGACAGAGGTTAATAATAAAATTATTACATATCTTAGTACCCTTCTATTAGTCCTATCTTAGATAATATAGGGACCATAATGGAATAGGCATTAAATCCTTACATACCTAAACACCGATATATGATAAAAGATTTATTCTCAAATGTAAAGTATCCGACTATTAATAGCAGGGACAAGGACTGGGGGTTATGTATTAATACCGTTGGCTTCCAGTCTATTGAACACCATTCGTCTTATCCTCCCAAAGGACATCCTTCACAATACTGGTTTAATCCAAAGACAGGCAGGGTTTTGCACGAATACCAATTGATCTATATTACAAAAGGGGAAGGCTTATTCCAGTCTGATGCCGTAAAAAGGACTCCGGTAGATGCGGGTACTTTATTATTATTGTTCCCGGGCGAGTGGCATACTTATTATCCCAATTCTGAAACCGGGTGGAATACCTACTGGATCGGTTTTTGTGGGTATTTTCCTAACAATCTGGTTAGATATGGTTTTTCTTCAAGAAACCAGCCCATTCATAAGATTGGTTTTAACGAAGAAATTGTAACCTTGTTTGAACAGGCTATCGAACTGGTAAAACAAGAGCGAGCCGGATTCCAACAGATTGTTTCGGGCATTACGATTCACATGCTTGGCCTGATCTATTACATTATTAAAAATAATTATTTTGAAGACAAGGAAATTGTTACTAAAATAGAGACGGCAAGAATGATGATGCAGGAAAATGCAGGAGGAGAAGTCGATTTAAAAAACATTGCAAATGAATTAAACATGAGTTACTCCTGGTTCCGGAAAATGTTTAAGCAATACACCGGACTCTCTCCCGCTCAATATCAACTTCAAATAAAACTTCAAAAAGCGAAGGCGCTATTGGTGAGTTCTTCTATGAGTATTAAAGAGATTGCTTACCAATTGGATTTTGAATCGCCCAACTACTTTACTTCTTTTTTTAAAAATAAAACCGGATTTACCCCCATGGCTTTTAGAAACAGGACCCATGGAAAATTTTAGTTTGAATAAAGATAAAATACATAATCAACCGGCCCAATATCCTCGATTCCCTCTTATATTTTTCTAATAAGTTGCTCTTCCTCCGCTCAAATCAAATATAAATCCCATATTGAACGAAGCCTCCTTAGACGTGATCCAACTGCCCAAAGATACAAATCCTT
>CAYZGR010000092.1:0-1262 GCA_964478125.1 uncultured Chitinophagaceae bacterium | reverse complement strand
AGATACAAATCCTTCCAATGTGGCACATCTCTTCTTCGGGATCTTATCGGTCATGTAACGAACCTGTTTTTCAGGCATTTTTTCTACCAAAGTGGTTCGAATAACGGCAGGTGCGATACCTTTGACAGCGATACTTGTTTCTGCAAACAGACGTTTTTAGTATTTCAAAAATAATTAAAAAATTCATAAATACTTTACTTTGAAGATCGGGCGTTATTATCACTGCGGCCAAACACCTCTTTTAATGCATCCAGGTACTGCATTTTATATAGCGTATCCGGTTCTAAATAACTTCCTTCAGACCATTCATTCCATGCATTAATGGTGATCAGTTTAGGTTGATCGGGGTGGTCATCCAGATATTTTTTGGCCTTCATAAGATACTTTTTGAATTTCGCAGGGGTAGGATTTGTAATATAACCGGTTTTGATATCCGGAGGAAAACGGGGGTTATTATCCCAGCCCACAGAAACTTGTGGAAAATAAGGAATGCTGTAGTCGCTGTATTTCTTCCAAAATGACGTAGCCGCATCCGCCCATTTATCATAATCCCCTACAGCATTCTGAAGGTGTGCCCAGGTGTAATTGGTGAAACTATTAAAACCAAAATATTGCATAACGCTGTCCTGTGAATGTATGCCATTTACCCCTTCAAGTTCTTCGGGTATCGCCCCCCATAAAACAGCCTGTAGATATAATCCCGGAAATCCTGCTTCTTTGGTCTTTTCACGAAAATAATCAAGAGCCTGCTTTGCGGCCTTTGGTCCGCCTAAGCCTTTGATAAAGTTATTTAATTCATAAAGGCTAAATACGGGTTTGCCGTCAATTTTATAATACGAGGATTGCTTAAAATATTTATCGATCATTCGGGATACTATGGTATGGAAAACAGCAGTATCTACCCGGCCTGTCCAATACACCTGATCCTTGATGGAATCTTTGGGATCCCAATAAGAGGTAGCATCATGATTAGCCCACATAATATAGAATTTCATCCTGTCGTGATTGGCTTTCAGAAAACCGCTATCCAGGGCAGATTCCAACAACGGCTTATTATCATACCAATACCAGTCAAAGATAAAAACATTTACACCATGCGTAACGGCAGCCTGTATTTTTTGATCCATCACCTTAGGGTCTGCGCCATCCTGGTAACCCCATAAAGGAATTCTTGGCTGGCGTTCCATACTATCTTTTGGTTTGGCATCATAGATGGTTTGCCACTCCCCTTTTTTATCCGTGAAGATAAATTCAAGCCGGGG
>CAYZGR010000091.1:0-7225 GCA_964478125.1 uncultured Chitinophagaceae bacterium | reverse complement strand
AAGGTATAGAACAGCACACTTACGATGCCATCATCGTGGGTTCCGGTATCAGCGGTGGGTGGGCTGCCAAAGAATTATGTGAGGCCGGATTGAAAACTTTAATATTAGAACGCGGTCGTATGGTGGAGCATATTAAAGATTATCCGACAGCCACCCTGCCACCCTGGGAATTTCAACACCGGGGAAGACTAAAGGCAAAGATTCAAAAAGAAAATCCCATTGTTGGGCGGTGTTATGCTTTTAATGAGGCTACCGAACAATTTTTTGTAAAAGATAAGGAACAACCTTATATCCAGGAGAAGCCTTTTGACTGGATCAGGGGATATCAGGTCGGCGGCAAATCCCTGCTCTGGGCCCGGCAGACCCAACGCTGGAGCAATTATGAATTTGAAGCTCCGGCCCGAGATGGGTTCGCGGTAGACTGGCCCATTAGATATAAAGATATTGAATCGTGGTATTCCCATGTGGAACGGTTTGCGGGAATTAGCGGGAATAAGGACGGTATTACCAGCCTCCCGGATAGTGAAATGCTTCCTCCTTTTGAATTGAATTGTGTTGAAAAGCACATCCAACAAAAGGTAAAAGAAAATTATAAAGATCGGCAAGTGATCATCGGACGATGTGCTCATTTGACTCAACCGGAAAAGATCCATTTAGAGCAGGGTCGGCATCAATGCCAGGCGAGAAACCTTTGTTATCGTGGTTGCCCGTTTGGAGGATATTTCAGTTCCAATGCCTCCACTTTGCCCTGGGCAGAGAGGACCGGTAACCTGACGATCCGGCCCTATTCCGTTGTGCATAGCCTTATTTATGATGAAAGGCGACAAAAAGCTGTTGGCGTTCGGATGGTAGATGCAAACAGTAAGGCAACTTCGGAATATTATGCCCGGATTATTTTTGTGAATGGCTCTACGCTCAACACCAATATACTCTTGCTTAATTCTACTTCCGATCGTTTTCCAAATGGTTTAGGAAATGATAATGGCGTGCTGGGGCATTATGTAGCTTTTCACAATTACAGGGGCAATGTTACGGCTTCCATAGCGGGTTTTCAGAACAAATATTATTATGGAAGAAGACCCACCACAGCTTTTATGCCTTCTTTCCGGAATGTATTCAAGCAGGAGATGGACTTTCTCAGGGGATATATGGTAGCCTTTAGTGCGGGACGTGCAAACTGGCAGCGGGGAGCACGAATAGAAGGAGTAGGGAAAGACCTGAAAAACAGACTGGTTGATCCGGGGCACTGGAGTGTTTATATGATGATGCAGGGAGAGACCATACCCAAATACGAAAATCATGTGCGTCTGAGTGAGGATAAAAAGGACCAATGGGGCATTCCGCAGATGATCATATCAGTGGATTATGATGACAATGATATTAAACTAATGAAAGACTTCCTGGATCAGGGTGCTGAAATGTTGGAGAAATCGGGATGCAAGAATATTCAGACACATGATACGCATCAGGCGCCGGGGCTTGATATTCATGAAGTGGGTGGCGTACGGATGGGAAAAGATCCCAAAACTTCTATACTGAATAGATGGAATCAGGTACATAGTTGTAAAAATGTCTTTGTAACAGATGGCGCCTGTATGACCTCTACGGGCAATCAAAATCCCTCATTGACTTTCATGGCGCTTACTGCCCGAGCGGCTAATTATGCTGTGAAAGAATTAAAAAAAGGAAGTCTGTAAAAAATAGAAATTAAACATTGTGAATAATATCAACAGCGGTAATAAGGATTCAAAAGTGGCGTCCTATGCAAAACAATATCATGTCGGTTTACTGAACAACATCGTTCCCTTTTGGCTTAAGTATTCCAATGATAATAAATACGGCGGTTACTTTACCTGTTTGGATCGGGAGGGGAAGGTCTATGATACGGATAAATTCGTCTGGCTGCAGTGTCGTCAGGTATGGACCTTTGCGATGCTTTATAATGAAGTAGAACCAAAGCAGGAGTGGCTTGATTTTGCCTTGCAGGGGGCCGATTTTTTAACGCGACATGGAATGGATAAGGACGGCAATTGGTATTTTTCTCTGAATAGAGAAGGAAAACCCCTGATTCAGCCATACAATATCTTTTCAGATTGTTTTGCTGCCATGGCCTTTGGGCAATTGTATAAGGCGATCGGAGCTCCGGAACATGCCCGCATGGCAAGAGCTACTTTTTCCAATGTTCTCGGACGCAGACATAATCCTAAAGGGAAATATTCAAAAGCCTGTCCGGGAACCAGGGATCTGGAAGATTTTGCTTTGCCGATGATATTGACCAACCTGGTTTTGGAGATCGAGCATATCCTTGAACCGGAGCTGGTCCGGGAGACTATTGATAGAGGTATTGATACGGTAATGAATAAATTCTATCAACCACAATGGGGCGTTCTTCTTGAGAATATCAATCAGGATGGGCGCTTTTCCGATTCTTTTGAGGGAAGGATAGTGAATCCCGGACACGGATTGGAAGCCATGTGGTTTATGATGGATCTGGCTGCAAGAGGCGGCAATGAGGATTTAATGAAAAAAGCTGTCGACCTTTCATTAAGTTTGTTGGATTTTGGCTGGGATGAGAAATATGAAGGAATTTTTTATTTTAAAGATGTAAAAGGGCATCCGCCACTGCAACTGGAGTGGGACCAAAAACTGTGGTGGGTACATCTGGAGGCGATGATTGCCATGTTAAAAGGCTATATGCATACCGGTAATGAGAAATGTTGGCAGTGGTTCGAAAGATTGCATGCCTATAGCTGGAAACATTTTGCAGATAAAGAGTATGGAGAATGGTGGGGTTATCTCAATCGGCGGGGGGAAATTTTATTGGATCTAAAAGGAGGTAAATGGAAAGGATGTTTTCATGTGCCCCGGGCTTTCTACCAGATCTGGAAGACACTGGAATATATGGGTAAAGCATAATTTATGAAAAGATATACCATCCTTATCGCTGCAGTGGCCGCCCTGGGCGGCTTGCTGTTTGGTTTTGATAC
Organism: uncultured Chitinophagaceae bacterium; assembly: GCA_964478125.1. Taxonomy (GTDB): domain Bacteria; phylum Bacteroidota; class Bacteroidia; order Chitinophagales; family Chitinophagaceae; genus FW021-bin31. The sequence continues at coordinate 4,238 of CAYZGR010000091.1, read as the reverse complement.
GGCGGTCATTGCCGGTACGTTATCTTCACTTAAAAGCTACTTTGGTCTTGGAGAAGCAGCAATTGGCCTGGTGGTGGCTGCCGCTTCCATCGGTTGTATCCCGGGAGCTTTCTTTTCCGGAAGAATGGCCGATCGTTTTGGTCGGAAAAGGATGATGGCAGTCACTGCTGTCTTGTTTATCATTGCAGCGATCGGCAGCGGTATATCGGGTAGCTTTACCGAGTTGGTCATTTACCGGTTTGTCGGAGGGGTTGCTATCGGAATGGCTTCCACGCTGGCGCCCATTTATATTTCGGAAATAGCACCCCCTTCGTTCAGAGGCCGCCTCGGGATGATGCAGCAATTGGCTATTGTCATCGGAATTTTGGTGGCTTTTATTTCCAATTATCTTATTGCCAATGCAGCATTTTCTTTCCTGACCGAAACCAATCATTGGCGGTATATGCTGGTGGCAGCCGTTATTCCCTCTCTGGTATTTTTTCTTTTGCTTTTAGGGGTGCCTGAGAGTCCCAGGTGGCTCTTGTTGAAAGAGAAAGTATCTAACGCAAGAAGGATCTTTGGAAGAATTTATGAGGAACAGGAGGCGGATATGGAAGTGAATAAGGTGCAGGCAGATTTGAAAAGAGACAGCCGGAAAATACGGTTCTCAGAAATATTTTCCTCCCGTTATAGAAAAGTAGTCATTATAGGGATCATTTTTGCGTCTATAGCCCAGCTCACAGGTATTAATATTATTTTCTATTATGCCCCCATGATCTTTGACAAGATGCATTTGGGCGAAAGCGCACTTTTTCAGACTATACTGACAGGCATAGCCAATCTTGTATTTACGCTTCTGGCTTTTGCAATGATAGACCGTTTTGGCCGGAAGAAGCTGTTGTTGGGCGGATCGGCTGTAATGGGCTTATGTATGTTGGTGATCGGTGTATTGTTTTACACCCATAATCTGGAAAGCTATTGGATCCTTATTCTGATATTTGCCTACATTGGTGCATTTGCCTGTACCTGGGGAGCTGTGCTTTGGGTCTATGTGGCAGAGATCTTTCCCAATAAGATCAGGGGACATGCCACTTCATTTGCTGTATTCGGTAATTGGGTGATGAACTCCGTTGTGTCTTTTACCTTTCCGGTTTTATTATCCGGATTAGGCGCTGCCTTTACCTTCTTTATTTACGGCATTATAAATCTGGGAATGATTTTCTTTGTTTGGAAATTTATCTTTGAAACCAAGGATGTTCCCCTGGAGGAAGTAGAGACACTATATGTTTAGGTTAAAGTCAATGGAGGAGACTGTAAGATAGGTGAAAAAACAAATTCCAAATATCAAATAATATTCAAATTTTAATCTACAAGTTTCAAACAGAGTCTATATCTAACGTGGTCTTGATGCTGTTTTTAAGTTTGGCCTTTTTGATCATTGGAATTTATTTGTGATTTATGAATTGAGGGATGACGGTTGAATAGTTTGCCATTCTGCAATCTCGTGCATAGCGGGACACAGTATATCATACATCTTTGCAAAAAGCTCAAAATTCCGGTGATAGATTTTTGTCTGATCCTTTTTGGGGCTGTAAGTGGTGGTGATTGGAATGTGTTTCTCTGCCTCTTTCCAATCTTTAATGATCCCAAGCGCCTTCATTCCCAAAATGGCTGCTCCCGCGGAAGAAGCATCTCCATGGCCGGAAACCTTTACTTCTTTTTCGAAAATATCTGTAAGCATCTGGATCCATTTTTCTGAACGGGTAAATCCTCCGCTCACGTAGACCTCTTTGATTCCGTCGGTTATTTCTTCTATGATCCGTGCGCTATGGTACAGGGAGTAGCAGATTCCTTCTATTATTGCCCGGGCGAAGTGCGGCTTTTCATGTGTATTGGAAATCCCTATAAAGGCTCCCCTGGCTCTGGCATCCCACATGGGGGAACGTTCCCCCTGTAAGTAGGGTAAAAACAACAGCCCGCGGCATCCGGCTTCTGCACTGAAGGCTTCTTTTAGTACATCATCATAGGGGATATCTTCCTTTAAAAAGCGATGCCGGTACCAGTCCAGCAATACGCCCCCGTTATTAATGGCCCCTCCTGAAATATATTCCTTTTCTACCAGAAGATAATTAAATATACGTCCCTTTTTATCCGCTACCGGATGATGGCTAAACAATCTGACCGCCCCGCTGGTCCCTATGGTAGCGGCGGTCTCACCGGCCTGGGTGACGCCTGTTCCTAAATTGGCCAGACAACCATCTCCGGCGCCCATCACAAAAGAAAGGTCTTTATCCAATCCCGTCTGATGGGAGTAGGCGGGTTTCAGGCCCTTGCAGATATGAGTCGGGCTTACCGGCTCAGGGAGTTTATCTGTTTGTATACCAATTAGATCCAGCGCGGGAGGATACCATTTTAAGCGCTCATGATCAAATAAGCCTGTTGCCGAGGCCAGGGAATATTCTGCCAGATAGGTTTCAAAAAACCGGGAGAAGATATATTCTTTAATAGAAATAAATTTGGCAGCTTCTTTAAAAGAAGCTTTTTCATTTTTGCCCCACCAGAGCAATTTGCATAGAGGAGACATAGCGTGTATGGGTGTGCCGGTACGTTGATAAATATCGATTGCCAGCTTTTTCTTTTTGAACTCCGCGGCTTCTTTAATACTTCTGTTGTCTGACCAGATCAGCAAGGGGCTAATCGGGTCTCCTTTTTTATTCACTGCCATCAGGCTGTGCATGGCAGAACTGAAGCTCACGCAAAGGGGCTGGCGATTCATGGCCTTCAATACCGCTCTTATGACACCGACCACCGCCTCCAGTATATTATCGGGATTTTGCTCGCTATAGCCCGGCTTGGGATGTTGGGTTTTATAAGGGATCTGATGTTGCACTTCTACTTTACCGTCCAATTTAAAAGCAAGCGCTTTACTGCTGGAGGTACCGATGTCTACGCCTAAAATGTAATCTTTATTTGAAGATGTCATTCTTTTTTAAGGGAAAGATAATATTTTAAAATCTTTTAGCAAAAATCTCAAAATATAAAGATCAATAATTAAACAAATCAATTTCTGATACTCAAAGGAGTTCAGTGATCATAATAGCTTTTGCTCTTAAAAAAATAGTTGCTACCTTGTCTATCATTATGTATAAAATGAATAAAAATACCACCTGGAAGATAGGTGCGGATCTGGAAGTTAACCGCTTTGGATTTGGCGCTATGCGCATAACCGGGAAAGGGATCTGGGGGCCGCCTTCAGATGAGGTAGAATGTAAACGCGTGTTGAAAAAGGCGATTGATCTGGGAATTAATTTTATTGATACTGCAGACAGCTATGGTCCCTATGTGTCGGAAGAATTGATAGCCAGGGCGCTTTATCCCTATCCTAAAGGATTAGTGATTGCCACCAAAGGCGGGCAGACGCGTCCGGGGCCGAATAAATGGGTCATCAATGGCAGGCCGGAACACTTGAAAGAGGCACTGGAAGGCAGTCTAAAACGATTAAAGCTGGAGCGGATTGACCTCTACCAGCTGCATCGCCGGGATCCTGATGTCCCATTTGATGAAACCATCGGGTTTTTAAAAGATGCTCAGGATAAAGGCCTGATCCGGCATATCGGGCTTTCGGAAGTAGATGTCGGGAGTATAAAAGAAGCGCAGAAGCAGGTGAAGGTGGCTTCGCTTCAGAATCAATACAGCCTGGATCATAGGGTGTGGGAAAAGGAACTGCAATTTTGTACAGAAAATGATATCGCCTTTATTCCATGGCGGCCCATCAATGCGGGACGTTCAATAGAGGAGAAAAGTTTAAAAAAAATGGCCGACAAATATGGCGTATCAGAACAACAGATCATCCTAAAATGGCTGTTTAATCATTCCCAAAATATGCTGCTTATTCCCGGCACCTCAAAAACAAGTCACCTGGAAGAAAATTGGATGGCATCGGAAATTACTTTTGAGCAGGAGGATTTTGAGACGCTGGAGAAAAGGTATGGATTTTGATTTTCTCGATTAATTAAAGGATTGTGATTAATGAGAAGTATAAATACCCGGCTTTGATGGGAGAAGGGATAGGTTGTATAATGGCGGTTCATTCCGCATTGTGCCAATGGATTTTAGGAAAGAATTTATCCGTACGCATTGGGAATTGAGTGATAGGATCAGGGAATCCCATTTAGTAGAGAATTCGGAGTACCGGTCTATTATAAAAACCGGCAAATAGGAATTCGAAGGCAGGCTTTCTGATAAAAGATATTGTGGCT
>CAYZGR010000090.1:0-7485 GCA_964478125.1 uncultured Chitinophagaceae bacterium | reverse complement strand
AGGCCTTTTCACAAATCAGTTTCAAAAAGCAACTGATCGCCGCCGAAAGCTTTGAATCGGCGGCTGTATTTGACGTTAATAATGATGGACATTTGGATATTGTATCCGGGGCCTTCTGGTATGAAGGCCCTGATTTTACCGATCGGCATTTTATTGGCAATGTAAGCCGTACCGGTCCGAATGGCGAATACTGGAGCGAGTTTGCTACTATTCCCCTGGACGTCAATGGCGACGGGTTTATAGATTATGTTTCCGGAGATTGGTTCAGCAAATCCATATGGTGGCGGGAGAATCCGGGAAATAATCAGGTATGGAAGAAACATTTTATAGATTCTACCGGAAATGTGGAATCTATGCGTGGTTGGGATATTGACGGAGATGGGACGGTAGAAATAGTTCCCAATAACCCGGGTAACCCATTGAAGTTTTATAAACTGAGAAAAGATGATAAAGGAAAACCGACTGCTGAATTTCTAAAGATCGGGGTGTCTTCCGATCAAGGCCATGGGCTCGGTTTCGGAGATGTCAATGGGGATGGGAGAGGCGATCTTATTGTGAGTGAGGGTTGGCTGGAGGCTCCTGAAGATCCGTTAAAGGGAAAATGGAGGTTACATAAAGAATTTAATTTAGGCACGGCGAGTATTCCTATTTTAGTAAAAGATGTAAACGGAGACGGAGAAAAGGACCTGATTGTTGGACAGGCGCATGGGTATGGATTAGATTGGTATGAACAGGCTGTGGGTGGATCGGGAAAAAGGAGCTGGATAAAACATCCGATTGATCCGTTTAATTCTCAATATCATACGATGGCTTGGGGAGATATTGATAATGATGGAAGATCAGAATTAATAACCGGCAAACGGTATCGGGCGCATAACGGGAATGATCCCGGGAGCAGTGATCCTATAGGCCTTTACTATTTTAAATGGAACGGACAGGCTTTTACGAAGAGCCCGATCTGTTACGGTCTTCTGGGCATAGGTAAAGGAACCGGATTATATTTTGCGGTTGCTGATTTGCATAATACAGGAAGAATGGATATTATTGTTGCCGGAAAAGATGGGTTGTACGTATTTTTTAATGAGGGGACAGTAAAATAGAGTTTGTGATATCTCGCCCTTGCAGGGCTTCGAGTAGACGACGGTAGTTCTACATCAGGCAATGCCTGATGTTTCGGGATATAGCCCTTTCAGGGCATTTTGAGGTATTGGGATAGTATATTCTTTTAAAAAAGTTAAACGGCTGATATCAGTAAATAAAAATAAAATGTTATGTCGCAGTCATTATTACAAATTTATATAACCCAGCTGGGATCAATCAGGTTATAGACTATATATCCCGGCAAAAGGAGCATCATCAAACGAAAACTTTTCAGAATGAATATAGAGATTTCTTTAAAAAGCATAATGTAGATTATGATGAGCATTATGTTGGGGGCTAGCGTTATTATGTCGCTCTTTAATGGCATGTCGCCTCGTACTGAAGAACCCTGAAAGGGCTTGACATCTCAGAAAAGGGTAATGCCCTTTTCTTAAATGGTATAATAATAAAGTTAAAAGCCCTGTAAGGGCGTAATATTTTATAGATCATAAAAATAAAAAATAAATGAATAAAAAACTGTTGTTGGCATTTTCAGCTCTTATTCTTATCGCTGCATGCAATCAATCCGGTAAAGAAAATCAAGATCCCAAGTTGGCTAAATTGAAACTGCCTGATGGCTTTCATGCAGAACATTTGTATAGTCCTAAAGAACATGGACAGGGATCATGGGTTTCTATGACCTTTGATGATAAAGGACGGATGATCACATCGGACCAATATGGCAACCTCTACAGAGTGACGCTTCCTCCAATAGGCTACGATACAGCTAAAACGGGAGTTAAAGTAGAGAAGCTTCCCATGCATCTTCCTAATGACACTTTCCCCGCCCGGATTAAAATGGGATATGCACACGGACTGCTTTATGCATTTCATAGCCTGTATGTGATGGTAAATGATGAGGGGGATGCAGATACGGTTACCCGGACAAGCGGATTATACCGTTTACAAGATACGGATAACGATGATGTTTATGATAAGCTTACACTTTTAAAAAGAATTGACGGCAGGGGAGAGCATGGGCCGCACAGCCCCGTTTTAAGTCCCGATGGGAAATCCATTTATGTGATAGCGGGAAATTTTACAAAGATTCCCCATATGGACGCGTACCGTTTGCCGCCTACCTGGAAGGTTGATAACCTGCTTCCCTTATTATATGATCCAAGGGGTTTTGGAAACCACTTACCGCCCCCCGGGGGATGGATCGCAAAAACCAATTCTGATGGATCGAAATGGACCCTGGTCAGCGCCGGTTTTAGAAATCCATTTGATATGGCCTTTAATGAGGATAGTGAACTTTTTACCTTTGATTCTGATATGGAATGGGATTTGGGTTTGCCATGGTACAGACCTACGCGAATATGCCAGGTGACCAGTGGCAGTGATTTTGGCTATCGTGAGAATGATCATAAATGGTCTCCTGCATATCCTGATAACCTTCCGCCTGTTTTACCTATAGGCCAGGGATCCCCTACCAATGTAATGAGCGGTTATAATGCCCGTTTCCCGGAGAAATACCGTAAGGGATTGTTCACCTTTGACTGGAGTTACGGGATCATTTATCATATTAATCTTGTTCCTCATGGTTCTTCTTATCACGCTAAGGCAGAAGAGTTTATAACAGGATCTCCTTTACCTTTGACGGATGGCGCCATCGGACCCGATGGGGCTATGTATTTTATGACGGGGGGCCGCCGTCTTGAATCGGACGTTTACAGGGTTTATTACGGAGATGGCAAGTTGAAGGATGATCCAATTAAACCTCACGAATCCAAGGCGGTTGTAGACGCCCGTAATACCAGAAAAAAGCTTGAAAGCTTTCAGATAAAGCCGGACCCTGCAGCAATAGATTTTGCGTGGCCTTATTTAAAAGATACCGACCGGTTTATCCGCTATGCCGCCCGGCTGGCCATTGAACACCAACCGGTAGGCCAGTGGCAGCAGAAGGCATTAGAAGAAAAGGATCCAATAATTACCATTCATGCCCTGTTAGCGCTTGCGAGAAATGGGAATAAGGCTCTTGAAACAAAGATCCTGAACAAACTTATTGCTATAGATTTTGATCAATTGTCAGAAGAACAAAAGGTAGCGCTTTCCAGGACTATTGAGGTAACGCTTTCCAGGATGGGTGAGCCCGGTAGGCAAACTAAGGATCAATTAATAGCTTATCTGGATCCGAAGTTTCCTGCTTCAGGTGAAATCTTAAATCGGGTGCTAAGCAAAATATTGGTTTATGTTGATGATCCGGACGTGGTAAAAAAGATCGTGCCTTTATTAAGTAAGACGCCGGAGGAGCAACCTGATCAGAATACAGCTACGCAGTCTTCTGACCTTATCCTTCGAAATTGGAGATACGGATCCGCTATTGCCGATATGCTGGCCAATATGCCGCCTGCTCAGAACATTTATTACGCAGTAGTACTAAGTGCGGCAAAGGAAGGGTGGACACCAGAGTTGAGGAATGATTACTTTAAATGGTTTTACGATGCATTTGATAAGTATAAAGGAGGGCACAGTTATGTCGGTTATATTGATGAGGCCAGAAAGGCGGCCTTAAAAAATGTTCCGCAAGCGGAATATGCACACTATAATACAATTTCGGGAGATTCTTTGTTGACAAACTCCGGTAAAGACCTGGCCAGCCGCTTACCACAGGCTAAAGGCCCGGGAAGAAATTGGAGTGTGGAGGAAGCTTTGGATTTAGTGAAGGGCGGCTTACATAATAGAAATCTGGAGGATGGGAAAAAGATGTTCCTGGCGGCTCGTTGCGCTACTTGCCATAGGATAGGAAGTGTCGGGAAGGGGGATATAGGGCCGGATCTGACTCAATTGGGAACCAGGTTCTCCTATAAAGATATGCTGGAATCCATTATTGACCCAAGTAAGACTATTTCCAGCCAATATGCGTCCACTATTTTCTATCTGAAAAATGGGAGTACCGTAATGGGGAGGTTGATCAGAGAAGAAAATGGGAAGTATTATGTTTCACAAAATCCGTTTGATCCGGAAAAATTACGGGAGATTCCCAAAAATGAGGTAAAGAGAACAGGGGTATCGAAAACCTCCATCATGCCTCCGGGAATGATCAACAGCTTAAACCCGGATGAGCTTAAAGACCTTTTGGCTTATCTGAAGTCGGGAGGGGATGAAAATAATGAAGTATATAAAGATGAGAAGTAAAAAAATCCCTTGGCAGGAGCAACGGCCTGGTATGGAGCACGAGGTGACGAAGCAATCTCTAAGAATAGCGATTTAGTAAGACTGCTTCGTCGTTCTTTCCCGCATGGGCGCGTGTTCATTCAATCGTAAATTAACGTTAATATGAAAAAAATAAAATTCATAGTTGGACTAGCAATAATAACCCTTGTATCGATGGCCTTTGCCGGTTGTCAATCTTCCGGTAACCAATCCTCAAACCGCCAGGATTCAAGCAGTGAAAGCGAAAGTAAAGGCGGTTTCGTATCTATTTTTGATGGAAAAACATTGAAGGGTTGGGAAGGAGATACAACTTATTGGCATGTGATAAATGGAAGCATTGTCGGTCAGGAAACTGAAGCCACCGCCCCTTTATTAAAAGCTAATACCTTCCTGATCTGGAAAGGAGGACAACCCTCGGATTTTGTATTAAAGGCGGAATATAAGATCTCTGCTAAGGGTAATAGTGGCGTACAATATCGCAGTGAAAAAGTAGCGGGTGTTCCCTTTGGCCTGAAAGGATACCAGTTTGATATGGACGGGGCCAATCATTATACCGGTCAAAATTATGAGGAACGAGGCCGTACCATTTTGGCTTTCCCTGGCCAAAAAGTTACCTTGCCGGAAGTATCCGGTCCTGTAAGCCAATATGCAAAAGGTAATATTTGGAGAGCTTCTGTTATAACGGATACTTTAGTCAGTAAAGATTCTTTAGAAGAGCTGATTAAAAAGGGCTGGAATTCTCTCAAAATAGTAGCTCAGGGAAACCACTTACAACATTATATCAATGGCGTGTTGGTATGTGATATAACGGATGAAGATACCGCAAATAGGAAATCTAAAGGGTTAATCGGGCTTCAATTGCATGCAGGGCACGTGATGAAGGTGGAATTTAAAGATTTAGAAATAAAGAAACTTTAAAGAAATAAATTTAAAAAGCCGCGCATTCACGAATTTTGATTAGATGGAATGAGCAAGTTGTAGGAATATTACTTGTTATTCGAATTTTGATTCGTGCATTAACGGCTAAAAATAATGTTCAAGAAATTAACATATAAGTCCTGGAAAGATAAAATATCTAATGTGGCTCAGGTGGGGGGCATTGAGACTGCTGTGTTGGATAAAGGTCCGGCACGCGGCACGCGGATTGCCTGGGTCAATACCGGTACCGGCTTACGATATAAGATAGTACTCGATCGTGCCATGGATATTGCCGATGCCTTTTGGGGCCCTTATTGTCTTTCCTGGTTAAGCCCTTTAGGAATTACACCCCCGGAGCCCTTTTCCGATAAAGGAGCTGACTGGTTATATACCTTTGGAGGCGGACTTATGGTCACTTGCGGGCTTACGCATACCGGAGGACCGGAAACAGACACTGACGGAAGTCGCGGGCTACACGGAAGAATAAGTAACAGACCTGCTGTAATAGAGTCTATTCTTCAACCTGATCCTCAGTTAGGCCAACTAAAAATGAGTATTACGGGTATCATAAAAGAAACTACAATCTTCGGACCTGATCTTGAATTAAGAAGGACTATTTCAGGGGAGCTGGGAAAGCCCATTATTCAAATTCATGATGAAGTGCTGAACCGGGGAAATACGGCTGTTCCTCACATGTTGCTTTATCATTGTAATTTTGGATGGCCCCTGGTAGATGAAGGAACAGAAATCCGATGGAAAGGGAAATGGAAGCCGCGGGACGAGGAAAGCAGGTTCATTTTTAAAGAAGGGAATGATTTTCACCGGTGTCCAAAACCGTTAGAGCGGCATAAAGGTACAGGAGAAGCAGCGGCATTTATTGATGCAGAAAGTGATAAAGATGGAATATGTTCTTGTGGCATATACAATGAAAGAGTGGATTTACAGTTAGACCTAAGGTTTAAAAAAGCGGAATTACCGTGGCTGACAAACTGGCAACATTGGGGGAGAAGCGAGTATGTGACCGGATTAGAGCCCGGCACGCATCCCCCTATAGGGCAAAATAAGGCAAAGGAGCGAGGTACACTTATTTATCTTGAACCCGGGGAAATAAAGCATTATAATTTAGATTTTGAAATAAATCAAAGATTGTAAAATGGAGGTTTCACTTAAAACGAGGAGCATGATAATAAAAAGGATCAACTATATTTATAACTATTTTACAAAAAATTAAACGACCATGAACGAACAGATCAATGACAAAAGATTATTTTTGGGAAGTTGCTTTGCGCTTATCACAACGGCATTTTCTTTTTCTATTCGGGCCGGAATATTACCCATGTTAGGAGATCAATTTGGTTTATCTGCCACCCAACTCGGATTTATTAATTCTATGTGGTTTTTGGGATTCCCTATAACCATGATCCTGGGCGGTATTTTCTATAACGTAGTGGGTCCCAAACGGATTATGCAGTTTGCTTTTATCGTTCATACGCTGGGTATCCTGTTGACCATTTATGCCGGCGGTTATACCCTTCTTCTCCTATCGACCTTATTAATCGGGTTGGGCAATGGATGTACGGAAGCGGCATGTAATCCCATGATTGCGGATTCCTATAACCAAAGCAACAAGGTGGATAAAATGCTTGGACGGTTTCATATGTGGTTTCCGGGAGGTATTGTGGTAGGTAGCCTGCTTTCAAAGTATATGACCAGTTTGTCATTTGGCTGGCAGGCTCAGATGTGGGTTATATTGCTTCCGACGATTATCTACGCATTATTATTTTTCAAACAGGATTTTCCGGAGCCGAAGCTGGAGGAGATGAAATCGCTTAAAAATAATGTTAAGGCTTTGGGCAGCCCTGTTTTTATCTTTTTATTTTGTTGCTTTACATTAACGGCAGTTACGGAGTTTGGCACGGAACAATGGGTAAAGATCGTGCTTGGTGCGAGTGGAACCAGCCCTATGCTGATACTGGCCCTGGTGACCGGGGTTATGGCGGTAGGTCGATTCTTTGCCGGGCCTGTTGTTAAGGCCCTGGGACAGCCTGCGGTATTATTGTCGGGGGCTATATTGGCGACTGTTGGTATCTATATGTTTAGTACCTTTACGGGAGTGTTAGGATACCTGGCGGCATTTATTTTTGCATTAGGGGTGTGTTATTTTTGGCCTATTATGATCGGTACGGCAGCTAAGAGGGCACCTAAGACGGGTGCTCTGGGACTTTCCTTATTAGGAGGGGTCGGCATGTTTTCAACCTCCATTTTTCAACC
>CAYZGR010000089.1:0-8466 GCA_964478125.1 uncultured Chitinophagaceae bacterium | reverse complement strand
ATCCTGAAAAAGTCGTTTTTGACGGAACAAAAGTTCGAACCGCAAGACGTAATGAATTTGTAGGTAGTATCAATCTGATTAACAAGGAGTTGCGACAAAATAAAAAAGGGACAAAGTTAGATTTTTCAACTTTGTCCCGTCAAGTCGGGATGACTGGATTCGAACCAGCGACCCCTTGCACCCCATGCAAGTGCGCTACCGAGCTGCGCTACATCCCGAAAATCTCTTCTTAAAAAGGACTGCAAAGGTAAGCTATGCAGGTTGAATTTGAAAAAATATTTCATCAGTGTAAACAACCTTTGCAGATGGTTTTTTCGATTTTTACAAAAAGAAGCTGCAGCCTTCGTTTTTAGTGGAGGATATGCCCTACCTTTGGTGCAGTTTTTGATGAGGGGTAAATATTTTTGTATAGAAATTGAAATTTTTTAACATTTGTTGCGTTGGAATAATATGAAAATCAGAAAATCCTTTCTTCTTCTTGTTACGGTCACCTTTTGTATGCCTCTTATCGTCCGGGCGCAATTTGCGGATAGCGACCCGCTGGAAGTCGGTCTTTTTGGGGGAGTAAGTACTTATAATGGTGATCTACAACCCAAGAATTTTACCTATGACCAGTCTCATCTTGCCCTGGGTTTGTTTATAAGCAAGGAGATTTATAAAGGTTTCGGATTGGAACTGGGCGCCAATTTTGGGAAAATATCCGGCGCCGACAGCCTCTCTACCGATTCCAGCCGGGCGGTCCGTAACCTGGATTTTCAATCTAATATTTTAGACGTACATCTGCTGGTTACTTATAATTTCCTCCATAACAGGGAAACCCGTTTTACTCCTTATGTTTTTGCGGGTATTGCTGTTTATCATTTTGATCCCTACACCTATTACACTGCACCGGGTGACTCGGTATCCAATAAGTACTATCTCCAGCCCCTTAGCACTGAGGGGGAAGGGCTGGAGAGCTATCCCGATCGCAAGCCCTATGGCCTGACGCAGGTGTCTATCCCTTTTGGAGCAGGAGTGAAGTATGCCCTTTCTCCAACGGTGAGCCTGGGCCTGGTTTTATCCATGCGCAAAACTTTCACGGATTATCTGGATGATGTGAGCAGCACTTATATAGATAAAGACAAGTTGTCCGCCGAACGAGGTCCTGCCGCCGTACATCTTTCCTATCGCTCTAATGAATTACCGGGGCGTGAAGACCATCCTTATCCTACGGATGGAACGAATAGGGGGAACCCCTCCGTGAATGATTTCTATTTTTTTACGGGGTTGAAATTATCCATAAAGATCCGCGGAAAGTCCAGGGCGGCCCAGCGGGCATTGGAACAGGTAGCCTGCCCGCCTTCTTATTAGCGGTCTATTGTAATTTGATATGACGCCGGAAAGAAAAAATAAACTGACTGCCGTTTTAGAGAAGCGACAACCGGATCTTGCAGTAGTGATGGAAAATGTTTTTGATCCACACAATATTGCGGCGGTGATGCGGAGTTGTGATGCGGTGGGCGTTCAGGATATTTATATTATCCATACCCGGATCCCCACGCAGAAAAAGTGGGGAGCGCGTACTTCTTCCAGCGCAAAAAAATGGCTGAGCATACATACTTTTGAGGATGTGGGAGCATGTTTTCGTATACTGCGAGCGCGCTATGATGCTATATACACCACCTGTCTGGAGGGCCCTTCCGAAATATTACAGCAAATGGATTTTACCAGGTCGGTAGCCCTGATTTTCGGAAATGAAAAAACGGGCGTAAGTGCCGAGGCCTGTAGACTGGCCGATGCCAATTTTATTATTCCTCAAGTGGGAATGATCCGCTCTTTAAACATCTCCGTTGCTTGTGCGGTCACTTTATACGAGGCGTACCGGCAAAAATCCCTGGCAGGACATTATGATCACCCTAAACTTCAGCCGGCTGCAATGCAAACCATTAAAAAGCAGTGGAAAATATATGAAGAAGATTAAGATGATCCTTGTGGCTTTCCCTCATGTACAGGTACGTCAGGCCCGTTTTGCAGCTCCAGGATCTCTATACTGGTATTGAGCTCGAAACCGATGAGCAAAACATAAGAGTTAATAAATATCCATATCATTAATACGATGAGAGAACCGATGGAGCCGTAAATACGGTTATAACTGCTGAAATGATTTACATAATAAGAGAAGCCGAGGGTGCTTAGAATAGTCAGAGCAGTAGCTAATGTAGATCCTGCAGTAATAAATTTCCGCTTTTTTTCGGTGGAGGGCCCATAGGTATAAAGAATGGAAATAATAATAAAGAAGAAAAAAAGGATAATCAGCCATCGCACCATTTTGATAAAAAAACGGGTAAGGTCATGAGAGAAGTGAAAAGAGATCAGTAGGTTGTTGAAAAAAGCGCTCTGGGCCACCATCAGTATGACTGCCATCACAAGCAGAAGAATCAGAATACAGTTCAGTTTAATGCCCATCCATCGCTGCTTTACCATATTTCGTCTGGTAAAGCCCGGATGGTCCCGGTTAAAGGATCGGAGAATTCCGGTAACGGCGGTAGAAGAATAAAATATGGCCAGTAAAAAAGAAAAAGAAAGCAGACCGGTCCGTTGGGTATGTAGAAAGTCATATATGATCCCATGCAGAAGGGTGTAGGTTTTCTCGTTGGGTGTAATGTCCCTCACAAACAGATAGATGGTATTCTCCAGATTTTCCAGGGGTATGTAAGGAAGTAAGGTAAATAAAAAGATACAGGTGGGCGGTAAGGCCAGCAGGAAGAAAAACGAGATGGAGCCCGCGCGATCATTTATCTGAGCCTTTTGTACATTTTTAAAAAAAACGGCCATGACATCATAGAGTCTGAATCCTTTAAAGCCCGGTAACACGACACTTTTAGACCATCGGATAACAGCCCTGATCCATTTTAGATTTAAAAGAAAATTTCCGAATCTGCTCATGAAATGCCGGGCACATTTTAGATTAAAAGACTAATGAATATTCCTTTCATTCAGGGCTTTGTGATAAGCGCGTGCATTCTTCAGGTGCTCACTGTATGTAGTTGCAAAGTTGTGATACCCTGAAAAATCTGGCTTTGCACAGAAATAAAGGTAAGAAGTTTTAGGCGCATTTAAAACGGCATCAATGGTCTTGATAGAGGGGGTACAGATGGGACCCGGTGGCAGGCCCGCATATAGATAGGTATTATAGGGCGAATTAAACTGAAGCTCCTTGCCGGTGATGCGCTTTAGTTGGAAATTATTCAATGCAAATTTTACGGTAGGATCGGCTCCCAGCATAATGCCCCTGTGTAAGCGGTTCAGGTAAACGCTTGCAATCAGTTTTTTATCCTTCGGGAAGTTGGATTCTTCTTCCACAATGGACGCCAGGATATAGACCTGGTTGAGGGTTAAGTGTAGCGAGTCGGCTTCTGATCTTCTTTTTTTTGTCCAGAATTTATCTCTTTCCGAGGCCAGTCTCTTATAGGTGGCACGGGCATCCGTATTCCAGAAAAATTGATAGGTATTGGGGATAATGGCACAGAGGGCGGTAGCCCTTGTGAAGCCAAGCTCTTGTAGAAAGGACGAATCATTAAAGATCATCATAAAGGCGGCAGAATCGGGTTCTAACCGGCTACTGAGAAAGCGGGCCATATCCGGCTTGGTGCGTTCCTTGTTGATGATCAGCCGCACGGGTGTTTGCCTTCCCGAGCGAAGCAGTCGAACAAGAGCCAGATTGCTCATATCGGACTTTAGCTTGTATTTTCCGGCTTTTACATTACCAGGGTAATCCAGCATATGTGCCACCCGGTCAAAAGTTTGAGGGTGGCGTATGAGGTTTTGATCCCTCAGGTGGTTGAGCACCTGCTGATATACAGCTCCTGTATGGACGTAGAAAAAAGTATTTTTCTGAAGTTTCCGGGTATTGGGCATAAACAGGATATAGGCCAGGAATCCGCCGTAGACGAGCAGAAGCAAAAAAAGAAGGCCTCCGATCCGAAATATCCATTTGTGTTTTTTCTGCGCCATATCTGTCAAATATACTATATCTGCTAAAGAATCGGCATTTCCATGAAAAAAGCCCTGTTGGTCAATGGACAGGGCTTCTCAAGCTTTATAAAAATGAAAAAGTGTCACTTTGAGGGCGGTGTAGATCCGGCGTTTTCTTTCTGTTGGCTCGGAATCGGGGTCGTTTGTTGAGTGTTCTGTTGGTTTGTTGGCGGTGCATTAAATTGCCCCTGGTTCGTGGCAGGCGCCGGAAGGGTAATATTGTTTTCCATCAGGCTCTTTTGTTGAGAGGGATTTTTGCTCTCGGAGATGAAGAAAGAAGAAGCCAGACAGAGCGCAGCTATAAATATAATAAGCCCCCAGGTTCCTTTCTCCAGGAAGTCGGTGGTTTGCCTTACGCCCATCGTCTGGTTGCTGATGCCGCCAAACGTGCCGGAAAGCCCACCTCCCTTCGGGTTCTGTACCAACACAAAAATAGCCAACAAAACGCTTGCTATTAATATTAAAATTCCAAAGAATATCAGCATATTATTGCTCCTTTAAAGCGCTTATTTTGGCTGCAAAATAACTCTTTTTTTCAGGATTGAGCAAAATTAATTTATTATATATGTCGATGGCTTTGTCTTTTTCGCCATGCGTTATCCATATTTTTGCCATAGATTCTGTTACGACGGGTTCGCTGTTTTGTTGCGAACTTTCTATCTCTGATCGGGATCGTTCGTCGTTTTCATCTTCCTCGGGAGGAACGGCCGGTGTCCTTTTCATCATGCGCAGCCAGCCGGTGAAGCTCTTGACCTGTTCCATGGTTGGCGGCTTGTCGTCTTTGATGTGTTCCGGGAGCCGCGTGCGTGTATATGCAAAATAATCTTCCGTATAAAGCGGCTGCAATAGCGGTTTTTGTGGTAGCTGCTCCTCCCTGTCCATCTGTTTTTCATTGAGGCGGGGTGCATTTATAAAATGGAGCAACCGGCCGGGGAAAAAAGCATAAAGCGCCGCGTAGTGCAAATCCTTTTTGTTGTCTTTGTTCCGTGCCGCACGAAGCCAGTGAAGATGTGAAAAGAAAGGATAGCGGGCAGTCATTTCCGCCAGCATTTCTACCGGTATTTCTTCGATATGTTCTTTGTTGAATAAGTGCCTGAGCATTACAGGATCCGTCTTCATGAGGAACAAATTAATACTAATTTACCAATTGACAAAAGCCCGGTTAAAAACATCATCTACCAACTGTTTATTGATCTCCTCTACCAGGGCTCCCTGTACCTGGGTCAACGACTTGCTGGCGGCAAAATCTTCCGAACGGGAAAAGGACTGCGTGAAGTTGTTCTTCGGATTGGGATGAGATACAAACTCTATTTTTATGGTGATGGTCAGGCGGGCGGTTGCAGGTTGTTCTACATCTTGTACTGCGACCGTAGAGGTGGAGTAACCGGTGATGGTACCGGTAAAAATATAATCGGCCTGGTCCGAATTGACTTGTGCCAGTCCGCCCTGAGACGTGATCTTCTGGCGCAGGCCGTCGGTCAGTTGTTGTGCCAGGGTGGGATTGACATAGGAAGCCTTGTTCTCAAAAGGTTTCACGTTTACCGTTGTGGCTTCCGGATCTATACTCGCTCCCGTGAAGCTGTATATGCCGCAGCCGCAGCATAAAAAAAATAGAGCGGCTAACCCTGCCGAAAGAAAATATTTAATCATTGATGTTGTATTCCTTTAATTTCCGGTATAAAGTCCTTTCAGAAATACCCAGATCCATGGCGGCATCTTTGCGCTTGCCACGGTGTTTTTTTAATGCTTTTTCGATGAGCTCTTTTTCCTTGTCTGCTATGGTCAGGCTTTCCTCTACTTCTTCATGCCTGTTTACCTCATTGTCTCTCAATATGATGGGTTGACTGGTAGATAGCGATTTGCCATGATGCGGTGGTGTTTCTTCCTGATAATAAGGTTTTTCGGGAAGATAACCGTTTTCCTGTCCGTGTTCTCTCCTGCGGTACTGCTGGTATACTTCTCCCGCTACCTTTGGGTTCTGAATAATATCAAAAAACATCCTTTTTAGTTCTGTGACATCTTTTCTCATGTCAAAGAACAGTTTATATAAGATCTCCCGTTCAGAGGCAAAATCTCCAGAAGCACCTTCAGCTTTGGCATGGGCCAGTACCGGCAGAAACTTGTTTTGGTCGGGTAGAAAGGGTTTCAGGCCTTCTTTATCAATGATCTTTTCCTTACTTAACACGGATATTTGTTCTGCCACATTTTTCAGCTCCCGTACATTTCCGGGCCAGGAGTAAGAGGAGAGCAACTGAGCCGCTTCCGGCGTAAGGCGCACGGGTTCCGTACGATAACGCTCTGCGAAATCCACGCAAAATTTCCTGAAAAGCAATTCTATGTCTCCTGTTCTTTCTTTGAGGGCGGGTACGCGAATGGGTACGGTATTAAGCCGGTAGTACAGGTCTTCACGGAATTTTCCGGTCTGTATTTGTTCCAGGAGGTTTTTATTGGTGGCTGCAATTACCCGCACATCCGTGCGTTGTACTTTGGAAGAACCCACCTTAATATATTCGCCGGTTTCCAATACCCGCAGCAGGCGTGCCTGTGTGCCTAACGGCATTTCTCCTATTTCGTCTAAAAAGATCGTACCGCCCGAAACGGTTTCAAAGTAACCTTTACGTTTGTCCATGGCCCCGGTAAAAGCGCCCTTTTCATGGCCAAAAAGTTCGGAGTCAATGGTGCCTTCAGGAATAGCGCCGCAATTGACAGCGATGAACGGATTATGCTTACGCGCACTGAGGGAGTGAATGATCTGAGAGAAAGCTTCTTTTCCCACCCCGCTTTCTCCCATGATAAGTACCGTCAGATCAGTATTGGCTACCTGCATGGCCACCTTTATCGCGTAGTTTAGCTCGGAAGAATTGCCTATAATCCCGAATTTATTTTTAATGGATTGAATATCAGGCATAAATTTGAATGTTTTAAGCTTCAGCGATAGTCCCTATCAGGGTTGCCGTAGTACTGCGGGTGATCTTCACCGGTACATAATCTCCTTTTTGTAAGCGGTGAGTGCCTTTAGGAAAGACGACCATTTTGTTCCGATCGTTGCGCCCGCACCAATCGGATGTACTTCTTTTAGAATCTCCTTCAATAAGTACGGTATAGGTTTTCCCGATATCGTTCTTCATAAGCCCGGCCTGGTGGGTTTGTTGCAGATCGACGATTTCCTGCAAACGCCGTTTTTTTACTTCCGGGGGGACGTCGTCCTCGTAACGACGGGCAGCCAGCGTACCCGGCCTTTCGGAATACATGAACATGTAAGCCAGATCATACTTTACCAGTTCCATAAGGCTGAGAGTGGCCTGATGATCTGCTTCGGTTTCGCCACAGAAGCCGGTAATGATATCTGCCGAGATCCCGCAGCCCGGGATAATTTCGCGAATGCGCTTTACTTTATTCAGATACCATTCCCGCGTATATGTACGGTTCATACGCTGTAAAACCGCTGTACTGCCGCTTTGTACCGGCAGATGGATGTAATTGCAAATATTGTCATATCTGGCTATCGTATACAAAACATCATCTGTGATGTCTTTAGGATGAGAAGTGCTGAACCGGATCCTTAATTCAGGACTTACCTGGGCCACCATTTCCAGCAATCCGGCAAAAGTGACTACTTTATTGGTTTCGGGGTCTACCCAATTGTAGGAATCCACATTTTGCCCGAGTAAAGTAGCTTCTTTAAAACCATGGTCTCTTAACTCTTCACATTCCCTGACAATAGAGTGGGGGTTTCTGCTCCGTTCCCGCCCCCTGGTAAAAGGAACCACACAAAAAGTACACATGTTGTTGCATCCCCGCATGATGGAAACAAAGGCCGTAACGCCGTTATTGTTCAGCCGTACGGGATTGATGTCTGCATAGGTTTCCTCCCTGCTTAACAATACATTGACGGCTTTCTGGCCCCCGTCGGCCTCGCTTATCAGCACCGGCAGGGTCCGGTAGGCATCCGGACCGACCACCAGGTCTACCAATTTTTCCTGATCCAGCAATTTGGATTTTAACCTTTCTGCCATACAACCTAAAATACCGATCAACATGCCGGGTTGCTCCTTCTTGACTTTATTGAAAGCATTTAATCTGTTGCGAACGGTTTGCTCGGCTTTTTCACGGACGGAACAGGTGTTGATCAATACCAGGTCGGCATTCTCATAGGTTGGGGCAGCATAATAGCCCTCCTTCTCAAGAATGGAGGCTACAATTTCGCTATCGTTCACGTTCATCTGGCATCCATAGGTCTCTATATAGAACTTTTTTCCCTTATTCTTTTCCGCTGTTGCCGCAGGCGCGTAAACCGCTCCCGGACGTTGCTCTTCCCTCGTTTTCGGGCTGATGTCCAACATAATTTTTAGATTGAAATATGAAGGCACAAAAGTAAATTAAAGATCAGATAATGCCAAAATGTCAGCATGCCAGGACCTAAAAATATTTTCTTTTGTTTGCTACGAATAC
>CAYZGR010000088.1:0-8748 GCA_964478125.1 uncultured Chitinophagaceae bacterium | reverse complement strand
GCAAAGACGGTGACGATAACAGTAGCCCCTGCTCCACATAAGCCTAAACTGAAGTCCGCAGATGTTTCAATTTGTAGCGGAGAATCTGCTACCCTGGAAATAGCAAACCCGGAAACTGATGTTACTTATCACTGGTATTCAGCAGCAAATGGCGGAACAGAAATAGGTACGGGATCTACATTCACTACAGGAATATTAAAGAATAGCACAGAATACTATGTAGAAGCTACCACCTCCGCATGCACGACCCCGAGCGAACGAACAAAAGCCGTTGTTACTGTAACACCGGTACCCGAAGCACCCGATGTAGAGATTGCGCAAGTAACCGCCTGCAAAAACTCTGCTGTCACTTTCAAGATAGATCATCCCCAACAGGGAATCGCCTATAATTGGTATACTACATCTACAGGAGGTGCCCCGATAGCTACGGGGGAGAAATTCAAGACGCCTACACTTCAAACAGCTGCCACCTACTATGTGGCAGCTGTAAATAAAGGGGGCTGTATGAGCCAGAAGCGTACTGAAGTGACCGTCAAAATAATTGATTTACCGGCCGCTCCCACAGTAGATATAGCTGAAAACCCGATATGTCCGGGAACCAAAGCCAAGCTCACTGCCAACTCTACAACTCCTGGAGTGACCTTCAAATGGTATGATAGTAAGACCGGTGATAAGGTGATTTCCACCGAAAATCCATTCATTACGCCAGAATTACATGCTACCACGACCTATTATGTAGAAGCTGTGATCCCGGGTGACGGCTGCATTAATGCTTCACGTACTAAAGTTACTGTACAGGTATTGGAACAGCTTCCTGCGCCCGACGTCCGGGTAAGCTCAGTTACCGGAAACAGCATCCTGTTTGAATGGGATCCTATAAATGGCGCCGCGGGTTACGAAATAAGCCTGGACCAGGGAACTACTTGGGAGGATCCCAGTTCAGGCACTACAGGGACTACACATCAGGTGACCGGGCTGCAACCCGATCAGGATGCGACTATCCTGGTCAGAGCGCTGGGACAAAGTGCGTGTCAAAATAGCCAATCCGCTCCGGTCACAGGTACTACCGCTAATCCGCTGGGTGATTATTTCTTTGTTCCCAATGCTTTTTCACCAAATGGTGACGGGCTGAATGATGTATGGAAAATATATGGCAACTCCATTAACACCCTTCATGTAGTCGTTTACAACCAGTATGGCCAAAAAATATTTGAATCAAACAGCCAGCAAAATGGATGGGATGGCACTTATAAAGGCAAGATGCAACCGGTGGGTGTATATGTCTACTATTTAGAAGTGACCCTCTCTGATGGCAAAAAAGCGACGCGAAAAGGATCTATCACCATAGTAAGATGATCTTCAAAATTACAAACTCATGAAAAGAAAACACCTATTAATTCTTGGACTTATTTTAATAGCCGGAAGTATACTGACCCCTTACCGGGCGAATGCCCAGGTAGACGCACATTTTTCACAGTATTATGCTTATCCTTTATGGCTTAATCCCGGATTGACCGGCGTAATGGACGGTGATTATAGAATAACCGCAAATTATAAACGTCAATGGGCTGCCATATCTCAACCTTTCACAACAGAAGGGCTCTCGTTCGATACCTATCCCTATAAGCATTTAGGATTAGGGGCCACCATATTGAACCAATCTGCAGGGGATGGCGGATATGGGTATGTCAATGCATTATTGTCCGCCGCCTATCGGGCCATTCTGGACAAAAAGAAAGTAAATGTTTTGAGCATAGGCTTGCAGGCCGGTATTATCAATAGAAGAATAAACCCCAATAAATTGCAATTTGGAAGTCAATATGATCCCATTCTGGGTTTTGATCCTGCAAACCCATCGGGAGAAAATTTTGATAAAACTTCTGCATTGGCTTTTGATGCTAACTTCGGAGTGGTTTACTTTAATCGAAATCCCAATATCAGACTCAATCCTTTTGGCGGCATAAGCCTTTACCATCTTTCCCGTCCGGAGGATCCTTTCTTGGGTAAAAATTATAAAAGATTACCCATGCGCCTAAATATTCACGGAGGAGTCAGAATAAAGCTAAGCAACAAATTTAACCTGACACCTCAGGCTATTTACATCCTTCAAGGCAATGCTCATGAGCTGGTAGCAGGCGCTTACGTACAATATCTATTGCCCAATTATTCCGATCTGCTTTTCGGCGCCACTTATCGTAGTAATGATGCGGTTATTCCATTTGTCGGGTTCCACTTAGGCGATTTTACTTTGGGACTTAGTTATGACGTCAATGTTTCAAAGCTAAGATCCGCATCACAGGGGAAAGGAGGTATCGAATTATCTCTTTCTTACATCAGACATAAAAAAATACATGATCCAAACTTTATTTGTCCAAGACTATAGTTATAGTGTTATGAAAAAATCCACGCTGTTTTTGACCATCATCAGTGCGTTATGTTTGCTTCCCTTGCTGTCAAGTGCACAATATATTTTAGATTATAAACGACAGGGAGATGTTTATTTTGCCCGGGAAGACTACTTTGCCGCCGCCGTTTATTACCAAAAAGCCCTAAATCTTTTGCCTGACACTACGGGGAAAACCTATTTTTATCCTTACGCATTCAACGGAACTTTTGGTAAGCGCCAGGAGAAAAATTCAGAAAAATAT
The DNA here is from genome assembly GCA_964478125.1 of uncultured Chitinophagaceae bacterium. Classification (GTDB taxonomy): domain Bacteria; phylum Bacteroidota; class Bacteroidia; order Chitinophagales; family Chitinophagaceae; genus FW021-bin31. The sequence continues at coordinate 6,100 of CAYZGR010000088.1, read as the reverse complement.
CAATATTTGGTATATCAACTTGGAGAGGCTTTCCGTAAATATAAAGACTACAAAAGTGCGGAGAAATGGTATGATAAAGCCCTCAAGTTTAAAAACGACAAGTTTCCACTGGCACGTTTATGGTATGCGGTTTGCCTTCGGGCGGATAAAAATTACCGGGAAGCTATTAATCAGCTTGAGCAGTTCCGGGAACAATATACAAAGCAGGACGAGTATAACCGCCAGGCCGCACTGGAACTAAAGTCCTGTCGGTTTGCCCTGGATCAGATGAAATACCCCAGGCTGACGCATATTCAAAAGCTCCCGGTTCCCATAAATGACAGCGGGTCTAATTATGCACCGGCGATATCCGGAAACAATTTTTATTTTACTTCTTCACGCCCCCTTAAAAATATAGACCGGCGGAAAAATAATCCCTTCGTAAATAAGATCTACTCTTCAGAGCTTTCAGGGAATAACCGCTTTGATGCGGTCTCTATGATACCTCTGAAAATAGATAAACAAACCGAAGTAGCCGCTCCTGCTTTTAGTCCGGCACATACCCATCTTTATTTTACCGAATGGAGACAGCCCAAAAAAAAGAACGAGACTGCCGGCTATGTCATAGCCATGAGCACAAAGGAGGAGGCCGGGGATTGGTCTACCCCCATACCTCTGGATAAAACCGTTAACGCAGAAGGATATAACACCAAAGAACCTTTCATGACCGCGGATGGACAATATCTGATATTCAGCTCTGATCGTCCGGGCGGACAAGGCGGATATGACCTCTGGTATTGTTCGCTCAATGCGGAGGGGATGCCTGAAGGCGATGCCGTGAATCTCGGGGCTGCCATCAATACAAAGGCGGATGAAACCAATCCTTACTATAGCACTAATACGCATATACTGGTTTTCAGTAGTAATGGGCGGATTGGAATGGGCGGGTTTGATCTGTATAAAACCAAAGGAACAATAGGAAACAAAGATTGGAGTTCCCCACAAAATTTGGGATATCCGATTAATTCATCCAAGGACGACAATTTTTATTACCCTATTGGTAGTGATTCAACTCAATTTTATACCAGTTCCGATCGCCATTCCGTATGCTGTCTGGAGCTGTATAACGTTCAGCTTAAACATACTTCAATCGAAGGTACCGTTTTTGACTGCGACACACAAGAACCCTTATCCGGAACGACGGTGATACTTACCGATTCTATAGGCCATCATGCTATTGATAAGGTCGTTACTGATCATACAGGGCAATATCACTTCAAGGTGATCTATCATAAGCCTCTTAAATTGAAATTCTCGAAATCAAAATATTTTACGAAAAACGTGGAAGTCAGCACAGGCGAACTAAACCGGGCCGATACCCTATTTAGTAAATCGCTCTGTCTGAAAGCATTTGAAATAGGTAAACCCATTGTAATCCCCAATATTTTGTATGACTTTGATAAGGCTACCCTCCGGCCCGAGTCAAAAGTAGTGCTTGACTCTCTGGCAAAGATCCTAAAGGATAATCCAAACCTTATTGTACAGATGAGCGCACATACAGATAGCGTGGGTACGGATGAATACAATATGAAGTTATCACAACGCCGTGCGCAATCTTGCGTAGATTATCTGGCCGGCAAAGGGATCCCGTCCTACAGGATGAAAGCGAGAGGATATGGAGAAACCCGCCCCATAGCGCCCAACTCCAATCCGGATGGCAGCGACAATCCCGCGGGGCGCCAGAAGAACAGGCGTACCGAATTTACGGTTTTAAAAGACTAACTTATTGATCCTGCCGCAGCACCTCTGATTTTACGGAAGAGACGTTTGATTATCTCGTTCATTTTATTCATTTTTACTGAATATAGTGAATAACTTTACTTTTTATTTAACTTTAAGCCCGAATAAAGTGAAAATTTATATTGTGAGAATTAATTCCATACTCAAAATTCTCATTATATGATGATGTCTTTAACCTGATTCTATGAGAAAGCCTTTACCTTCGTTTAAGTATTTAAACGTGCTGAAGAGTTGTATACTCACTAAATCGGGCGTCCAGGCTGCTTCTCCGAGTGATTGCAAGGTAATATCCACCTTGATAAAAAAATCAACGGGCAGAAGCGTGAGTGAAACAACAATAAAACGATTTTTAGGATTTGCTGAAAAGCAGTTTAACTTTTCAATATATACCTTAAATACACTCTGCGAATTTGCCGGATATGCCGGATGGGAACATTTCTGTAATACAGTACCTGAAGAGGACAATACCATTAACCATACGATGTGGGAGGAATTCAGGCAAAAATCCCTCACCGCTACCCGTATAACAGTAAAAACGTTAAAAAACCGGACGGGGATTCCTTTTGAATACACGGTGTCTCGTGCCGCCAAGGAGGCAGATTTTAATTATTTCTTGAAAAGCAAATATCAACTTTTTTGCCTGGTGGCTCCCCCGGGAATGGGTAAAACAACCCAACTGGTTCATTTAGTCGACGACTTTTTCCTTTCGGAGAAAGCGCCATATAAAGATAGTATTATATGGTTTTTCAGGAGTGTTCAATCTTTTGAACAATTTGAACGCGAGAATGACTTCAATTTCATTGAATATTTTAAGAACCAATCACATCAGGTAAATGGTAAAGTGGCAATCGTGTTGGATGGGTTTGATGAGCCGTCGGATCTTAACGAAAAGAAGCAAACCGATCTGATCTTTCAGAAAATAATTGACCTGTTGTGTTATTATAAAGGTCTGAATTGGTTAAAGATTATCCTATCGTTAAGAACTTCCACCTGGACCTTGTTAAAAGAAAGATTTATCCAGTCAGAATGTATACGACAAACCTGGTTTTCAGGAATATTTTACAATAAACAGCTGAAGACCAATCTGCTTCCTTTAGAGAAAAAGGAGGTCTGCCATGTAATGAAGTCCATTAAACAGGCCACCAGCTATCCGCCGCTGCTTAATACTGCCTTATATTCCTTATTCAGCTATCCATATTACATTTACTTGTATTATGAATTATTGAAAAAGAAAAAACATATGGTTTTACGAGGGGATGCACTATTCTGCGAATTGGTAACTTCCTTCGCCTACCACAAGATCCATCGATCAACGAATAACATCAAAAAAGAGTGGTTGATCCGCAAATTGGTCAGGCTCAAAGATTATGGAAAATCTGATGAACCTATAGAGAAAAGGGTTTTACTTGGTGAAAATGATACCTATATATCGGCATATAATGAATTGATCAAAGAAGGCATTTTACAGGAGAAGGATAACAATCAAACATTCACGTATCGCTTATATGTACGATTTTTGCATGAACCCTTATACACTTATTTCATCGCCATTGAGCTCATAGATAAAAACGACGACGCGGATTATTTCCATTTATTTAAAAAGATCACGAGCGAATATCAACAACCGGAGCGGAGAAAAATGCTTTTTAAGTGGATCCTCTGGTACAGCCCGGAAGAAAGTAAAAACGAGATTTTGAAGTTATTTGACATGGGGGAATTGTCTATTGGTGAAAAAGGCTACATACTGATCTGTATCTGTGATCTCCTGGAAAATGACCCGAGAATAATGAACGAGTCTCAAAAGACCACACTTCTCGAAACAAGCCTTTCTTTTTTATCAAAGAATTTTCTGGAACTGAATGATCTGGGCCGTACGCATGAAGAGATCTTAAAAACCCTGCTCCATTTTTCCGTAAAGCAAACACATACAGCTAACCTGTTGATTCTTTTAGGAGTATTATCGCTCGTACATTTAGATAAAGAGGAATTATCTCATATTATTATACGTCTAAATAAATTAGATAAAAAAATTTTCCCGAACAATTATCCCATCGATCCGCTCCGTGCATTGGAGTTCATATATGAGTACTATACATATGAATATTATACGGGGCAATCATCCAGATCCGATTTTCCAGATACAATAGATGTTTTTATAAAGAATAGCCGTACAAAAATAGAAAATAAAGCTGTAGAACCTGAATACCTGTTATCCTATCAGTTGGCCGTATTTATATTTATGCTCACCCGCCCGGCCAGGGAAATGAAGCAGCTTACCGATATCGTCAGGCAGTCACACCCCTCTTTATTTCTCAAAGAACAATATAACGGTATATCGTCCTTTCTGCTTATGAGAGATGCATTCGCTTATCTTCGGAATGCCATGAACATACAAGCCATACAAATTACGGAAGAGCTACAGGGATACAACAAAAGATTCAGGGAAGAAAAAAGTTATTCCATAAATACCCTGTTGTATAAAATTTTACAGGGAGAAATAGCGGTTATAGAATGCGATTATACATCGGCATGCAAGCTGTTTTATAACGTTTATGAGGCTTGTAAAAAGAGAAAATATGTCATCCTACAGGCCTACACCGCCTTTCCCCTTATAAAAATATATAAGCTAAATGACGAATCACACCTGGCTTTTAAGGTCATGGAAGATATCCGTCAGACACTCGAAAGCATCCACTTCCCAGTTGAAGATATTTTGTTGACGAAGATCATGGAGGAAGCTTAACAGCGCTTATTTTCCCTCCCGTATAGTACATTTTGCTTTTTTCTCACTCTTACTTTATATAAGAGCCCTTAAAAGTCCTCTATGCAACTTTCGAGAGAACGGATATACTATTTATTAAAATCCTATACGGATGGCACGGCCACAAAAGCAGAAGAAAATGAATTGTTTGAATGGGTAACAACGGCGGCGGGCGAAGAAGAAGCCTTGAAACACCATATAAAACAGTTGATCAGGCAACACGAGAGAGCGGCATTTCCAGAAGTAGACTGGAGGCGGATCTACCGGAAAATATGGAAGAACGCTGGGATAGGCCATCGGTTTTATCCCATGAGAAAGAGGTTATGGGTCAGAATGGCCGCAGCCGTTCTGATACTGATCCTGGGAACAGGGGCCGTTTATTTACTTCTGCCCTGGAAAGGAGAAAAACAAACTTCTGAAACGGCAGGCGAGATTCCGGCAGCCTTTAAAAATGACATTAAGCCCGGTGGAACCAAAGCTATTTTAAAGGCGGGGAACAGCAGCGTGACCTTAACTTCTACAGACACCAGTTTTTCTTTAGCCGGAAACCAGGTGAACATTCGTAATGGAGATGTAAGGATTGCGAAAGCGAATCCGGTGAAATATACGCTGGTGGTGCCCAGGGGAGGGACTTACCGCCTGGTGTTGGCAGATGGAACGAAAGTTTGGTTGAATGCCGATTCAAAGCTGATCTATCCCTCTTTGTTTACCGGTCCTACCCGTGAAGTATATCTGGAAGGAGAGGCCTATTTTGAAGTGAAATTGGATGCTATCCATCCGTTTATCGTGAAACTTCCCTCCTCTTCTATCCCGGGTGGAAAAAAACGGAGCATGATCAGGGTATTAGGCACCGCATTCAACGTGCAGGCTTATCCGGACGAAAAAAATGCAATTACCACCCTGGTAAAGGGAAAGATAGCGGTCAGCAGTCCGGATAAAAAACTGGTGTTGACACCGGGACAACAGGTGCAAATGGACCACGCTGGAGAATTTAATCTGAACCTGCATGCAGATGTCCATCAGGCAGTGGCATGGAAAAACGGTTATTTCCGGTTTGACCGGAAAGATATACATAGCATCATGAAACAACTGGCCCGGTGGTATGATATCAAAGTAAACTATTCAGAAAGTCTGCCAACACATTATTTCGGCGCTATTATTTCGAGGGATAATAATATATCCGGGATATTGAGAATGCTTGAAGCCACAGGAGATGTACACTTCAAAATAGAAGGGAAAGAAGTAACGGTGATGCCATGAAAAAGTGTGGGCCGCAACAGTTTAGAGCCATATAACCATAAAGCCATATAACCATGAAGTACAACAATTCTACTTAATAATCTGAAAAAGGCCGTATAAGTGTGCCCATGCACTTTCAGCGCCGGCGTATAAAAGTGCGCCTCGCTCTGATGAGCTCCGGCGCACGATGTCCGGATTTCGAGTGCGATCGAGATCCGGATGAGGTCTGAATTATGCTGAAACAAAATCTCTGAGAAGAAATCATTTCAAAATTCAAACACTGCAAGTTATGCAAAAGATAGCTTATGCCAAAATGCTATG
>CAYZGR010000087.1:0-9198 GCA_964478125.1 uncultured Chitinophagaceae bacterium | reverse complement strand
GGCTATTTTTCTGTCTAAACTCGTCTAATTTTGGGCTGGAAAATATAATGAATATCGTATGACTATATCATATCTCTTCAGGTATCTCTGGAAAAAGAAATGGCTGATCCTTGTGCCTACCTTTATTGCCGTGGTGCTGGCCTGGTTTCTAACACGGGAGCTGGCGCCCGGTTATACTTCTTCTGCCGAGCTTTCAACCGGGTATATGGAGGCAGATGTTTTTGACAATTCCCGAAATGTGAATACGAGAGCGTTGTTTAACAACGTAATCCAAACCCTGCAGTCGGACCAGGTACTGGACCAGGTCTCCTACAAATTGCTTTTCCATGATTTATCCGGGAATGCCCCTTTCCAAAGAATGAAGGATCATCCGGAGCGGCAAAACATTATTGATCAATTTCCCGGCGGGAAAGAGGGTCTTTTAAATTCTTTGACCCATAAGATAGATTCCTTTTATGTATTAAACCTGGCTGTTAATACGGATAAGATCATCCGAAGACTTGCGGATCTTTATCACTATTCGCCAGATGCATTATTAGATCAAATTCAAATACAAAGAATCGCAGGTTCCGATTTTATTAAGGTGACGGCTACGACCTTCGATCCCCGGCTGAGCGCCTTTATTTCCAATGAAATCTGTGAACGGTTTTTGGCTTTGTATCAAAGCAGGCACGGGTCGTCAACTACTACTTCCATTGAAGGGCTTAAAAATCTGGTGGATACTAAAAAGAAGATATATGACAGTAAATTAAGCCAGTTACAGGAAGCCAATAATCTGGCTGCCTCTAATCCCGATCAGATGTTGGCGGCTTTAAGGACCCAGCTTATCCAGCAGAAAAATAACCTGATCAGCGCTAAAGCAACGCTGAAAAGCGTGAATGACCAGATCAGCAAGGCCGACCAGAAGGGAGGTCTCGCCGATAACGAAGATATTATAGCGTTAAGAAATAATATTGATCAATTATATGCAAAATATGTGAATGGCGGGTCGGAAGATAATGGACTTCTAACCCAGATAGCCGGTCTCAGAGCAGAATTGCAGCAAAAGCTTTCTGCCATTAGTGGCGGGGCAAACGGTATTTCTTTAGGAGATCTTCAGCGGCAAAAAATAGATTTGCAGACGAAAGTGAGTGTGGCTAACCAGACGATTAATGACCTCCGGGAAAATATTCATACCCTGGAAAACACGGCCCAATCTTCTGCAGCCCGTCAGGGAGTCATTCAGGGTATTCAAAGCGAGATTGAAGTGGCACGCCAGCAGTACATGGATGCCAATAATTTATACAATCAGGCTCTGAATAGAAACCGGTTTCCGGGGAATCATTTTCAGCAGGTTCTCCAGGCCAGTCCGCCCATGTATCCCGATCCTTCTAAAAAGATAAAAATTATCGGTTTTGCCGGCGCGGGGGTGTTCTTTGCACTTGTCTTTTTGTTTTTGTTTTTCGAGTTTGTTGACCCTTCTATCAAAACCCCGGCTTATTTAAGTGCAAATATTCCTTTTCCCCTGTTAGCTAACTTAAAAAAGATCCAATTAAAAAGTCCCCCGGTAGAGGAAATTTTTAGTGTTAATGGAGCGCTCCCCAATTATAAGAAAGGGTTTCGGGAGCAGGTGAAGCAATTGCGTTATGCCATAGAGAATTCAGGGAAAAAGATTTTCCTGATCACCGGTTATCATTTGAGAGCCGGGAAGACTACCGTTGTGCAATCTTTGGCCGGAAGCCTGAGCTTGAAAAGCAAGAGGGTTCTCCTCATTGATGCCAATTTTCAAAATAACACCCTCAGTCAAAAGTACAATGCGGATCCGGTGTTGGAAAATATTGAAATTAAATTGGACGACCATACCGCTATGAAAGAGATCAAAAATAAGGCGGTGGCTGCCGGCGGAGAGTATATTGCATTATTAGGATGTGGTAACGGAGACCATACGCCTGATGAAATATTGCCCGAACATAATATATTGGCGTGGCTGAAAGAAAATGATTTTGATTTTGATTATGTCTTAATGGATTGTGCTTCGCTCAGCAAGGGACCTGACTGTAAAGAGCTGCTCAAATATGTAGAGGCGGTTATTATGGTCTTTGCGGCAGACCAGCCTTTAACGGAGGAAGAACGGAAATTCATGGATTTTTTAAGGGAGCAGAAAATAAATACGGTGGGAGCTGTGTTGAACAAAGTAAATAGTTATAGTATGGAGGCTTAATAATATATGAAGAGCAGGAATGAAAATAATATTTTGGAGTTGTTGGTAGTGGCTTTTTTGGCGGCGCTGTTTATATTCATTTTTCTTAAGCTGGTAGTGCTTTAATCCGGTAAAAGATCTGACACAAAGTAGAACATGCAAATTCCCGGTGAGATAAAAGAGGTTATGTTGTTTTCGAAGCCCTGGAAGGGAATCGTCTATGGTTTGGTTTGCCTTATTTTCCTTATTTTATTGGGGTTTATCGGCTTGGAAGAGCCTTTTGTTCCTATGATTGCTGTAGGCGCATGTTTTGCTTTGCTTTTTATAGCCCTGACCTTTTATGATTTAAGGTTCGGTTTTTATGGAATGATTGGGTTTGGATTCCTTTTGGCCTTTTTAGATCGGATGACTCACTCCAGCCTGCCCATGTATTCGTTCTTTTTTTTGCTGCCTTTTGCTCTTTTTATGGTTGTTACGGTAGAAACTATTTTTCAACGGCGGCGATTTAAGGTTGAGCGGCACCTGCTCTTGATTGCTTATCTGGTTATGTTTGCCTATGGTATCTTTGAGGTTTTCAATCCACAGATGGGCTCTTTTTTAGGATGGGTTTCCTATTTTCGCCAATCCCTATCTTTGTTGACCCTTCTTTTTGTTTGCCTATATTTTTTTAAGGATTTAAAAAGTGTGCGCTTCTTTTTTCAATTCATGATCGGGGCTATTTTCATTACCGCCGTATATGGCTGTATACAGCAGTGGTTTGGGTTGGCGCCCTGGGATAGGCAATGGGTTTATGGTAATCCCGACGTACTTGGCTTGTATTCTCTTTATGGATTGGGGATTCGGAAATTTTCATTTTTAACAGATCCGGCAAACTATGGCAGTCTCTTGGCCGCCGGCGCTATTGCCACGTTGATTTTCGCCCTCGAATCGGAAAAGAAAACAAAAAAGATCGTTTTGTTTTTTTTCACGGCTGTTATTTTACTGGGGATGTCGTATTCTGGAACACGGACGGCAAATATTATGGTAGTAGCCGGGTTGGCCTTATATATTATGATCACTCTTTATCGGAAAAGAACCTGGGTATTTACCCTTATAGCGGGATTCGTTTTTCTTTTTATTCTCTATGCACCCATTTATGGCAATGTCACGCTCTTCCGTATAAGGACGGCTTTCAGGTCGCCAACCAACGATGCTTCTTTGAATGTAAGATTTATCAACCGGGAAAGAATGAGGCCTTACATACAGAGCCACCCTTTTGGGGGGGGAGTAAATACGACTGGTGCCGGAGGTGCGCAATACAATCCTAACCATTTTTTAGCTTCTATTCCTCCAGACAGCTCCCTGGTGGCCAATATGATGGAAACCGGCTGGGTAGGTCTGGCACTACATCTGATCTTTCTTTTCCTTCTCCTGGCGTATGCGATACATTATTATTACACTTGTCAAAACAGAGAAATTAAGTCTTATTATATCATAATGGCTACCATGCTCTTTTCCCTGGGACTTGTAGGTGCTTACGCCCAATATACTTTAATTAATGTACCTCAAATTTTTGTGTACATTCCTTTTATAGCAATCATAATCAAATTACATACTTTTGATATGCCCGAATTATCCAAAAAACAAACTATAAATAAGTGATTTTATGAAACAGTATATTATCCTACCAGCGTTTGCCCTTTTATTGGCTTCTCCTGTTTTTGCACAGGTGAAGCCCTCAACGCCGCCGTCTGATATCAGGGAGAAACTGGTGGCCCTGGCCGTCCAGAATCCGGAACTGGAGATAGCAGATCATCAAATTAAAATTGCCAAATATAACCTCAAGGGAGCCAAGGGCTGGTGGATCAACAACATTTCCCTGTCTTTCAATGCCAATGAATTCACTATTAAGCGGTTGACTCATAAGCAGAATCCAGAGACCGGCGGCTATTACCCCAATTTTTATCCTTTTTATAACGTGGGTGTGAATATTCCGATAGGCGGGATCTTTACGCAGCCCGCTAAGGTAAAGGCTGCAAGGGAAAGTGTCGCCATTGCGCAGGCGAATCGCAATGAAACCTTTCGCCAGGTAAAATCGGCCGTATTATCGGCTTACGAGAATTATCTTTCCGGCAGAGAATTGCTTACGATACAGAATCAAATTGCCGAAAGTACCTACAACGAATTTCTGCAGGCCAAACAAAAATTTCGTAATGGAGAAATTTCCATCGTGGAATATAATGCAGCCTCAGAAGCTTATCACAAACAGCTGAAGGATAAAATTGGAGCACAACATGCGCTTAACCTGACCAAGATCCGGCTGGAAGCGCTTATTGGAGTCCCGCTCAGCAGTGTTTTACAGAATAATCCGGGCTCCGGTAGCACAACAGATCATACTTCACCGGATCAGCCGTGAATATAGGATAGAAAAACGAGAATTCTTCTTAAAATACGCTCTTTTCAAATCCATGTTTTTTTATTTATATTAAATCCGTTATATTTGTTCAACGGGTGTTTCTGGGGCTGTCTAAAAAGGTCGCGATTCTGAACGCAGTGAAGCAATACTAATATATGACTATATATGTATAAGACTGCTTCAATTGTCTCTCCTTCGCTATAGCAGGGATTACTTTTTAGACAGCTCCGTACCTTTTTCATATACGAGCGTAAAACGGTCTCTTCTTAACTGCATTTATGGGAAGGTACCGGGATTATTATAACTGTTAAATCCAATAGATATGAAAAATTCGGTACACGTCAGATGTTTGTTCCTCCTCTCTACGATAATATTGCTGTGGGCTTCCCGGGGCAAAGGGCAAATAAAGATTGGAAATCACCCGACCCGGATCGGAAAAGCTTCCATTCTTGAACTGGAAAGCCCCAATCAGGGCTTAAGGCTTACCAGAGTGCCTGATACAATGGCGATAAATCAGGTATTTTCAACTATGTCATCCGAACAAGTGGATTCCGCCAACGGGATGATTGTTTACCAAATCAAAGACCGTTCCCTCTACTTGCGTGCCGGAGGATACTGGCATAAATTACTTTCTGCAGGAGACTTGGATTCCTATCCGGGAGGAGATCCCGATGGTGCTTTTTGGAACCTCTCCGGAAATTTCGGAACAGACTCTGCTACTCATTTTTTGGGAACTGCGGATCCGATGGGAATGCGGATAGGAACCAATAGTGTCCCTGCTATCCTTATTGGCCGCAATGGAAGGGTTTCCATAGTGGATAGCTTGAAAGTCGGAGGAGAGGCACAGTTCGACCAGAGTGTCCATATTACTGACAGTTTATGGGTGGAAACGGCTCTCCACGTTGAGGATAGTGTGACATTGGAAACCGTCAGAGAAGCCCTTGATAATGATTATACTGCCTTAGTGATCGGATCAGATGGGGTGATAAGAAAAAAGAACCTGGAATTAGCGGCTTCTGATATTAGTATGGAGGCAGTTACTGCAGAAAGCGAAGGTAGAGATTTTAATATTGACAGTCTTTCTAAAGCCGGCACTTTTATCCTCAATTTGCCTTATGCCAGCGGTGCGGATAATCAAGCGGCAAATGGATTAGTAGATACAGTGACGCAATCTTTTGCAGGAACTAAATTTTTCAGGGATTCCGTTGCCGTTGGCAAAAATAAAGAAGCCCGTTCTACATTGGATGTGAATGGAAACGTAAGCGTGGCGGCACATATGACGGTCAGTGATCTGGATATGCGCGTTGAAGCTAATGCCAATTATAAAACCATTATATGTAATGTAGCCGGACAAGCCGGAATGAGCGGATCTCCTGCCATTACCGTTACGCTACCCGTTCCTGTGGACGGAAGAGTATATACCATTAAAAAAATAGGAGATGAGAATGCTAATCAAATAGATTCTTATGTCAGAGTGGCTGCTGCAGATGGATACTTGTTCGGAGATGGAGAAGCGGGCACTAATCTCTATAATAACTGGACTTCTATCACGGTGCAGGCAATGGAAGGGAAATGGTACATTGTGGGTCACTAAAACTGATGATACAAGCGGTATGCAACATAAAATTTTTTCTTCTGATCTTCAGTTTAATGTCTTTTGCTATAAGTTCAGAGGCACAGCAACTCAAATTAGGCAATAAACCTACTCAGATTGAGCAATCCGCCGTATTACATTTGGATAGTAAGGATCAGGGATTGTTGTTGACCCGGATTGCCGATACGGAAAGGATAAATGCCTTAGATCCTCCGGATGGTATGATCATTTATTTTACGGATGCTTCTCTTTCTATGCCTTATGGCCCTAACGCAGGTGTCTATCAGAGAAAAAACGGAATCTGGCAAAGATTGGGATGGTCCGTTGATCATATGGTAGTAGATAAGACCCAATCGGCTATTAAATTTACCCGGGAAGGTGATAAGTGGATCCTGCATCTTCCGAATGCCACTTCGGGCCTGAGAGGGGTGGTAAGTTCCGGTCGCCAATCTTTCTCGGGGAGAAAAACCTTTAATGATTCGGTCAGGATCAAGAATCTGCATCCGGGCTCTGTCATATTTGTAAGAGACGACAGCAATCCCAATGATAATGTACTGACGGATAATAATGCGCATTTCTTTTGGGATAATACCCACTTCCGATTAGGAGTAGGAACCAATACCCCGGAAGTTACTCTGGACGTCAATGGAAACATTCGTGGAAATAATATATCTGTTCCTTCCGATATGCGATACAAAAAGGAAATGGGGGAGCTCCGGAATATTTTACGGATTTTGGACAGCCTACGAAGTTATACCTATTTCTATCGCACCGATAAATTTAAAGACAAGGATTTCCCCGAGACAAGACAAATCGGGATGATTGCACAGGAGGTGGAAAAATATTTTCCGGAACTGGTCTCCACGGATAAGCGGGGGTATAAATCCCTCAACTATGCGCGATTTACTGCCGTGCTATTGGAGGCCATTAAAGAGCAACAGGAAGAAATAACGCTTCTTAAGAAGAAAACGGATAGCGCTCTACAAGAATTAGCGGAAAAAATGAAACAGCTAAACCGGCAATTGAAAGGAGAGTAATAATAAGAAAAGAAAGATCCTGATAGGGAACGTACTCCTCTTCCTTTTGAGATTTACGGAAATAGGCTCCAAAGATCATTGTTATAGGGATGATATATCTTCATAAACTGTTCGCAATGAGGCAGATTATTTTTCTTTTTTATAAAAAAATAATCCTACCTTTGCCGTCCAAAAAAAGAGATTCATGCTAATCATTGATTCTAAAGATTGCGAAAACATAGATAAAGCACTGAAAAAGTACAAGCGTAAATTTGAAAGAGCGAAGGTTCTGACGGAATTACGTAATCGTCAGGCTTTTACCAAACCATCTGTTAAACGCCGTCATGAAGTACTTAAGGCAATATACCGCCAACAAATTGCCAGTGGGAAGATCGTGAAATAAGGGAAATACGGTTTCGGTAAAAATGCTTATTTTTACTTCCTAATTTTCTCATTTTGAATGCTTCATTCCAAAACGAATACCTGCCTTTCCTCGAATTTTTAAAGTATGAAAAGCGTTATGCTTCTCATACGATCATATCCTATGAGAAGGATCTTCTGGATTTTACCGGTTATCTTGAAAATGCTTTCGAGATAAATGCTCTTCAGGACATCACTCCATCTCTGGTACGTTCCTGGCTGGCCCATCTTGCAGAGAATGGACTTGCGGCTCGCACCATTAACAGAAAATTATCGGCTTTACGTTCCTGGTTCAAATATCTAAGCCGGGAGGGGGCCGTTTCCAAAAATCCACTTGCCTCTATCCAGGGCCTGAAATCCGGCAAACGTCTGCCGGTATATGTGGAACGTACCGCCATGGATCGCTTGTTGCATCAACTTGATTTCCCGGATACCTTTAATGGGCATACCGAGCGCCTGATCATCGAGTTGCTTTATAAAACCGGAATGCGCAGAACAGAGCTCGTTCATCTGAAAACAGAATATATAGATTGGAGTGCCCGGCAGTTCAAAATACTGGGGAAGGGGAATAGAGAGCGGATTATACCCCTTGACAGGCAGTCGGTAAGTATGATGGAGAAATATCTTGCTGAAAAAGAAGCCTTGCCCGGGGCGGATCGGGAATATTTGCTGGTTACCGGAAAAGGGAAACCGGTGTATGATCAATACGTCTATCGTGTTGTTAAAAAGTGGCTGTCGCTGATCACGACTGCAGATAAGAAAAGTCCGCATATTTTACGGCATACCTTTGCCACGCACCTTTTAAATAACGGCGCCGATCTGAATGCCATTAAAGAGTTGCTCGGGCATGCCGGCCTTGCCGCCACCCAGATATATACCCACAACAGCATCGAACAATTGAAAAATATCTATGATCAGGCGCATCCCAGATCGGGGAAATAAGCCGCTCTATTTGTTAAAAAAATATCAAAATAGGGGGATGTATTTCCGGGTATAAGTATTTGTCACAAAGATTGGTTACTTTAGATGTCGAATTTATGTTAACACCTTAAAGAAAGATAACGATGAATACACAGATTAAGACCGTGCATTTTGATGCTGATGTGAACCTTATTAACCATGTCAATAAAAGACTTGATAAGCTGCCTACATTTCATGATCGGATTACCAGTGTGGATGTGTATTTAAAATTAGAGAATCTGAATCATCAGATAAAGGATAAAGTGGCAGAGATCCAGATAAATGTTCCTCAGCACCGTATTTTTGTGAAACATGAATCGAAATCTTTTGAAGAATCCTTTGATGCCGCCTTTGATTCTGCTGTTACACAGCTCAAGCGATACAAGGCCAAACAGCTTCAAAAATAACAATAGAAAGCTGCCGCTAAAGGAAGAGGGCGGTGTATTACAGCTTTTAAAAATTTATTTTTGACGATTTCATTTTTTTTTTGTCATATAGTTGTTGTTTACTACCTTTGCCATCCATTTTTGAACGGGGATCGTACGCTCAGAAATGGATGAGCTCAGGTAATAGATGAAGTTGCCAGCATAGCTCAGTTGGTAGAGCAACTGATTTGTAATCAGTCGGTCGGCGG
>CAYZGR010000086.1:0-9199 GCA_964478125.1 uncultured Chitinophagaceae bacterium | reverse complement strand
ATAAGATAGCCGAAAGGCTGAAAAGCCGGGGCTGCAGCATAGAAAACATTTTCACTTTTTCCGGTATCATAACAGGAAGCGTAAGTCCTGAAACACCGCTCAGCCGGCTGAAGATGGACGGGATCCGAAATATTGAACCCGACAGGAACATCGAAACTTTTGATCAATGAAGGGGGCCAAAAAAGAAGTGCGCGCAGGCCTCTGGCTGCTGGTTCTTAGCGCCGGGCTTACCGGTTGCGTGAGCCTGAGGGCAGTCCATGATTTCTCGGAAACCTCCTCAACAGACCTTCAGGGCTTTGAAGAGATCGATTATACCTTTCAACAACATTGTCTTGAAAGATGCCGGCTGAGCGCCGTAAAGAGCCTCGAAATCAAACGGGCGCTTACCTGTAACTGCGCGGTCTATCAAAAGGCTGACAGCATTACACAATTCCTTTATCAAGCCATCCGGGGGTATTTCGACGGGCTGGCGGATTTATCCCGGAATGCGTTAACGCATTACCATTTCGACGCGTTAAAAAACGCACTGTCGGCGGGGGAGTATGGCAGCGTGCAGATCAATCCGCAGCAGGCGGAAGCCTACACCCAGATCGCTCATATTTTACTCCGGGCCACTACAGATGCCTATCGCAGGAAAAAAATAAAAGAATACATCGGGGAGGCGAATAAACCTATACATGTTTTACTGAAAAAATTTCAGTTTATTATCAGGGATAATCTCAGGGGTGAGCTGAAGTTCAGAAAGGAAACGCTCTATGCATTTTACAAAGAGACCCTTTTAGAAGACGACTTATCCGATTATGAAAAAAGAGCGGCGGCGAGCGCCTATTATCGCCGGATAGCTGCTATAGATTCAAAAATGGCCCGGCTTAATGTCTTTGCAGAAAGCCTGGAGACCATAGCTGAAGGGCACCAGAAGCTCTATGACAACCGAAACAGGTTGAGTGCAAAAGCGTTAAGCGCCCGGATCACCCGGTATGCGAGCGACATCCGGGATTTACGATCCGCATTCCATAAACTCAAAGAATAACCGGCATGGCAAAATTAACTTCCCAACAGGCAAACCGGCTGGCTAACGACTTTTTGGGCCTGGCTCAGGCGATCGGGGACTTCAGGTATAAGAACTGGGATAAGTTCTCCAAGGCAAAGAACAAGCAACTCGGAGATCTGCAATGGTCCATTCTCAATGACGGGGAAGACATTCTTGCCCTGTCCACGACTTTGGTCATGGATGAAGCGGCGCAATCGCTGGAACAGATCCATCAGATTACCCGCGAGATCAACAAGGGCATCACGCAACTGCAGGACATTCAGAAAGGAATTGATCTCGCCGCGGCCATTGTGACGCTGGGGGCGGCTATCCTTAGTAAGCAGCCCGCGGCTATAACCGGCGCCATAAGCGGGGTAGTGGATACCTGGTATGGCAGCATGAAAGCCTGATACCGCCGATCCTTATGATTTATGCAAATCAGATCTGTGATGATCTGCCGGGTCCGTGTCATCCGGGTTCTATCCTATCTTGCGAAACGTAGATACTGCTGATCACGGAAAGATCCGAAACTATTAAGACAGGCTCCTGTTTAGTTCCGACGGATCCACTTCGGGGTTTTTAACGGGGGCGCCTACCGGAAGTACCGTTCTCCCGAACACCTCGTTCAGCACTGTGGCAGCGCTGCCGTACATAGCGGAAAGGCCGCAAAAGATACCTTCGTACCCGGCCAGGGCGGTCAGGGATTTGCTTTCATTGAACTCGGCCATAGCCAGCAGAAAAAACAAAATAGTAAGTGTGAAAAAGACAACCTGTAACATCCTGTTCAGTTTGAGCGTGCCGAAAAACATATACAATGTGAATATGCCCCACAGAAACAGGAAAATGCCCATGGAGGCGGCATCCGGTGCAAAGTCTGCCCCAAACGAGCTCCGGGGAATGATTAAAATACCCACCAGGGCTATCCAGAACATGCCATAAGCCGTGAAGGCCGTAGCGCCAAAAGTATTGTTCTTCTTCCACTCCTGTATCCCCGCAATGACTTGCGCCAGGCCGCCTACAAAAATTCCCATTCCGAGGATCACGGAATCCATAGTAAAAAAGCCGGCATTATGAAAATTGAGCAGCACGGTGGTGGCGCCAAAGCCGAATAAACCCAATGCAGCAGGATTACCGGTAGTGTCTTGTACGGTGGTTGTGGTGGGAGCGGTGTTCATTTTTAAAGGTTTTGAGTACAAATATTAAAAATAGATCTTAATTTTTAATATTTTTTTCAGAATGAAGGTTTTGAAGTATCCTTCCGTCAAATCATCAGGACCCTTGGATATTCGGTATAGATATAGCATCGGCAGTCCCGTTTTTACTCTGTTCCCACCCCCATGGCCTCATAAAAGGCATCCATCACTTTGGAACGCACATCCAGACGTTCTAAAGTGGTATTGGCGCCGCCCCTGGGGTTTACCCGGTTAGACAGGAATATATAAACAAAATTGTATTTGGGATCTGCCCAGATGCAGGTTCCGGTATAGCCGTAATGTCCATATACCTCGGGGGAACAATATTTTGAAGGATAAGGATAATGAAATTTAGACTGGTCCCTGGCCCGCTTGTCCCATCCAATTCCCCGCCGGCTGATATCGCTCTGGTAGGAGGTAAACAGCTTCAGGGTAGCAGAATCCAGGTAACGCACCCCATCCAGCGTGCCGTCGTTCAGGGTCATCTGCATGAGCGCGCCCAGGTCATACGCATCCGAAAACAGCCCGGCATGTCCGGCTACCTCGCCCGCGAGCGCGCTGCGCGGGTCATGGACATCCCCGTGGAGGCATTGCTGGCGGAATCCTTTTTCACACTCGGTAGGCGCAATGCGGTTGAGCGGGAACCGTTTCCTGGGCTTAAATCCGGTAGTCATCAGGCCCATGGGATCATAAAGTGTTCTTTTTATATATTCTCCCAAAGGAAGCCCGGTAATTTCTTCCACAATGTAGCCCATCAGCTGAAAATCAATATCGCTATAGACATACCTGGGGTTTTTATAGAGCCTGCTGTCACGGATCAATGCTTTCAGGGTGTCTTCATAATCATTCCGGATGTACAAGTCCCGGGCCACGTGAATGCTATATTGTGCATCACGTGTATGGTGAAAAATATCGGGTTTGGGCTTGCCGTCTTTTGTAAAAAACTGACCAATGTAAAAGTCCGGAACGAAACCGGCCTGATGCAGCATTACATTCTTTATGGTCAGATCCGCTTTATCCGTACCGCGAAGCCATGGAAGGTATTCTCCCAATGTGCCTTCCAGTTTTAACTTTCCCTGATCATAAAGCCGCATCACCGCCATGGTGGTAGCAGCCACCTTGGTGACAGAAGCCAGGTCGTAGATGGTATTTTTAGCTACGGGCCGTTTTTTATCATAAGTAAAATGTCCGAAGGATTTATGGTAAAAAATTTTACCGTCTTTCATGGCTAATATTTCACAGCCCGGCGTGGCCTTTTTAGCAATAGCGTCTTTGGCAATAGAATCTACGCGCTTGAGTTTGATATCGCTAATGCCCAACCTGGAGGGATATTGGAAAGGCAGGTATACCCGTTTAAAGGTAAAATCCTTTAAACCGGTACCCGACGGGAATTCCCGGCTTACAGACACCGGTAGTTTCCCCCTGGGATCAAAAGCGCCGAAAATGAGATCGGCGGCCGTCAATTGCATGGTTTCCGCATCATTATAGGCCGCGACGATCGCCGCGCCATGTGTAAAATACCGGATGGCATACGGGTTGCCAAAGACTATGGTAATGGCCCGCTTTTCCTCCTGCAACTGTTGTATCAACTGAATTTCCGGTTCGGAAAGGCCATACCGTCGGGAGGGATAGCGATGATAATTACCCACAGCAATGATGATTTTATCAAAACCGGATTTCAATTTTTTGGCGAGCTTATCCGCCCCGGAAATCGTCGCTCCCCGGCTAAAATTAAAAACTGCCGCTTTATGGTGATGAAGGACCTGCCCGGTGAAGGCGGGAAGTTCGCCGCCAACCGTTAAAAGAGCTATATCCGAAGTGTCGTCTGCTGATAGCGGCAGAAGATAATTTTCATTATTCAGTACCGTAATGGCTTCTATATCCAGTTCCCGGTTGAGAGCCGTAATGCCCTTGTTCAGATCTTCCGTCAAATGAGCGGTTTCTATGGGCTGCCAGTCATTCAGGCCGGCCATATATTTGGCCATTAATACTTTTTTCACACGTTTATAAATATCCGGAAGATGGAGCGTCCCTCTTGCGATGGCTTTTTGAATAGCAGCGATGCAGGCATCCACGTTTTTGGGCAACAATAAGATATCATTACCGGCCTTTAAAGCTTCCACTCCGGCCTGCCCGTTTTTATAATAGCCGCTTACGCCCTTCATTTCCAGGGCATCTGTAAACACCAGGCCATTGAACCCCATGGTATTTTTTAGCAACCCGGTGATGGCTTTTTTGGAAAGAGACATGGGCCGATGGGGACGGTTGTCAATCGCGGGAATGTCCAGGTGAGCTACCATTACCCCTTCTACTCCGTAGTTGATCATTTGCTGGAAAGGGTATAATTCCAGTTCCCTGAGCTGTTGCATGCTTTTGCTGATCACGGGAAGGGCCTTATGCGAATCTACTTCGGTATCGCCATGCCCCGGGAAATGTTTGGCTACCGCCATTATCCCGGTACTTTGCATGCCCCGCATGAGCTGGATCCCCAAATCGGCTACCCGGTATTTGTTTTCCCCAAAAGAACGGTCGTTAATGACCGGGTTTTCAGGATTGTTGTTAATGTCCACATCGGGAGCAAAATTGATCTGCACCCCGATCCGTTTACATTGCTCCCCGATCATTTTCCCTACCTCATAAACCAGCAGGCTATCCTGAACAGCGCCCAACATCATTTGATGTGGAAAAGAGATAACACTATCCAGCCGCATTCCCAGCCCCCATTCTCCATCAATGGAAATAAACAGCGGTACCTTTGAAAGTTGCTGATACGTATTGGTCAACACCGCCTGCCTGACCGGCGACCCCTGGAAGAAAACCAGCCCGCCGACTTTCTTCCGGCTAATGAGGTCCTTTACATGGCGGATATGCTCCGCCCCCTTATTTGAATACGCTCTGACAAAAATTAACTGGGCAATGCGTTCTTCCCGATCCATAGAATTAAAAACACTGTCTACCCATGCCCGGGCCAGAACAAGGGCCGGAACCGGATCCTGTGAACCGGATCGGAAAGCGGAACGCGTATTTGCAGGGTGAAAAGCAGATTCCATGGATAGGGCTATCAATAAAAGGCCGGTAACTAACAACGTTTTTTTCATGCGAATTATAACTTCCGGTGTATAGGGTGATGTTGATCCTTTAAAGGCCTAAATTTAGTAATTTTACCCCAAAAGGAGACATTTTGCCTGATATCATTCAATTACTTTCGGATCATGTAGCCAACCAGATCGCCGCCGGGGAAGTGATCCAGCGGCCCGCATCAGCCGTGAAGGAACTCATGGAAAATGCGGTAGACGCCGGCGCGACCGATATCCGGCTTATCATTAAAGATGCAGGAAAAGAACTCGTGCAAGTAATTGACAACGGATGCGGTATGAGCCAGACGGATGCCCGCATGAGTTTTGAACGGCATGCCACCTCCAAGATCAAAAAGGTGGAAGACCTTTTTCACATTCATACCATGGGCTTCAGGGGAGAGGCGCTGGCCTCCATAGCGGCCGTGTCCCGGGTAGAACTAAAAAGCAGGAAACAGGCGGAAGAATGGGGAACCTATATTGAAATTGAAAACAGCCGGGTAGTAAAACAAGAACCCTGTTCCTGTCCGCCGGGAACCAGCATTGCCATGAAAAACCTGTTTTTTAGCGTTCCCGCACGCCGCAATTTTCTGAAAAGAAATGCTACGGAGACGCGGCATATTGTCGATGAATTTATGCACGTAGCCTTTGCCTATCCCAAAATAAGCTTCATCATGGAAGCCAACGGCCAGGAGCTTTTTCACCTCCCTTCGGGAAATTTAAAGCAACGGGTGTTGCAGTTGCTGGGGCAAACATACAAAAGCAAGCTGGTAGCCGTAGGGGAGAATACCGATTATCTGAACATGGCCGGGTTCGTAGGAAAGCCGGAAACAGCCAAAAAGACCAGAGGCGATCAATACCTGTTTGTCAATAACCGCTATATCCGGAGCGGTTATCTCCATCACGCGATCATGGGCGCTTTTGCAGATCTGATCCCTACCGACCATTTCCCTCTGTATGTATTGTTCATAGACCTGGATGCTTCCCGCGTGGATATCAACGTACATCCCACCAAACAGGAAATCAAGTTTGAGGATGAAAAGATCGTATACGCCTTCGTGCAATCGGCCGTCAAACATGCACTGGCCCAATTCAGCATCACTCCCACGCTGGATTTTGAACTGGATAACCATATTCAACACCTGCCTTCCATCTCCCGCCCTTTTACAGAGAACCAAAAGGAAAAAATTACACAGGGAGCCCTTTACAAAGGGTTTACCCAAAGAAATCAGTCTCATACTATTACTGGGGGAAACAACCTAAGCCACTGGAAAGACCTCTACCCCGAAAAAGCAACAGCCTTTCCTGCAGCCCCTTTGTCTACGGAAATACCTGAAGAGGAAGAAAATCAGATTTCGACATTAAACGCAGATCCCACCCCGCGTAAGCCCCAGCAAATTCATGCCCGCTATATTTTGCAGCAAATTAAATCCGGCTTTATCCTTATTGATCAGCAGGCCGCGCACGAGCGTGTTTTGTATGAGTGCTACCTCGAAGCCTTCGAAAAACAACCGCTGTCATCCCAGCAATCTCTATTTCCGGAGACCCTCGAACTTTCTCCCGCCGATTCAGCACTGCTGGCAGAAATGCTGCCCGACCTCAAAAAACTGGGTTATGAGATACAGCAAATAGATAAAAATGCCTTCGCCATCTCCGGAGTCCCATCCGACCTCGAGAGTGGAAATGAAAAGCAATGCATAGAAGGCCTGCTGGAACAATTCAAACATTTCAGCCCTGAACTGAAAACCGGCAAAAGAGAAAAAATGATCCGCTCGCTGGCCCGCCAGCATGCCATCAAACCAGGAAAAGCGCTTAGCCCCGAAGAAATGCAAAACCTGATAGACCGGCTTTTTGCCTGTACCCAATCGCAAACCAGTCCATCGGGCCGGTTCACCTTTATCCCCTTCCGGATAGAGGAATTGGATAAAATGTTTGGGAGGTAATTTCCTGAAAACTAAAACGGACCAATGGATGAACAAACTATTAAAGATTTGGAAATCTTTAAGGAAGGAACAAAAAATAGCATCTTTCGGTTAATAGACTTAACAATAACAGAAAGAGGAAGCGCTGAACTAAAACAGAGACTGTTACATCCTTTTTCAGATATTAATAAAATTCAGCAAACGCAACAGGATATCAGGTTTCTTCTAACGGATCTGAAAGTGTGGGACACGATCCTTACAAGACCAGCACTTTCCTATATAGACAAGTACCTATACAGTAATATTAACCCATTAAAATATAGGAATGACCTGTATGCCTCTTTTTCAGGGTACTGGTATCTTCATCGTTATGTGTCTGATTACCATTTTTTGGAAGCCGGTATCCGTTGTTTGATTATCTTTATTCAAAAACTAAATCGTATCCAAACTCATACAGTACGGGACGGCCGTCCTGAAATACTCCAAAAGATATTTAAACTACTCAATCACCTTTTTGAGATAGATCATAAAAATATTTTGAAGAAAGAATTAGGCGGACGACCTCTATCTGCTAAACAATTGTATTACCTGGATGATCTTTTCCGAAATAAAGAGAATAGCCGGCTACAGGAACTGCTTGAACTTATTTATAAAGTTGATGCTTTATTAGCTATGGCAAAAGCCATTTTAAAATATAATTTGTCTCTACCTGATTTTGAAACCAATCGGTCAACTGTCCAAATAGAAGGAGTTTATCATTTATTCTTGCCCCAAAGTCGGAGAAATAACTTTGAAGTGGCGAATAATAAACATTTTATTTTCCTAACCGGGTCAAACATGTCGGGGAAATCCACGTATCTTAAGGCGGTTGGGATTGCACTGGTCCTTGCTCATGCCGGTATGGGTATTCCCGCTAAAAGCGCTAAGATGCCTGTATTTGATCACTTTTTTACGGATATTAATCTAACGGACGATATTGAAAAAGGATACAGTTATTTCTATCGTGAAATAAATCGTTTACAAGAATTGTCGGAACATCTTGTTAAAGGGGAAAAGGTATTTGTGCTTATAGACGAAATGTTTAGGGGAACGAATATCCGGGATGCATTAGATTGTTCAAAAGCAATTATTCAGAAGCTTCTGTTGTGGGATAATAGTATTTTCATTCTTTCTACTCATTTTACGGATGTTCCCGATTTCTTTTTACAAGATCCGTGCATACAATATCATTATTTAGAATCTCTTGTTCAGGAGGGGAAACCTCACTTTACCCACCAGTTAAAAAAGGGAATTTCTCGTGAGAGGCTGGGAAAATTGATTTTAGAAGAAAGCCGCTTAGAGGAAATGCTTTCTCCTCCTTCAAGATAAAAATAATATGGTCGTATGGATTGTATTTAAAATAAAACATATAAATAAAAACATATCATGCCTACTTTATTAACCGTTCGCGGCCGTAGCCCCAAAATGGGAACCGACTGTTTCCTCGCTCCCAATGCCACCCTCATCGGGGATATCATCATGGGGGACCAGTGCAGCGTTTGGTTCAATGCTGTGATCAGAGGAGATGTCAACAGCATTCGCCTGGGGAATAAGGTCAACGTGCAGGATGGCGCCATGATCCATTGCACTTATCAAAAGACCAAAACCATTGTAGGGAACCAGGTTTCCATCGGACATCATGCCATTATTCACGGATGCACTATTGAGGATAATGTTTTAATAGGTATGGGGGCTATCATCATGGATAATGCGTTTATCGGGAGCGGTTCCATCATCGCGGCAGGCGCGGTCATATTGGAAAATACCAGGGTGGAAGCGGGAACCATTTATGCAGGGGTACCGGCCCGGAAGGTGAAAGATGTCAGTCCTGAATTGAGGGATGGAGAAATAGCAAGGATCGCGAATAATTATGTGAAATATGCCGGCTGGTATGATGGATATAAAAACGTATAGATAGATGTAGAGAAAATTCATGGATTT
>CAYZGR010000085.1:0-9848 GCA_964478125.1 uncultured Chitinophagaceae bacterium | reverse complement strand
GAAAAGGACAGATTGAAGCTTCCTGGGTAGGCAAAAGAGCGCCAAAATTAGATGAGAAGGTAGGAAAACAGATATTGTGGGGGCAACCTATAGACTTATTGCAAAATGGACTTTCAGACTGGACTTTTACTCGTGGATGGCAGGTAGAGAATGGAGTTTTGGCTATTAGAGCAAAAGGAAGTGAGCAAGACAGAAATAAGGGTGGAAATCAAAATATCCGTACCAAAGAAAAATTTAAAGACTTCAAACTGCACGTAGAATTTAGATATGGGAAAGGAGCAAATAGCGGGATATATTTAAGAGGCAGGTACGAAGTTCAGATACTGGATAGTTACGGAATGGAGGCCGAAAGCCATATCTTAGGAGGGATTTATGGTTTCCTTTCTCCCGTTAAAAACTATGCCAAGAAGCCTGAAGAATGGCAGTCACTGGATATAACCCTGATTGGAAGATATGTTACTATTGTATTAAATGGTCAGGAAATTATTTGCAATCGTCCTATCCCCGGAATTACCGGCGGAGCCTTGGATGCCAATGAGGAGGAGCCGGGACCTATTATGATACAAGGAGATCATTACGGGCTATTAGAATACCGGAATTTCAGCATTACGCCTGCTTTGGAATAAAGGGTTTATACGTGTTTTTATTTGTGCAATCCATGAGAATATCCTAATTTTGGCATAGAAGTGGCTGCTTTAATTTAAGGAATATGGAACAGCGGGGAGAAAGAAAAAATAGGAAGGCGCTTATTTATACGCTGGTATCTTATGCAGCGGTGATAGGTGTATGCATGCTATTGGGATTTTCTTCTCCGCCGCCTCTTCCCAACCAGGACATGGGAATGATCATAAATTTGGGTACTTCAACGGAAGGTTCCGGTACCGATCAGCCGCTCAGTGCCAATCCTATTTCCTTACAAACCAACCAGCCCCGGGAAGCCCAGGCCAGCCCCGCCAGTGACCGTACGGGGTCCCGTACGGAGGATATAATGACCCAGAATACGGAAGACGCACCTGTAATCAAGAAGCTGGCAGAGGATAAAAAGGATAAGACATTTTCGAAAAATCTGAAGGAAAATACCACTCATACGACACGGAAGCCCCGGCCGGATGCGCCTGTAGAGCCCAAGCCGACTCCTCCCAAACCGAAGGCTATCTATAGCGGGGGAAACACTAATAGCAATTCCAGTGGAAACAATGCGAACGCCGGCAATAGTTCTGACGGCGAGGGCCTGACCGGTAATCCGGGAGACCAGGGGGCCGTGAACGGCGATCCTACAGCCAGTAACCACAACGGCCAATACTCTGGCCTGGGAGGCAATAGCCTGAGCTACCGGCTTGGAGGAAGACGTATTGTTCAATATCCTTCCAGAGAGGGAAATTTTAGAGAAGCCGGGAAAGTAAAGATGAGCATAAAAGTGGACCAGGAAGGTAAAATTGTGAGTTACAGTATCATCAGTGCCGATAACCCGACCATTAGCAACCTGGCAAAGAAAAAAATAAAGCAGGTACGGTTTAATGCCAGCTCAAGCGCTCCCGTGGTGCAATTCGGAGAGATTATTTTTGTCTTTAAGATCAGACAATGAGCTAAAAAATAGCAAATTGTTTGTACTTTCACGCCCTGGAAAAAATATCGTCCTTTAATTACAATTTAAAATTTATGAGAAAGTGGTATTTAATGGCTTTAGCAGGTGGTTTGCTGACGTCTTCTCTCTTTTTTTCTTCCTGTCAATCTACAAAAAATGCGAATCCGGAGGTCAATATCATTCCCAAACCTGTTTCTCTCCGAACGGAAAAAGGAACCTTCACCATTAGTCCCAAAACCAGTCTGATCCTGTTAGCGGACAGCCTGAAAAACAGCGCTGATTTTCTCAACAATTATCTGAATAAGTACTATGGCTTTGAGTTACCGGTTAAGAAGGGCTCGGCGGAGGACACTGCTGCTTCCAATGCCATTATACTTGGTAATCGTAAAATGTCGGAACCCCTGGCGGGAGGATATGTCTTTCATTCCGATAAAGACAGGATCGTAATAAGAGGGAAAGACGCTCCGGGTACTTTTTATGGGATCCAAACCCTTATCCAGTTGCTACCTGTAACTCCCTCAAAATCTCTGGATATTGCACGGGTACAAATCAAGGATTACCCGAGATTCGGTTATAGGGGGATGATGCTGGATTGTGGCCGGCACTTTTTTGATACGGCTTTTATAAAAAAGTATATTGATTTTATTGCCATGCATAAGATGAATACATTTCACTGGCATCTGACCGAAGACCAGGGCTGGCGTATTCAGATCAAGAAGTATCCGAAGTTAACGGAAGTGGGCGCCTGGCGTGATTCTACTCTTATAGGCCATAGTGGACAGAAATCTCCACAATATGATCATCATCGTTATGGGGGCTTTTATACCCAGGATGAGATCCGTGATATTGTAAAGTATGCTCAGAAAAGATATGTCACCATTATTCCGGAAATAGAGATGCCCGGCCATTCGCTGGCGGCTATTGCTTCTTATCCTCAATTGACCTGTAATCCGGGGGATTATCATGTAGCTACCGGATGGGGGGTATTTTCTCCTATACTTTGTCCCACCCCTTATACTTTTAAATTTTATGAGAATGTATTGGATGAAGTAATGGATCTTTTTCCCAGTCATTATATACATATAGGAGGAGACGAGGCTCCGAAAGATTCGTGGAAGAAGTCTGCTTTCTGCAAGCAACTCATGAAAGAAAAAGGTTTTACAAGCTATGATCAGATCCAAAGCTACTTTGTTCATACCATTGAGAAATATCTTAATGCGCATGGCCGGGATATCATTGGATGGGATGAGATTCTGGAAGGCGGGTTGGCGCCCAATGCCACAGTGATGAGCTGGCGGGGAGAAAAGGGCGGGATAGCCGCCGCCAAGCAACAGCATGATGTGATTATGACCCCTACTAACTATTGCTACCTTGATTATTCTCAGGTAAAAAACCCCGACTCGCTTACTATTGGCGGCTATCTCCCATTGGATACGGTTTACAGTTATAATCCGGTGGGTAAACTAAACAGCTCTGAAGCAAAATATGTGAAAGGGGTTCAGGCCAACGTCTGGACCGAATACATGGAATGGCCTTCTAAAGTGGAATACATGATCTTTCCAAGGATGGAGGCTATATCGGAAGTAGCCTGGACGCCGCAAAAAGAGCGAAATTTTAAAGACTTTTCTGACAGATTGCGGGAAGCCTATAAACGTTACGACTTATGGGATATAAACTATTCAAAAGCATTTTTAAATCAGGTATTGAAATCTGACTCCACGGGAACTGCCAAGGGTCAAACAAAATAATGACTTTAATTTATTAATTCCTAACCCGATAAAAAACAATGACAAACACTTTTGTGGATATTGACCTGACCGACAGCTTCGAGCGCATACCGGTTAAAATTTATGATAATGCCAAGCTGGGAGCCATTGCAGTAGCACAGATGATAGCGGAGCTCATTCGCAGGAAACAAGAGACGAACGAAGCCTGTGTTTTGGGACTGGCCACCGGCTCTACGCCCAAATCCTTGTATGCCGAGCTGATTCGGCTTCACAGGACCGAAGGCCTGAGCTTTCGGAATGTAGTTACCTTCAACCTGGATGAATATTATCCAATGGATGCAGATGCGCTGCCAAGTTATAACCGGTTTATGCGGGAACAGCTTTTCGATCATGTAGATATTGATATGGAAAATGTTCATATTCCCGATGGAACGATCCCAAAAGATCAAATGAAAGAATATTGCGGAGCGTATGAAAAGCAGATTGAAGAGGCTGGGGGAATAGATCTGCAGATTCTGGGCATTGGTTCTAATGGACATATCGGCTTTAACGAGCCGGGATCCAATCCCGCTTCCCGTACACGCTTGATTGCATTAGATAACCGTACACGCCTGGCCAATTCATATGATTTTCCCAATATGGCAAAAGTGCCCCGCCTGGCCATTACCATGGGGATCAGCACCATTATGAAAGCACGCAAAATTGTGTTGATGGCCTGGGGGCAGCACAAGGCGCCGGTAGTACAAAAAGCCGTAGAAGGACATTCTACCGAACAAGTGCCCGCATCCTTGTTACAACAACATGGAGACAGTCTTTTTGTTCTCGATCAGCAGGCGGCTGAAGAGCTGACCCGCTTTAAATCTCCCTGGCTCACCGGAGGATGTGAATGGACTCCAAAAATTATACGGAAAGCCGTTTGTACCATGGCGCTTAATCTGGGGAAACCCATATTAATGCTTACCGATAATGATTATAACGATCATGGTTTGAGCGAACTTCTTGTTGAACATGGCAGCGCTTATGAGATCAACCTGATGGTGTTCAACGGGATGAAAAATGCGATCACCGGATGGCCGGGAGGCAAGCCCAACGTGGAAATACCCGGACATCCCGAACGTTCAGAACCGATGCCAAAGCGGGTATTGATCTTTTCCCCGCATCCTGATGATGACATCATTTCGATGGGAGGTACTTTCATTCGCCTGCAGGAGCAGGGACATGATGTGCATGTGGCATACCAGACTTCCGGAGATATTGCAGTGGGAGATGAGTTCGTGATCCGCTTCCTGGATTTTGCAGCCGGTTTTGATCAATTGTTCAATATAGATAACAGCCGGAGTTCCCGGATCATTAAGGAAGCTGAAGATTTTCTAAGAACAAAGAAGCATAGTGATATAGATTCAAAAGAAGTCCGGGCGATAAAGGGATTGATCAGGCGCTGTGAAGCCCGGGCCACCAGCCGATATGTAGGTTTGAAAGATGACCACATTCATTTTCTTGACCTGCCTTTTTACGAAACAGGTAAAATTGAAAAGAATCCCCCCGGGGAGACTGATTACCAACTCGTTATGAACCTTATACGGGAAATAAAGCCCCATCAGATCTTTGCCGCCGGCGACCTGGCCGATCCGCACGGAACACATAAGGTGTGTCTCGATATTATTTTTGAAGTACTCAAGCGCCTGAAAAACGAGCCTTTTATGAAAGATTGCTGGCTGTGGCTGTATAGGGGGGCGTGGCAGGAATTTGAACCCTACGAAATCGAAATGGCCATTCCCATGAGTCCCGATCAGGTAATTGAAAAACGCCATGGTATTTTTATCCATCAAAGTCAAAAAGACTCGGTACCTTTCCAGGGGGCAGATTCCCGTGAATTTTGGGAACGGGCGGAAGACCGGAATGCGCAGACTGCCGAATTGTTTGACCGCCTGGGATTACCCAAATATGCAGCTCTCGAAGCTTTCGTAAGACATCATTATTAAAAAAAACCGGTTCAATTCTGGAACCGGTTTTGTAAATATCCTGTGTTTTATTTAGAAGCTATCATGGATATTTCCACATGAACTCCTTTGGGCAGCGCCGCAACCTGGACGGTCTCGCGGGCCGGGAAATTCCCGCCTTCGAAATATTTTCCATATATCTCGTTAACAGCGCCAAAATCGTTCATGTCCGTCACGAAAATGCTGCTTTTAATCACATTATTAAAGTTCATTTCAGCAGCAGAGAGGATGGCCTTTAAATTTTTCATTACCTGATGGGTCTCCGCCTGAATATCGCCTTTTATAAGCTGATCGGTCTGCGCATCAATAGATATCTGTCCGGAAATATAAAGGGTATCTCCAGACAGAATAGCTTGTTGATAAGGGCCGATAGGAGCGGGGGCATCAGAGGTATTAATAACTTTTTTTTCCATAATTGACTTGTTTAAAACAGAGGCAAAGTAAGACTTTATTTGATTTGAAAGTGGGAAGTTACGATTTTATGAATACAAGAGATCACCTATCTTTGTCTTTTATCTCTTTATATTAAAAAATGGCCCTTATTTTAAATATAGATGCTGCTACATCTGCCGGTTCGGTTTGTCTTTCAAAGAACGGAACGGTACTTGCGGAACAAATCAATCTACAACAAAAAGAACACGCCTCGGTAATAGCGCCTTATATCCGGGAGATTATACAGCATACCGGTTACGGAGGACAACAGATTGATGCTGTGGCCCTTAGCGGTGGACCGGGATCCTATACGGGGCTCCGGGTAGCCGCATCTACCGCTAAGGGATTATGCTACGCATGGGACATTCCTTTGATCGTTATTTCCACCCTAAAAATGATGGCCCATGGCATGAAGGAGAAAAATAATACCTCTAAAAACGAGCTATTCTGCCCCATGATAGATGCGCGTAGAATGGAAGTATTTACTGCATTGTATACTTCCGGTTTGGAGGAACGAGTTGTTCCAAATGCGACCATTCTGGATGTTGATTTTTTGAAGGAATATAAAGGGAAAGAGGTGTTGGTATTCGGTACCGGTATGCCTAAAGCGAAAAAAATCTTAGAGGGGCGAGCTAACTGGCGGTTTGAACCTTTCACTTGCAAAGCTTCTCATCTGGTTAATCTTGCAGAAGCGGCGTACAAAAAAAAACAATTTGCGGATACCGCCTATTTCAATCCCTTTTATCTGAAATCTGTTTATCTGCCGGGGAAAAAGACCATCACTCCGGATGGAGCGAAGCATAATAAGGAGTCCTAAATTTGTAAACAAGATTTCCTCGTTCCCCTTTGGGACCGGTCAGGATGGCGGCCTCTCTTCATTTCGAATGGAGCGAAGCACAATGAAGACCTTAAGGGGATAATTGTTTTCCCTCTTTTAAAATCCCTTTTAAGGTCTCAAGTTTTCCATCAATTCTGTGTGTTATTTTTAACCCTAAAATATGGGCGATCAGTGGATAGATATGGATATTCTCAAAATTGCCAATCGTTTGATGGCTTTTGAATGCCGGTCCCCAGGCATAAAAGGTGGCCTGCATCTCTTGCAACCGATTGTCAAAACCATGTCGTCCCGGTACCGATTTCCCAAAGACGTAAGGCGTATCCGATACCAGTAAAATAGCTCCGATCCGGTGAAAATGATCCTGTTTCCTGTTATAATGCCACCGGCGAGGCGTATTTTTCGCTTTGTAAACTTTATAATTTTTCGCATGGTTCACTAACTTTTTATAAATCTTACGAAGGACCCTCTTGTTCCTGTTTTTCGTATAAATATGAACAAGAGCGCCTTCGTTTACGATAATGAATTGAGTGGTATCTATTGCGGGTAATCTTAAAGTGTGGGTAGTATCAACATCCAGCATGCCATGATCAGAAACAAAAATAAAATTAACGGGCAACTGCAAAGTATGAGCTATCTCTACCATCTTTTTCACCGATCGATCAATAAGCCGGACCGCATCTGCCACTTTCGGAGATTCAACCCCGTACAAGTGTTCGGCATGATCCACCTGGGGGAAATAAAAGGTGATCAGATGAGGTCGCCGGGCTTCGTGGAGCTGTAGCCAGTTTTTGAATATTTGTATTCTCCGGTCCATCGGAATGGCCGTATTATACTTGTAATAATAGGTGGGATCCGTACCATCGATATGGCTTTCAGAGCCTACCCAGTAGAAACTGGCTGATAGCAAATGTTGTTTTTCCGCGAGAACCCATAAGGGAATTCCTCCATACCATTTTGGGTCTTCTACCGCTTTCCGATCTCTGATGCTATAGAATTGTTTAAATTGAGGATCATAAAAATGGTTTCCAACAAGCCCGTGGTGCGCGGGATATAATCCGGTTGCTATAGAATAATGATTAGGGAAGGTGAGGGTAGGGTAGCAGGGCTCCATGGAAACAGCTTTCACTCCCTGATTCCTCATCTTCTTTAAGAAAGGAGCGTT
Source organism: uncultured Chitinophagaceae bacterium (assembly GCA_964478125.1). GTDB lineage: Bacteria > Bacteroidota > Bacteroidia > Chitinophagales > Chitinophagaceae > FW021-bin31. The sequence continues at coordinate 2,104 of CAYZGR010000085.1, read as the reverse complement.
GTATTTATCCGCCAGATCGTAACGAAAACCATCAGCAGAAATGAGAACCACATACGGCTTTTGCCGTTGGATAGCTGAATTGACGCGGTTAGGAATAATGTATTGCGTAGTATCCTGAGCCTTGGAATAATGGAGAAGAGTTAGGGCAGCCAGAAATAAAAAGAAGGATTTCATCATCTAAACGGATTTTAATAATAGTTTCCATGCTCGGGTCGGGCATTTACTTCTTCTATATCAAATTCCCGAACATCCCATTCTTCTCCTTCGGCCAGCAGGGCCCATTCCCGGGTTTCTGCGTATTCCAGATGTCGGGGGTTGCTTACTGCTCTCAAAAAATCCTCGTAACCCCATACGCCGCCACAGTCTTCCGGCGGCCTTTTCCCTTTGCCGACCAGGCAGAAGGGTCGTATAATCTCATCGGGAGTTAATTTCTCCAGCGTTATTTTATGCTTCCAATTATCGCCAAAATCATACGTATAGATAAAGGTTTGCTTTTCTTCTTTAAAAATGGTTTTTAGTTTTAGCTTTTGGGCATCCCTGACTTCTGTCCAGGTAAATTCCTCTGTCCCTTCATAGGGAATTTGTATCTCATAGATGCTTCCCGTTGTTTTTGGAGAAAAAGAAAAAAGATGTGCATTATACCAGTTGAAAGCATCCGGTATGGCATAATGAAATTGCTCAAAAGTAAAAGCATCCGGTATCGCCAGCCTTCGCCACACGGGCGGCTTGGTAATGCCTTTTATCTGGACTTTGAATACAAATGCCATAGCTGAATTCGTTTAATAGTTAACAATCAATCGTTATCTTTACCTTTGCAAGGTACGATTGTTTTGAGCTAAACTATTATAAAGAATGGTTTTACACAATAGAATATCTGCTGAGATTTTGAAAGAACGGCTGGCACAAGAGCCTTTTGAGCGGGTGACGGTTTCTTTTTATAAGTATGCGAATATTGACGATCCGCAGGCATTTAGAGACGAGATGTATAAAAATCTGTCTGGCCTACAAGTGTTCGGACGGATTTACGTGGCCGGTGAAGGCCTCAATGCCCAGTTAAGCGTGCCCGAACACAACATGGAACAATTTAAAGCCTATCTGAATACCATTTCTTTCCTTAGAGGCAATTTATTAAACATTGCTGTGGAGGAACGAAAAAAATCATTCTGGGTATTGAAGATCAAGGTCCGGGAAAAAATTGTAGCCGACGGGCTGGACGATGCCGGATTTAATGTGGCCGAAAAGGGGCAATATGTAGATGCAGCCCGTTTTAATGAGCTGGCTTCGGATCCGGAGACCATTATTGTAGATATGCGCAACCACTACGAGTATGAAGTAGGTCATTTCGAAAATGCCCTTGAGGTACCCTCCGATACATTTAAAAAACAATTACCTATGGCGGTGGATATGCTCAAAGGAGGAGAAGATAAAAATATTGTTATGTATTGCACCGGGGGCATCCGTTGTGAAAAGGCCAGCGCCTGGATGCGACATAATGGATTTAAAAAGGTATTTCATTTAAAAGGCGGTATCATTAATTATGTGCATAAGGCCCGTGAACAACAGCTCCCATTAAAATTCCATGGAAAAAATTTCGTTTTTGACGAACGCTTGGGGGAACGGGTTACGGACGAAATTATCAGCCATTGCCATCAATGTGGAAAGCCTTGTGATACCCATGTAAATTGTCGTAATGAAGGCTGCCACCTGTTATTTATTCAGTGTCCGGAATGTGCAGAGCAATACAATGGATGCTGTAGCGAAACCTGTCGCCATACGCTGGAATTACCCGAAGAAGAGCGGAAAATCCTGCGAAAAGGAAAACAAAATGGCCAGAAAATCTTTAATAAGTCCAGGGATCGTATGCTGGGGCTGGCGATGGAAGATAAGAAGTAGAAAACAATTATGCAAAAGCTTTTTCAAAAGTTTTATCAGAAGCTTGATGAGACTCCACCGCAATTCAAACGGTATCTTTTATACTTTTGAAATAGGGGGTAAAAATAAGATTTCCAAACCAATACAAAATGTGCCTGACTCTTATGTGGCAGCCGACGATATGGAAATAAGTCATCAAAATAAACTCGCCCTTTGGTCATTTGGATTTTTG
>CAYZGR010000084.1:0-9903 GCA_964478125.1 uncultured Chitinophagaceae bacterium | reverse complement strand
GATCTTAAAAAATCATAATGGTCAGCGTAATCAGTGTTCTATACTGAATCATGGAAAGCTTCGAACGCTGTTTGTATATTTGAGATTTGGAATTTGTTATTTGCCCCTTTGATCAGGATAGAAACCCGTATTTCTATAACAATCCCTCTAAATTCCTACCTTTGTACCGGAATAAAAAAATAGATTTTGGTACAAATCGGCTCCATACAATTACCGGATTTTCCGCTCCTGCTGGCGCCCATGGAAGATGTGAGCGACCCCCCTTTCCGCATATTGTGCAAAGAGCAGGGCGCCGACATGATGTACACGGAATTTATATCTTCCGAAGGATTGATCCGGGATGCTTTGAAAAGCCGTCAAAAGCTGGATATTTTTGATTACGAACGACCCATCGGTATTCAAATATTCGGAGGGGAAGAATCTTCCATGATTGAGGCCACCCGTATTGCCGAGATGGCACAACCTGACGTAATAGACATCAATTTTGGCTGTCCGGTAAAAAAGGTAGTAAGCAAAGGGGCGGGAGCCGGTATCCTTCTGGACATCCCCAAAATGGTACATCTGACCGCGGCGCTTGTAAAAGCTACCGCCCTGCCCGTGACTGTAAAAACCCGTCTCGGATGGGATGACCATACCCAATATATAGAGGAAGTAGCCCAGCGGTTACAAGATGTAGGTATACAGGCCATTTCAATACACGGGCGTACACGTAAACAAATGTATAAAGGGGAGGCAGACTGGACCCTTATAGGCAAAATTAAAAACAATCCCCGTATCCACATTCCCGTTTTCGGCAACGGAGATATTTCCAGCCCACAAAAAGCAGTAGCTGCCAAAAACAAATACGGGGTGGATGGTGTTATGATAGGAAGAGCGGCTATTGGTTATCCCTGGGTGTTCCGGGAAATGAAATATTTTATAGAAAAAGGGGAAATGCCGGCGCCTCCTACTATTGCAGAACGGGTAGAAGCCTGCCGGAGACATCTGAAGAAATCTGTTGAATGGAAAGGTGAAAAATTGGGACTGCTGGAAATGCGAAGACATTATACCAACTATCTGAAAGGATTACCCCATATTAAAGAATTCAGGACCCGATTGGTAACCGCCGACAAAACAGAAGAGGTACTTGAAGTATTGACCGATGTGGAAAACCATTATGAAGGTTATATCTTTGAAACACCCGTTACATCCGGAGAGCCCCTCTTACCCATGGCCACCTGATACTCCCAAATGCCTGTCTCATATTTTTTCATCCTTTAAAAAATGAAAATCATGATCAGGTTTTTGAAAAATGAGGTTTGGAAAAGCCTTCCGCTAAAAAATAAACGCGCCTTGCGAAAGAAATATGCAGTTTCCAATCGGGGAAGACTGGTAAGTTATACCGATAACATCCGGTCGGGCACCTTATTAAAAGGGTCCACAGTGGAAGGCTATACCGTCATCAATGTAAAACCCAACAACAATTACCAGTCTCTTTACTTGCATCGGGTGATTGCGAAATTGTTCCTGCAGAAACCGGACCGGAAACATAAATTTGTCATCCATCTGGATCATGATAAAAAGAATAATGACGTAAGAAATCTGAAGTGGGCCACCAAAGAAGAAATGGAAGCCCATCAACAGAAAAGCCCGGCTAAGCTGGCATATAAAGAGCGGCAACGCAACCGTACAGAAGGCCTGAAGCTAAACGTTCAAAAGGTCAAAGCCATAAAACGGTTATTAAAAAACCGGGGAAGAAAAACAATGAAACAAATTGCCCGGAAATACGGGATAAGTGAGATGCAGCTTTATAGAATAAAAAACGGAGAGAATTGGGGACATGTGACAGTGTGATATTGCATGAAATGACCACTTGCAGAACGCATCAAAATAATAAGACCTAACAATAAACCCCAAGCCGGAGTCAATCTTTTCCGGCTTATCCGTCTTTTTGAGAAAAACACGCTTTGATTCACTTAAGCCATCCTTTTCCTAACCTGACCTGACTCCCCTAACTGCTTCAAATGTTGCATATCAAAGCGGTAAAAACCAGGGAAGAACAGAAAAAACGATTGCCTTGCGTGTCTCACATCCTCCGACCTTAGAAAAAACCGGTTAAAGAAATGAAGCTGTAGAGCATAAAGAAATAAAATACAGCCTTCAGACAGCAGTATTTACAACAACCGTAGGAACAAGTACCCTTCTTCAATTCTTCAAGCCTTTAACCCAGGAGCGGACATATTATCAGAGGGACGATGCAGGGTGTTCTTCCATCCACAGGCCCATAAGGATCACATCGGTATAAAGTTGTCGATGGAGATAAACCGCGCGTGGCCGCCGGCCTTCTTCCCTAAATCCAAAATTTTGATATAAACGAATGGCTTTCTCATTATTGGCCATTACGCAGAGCTGAATATAACGGATGGTCTGATGATTTTTAACCCATTTTATTAAATGATTAAAGAGCCTGCGGGCGATACCCATATTCCAGTAAGCTTCCAGCACCACCACTCCAAATGTTCCCACATGCCTCTGTTTTTGCCAACTGCTCTGAGTCAGGCTCAGGCTTCCCACGATTTTCCCATCGGTCAACGCAATTAGAAAAAGACTGTTTTCATCATTCTGATAGCGGGAAATAAAATTACGCTCCTGCATCTCAGAAATGTGATCGGCTTCCTCTGGAGTCGTCATTAAAAAGCCGGTTTCTTTTGTAGCCTTTTTGAACATCTCCAACAGCATGCATGCATCATCGGGAACCGCTTCCCGGATGCGCATACTTTTTCCGTTAGCCAGCAAATACTGCATAGCTTAAAAGTACAAAAATAACTGTTACTATTTCTCTTTAATAATTTTGTCCATCCCCAGATACGAATGCAATACTTCAGGCAAGCGGATAACTTCTCCCTGCTGGTTATTTTCCAGCAGGCAAGCCACTATACGGGGCAAGGCCAGGGAACTGCCATTTAAGGAATGGAGCAAGGGCTTCTTTCCCTTGCCCCCCTTCCCTCTGATCTTCATCCTATTGGTCTGGAAAGTCTCAAAATTGGAAACAGAACTGACCTCCAGCCAGCGTTTCTGAGCAGCGCTATACACCTCAAAATCATAGGTCAATGCGGAAGTGAAGCTTAAGTCCCCGCCACAGAGCCGCAAAATGCGGTAGGGTAGCTCCAGGCTTTGAACCAGGTTTTCCACTTCGCTCACCATTTCATCCAGATTTTCGTAAGACCGGTCGGGAGACACGATCCGAACGATCTCTACTTTATCGAATTGATGAAGGCGGTTAAGACCGCGTACCTCTTTTCCATAGGAACCTGCTTCTCTGCGAAAACAGGGGGTATAACCCGTCATTTTAACAGGCAACTGCTCCTCGGCCAAAATAGTATCACGATAAATATTAGTGAGGGGTACCTCGGCCGTAGGGATAAGATACAGCTCATCTTCATTTATATAATACATCTGTCCTTCCTTATCCGGCAACTGGCCGGTACCATACGCGGTATCTGCGTTGACCACCAAAGGGGGTTGATAAGGCGTATAACCGTTATTTATATTGTACTGCAAAAAATAACTGACCAGGGCCCATTGCAAGCGTGCTCCCTGACCCTTATACAGGGGGAATCCACTTCCCGTTATCTTATTCCCCGACTCAAAATCTATAAGGTCAAATACTTTGGCAAGTTCCCAATGCGGCAGCGCCCCCGTCGGCAGATCGGGTAGCTGCCCTTCCTCCCTGATTACTACATTATCTTCTTCTGACTGGCCGGCAGGAACAGATTCATGAGGGATGTTGGGGATAAGCAATAATTTTTGTTGCAAGGTGTCGGAAATATCTGACAGTTGCTTCTGTAGCGGTTGTAATTTTTCCTTCAATGCGGCCACTTCGGCTTTTTGCTCTTCTGCTTCATTCTTTCTCTCTGCTCTCATGAGCTCGCCAATGGTTCGTGATGTGTTGTTAATGACCGCCTGGATTTGATCGCATTCCGCTTTCAGATTTCGTCGCTTATCATCCAGTTGGAGTACTTCCTCAACCCGTTCGGGCGTCTTAAAATGGCGTTTTGCCAACCCTTCCAAAACCCGTTCTTTATTTTCTCTGATCGTATTTAGTTGCAGCATGTCATTTTTTTTGCAAATATAAGGTCAATAGCCATATTTGTCTTTCCATAGGTTCCTCAGATATTCCCGTAATTTATTTTCTCTCGGATTATCTCCCGGATCGTACAAAACAGTTCCCGACAAGGTATGGGGTAAATATTCCTGTGCAACAAAATGTCCCTTATAATCATGTGCATATTGATACCCCTTGCCATATCCCTGTTCCTTCATCAGTTTTGTAGGGGCGTTCCGCAGATCCAGCGGTACGGGCAAATTTCCACTTTTTCGTACGACAGACTGCGCTTTATTGATGGCCTTGTAGCTGGCATTGCTTTTGGGAGAACCGGCAAGATAAGTAGCACACTGCGCAAGGATAATCCGGGATTCGGGATATCCGATCTGATTAACCGCCTGAAAGGTATTGGTAGCCATAACCAAAGCGGTTGGATTGGCATTCCCGATATCTTCCGACGCAAGAATGACCATTCTTCTTGCAATAAATTTTACATCTTCCCCGCCTTCAATCATTCTTGCCAGCCAGTAAACCGCAGCGTTAGGATCGCTTCCCCGTATTGATTTTATAAAAGCGGAAATAATATCATAATGCTGTTCTCCTCCCTTATCATAAATTGCAACGCGTTGTTGCGCCGCTTCCATGACCTTTTTGTCGGTGATCTCAATCGGACCCTCCCCATGTCCCAGGGTATCCGCCACCAATTCAAGAAGATTTAGAAACCGTCTTGCATCTCCATCTGCAAGGCTCATCAGAGCATTATATTCCTTAACACTTATTTCCTTACCCGACAACCATTCATCCTCTTTTAAGGCCCTGTTCATTAACTTTTCTAAAGTTTCCGCCCGCAATGGACGCAGGATATACATCTGACAACGAGATAGAAGGGCCGCATTTACTTCAAAAGAAGGATTTTCTGTCGTAGCTCCAATGAGGGTGATCACCCCTTTCTCAACAGCGCCGAGTAAAGCATCCTGTTGTCCTTTGTTAAAACGGTGTATCTCATCAATGAACAGGACGGTTCCTTCCAGCCTGGAAGCGGTGGTAATCACTTCACGAACGTCTTTAACACCCGCTGATATTGCACTAAGCGTAAAAAAAGGTCTCTTTAAAGTCCGGGCTATTACCTGAGCAAGCGTCGTTTTTCCCGTACCGGGAGGCCCCCATAATATCATTGAAGTAATGTTACCCTGATCTACCATCCTCCTTAATACGGCACCCTCGCCTGTCAAATGCTCCTGGCCAACTACTTCATTAAGCGTTTGCGGCCTTAGCCGCTCCGCTAATGGAATTCCGGGCTTTTCCATAAAATAATTTTAAGATTTATTAAATTCCTAAAAAAACAACTGCCCCGGCGATCAGGGGCAGTTGTACATATTATCAGGAAAAAGAAAGTCTGCTATTGTGCATCATTTTGTCTAAGATATTCATACAATTCGCGTGCTTCTTCCTTAGTCACCCCCTGGTCCGTCATGCGGGTATTGTTAAACTGTGCCAAAAGAGCTTTAGCAACAGGATCCTCGTTCAACATTCCATCGGGATTGGTGATCATATTCATGATCCATTCGGGTGTGCGTATTTTTGTTATGCCTTTTAAGCCGGGACCGATCATTTTTTGATCGGTTACCTGATGGCAAACCGTACATTTTGTCTGAAAGATCTCTTTGCCCTTCGCCGCCATATCCCCGTCAATAGATGAAGGGATATCTACGGACTTAAACTCTCCTACCCCTTTGCTATCACTTGGTTTGTCAACATCAATACTGCTTTCATTTTCCAAATTACCGGCCTCTGTCTCGTTCTCAGTATTATTATTTTTGGAAGAATTGGAGTTTCCGTTGCAGGCAAACAAGGTCACCCCCATAGACAATAAACAAATTACATACAACTTCCTCATTGTTATAAACTTTTAAATTATAAATTACTTTTTTTCTTTTTAGCCACCCGTCTTTTGGAACCTCCGGAATCCTTTTTCAGGTCCAATTTCATATTGGTAATATGTCCGCGGCCCTCGCGAATATCTATTGCCAAGTCCTGGATAGTAGTTTGCTCAAAGAGTTCTTTAAGGCCTTCCCGATAGGGCTTAAATTTATCATGGATGGGACAAGGATATTTTTCAGAACATTCCTGGAGGCCCAATGCACAATTATTAAAGAATGCATCACAGTCAAGCGCGGTCAATATTTGCAATATGGATACCGGTTCATGATCCGGGTCAAGAAAAAACCCCCCGTTGGGTCCTTTGGCAGAGCCGATAATCCGGGATTTCACCAGCGATTGCAATATTTTACCGGTAAAATACATGGGGGATTCGATCTCCCTTGAGATTTCTTTTATACCCAGTCTGCGTCCTTCCTCGCTACGAATAGCTATAAATACACAAGCCCTCAACCCATATTCGCATGTCTTTGAAAACATAAGCTATTTTAGTTGATCATAAAATGAACAAATGATAAAAAAATCGAAATATCCTTATTAAAACATAAAAAGGGGGGCATAAAGGTAATTGATTTTTTGAATTTTAAATAAAAAAAACCTGCTTGGATGAAGCAGGTTTTTTTCTACTCAAAATCTTATTATTTGCTCCGACGAAGGTTAGGATGTGGAGGCGGAACCATGTTCGGGCCTTCATCACCAGGGTTAGCGCTTCTCAGATCAACCGTATGGGTGTCTCCGGGCACGCCGTGGTACTGGAAGATGAAACGGCTCGCAGGAATACCTTCCTGTTCTGTCATGTAATTAATGATAGAATTTACACGATCCCAAGCCAATTGCTCACTTCTCTTTGAAGCTTCTGCATGTCCGGTAACAACTACACGGCAATCAGGGCTCTGACGCATCTGGTTGGCCACGTTAGCCAAAAGCGTTTTGGCGTCGTTAGAAAGGCTTACACCGTTTCCGCTGAAAGTAATGCTGGGCAGCGTTCCAAGATCACAGGTAGCTTGTGCAGCCTTACAATCATCAGGACAAGGGCATTTACCTACGCCGTCTTCATCAACGGGCTGACAATAGGTCGGAGTGATCAATTGTTTATCCTTGTAGTCGGGAACGCCATCGCCGTCTGTATCAAGAGCACAACCGTGAACGTCTACAGGAGCGCCGGAAGGCGTATTCGGACATTTATCAAACTGGTCGGCTATACCATCGCCATCGGCATCCGGTAATACGGGTTCCGGCAATTTCATGTGACGCGGAGCATTGAGCTCGTTGTAAGCATAGCCAAGCGGATTCTCCCACCATAGCGGTGCAGTTCTTTTAGAAGTATTACCCAGATCGAAATTCAAACGAACATTTGAATAGGAAATAATATCAGGACTGGAAGTATTTACGCCTTTTACACCATGGGAAACTCCGTCTACGTAATCGTCAAAAGGAAGAAGGAATTTCTGCTCAACACCAATGTTGAAGTGAGGAGAAATTTTGAAAGCCACACCCACACCGGCATCTAAGCTGTGACGAAGGAACGGGCCTTTTTCTGGTTTGTTACTGTTAGGGGTGCGATTCCCGGATTGAATAGTGGTTTCATAAGAACCGTCATGTGCATTTTTAACAGCATCAATGATATCCTTTCTTTTACCGCTAAAGTTGTTGTTATAAGCTGAACTCCCATTTAAAGCATCCACTTTTGTTTTATATGCAAGGGCGGTATATCCGGCAAATACATACCAGTTTACTTTAGGAGCTTCTTTATGGAACATGATGTTGTTCAAAGAAGCGATTACATCCATGGAGGCATACCCACCGGTCATTTTATAGTCCGGGTAAAAAGAACCGTTGCCATAAGCGGCGGCGGCAGCCGTACCTCTCAGGTTAGACGCTGCAAGAACTTTTTGGTAGCCTACTCCCTTAGCTTGTAGATATCCAAGATCTGCACGCAGGGAAATGGTATAACCCAGTGCTTTTCTCAAGGAAAGGCCTGCCCCAAAACCGGGCTGGGCAGCTACATCTCCAAGGATCCAGTTGTAGCCCCCGTGTACGCCCAATTCCCACATATCGCGGGGCTTGGCAGGGTAAATAGATTCATTGTTCAAAAAACTTTGTTGCTGTTCCATTCGAGATTCCGGAACATAGGCGGTATCAAGATAGTCGTGACCACCTACCGCACTCGACTGCCCAAAAACCTGGGACACTGCTAACAGGCTACACAGCGCTGTTAGGAATAGGTACTTTTTGCTTGCCATAATAATTGTTATTTTAGGATAACGATAAAAAAAACTAAAACTTATTGGTTTCCAAAGTGCAAAGTTAATTATTCAAGTATGAAATTACAAACTTTTTATGAATTCTGAAAAAATACTTCAATCAGGGTTGCTCGTTAGGTCGCCAATTTTGTTTGTTAGTAAGGCTAACAAAAATGGTTCCAACTTTCTAATAATTCCATAATTTCCTGATTTTTTACGAATATGGGCCAAAAAAATTACCTTAGCGCCTTAGTAAAAGATCCTTACAATCAAACAGGGTATGAAAGAAATAAAGAGGCTCATTCAACCGGAGCTGACGGCCTTTGAAGCTAAATTTGCAAGCGCGGTCAAAAGCCGAATCCCTTTGCTGGATCGTATAATGCATTACATCGTAAAGCGAAAAGGAAAGCAAATACGCCCTATGTTTGTATTCCTGTCGGCTAAATTGGCAGGGGAGGTCAATGAGGCTACTTACCGTACAGCCGCGCTTGTTGAATTGTTGCATACCGCGACCCTGGTACATGATGATGTCGTGGACGATTCCAATCAGAGAAGAGGCCGGTTTTCCATCAATGCACTATGGAAAAATAAAGTAGCCGTACTCGTGGGGGACTATCTTTTGTCTAAAGGACTGCTATTGTCTTTGGATAATGGTGACTTTGAAATCCTCCGCATCTTATCGACTGCCGTCAAAGAGATGAGCGAGGGGGAATTGCTCCAGATAGAAAAAGCCCGGAAACTGGATATTGAAGAATCGGTATATTTTAACATTATCCGCAGTAAAACGGCTTCTCTTCTGGCCTCTTCCTGTGCCGCCGGCACTTATTCTTCTTCGGGGGACAGCGCATTATCGGAAAAAATGCGCGAATTTGGTCAAAAGGTGGGGGTTGCCTTTCAGATCAAAGATGACCTGTTTGATTATGGGAGCCGCAAGATCGGGAAGCCCACAGGCATCGATATACGGGAAAAGAAAATGACGCTCCCGCTGATCTATACCCTTGGAAAAGTGGACAAAGCCACCCGCCGGCACCTTATATATATAGTAAAGAATCAGGGGCATCTGAAAAAAAAGGTCAACGAAGTAGTGCAAAGCGTGATTGATAATGGCGGGATCGAATATGCCGAAACGCAGATGCAGAATTACCAAAAGGAAGCCTTCGATATCCTTTATACCTTTCCTCAGAGCGAAATCCGGGACGGCCTGGAGCAGCTCGTGCGATTTACTACGGAAAGAACCTATTGAATGAAGAAGGCCCGTGATGACAAATTTCAAATGTCAAATGATCAAATAAATCCCAATGATCAAATTTCAAATACAGAATAAAGATTGGAGGCTCCCCGGTTAGATACCTGATTGGAATTTCGAAACTGATCCTTGCTTGAACTTTGCAGTTTACGATTTGTGATTTATATTCTGTATTTTGAAAAAAATTGCTCCTCTTAATCCCCTGAAAATGACCCGAAAACGCTGGATTCTGAGTTCACCTGATACACATTGGTGTCATCACCTCCGGGAGGTACTGCACATACGTCCGGTGTATTGCAGAATACTGGCCAACAGGGGCATTCGCAATTTCAAAGAGGCTAAAGCCTTTTTTCGTCCACAGCTCGATCATTTACAGGATCCATGGTTGTTGA
>CAYZGR010000083.1:0-10513 GCA_964478125.1 uncultured Chitinophagaceae bacterium | reverse complement strand
CCTGAATCATTTATCATGCTGGTTAAGCTTTTTTTAATGATTTTCGGGATCGTGTTGAAATAAGAGGGTTTTATCTTGATATATCCCATGCCCTACAGGGTTCATGTCGAGTCAACAGAAGTTTACTCAAAACTTTGATCCTCCCATGGACCACCGGATACGGATTACCGACTTTTAACTACATCCCCTAAATATTATTTTCCGGATTCAAAGAAATATTTTCCTCCTTTTTTGGGGGGTATCCCTTTTTCATGTCCCTTATTAACATAAGCGGGATTATTTTACCCGGTATCGCATTATGGAAGATAAGAAGGACATACTTCAGTTAATGAATCGGATCGCTTCCGGAAAAGCCTCGGATGAAGATATCATAGCCTACAATTCCTGGTGTCGTTCATTTCAGAAAAAAGACCGGCCGGTTCCTTATAAGGAAGAAATGACGGCAGAAATGTTGGATGCTATAAAGGGAAGGATACACCGTACCGCTAAAATAGCCCGGTTAAAGAGCGGGCTTAAAATAGCGGCGGCCGCTTGTATTATCCTGGCGTTGGGTATCGGGGCATTTGTCCTTATAGACAGCCCTCCGGCAGAGCCATCGGCTCAGAATGCACCCTTGCAAAAGGAGGTAGCGCCGGGAGGTAATAAAGCCATGCTAACCCTGGCCAACGGACAGACGATTATGTTAGACAGTGCACAGATCGGACAACTGGCCAGCCAGGGAAACAGCAGGATAGCAAAGGCAGATAGCGGCTTACTTACCTACAGTTCTGCCGGAACGGGGAACTCGGCACAGGCTGGCATACAATACAATACATTATCCGTACCTAAAGGCGGGCAATACCGGTTGATACTCCCGGATGGAAGTAAAGTATGGTTGAATGCAGCTTCCTCTATTCATTATCCCACGGCATTTACAGGCAAAGAACGTAAAATTAAAATTACCGGAGAAGTTTATTTGGAGGTGGCGGCGGATGCCAAGCATCCTTTCATCGTTCAAACCCGCCATTCAGATATCAGGGTATTAGGGACCCGTTTTAATGTGATGGCATATGAGAATGAGCCTGCCGTAAAAACGACCTTGTTGGAAGGTTCGGTAAGCGTGTCGGTACAGGGAAATGGGAAAGCCGTTGTTATTGAACCGGGACAGCAGGCTACTGTGGCTGATGCGGGTGAAAACATACAAGTAGATGAAGTGAATGCAACAGATGTGGCCGCATGGACGCGGGGACTTTTGTCTTTGAGGGATTGCACCGTACAAGAATTTATGAACCAGCTTTCCCGTTGGTATAATGTGGATATAGTATATGATGGCCGGATTCCGGAAAAGAAATTTACAGGAATGATCAATCGGAATGCAAAATTATCAGATGTGTTAGCGGTATTGGAGGCGGCGGGTATTCATACGGTATTGGAGAAGAAGAAAATTGTTGTTTTATCTAATGAATAATAAAATAAAAGCGATATGAAAATAGAGACCTGACTTATAAGAAAATCAATTGTACCGCTCAAAAAGAAAACCGGATCCTGATCGTGACTCAGAACCCGGTAAGCGACTTGAGTTATCAAAAAATGAATCATTGCTTAAGTGAATATTTTCAGAACCCAAATCCTGCTCCGGGGATACCGGAGCAAGTCAAAACTATGATAAATACTTCTTCTTACCAAGCGTCTTATACTGACAGATGGCGTATTGGGCGTAAAATATGGATGATTATGCGCTTGATTACTTTATTCATTCTTGTTTTTACGTTGACTATTAACGCAAAAAGTTATTCCCAAAAGGTAACCCTTTCAGAAAAGGATGTACCGCTTGAAAAGGTATTAAGGCAGATTAGAGAACAAACCAGTTGTTCTGTATTATGGGGAGACCAGACACTTAAGGGCCTGCCTCCCGTCAGTGTATTACTTCGAAATGCCAGTCTGGAAGAGGCCATAAAGACTTCTTTAAAGGGGCTTCCGCTTTCTTATACCTTGCATGGGAATGTAGTTTATATCAAACGTAAGCCGGCCGCTCTATTCAAAAGAGAGCCCGGAGTTCCCTCCGTTATACCATTACACGAAATCACGGGAACGGTAGTGGATTCTACTACAGGAGAGCCATTAGCGGGCGTTACCATTAAGGTAAAGGGAGAAAATAGGGGGACGGTTACGGATGCAGGGGGAAAGTTTAGTCTGGAAGTCCCGGAGGGCGCAATACTGGAGGCGAGCTCTGTTGGGTATCGTTCAAAGCGGATTACCGTTGATGGGAGGAATAATTTTACCATTTCCCTGTCAGTAGCTGCTACGGGATTGAATCAACTGGTGGTAATCGGTTATGGAACGGAGAAGGAAAAGAATTTAACAAGTTCAGTGACCGTTATACGGGCAAGTTCTATAGAAAACCAAACATTAACAAACTCCGCCCAGGCGTTGCAGGGCGCCAAAGGTCTATATGTGCAGCAGACGAGTGGAGCGCCGGGGTCTGAGGGCATCAAGCTGCATATAAGAGGTATTGGAACATTAAACAGTACAAGTCCGCTTGTCTTAATTAATGGATTGGAAGGGAGTCTTGGCGACCTTAATCCGGACGATATAGAAAGTATAACAATATTGAAGGATGCAGCTTCTACTGCAATCTATGGCAGTCGCGCGGCCAATGGTGTTGTGCTGGTTACAACAAAGTCTGGTCATAAGGGGAAGATCCAGGTTGAATACCATTATAATTTTGGCCTGCAAGAAGCAACGACACTCCCGGATGAGGTTACCAATTCTGTGGTATATATGGAGGCAAGAAATACGGCTGCCCGAAATGAAGGCTTACCCGAACCCTATTCAGCTTCTCAGATTGAGACTTTTAAAAATAATCCGGATCCTTACATGAATCCGAATTCAGACTGGATAGGTTATATGTTTAGAAAAGCGCCCATTCAAAACCATAGTTTAAGTGTTTCCGGAGGATCAGATAAGATAGATTATAGGGTTTCTTTGGGTTATTTGGATCAAAAAGGCATTATGATAGGTACCAATAGTGCAAAAAAATATTTATTCCGTACAAATGTCAATTTTGATATTACCAACAGACTTAAAGCAGGGGCCGATGTTTCTTATACTTACAGGAAAAATGAAGAATCTTCCAATACAACGACAACAACTGTTAACTATTCCTTTAAGGCATTACCTATACAGCCCATTACATTAGAAGATGGAAGATATGCGGTATCCTGGGTAAAAACGCCCCATGCGGTATCTCCTATTAATGCTGCAGCTATTGCTACAGATGAAGGGTACATCAAAAATAAGGATTATGATACCCGGATCAATTTTTATGCAAGTTATCTACTTCATCCTGATCTAGAACTAAAGGTGCAATTTGGTGCGGATAAAAAACATGGTTTGAGTGACAGGTTTATACCCATAACTTTTTTGTATAACCCGATGGAGCCTGATGTACCTTTAATTGAAAAATATAGTCCTGCGGAAAGAAGCTCAATCTTTAGCGGGGGAGATAACTTAAACACTACATTTATAAGTACGTTAAAGTGGGATAAAAGTATAAAAAATAATAACATAAAATTATTGGGAGGGTTTAGCAGTCTAACTTTTGAAGACAGAAACTATAATGCTACGACCCGGGATTTCTTAGGAAATGGATTAACACTTTTATCAGGTGGAACAACTCCATATGCTGCGGGAGAGGAAATTGATGACTCCCGGCTATTATCCTTCTTTGGAAGGATTCATTACGATTTTGCAGAAAAATACTTTTTTCAATTCAATATGAGATACGACGGGTCTTCCAAATTTGCTGAAGGACATCGGTGGGGTTTCTTCCCCTCTTTCTCAGCGGGGTGGAGGTTAAGCCAGGAACCTTTCTTAAAAGATATTGCTGTGATTTCGAATCTGAAGTTGAGAGCGAGCTGGGGCAGGGTCGGAAATAATGCCATTTCTGATTTTGAATACCTGAGTAAGGTGAATACGGGAGGCATATATTCTTTTAATAACAATATTGTTCCCACTGCAGCAATTAATACTTTTAGTGACCCCGGTATCACCTGGGAAACAACAACGAAGAGAAACTTGGGATTAGACGCTGGATTATGGGCTGATAAATTAGCCTTCCATTTTGATCTTTTTGATGATAAAACTACGGATATCCTTACCAGAGTGACTATTCCGGAACAGGTGGGGAACCTGGGAGGGCCGCTTAGTAATTTTTATGCGATGTCTAATAAGGGTATAGAATTAGGTTTGGATTTCTCACAGGAATTAGGGTCATATGGAATTAAAATAGGAACTCAATTTACACATATTAGTAATAAGGTGGATTTCCTGGATGGAGATATGCAGATCTCTACTAATGAATATGGAGATATTCAAGTTATTAAAGAGGGCTATCCGGTAAATTCGTTCTTTTTGTATAAAGCCATAGGTATTTTCCAGGATAAGGCTGAAATAGAACATCATGCGGATCAGGGCCCCAATACCGCCCCGGGAGATGTAATATATGCAGATATTAATGATGATGGTATTATTGATAGTAAAGACCGGATTATTACCGGGCGATCATCTATACCTAAAAATATATACAGCTTTAATATAGGATTAACTTATAAAAGTATTCACATAGACGCCTTCTTTCAGGGAGTGCAGGGTATCAATGCCTACCCGGTTCAAAATATTTCACTGCCTCTTTTCAATGGAGCCGGAATCACCAAATACCATTTAAAGAATTCATGGTCCGAGGATAATAGGAATGCTAAATTCCCGAGGCTGATGTTACCTAAACACGGGAGTAGGGCGAATTTTAAAAATAGCACTTTATGGTTACAGGATGCATCCTATTTTAGGTTGAAAAACTTAAGAATTGGTTATACCTTGCCTAAACAGCTTATTAAGAATGTTTTCAAAAGCCTTGATGTGTATGTAAGCGGACAAAACTTATTTACCATAACGGATTTTCCCAAGTATGGAGATCCTGAAAATGTTACCGGGCTTGGAAGCCTTTACACTTATCCCATGCTGAAATCCTATAATGTGGGCATAAACATTAAGTTTTAATACCGTTTTTTTCCACTTATATTTATAAGTATTAAATAATTTCACGATGAAGAATTTAGATCGTTTTAAATTGATAGGAGTAACAATTATATCTTTGTATCTGGGGGCTTGTGATTCAAGAGGATTGGATGCCCCTCTGCATAATTCCTATACTAATGAGAATTTTTGGGATTCTAAGGAGGAAGTAGAAGCCGGGCTTAACGGTTGCTATGAGGTTTTATATAATTCAGGCTTATATGGATTTTCCATCAGTGGAGGCATAGTGACTGAGACCTTTACCCCTAATGCTTTTGGTATTGGAGCGAGTACTCCTTTTGTAAATGGAGATCTGAGCCCCGATAATGTCACGCTCTTAGCGGATAGATGGGAAGCCGCATATAAAGGTATTGGCAGGGTCAATACTGTTTTGGATAATTATAAGGCGGCCGGGCTTAGCCAAAGAGACGAAGATGAAATTGAAGGGCAGGCTCTTTTCTTAAGAGCTTTATTCTATGAGAACCTGGTCTTTTATTATGGCGGGGTCCCGTTAATATTAAAAGCCCCTGATTTGGAAAAGCAAGGGAGGCTCCCACGTAGTTCAATGGACGAGGTGATTCAGCAAATGTTAACAGATTTAGACGCCGCCGCACAGAAACTCCCTTATTCTTATAATAGCAATAATATAGGCAGAGCGACAAAAGGCGCTGCTCTGGCGCTTAAAGCCAGAATTTTGTTGTATTATGCAAGTCCGTTGTTTAATCCGGAAAACGATATGGATAAGTGGAAAGCGGCTGCCGGTGCCGCAAAAAAAGTCATGGATATTGCAGCGGAGGCCGGTTATGGTTTGTTCCCCGATTATAGGAATTTGTTTATGGAAGATTATGAAAATAACAAAGAGGTTATTTTTGATGTCGAGTATTCAGCGCCAAGAATTACGAGTTCCTGTAATGTGATTTTGGAATTACAACAAAATATTACACCATTATTGGGTTTGGTAAATAGTTACTACATGATTGATGGGAAGTCTATTCAAAACTCCCCTTTGTATGATCCCGATGAGCCCTATAAAAACAGAGATCCCCGCCTTTTACAGACCATAGTCGTTCCGGGATCAATGTTTATGGGTAAAATGGCTAATACCACCGAATATAATAGTACGGGGTTTGTATTTAAAAAGAATACGGATTATAAGGACAGCATTTCTTACCCTGGTGCTCCTATAAGAGCGTCGGGCCTCAATATCATACTTTTGCGGTATGCGGATGTTTTACTGATGTATGCGGAGGCTGAAAATGAAGCAGAGGGGCCTAATAGCTCGGTATACGATGCATTGAATAAAATCAGAGACCGGTCGGGAATGCCTCCTATTCTTCCGGGGCTGTCAAAGGAACAAATGAGAACGGAAATTCGACATGAAAGACGAATAGAGCTGGCTGGCGAAGGACTGTATTATATGGACGTTAGAAGATGGAAAATCGCTGATGAGGTTATGAATGGGCCGGTTTATAATTCAGATGGGAAAGTACTTCAGATAAGAAAGTTTACGAGTAAAGAATATATGTGGCCGCTTCCAACGATACTTTTAGAAAGGAACCCTGCTTTGGAACAAACGCCGGGCTACTGAGCACGAAGATCAATAAATTAGGTATTTTAGATAGCCCTAAAAAGGGATAAAAGATTATAAGGTATGATTAAAAAAGGTATGATTTTCTTCTTAGCAATATGCCTGGAGATTTGCGGTTGTCATCCGGAAAAAAGCATCCCCTTCAACGAAGGAATAAAAAAGATCAATCATATAGTGGTTATATATATGGAGAATCACAGTTTTGATAATCTTTGGGGTGAATTTGAGGGTGCTGACGGCCTTTCAAAAGCCCGAGATGTTAATATTATTCAGGTAGATGAAAAGGACAGTCCTTATGCTTATCTGCCGGAGATTCCCAGAAATAGTATCTTTCCTGTTGATCTGCCCAACTATTATTTCAATATTGACCAGTACGTCCCCTCTGATAAGGAGACCCCGAGTCCGACACATCAATATTACCATGAGATAATGCAAATCAACAAGGGCAAGATGGATAAATTTGCTTTGTATAATGTCAATAAAGGGATGGCTATGGGATATTATAAGACCGAGCTATTGCCCTTATATCCCCTGGCCCGGAAATATACTTTGTGTGATAATTTTTTTCACAGTGGATTTGGCTGTTCTTATTTTAATCATGTATTTCTGATTGCTTCTGCTCCTGCAGTATGGCACAATGCCCCTCCGGATGTAATTGCAGCGGTAGATTCCACAGGAAAAATGATAAAGAATGGTCTGGTAACGCCGGACGGTTATGTGGTAAATACCGTTTATCCAAAAAACGGCCCTCACCCCCCTATGGCCGATACTTCCAGGTTATTACCTCCCCAAACGCTGCCTACTATAGGAGACCGGCTGAGTGAAAAAGGCATTTCATGGGCGTGGTATTCGGCAGGCTGGGACAGCGCTCTTGTACAAAAGCCGTCTATTTATGCTTATAATCATGAACCTTTTGCCTATTTTGCCAATTATGGACCGGGGACCGAAGGCAGAGAGAAGCACCTGAAGGATGAGACCGATTTTCTAAGGGCGGCAAAAGCGGGATCTCTTCCCCACGTGTCTTTTGTTAAACCGGGCAGAGGCTATGATGAACATCCCGGCTCGGGTACGGTGTTCCGTGGAGAGACTCATGCAGTAAAGCTTATCGATGCAGTGCTTAAGGGTCCGAATGCGGATGATGCGGTAATTATTCTAACCTATGATGAAAACGGCGGTTTTTGGGATCATGTAGCGCCGCCGGTCATAGATCGATGGGGGCCGGGGACACGCGTTCCGGCAATCATCATATCTCCCTTTGCCAAAAAAGGCTTTGTGGACCATACATCGTATGAAACGGTCAGTATTCTTGCATTTATTGAAAAAAGATGGAACTTAGAACCCTTGACAGACCGGGATCGAAATGCCAATCCTTTACAAAATGCATTTAAATTTTAAAAATACATTTTTATAGTGAGAAAGGAATATAAAGGAAGATAAGCTGTTTTTGGTTAAAAAAAGATAAATCATGATATTTGTTAATAGACGACTTAAGACAAATTGTGTTTTGGGTTTTTTTGTATTCCTTGAGATTACTTCTCTATGTTTCCCTGCGTTTGGCCAAAAATTCACGATCCCCGTTTTTCCAGACACACAAACCGAGATAAGATACAGTCCGGATATGTTTTTTAGCCAGATAAATTGGATAAAAGAAAAAGCAGACTCCCTTCGGATCCCCATTGTCTTACATGTGGGAGATGTAGTGGATTTAGATAACTATCATCAATGGGATATTGCCAGCGAAGGTTTTGATATCCTTGATTATGCCCATATTCCTTATGCTATTGTTCCCGGAAATCATGACAACCATTCTGTAGGCAGATATAGCCGTAAGGTTACTTCGGATAATAAAAATGCAGATTTGAGGATGACAGAGAAATTTAATGCCTATTTTCCTGTTTACCGTTTTAAATTGCAACGAGGCAGATTTGAGCCCAATAAAAGTGATAATGCCTATTACACTTTTAGGGCGGGAGGACTGGATTGGTTGGTAATGGCTTTAGAATTCGGTCCCAGGAGAGGAGCCATCAATTGGGCGGCAAAAGTAATTGAAGACCATCCCAATCATAATGTGATCATATTGACTCACTATTTCCTTAGAGAAGGGGATTCAGAAGGTATTATTGGAACGGATACCAACTTTGGAGCAAATCGAAGCCCGCAAGAATTAAATGATTTATTGGTGAAGAATCACAAAAATATCCTTTTGGTCCTTTGCGGGCATACGACTGAGTCTGCCTGGAGGATAGGGAAAGGCAAGAATGGGAACAAAATATATGAGATATTACAAGATTACCAGAAACGGAAGTATGATTTTGGCGGAGGTTATCTTAGACTGCTTACAATAGATGTAAAGGGAAAAACGATCTCTGGAGAGATGTATTCTCCCTATTTTGATAAAACCAAACAAGATTCTTCTCAATTCTCTTTCTCGAATGTAAATTTTATTAGGTATCCGCAATAAATATTTGAAGAAAAATACCTGTCATTCTCCTATTGACTAAAAGTTAAACTATGAATATGATTATCAGGAATTACTTTAGAGGTAGAAGCTTTTTTTTAACGATCCTGCTCCTCTTGATTGTTCAATTTGCTTCTCTTGGCCAAGCGGAGCCTCGGGATGTTTTTAATCCGCCCGCTTTGTATGCTACCTGGATTGATGATCCGACAACTACAATGACTATTATATGGCATAGCATGGACGAGAAGGGTAAAAACGGTCAAGATAAGTATACAAGATTCGAGTACCGTTTAAAAAATAGGAGAGACCAAGAATGGAAAGAAGCAGAACCGAAGCGCATTAAATTTCCTTTCAGTGATCGGATGATGCATCGTGTAGATCTGAAAGGCCTTGAACCGGATAAAGCATATGCGTTCCGTATAGGGGTCCATCCTCCCGATTCTCTTATTTTCTATTTTCGAACCATGCCGGAAGAGGTGAGTAGACCTGTTAATTTTGCAGCGGGGGGAGATGCCAATGCCGGGAATGAGTTTAGGAAAACGAACGAACAGGCTATGAAACATGATCTTGACTTCGTTATGTTTGGAGGAGATCTGGTTTATGCCAATGGCCGTCCCAGTAAGGTTGATAAGGTTTTTAAATGGTTGCGTATAGCCAAAGAAACCTTTATCACCTCGGATAACCGTTTGGTCCCCATTATTGCAGCAATTGGAGATCATGAGGTTCGCCGGAAAAGATATAATAAGAAATGGGGAGTGGGGAGCAAAGCGGATATAGATAAGTTAACCGATAAGACAAAAAGCGCTCCTTATTATTATGCCATGTTCCCTTTTCCGGGTTATCCCGCATGGGGTGTTCTTGATTTTGGAAATTATATGAGTGTGATTTTACTTCATGCCGGAGCTTTCCCGCCCATTGAAGGCGAGCAAACCGAATGGTTGGAAAAGACGTTGAGAGAGAGACGAAATGTCCCCCATGTTTTTCCTATTTATCATCATGGTATTTATCCTGCTGTGCGTACAAGTTATGAAAAACAGAAAGAACTTTGGGCGCCGCTTTTTGAAGAGTTTGGTGTACATATCGCCTTTGAAAATCATGATCATGTTTATAAACGTACCTATCCAATCCGCGAAGGAAGAAAGGTCGGTAAGGACGATGGGGTAGTTTATTTGGGGGATGGCTCCTGGGGCAATCTTCGGAAAAATGTAAACGCGGAAAAATGGTATTTAGCAAAGACCCTTTCCCTGAGAAGTTTCATCATTGGTAGTATTTATCCTGGGGATAAAGAGTTCCAATTCCGGATGTATGATAATAATGGTAACCGAATAGACTCTTATCCTGAAATGGATTAGCCGGAAAAGAGAAATTCGGAGTACAAAACGCTTATTCCAAAGCGTATTCCAGGGATCCTGGAG
>CAYZGR010000082.1:0-10780 GCA_964478125.1 uncultured Chitinophagaceae bacterium | reverse complement strand
CTGTTTTTCTTCCTATTTACACCCTCTTGATCCCTATTTTTTATAAATAGAAACCCCTATTATTCACTTGCTTTAAAAATAAAAAACCATGGCAACCGTTCAGAATTTTTTACAACCGCCGGACAACAAGCCCCGGTATACGGGCAAGCAGCTGGTGATGCTCGATCGCAAGGCCCTTCCTAAAACCCTTATCGCAAAAGCGGGGAAAGTATCCTTAAGGCTGGCTTCCTTTAAGGACTATTGCAAAAAGGGCAGTCCCGATTTCCAGAATGCCTTCGAAGAAGCCGATGGAATCGTCTTTGAACAATGCGGAGTAGCCGTGATCAAAGAGGGAAAGGAAGCGCAAATATCAAAGCTTTTAAAGGCTCCTGATTCCAAGCATCTTTTTTATTATTCCGAACCCGAGCGGTACGTATATGCTTTAGCCGGTTCTCTTGAAGAATTTATGCGGGGGTACAAATCTGCAGCCGAGGATATTTATAACAGATTGAGGGCAGAAAAAGGCCGGCCGGTCCTGATGGAGGCGCCGCCATACCAGGATGACGACAAAGCTTCATGGGGCATTCATGCCACGAACGTGCTTACTTCAAAATACACCGGCAAGGGAATAAAAGTGGCTATTTTGGATACGGGCTTCTATTTGGGACATCCGGATTTCGTGAACAGGAAAGTGACTTCGGAATCCTTCGTAAAAGATCAGGAGGTAAATGACCTGAACGGGCATGGGACCCATTGTACGGGGATCTCCACCGGGGATATCAATAAGAAAACGGGCAGGAGATACGGAGTAGCCCGGGAAGCGGCTATTTTTGCAGGGAAAGTACTGTCCAATGCCGGCAGCGGTACCGACAGCAGCATTCTGGCCGGCATCGACTGGGCCATGAAGAATAAATGCAAGGTGATCTCCATGTCCCTTGGGGCGCCGGTGCAGCCGGGGGAAACATATTCCAAAATATACAACGACCTGGCAAAGAAAGCGCTGGACCAGGGAACATTGATCATAGCCGCTGCAGGGAATGGCAGCCGCAGGGACCAGGGTAAGGTAGCGCCGGTGGGGCATCCGGCCAACTGTCCCGCTATCATGGCGGTCGCCGCTTTAGACAACCGGCTGAACGTGGCCTATTTCTCCAATGGGGGACTCAATCCCGACGGCGGGCAGATTGACATCGCCGCTCCGGGCGTTAACATTTACAGCTCCTGGAAATCCCCCGAAGATTATAATATTATTTCCGGCACCAGTATGGCCACTCCATTTGTCGCAGGGACGGCAGCCCTGTTCTGGGAAGAAAACCCGAATGCCTCCGCTTCCGATATCTGGATGTACCTGACACAGCATGCCAAAAGATTGGACTTGAACGCAACGGATGTCGGGGCAGGACTGGTTCAGGCGCCGCAATAATCAAGAGCTGTTTTTTTATAAACCAAAGGGAGGAAGATTATGGAAACGGATAAATTAAACTTCATCGCATCGGTGGAGGAAGACCGGATAGGGGATATAAATAAGATAGCCGAAAGGCTGAAAAGCCGGGGCTGCAGCATAGAAAACATTTTCACCTTTTCCGGCGTCATAACGGGAAGCGTAAGTCCTGAAACACCGCTCAGCCGGTTGAAGGTGGACGGGATCCGAAATATTGAACCCGACCGGAACATCGAAACTTTTGATCAATGAAAGGGGCCAAAAAAGAAGTGCGCGCAGGCCTCTGGCTGCTGGTTCTCAGCGCCGGGTTTACCGGTTGCGTAAGCCTGAGGGCGGTCCACGATTTTTCGGAAACCTCCTCAACAGACCTTCAGGGCTTTGAAGATATCGATTATACCTTTCAACAACATTGTCTTGAAAGATGCCGGCTGAGCGCCGTAAAGAGCCTCGAAATCAAACGGGCGCTTACCTGTAACTGCGCGGTCTATCAAAAGGCTGACAGCATTACACAATTCCTTTATCAAGCCATCCGGGGGTATTTCGACGGGCTGGCGGATTTATCCCGGAATGCGTTAACGCATTACCATTTCGACGCGTTAAAAAACGCACTGTCGGCGGGGGAGTATGGCAGCGTGCAGATCAATCCGCAGCAGGCGGAAGCCTACACCCAGATCGCTCATATTTTACTCCGGGCCACTACAGATGCCTATCGCAGGAAAAAAATAAAAGAATACATCGGGGAGGCGAATAAACCTATACATGTTTTACTGAAAAAATTTCAGTTTATTATCAGGGATAATCTCAGGGGTGAGCTGAAGTTCAGAAAGGAAACGCTCTATGCATTTTACAAAGAGACCCTTTTAGAAGACGACTTATCCGATTATGAAAAAAGAGCGGCGGCGAGCGCCTATTATCGCCGGATAGCTGCTATAGATTCAAAAATGGCCCGGCTTAATGTCTTTGCAGAAAGCCTGGAGACCATAGCTGAAGGGCACCAGAAGCTCTATGACAACCGAAACAGGTTGAGTGCAAAAGCGTTAAGCGCCCGGATCACCCGGTATGCGAGCGACATCCGGGATTTACGATCCGCATTCCATAAACTCAAAGAATAACCGGCATGGCAAAATTAACTTCCCAACAGGCAAACCGGCTGGCTAACGACTTTTTGGGCCTGGCTCAGGCGATCGGGGACTTCAGGTATAAGAACTGGGATAAGTTCTCCAAGGCAAAGAACAAGCAACTCGGAGATCTGCAATGGTCCATTCTCAATGACGGGGAAGACATTCTTGCCCTGTCCACGACTTTGGTCATGGATGAAGCGGCGCAATCGCTGGAACAGATCCATCAGATTACCCGCGAGATCAACAAGGGCATCACGCAACTGCAGGACATTCAGAAAGGAATTGATCTCGCCGCGGCCATTGTGACGCTGGGGGCGGCTATCCTTAGTAAGCAGCCCGCGGCTATAACCGGCGCCATAAGCGGGGTAGTGGATACCTGGTATGGCAGCATGAAAGCCTGATACCGCCGATCCTTATGATTTATGCAAATCAGATCTGTGATGATCTGCCGGGTCCGTGTCATCCGGGTTCTATCCTATCTTGCGAAACGTAGATACTGCTGATCACGGAAAGATCCGAAACTATTAAGACAGGCTCCTGTTTAGTTCCGACGGATCCACTTCGGGGTTTTTAACGGGGGCGCCTACCGGAAGTACCGTTCTCCCGAACACCTCGTTCAGCACTGTGGCAGCGCTGCCGTACATAGCGGAAAGGCCGCAAAAGATACCTTCGTACCCGGCCAGGGCGGTCAGGGATTTGCTTTCATTGAACTCGGCCATAGCCAGCAGAAAAAACAAAATAGTAAGTGTGAAAAAGACAACCTGTAACATCCTGTTCAGTTTGAGCGTGCCGAAAAACATATACAATGTGAATATGCCCCACAGAAACAGGAAAATGCCCATGGAGGCGGCATCCGGTGCAAAGTCTGCCCCAAACGAGCTCCGGGGAATGATTAAAATACCCACCAGGGCTATCCAGAACATGCCATAAGCCGTGAAGGCCGTAGCGCCAAAAGTATTGTTCTTCTTCCACTCCTGTATCCCCGCAATGACTTGCGCCAGGCCGCCTACAAAAATTCCCATTCCGAGGATCACGGAATCCATAGTAAAAAAGCCGGCATTATGAAAATTGAGCAGCACGGTGGTGGCGCCAAAGCCGAATAAACCCAATGCAGCAGGATTACCGGTAGTGTCTTGTACGGTGGTTGTGGTGGGAGCGGTGTTCATTTTTAAAGGTTTTGAGTACAAATATTAAAAATAGATCTTAATTTTTAATATTTTTTTCAGAATGAAGGTTTTGAAGTATCCTTCCGTCAAATCATCAGGACCCTTGGATATTCGGTATAGATATAGCATCGGCAGTCCCGTTTTTACTCTGTTCCCACCCCCATGGCCTCATAAAAGGCATCCATCACTTTGGAACGCACATCCAGACGTTCTAAAGTGGTATTGGCGCCGCCCCTGGGGTTTACCCGGTTAGACAGGAATATATAAACAAAATTGTATTTGGGATCTGCCCAGATGCAGGTTCCGGTATAGCCGTAATGTCCATATACCTCGGGGGAACAATATTTTGAAGGATAAGGATAATGAAATTTAGACTGGTCCCTGGCCCGCTTGTCCCATCCAATTCCCCGCCGGCTGATATCGCTCTGGTAGGAGGTAAACAGCTTCAGGGTAGCAGAATCCAGGTAACGCACCCCATCCAGCGTGCCGTCGTTCAGGGTCATCTGCATGAGCGCGCCCAGGTCATACGCATCCGAAAACAGCCCGGCATGTCCGGCTACCTCGCCCGCGAGCGCGCTGCGCGGGTCATGGACATCCCCGTGGAGGCATTGCTGGCGGAATCCTTTTTCACACTCGGTAGGCGCAATGCGGTTGAGCGGGAACCGTTTCCTGGGCTTAAATCCGGTAGTCATCAGGCCCATGGGATCATAAAGTGTTCTTTTTATATATTCTCCCAAAGGAAGCCCGGTAATTTCTTCCACAATGTAGCCCATCAGCTGAAAATCAATATCGCTATAGACATACCTGGGGTTTTTATAGAGCCTGCTGTCACGGATCAATGCTTTCAGGGTGTCTTCATAATCATTCCGGATGTACAAGTCCCGGGCCACGTGAATGCTATATTGTGCATCACGTGTATGGTGAAAAATATCGGGTTTGGGCTTGCCGTCTTTTGTAAAAAACTGACCAATGTAAAAGTCCGGAACGAAACCGGCCTGATGCAGCATTACATTCTTTATGGTCAGATCCGCTTTATCCGTACCGCGAAGCCATGGAAGGTATTCTCCCAATGTGCCTTCCAGTTTTAACTTTCCCTGATCATAAAGCCGCATCACCGCCATGGTGGTAGCAGCCACCTTGGTGACAGAAGCCAGGTCGTAGATGGTATTTTTAGCTACGGGCCGTTTTTTATCATAAGTAAAATGTCCGAAGGATTTATGGTAAAAAATTTTACCGTCTTTCATGGCTAATATTTCACAGCCCGGCGTGGCCTTTTTAGCAATAGCGTCTTTGGCAATAGAATCTACGCGCTTGAGTTTGATATCGCTAATGCCCAACCTGGAGGGATATTGGAAAGGCAGGTATACCCGTTTAAAGGTAAAATCCTTTAAACCGGTACCCGACGGGAATTCCCGGCTTACAGACACCGGTAGTTTCCCCCTGGGATCAAAAGCGCCGAAAATGAGATCGGCGGCCGTCAATTGCATGGTTTCCGCATCATTATAGGCCGCGACGATCGCCGCGCCATGTGTAAAATACCGGATGGCATACGGGTTGCCAAAGACTATGGTAATGGCCCGCTTTTCCTCCTGCAACTGTTGTATCAACTGAATTTCCGGTTCGGAAAGGCCATACCGTCGGGAGGGATAGCGATGATAATTACCCACAGCAATGATGATTTTATCAAAACCGGATTTCAATTTTTTGGCGAGCTTATCCGCCCCGGAAATCGTCGCTCCCCGGCTAAAATTAAAAACTGCCGCTTTATGGTGATGAAGGACCTGCCCGGTGAAGGCGGGAAGTTCGCCGCCAACCGTTAAAAGAGCTATATCCGAAGTGTCGTCTGCTGATAGCGGCAGAAGATAATTTTCATTATTCAGTACCGTAATGGCTTCTATATCCAGTTCCCGGTTGAGAGCCGTAATGCCCTTGTTCAGATCTTCCGTCAAATGAGCGGTTTCTATGGGCTGCCAGTCATTCAGGCCGGCCATATATTTGGCCATTAATACTTTTTTCACACGTTTATAAATATCCGGAAGATGGAGCGTCCCTCTTGCGATGGCTTTTTGAATAGCAGCGATGCAGGCATCCACGTTTTTGGGCAACAATAAGATATCATTACCGGCCTTTAAAGCTTCCACTCCGGCCTGCCCGTTTTTATAATAGCCGCTTACGCCCTTCATTTCCAGGGCATCTGTAAACACCAGGCCATTGAACCCCATGGTATTTTTTAGCAACCCGGTGATGGCTTTTTTGGAAAGAGACATGGGCCGATGGGGACGGTTGTCAATCGCGGGAATGTCCAGGTGAGCTACCATTACCCCTTCTACTCCGTAGTTGATCATTTGCTGGAAAGGGTATAATTCCAGTTCCCTGAGCTGTTGCATGCTTTTGCTGATCACGGGAAGGGCCTTATGCGAATCTACTTCGGTATCGCCATGCCCCGGGAAATGTTTGGCTACCGCCATTATCCCGGTACTTTGCATGCCCCGCATGAGCTGGATCCCCAAATCGGCTACCCGGTATTTGTTTTCCCCAAAAGAACGGTCGTTAATGACCGGGTTTTCAGGATTGTTGTTAATGTCCACATCGGGAGCAAAATTGATCTGCACCCCGATCCGTTTACATTGCTCCCCGATCATTTTCCCTACCTCATAAACCAGCAGGCTATCCTGAACAGCGCCCAACATCATTTGATGTGGAAAAGAGATAACACTATCCAGCCGCATTCCCAGCCCCCATTCTCCATCAATGGAAATAAACAGCGGTACCTTTGAAAGTTGCTGATACGTATTGGTCAACACCGCCTGCCTGACCGGCGACCCCTGGAAGAAAACCAGCCCGCCGACTTTCTTCCGGCTAATGAGGTCCTTTACATGGCGGATATGCTCCGCCCCCTTATTTGAATACGCTCTGACAAAAATTAACTGGGCAATGCGTTCTTCCCGATCCATAGAATTAAAAACACTGTCTACCCATGCCCGGGCCAGAACAAGGGCCGGAACCGGATCCTGTGAACCGGATCGGAAAGCGGAACGCGTATTTGCAGGGTGAAAAGCAGATTCCATGGATAGGGCTATCAATAAAAGGCCGGTAACTAACAACGTTTTTTTCATGCGAATTATAACTTCCGGTGTATAGGGTGATGTTGATCCTTTAAAGGCCTAAATTTAGTAATTTTACCCCAAAAGGAGACATTTTGCCTGATATCATTCAATTACTTTCGGATCATGTAGCCAACCAGATCGCCGCCGGGGAAGTGATCCAGCGGCCCGCATCAGCCGTGAAGGAACTCATGGAAAATGCGGTAGACGCCGGCGCGACCGATATCCGGCTTATCATTAAAGATGCAGGAAAAGAACTCGTGCAAGTAATTGACAACGGATGC
Source organism: uncultured Chitinophagaceae bacterium (assembly GCA_964478125.1). Classification (GTDB taxonomy): domain Bacteria; phylum Bacteroidota; class Bacteroidia; order Chitinophagales; family Chitinophagaceae; genus FW021-bin31. The sequence goes on along the minus strand of CAYZGR010000082.1, from coordinate 3,688 downwards.
GGTATGAGCCAGACGGATGCCCGCATGAGTTTTGAACGGCATGCCACCTCCAAGATCAAAAAGGTGGAAGACCTTTTTCACATTCATACCATGGGCTTCAGGGGAGAGGCGCTGGCCTCCATAGCGGCCGTGTCCCGGGTAGAACTAAAAAGCAGGAAACAGGCGGAAGAATGGGGAACCTATATTGAAATTGAAAACAGCCGGGTAGTAAAACAAGAACCCTGTTCCTGTCCGCCGGGAACCAGCATTGCCATGAAAAACCTGTTTTTTAGCGTTCCCGCACGCCGCAATTTTCTGAAAAGAAATGCTACGGAGACGCGGCATATTGTCGATGAATTTATGCACGTAGCCTTTGCCTATCCCAAAATAAGCTTCATCATGGAAGCCAACGGCCAGGAGCTTTTTCACCTCCCTTCGGGAAATTTAAAGCAACGGGTGTTGCAGTTGCTGGGGCAAACATACAAAAGCAAGCTGGTAGCCGTAGGGGAGAATACCGATTATCTGAACATGGCCGGGTTCGTAGGAAAGCCGGAAACAGCCAAAAAGACCAGAGGCGATCAATACCTGTTTGTCAATAACCGCTATATCCGGAGCGGTTATCTCCATCACGCGATCATGGGCGCTTTTGCAGATCTGATCCCTACCGACCATTTCCCTCTGTATGTATTGTTCATAGACCTGGATGCTTCCCGCGTGGATATCAACGTACATCCCACCAAACAGGAAATCAAGTTTGAGGATGAAAAGATCGTATACGCCTTCGTGCAATCGGCCGTCAAACATGCACTGGCCCAATTCAGCATCACTCCCACGCTGGATTTTGAACTGGATAACCATATTCAACACCTGCCTTCCATCTCCCGCCCTTTTACAGAGAACCAAAAGGAAAAAATTACACAGGGAGCCCTTTACAAAGGGTTTACCCAAAGAAATCAGTCTCATACTATTACTGGGGGAAACAACCTAAGCCACTGGAAAGACCTCTACCCCGAAAAAGCAACAGCCTTTCCTGCAGCCCCTTTGTCTACGGAAATACCTGAAGAGGAAGAAAATCAGATTTCGACATTAAACGCAGATCCCACCCCGCGTAAGCCCCAGCAAATTCATGCCCGCTATATTTTGCAGCAAATTAAATCCGGCTTTATCCTTATTGATCAGCAGGCCGCGCACGAGCGTGTTTTGTATGAGTGCTACCTCGAAGCCTTCGAAAAACAACCGCTGTCATCCCAGCAATCTCTATTTCCGGAGACCCTCGAACTTTCTCCCGCCGATTCAGCACTGCTGGCAGAAATGCTGCCCGACCTCAAAAAACTGGGTTATGAGATACAGCAAATAGATAAAAATGCCTTCGCCATCTCCGGAGTCCCATCCGACCTCGAGAGTGGAAATGAAAAGCAATGCATAGAAGGCCTGCTGGAACAATTCAAACATTTCAGCCCTGAACTGAAAACCGGCAAAAGAGAAAAAATGATCCGCTCGCTGGCCCGCCAGCATGCCATCAAACCAGGAAAAGCGCTTAGCCCCGAAGAAATGCAAAACCTGATAGACCGGCTTTTTGCCTGTACCCAATCGCAAACCAGTCCATCGGGCCGGTTCACCTTTATCCCCTTCCGGATAGAGGAATTGGATAAAATGTTTGGGAGGTAATTTCCTGAAAACTAAAACGGACCAATGGATGAACAAACTATTAAAGATTTGGAAATCTTTAAGGAAGGAACAAAAAATAGCATCTTTCGGTTAATAGACTTAACAATAACAGAAAGAGGAAGCGCTGAACTAAAACAGAGACTGTTACATCCTTTTTCAGATATTAATAAAATTCAGCAAACGCAACAGGATATCAGGTTTCTTCTAACGGATCTGAAAGTGTGGGACACGATCCTTACAAGACCAGCACTTTCCTATATAGACAAGTACCTATACAGTAATATTAACCCATTAAAATATAGGAATGACCTGTATGCCTCTTTTTCAGGGTACTGGTATCTTCATCGTTATGTGTCTGATTACCATTTTTTGGAAGCCGGTATCCGTTGTTTGATTATCTTTATTCAAAAACTAAATCGTATCCAAACTCATACAGTACGGGACGGCCGTCCTGAAATACTCCAAAAGATATTTAAACTACTCAATCACCTTTTTGAGATAGATCATAAAAATATTTTGAAGAAAGAATTAGGCGGACGACCTCTATCTGCTAAACAATTGTATTACCTGGATGATCTTTTCCGAAATAAAGAGAATAGCCGGCTACAGGAACTGCTTGAACTTATTTATAAAGTTGATGCTTTATTAGCTATGGCAAAAGCCATTTTAAAATATAATTTGTCTCTACCTGATTTTGAAACCAATCGGTCAACTGTCCAAATAGAAGGAGTTTATCATTTATTCTTGCCCCAAAGTCGGAGAAATAACTTTGAAGTGGCGAATAATAAACATTTTATTTTCCTAACCGGGTCAAACATGTCGGGGAAATCCACGTATCTTAAGGCGGTTGGGATTGCACTGGTCCTTGCTCATGCCGGTATGGGTATTCCCGCTAAAAGCGCTAAGATGCCTGTATTTGATCACTTTTTTACGGATATTAATCTAACGGACGATATTGAAAAAGGATACAGTTATTTCTATCGTGAAATAAATCGTTTACAAGAATTGTCGGAACATCTTGTTAAAGGGGAAAAGGTATTTGTGCTTATAGACGAAATGTTTAGGGGAACGAATATCCGGGATGCATTAGATTGTTCAAAAGCAATTATTCAGAAGCTTCTGTTGTGGGATAATAGTATTTTCATTCTTTCTACTCATTTTACGGATGTTCCCGATTTCTTTTTACAAGATCCGTGCATACAATATCATTATTTAGAATCTCTTGTTCAGGAGGGGAAACCTCACTTTACCCACCAGTTAAAAAAGGGAATTTCTCGTGAGAGGCTGGGAAAATTGATTTTAGAAGAAAGCCGCTTAGAGGAAATGCTTTCTCCTCCTTCAAGATAAAAATAATATGGTCGTATGGATTGTATTTAAAATAAAACATATAAATAAAAACATATCATGCCTACTTTATTAACCGTTCGCGGCCGTAGCCCCAAAATGGGAACCGACTGTTTCCTCGCTCCCAATGCCACCCTCATCGGGGATATCATCATGGGGGACCAGTGCAGCGTTTGGTTCAATGCTGTGATCAGAGGAGATGTCAACAGCATTCGCCTGGGGAATAAGGTCAACGTGCAGGATGGCGCCATGATCCATTGCACTTATCAAAAGACCAAAACCATTGTAGGGAACCAGGTTTCCATCGGACATCATGCCATTATTCACGGATGCACTATTGAGGATAATGTTTTAATAGGTATGGGGGCTATCATCATGGATAATGCGTTTATCGGGAGCGGTTCCATCATCGCGGCAGGCGCGGTCATATTGGAAAATACCAGGGTGGAAGCGGGAACCATTTATGCAGGGGTACCGGCCCGGAAGGTGAAAGATGTCAGTCCTGAATTGAGGGATGGAGAAATAGCAAGGATCGCGAATAATTATGTGAAATATGCCGGCTGGTATGATGGATATAAAAACGTATAGATAGATGTAGAGAAAATTCATGAATTTTCTCTACATCTATCTATACATCTATCGATATCTGACATATCATCCTACCCCTTTCGGGGATTGTTATAAATATATTTTCTAA
>CAYZGR010000081.1:2398-11294 GCA_964478125.1 uncultured Chitinophagaceae bacterium | reverse complement strand
TTTGGAATCTCAAATTATGAGGCTGATGGGCGTCTCTAAATGCATTAAACCCTGCAGCTTCCACTTGTTTGACCCTTGCGCTCACCTGTTCTTTACTAAAAGCATGGCTTTGGCCGAGAAGATGTTCATAACCGGCTACTCCATTGATATATAACGGCTTGCCATTCAACAGGAATAGATTGTTATTAGCGGGATAGTTTACAGGCCAGCGGATCCACCTTATTCCATAAGGTGTTGAAGTTTGGTCGATACATTTTCCTTTTGAATAGATCTTTGACTTTATGTTGTAAAGATAGGGATCTTCCAAAGACCAGAGGTGGGGATGCGGAATGTTCGTAAACTGTTGCCTCACATTGTGAATCTTTCCTGCCGAAAGATGAAGTAGGGTTTCTTCTTTTGCAATTACTTTACCCGATTGATTTTCCAGGGTATTCACAATTTTTACCTCCTTCGGTAGGGATCGGGTATTATAATTTTTAATCTTGGTTTCTAAATACAGCGTAGCTGATCTCCCAGATACGGTGGTATCATTCCATATATGAACCTCGAAAGGGATGATATGGGTTTGGTTCGTCACGATCAGATGTACCGGTCTGAAAATGCCTGTTGGTTGTGACCCTTCGGAAAACCCGACTTCTTTTGAATCACCACCGCTTACCCAGGGTAGGTCGCGGATGTGTATCAGATGATCTGCTCTTACACATAACAAGTTGGGCTTACCGGGGCTACCAGAAAACAGGTGGCGCTGCTTTTTAATAAAGGGAAAAAAAGCTTAAGAATAGATCTTCTTTTGTATTTACCCAATCAGCTCAAGGGCCCCGTTCCTGTATTTTTGGGATTGAATTTTGCAGGAAACCAGACTATTTCTCCCGATACGGCTATCCGGATTACATCCGGCTGGGAGTATGCCGGAAATAAAGGTGTGATAAACCACCAGGCGACGGTTTTGAGCAGGGGAACAGCGACAGAGCGTTGGCCCGTTAAAATGATCATTGATAGCGGTTATGGAGTTGCTACGATGTACGCAGGAGATATCGCCCCGGATAAAAAGAATGGATATACCCTCGGCATACCGTCCCTTTATCCGGAATTACAAAAAGGGAACAAGAATTTTGCAACCCTTTCTGCCTGGGCTTGGGGATTGAGCCGGGCCATGGATTATTTTGAGACGGATAAGCGGATAGACGCTGGGAAAGTGGTTGTTTTTGGCTGGTCTCGTATGGGAAAGGCGGCGCTCTGGGCAGGGGCGAAAGATCAAAGGTTTGCCGCGGTGATCAGTAACGAATCCGGAGCGGGAGGCGCCAAGTTGTTTTATCATTTTTCCGGGGAAAATATCCGCAGGCTTTGTACGATCTTCCCTTATTGGTTTTGCAGGAATTTTAAACAATATATAGGAAAAGATACGGTTTTGCCCTTTGATCAGCATGAACTGGTCGCCTTAATCGCTCCCCGACCGGTATATATAGCCAGCGCCGAAGAAGATCATAATTCTGATCCTTATGGGGAATTTCTTACCGCTGTTGCAGTGGATTCCGTGTACCGATTTTTATGCGGAGCGGGCTTTCCCGTGAAGCGGATGCCTTCTGTCAATCACCCCGTTTTCGGGCGCGTAAGCTATCATATTCGAAGCGGAAGTCATAACATTACCCGCTATGATTGGAAACAATATTTACATTTTGCGGCTATTTTTCTGAAGCGGAAAAATAAAGCATCTTTTCAGACTTGGCAATAATCGTGGATACGGCGGAGTCCCCACTTATGTTTACTACGGTGCGGCACATATCCAGGATGCGGTCAACCGGGAAAATAATGGCTATCCAGGCAGGATTTAAACCGACGGCTTCTAACACGATAATGAGCATTACGAGTCCTGCACTGGGAATTGCCGCAGCGCCGATTGAAGCCAGAACCGCCGTAAGAATAATGGTCAGTTGTTGGGCTACGTCCAGATCCACCAGGTGAAATTGTGCCAGGAAAACCACGGCAACGGCCTGGTATAAACTTGTGCCATCCATGTTTACCGTTGCTCCTATGGGCAATACAAAACTGCTGATCTTGTTATCCACCTTTAGATTGTCTTCTACGCATTCGATGGTCACGGGCAATGTGGCCGCGCTGGAACTGGTTGAAAATGCCAGCGCCTGTGCGGGGCTGATCCCTTTAAAGAAATCTTTATATTTTATTTGCCGCGTAAAAAATTGAACGATCAGGGGGTAAATGACAAACAAAATAAGGCTTAAGCCTATAATAACGGTCAGGCTATACCATCCGAGTCCCTTAAAAATTTCGATTACTTTTGAGGGGTCGTCTCCGGCTATATTGCTGACTGCGCCTGCGAGTAAGGCGAAAACAAAGAATGGTGCTGCTTTCATAACAATATCTACCATCTTTAAGAAAATATCATTCAGATTGTCTACCAGAGAACGAATAGTTCCGGTTTTTGTCTGAGGGAGGAGTAAAAGGCAAATCCCGAAGAAAATAGCGAAAAAGATGACCTGAAGCATCAGGCCGTTATCGGAAAGCGATCTGAAGATATTGTCGGGTACCATGTCCACGAAGGGTTGAAGCGGGCCCTGTTTTTTCGAACTTTGGGCCCTATCTATTTTGTCTGATAGGGAAGGAGGGGCTGCTTCTGTTTGCAGACCGGCAGTCAGTTCCCGTACCCGGTCCTGGTATTGGGTCATGCAACTGTAGCATTTGTTATCTTTAATTTCAACATCATTTTGTTTGGCCCACAGCTCATATTTAATTCTGTTATTCAGGCGGGTGTCTTTATTGACCCACTTGCCCGGTCCGATGAAATTGACTACCAGCAGACCTATCGCTACTGCCAGGATGGTCGTGCCCAGATACCAGGCCAGAGTTTTAATCCCTATTTTCCCTAAAGAAGAGGGGCTGCCCATTCCGGCAATACCACTGATAATAGAGAACAGTACGAGGGGTACCGCAATCAACTTTAGCAGGTTGATAAATAGGGTGCCGAAAGGAGCAATCCAGTTTTGTGTAAAAGTAGAGAGTCCGGTGATACTGGAGATAACGGCCCAGATGATACCGAGCAAGAGGCCGATAATAATTTTCCAGTGAAGTGCCAGTTTTTTACGCTTCATAAGGGATTCTTCGGGTTTAGAGGCGGATTGCGGGCCTCGGATAAAGAAATATGGGCGTAAAAATAAGATTTTTAAATGTTTTGCCGTTTTACCCGTTTATCCTGCTTTTATATGCATATTATCTCAAAGGGATTAAAATTACATCCATCATTTTCGGGTAGAAAAATAATGAGGAAGGGCGATCAGGAATAAAACACAGCCGCTAAATTGAACTATAGCAGAAAACAGCTTATCAGACTGGAAAACAGGCGTTTATGAATAGGATTTGATGTTCTTCCACTGGCTTTCCTGGCCTGGATCTTTATTTGTTGTGGTCGGTTTGAACACCCGGCCGGGTATCGGGGATATTTGTCTTTTCAGATTGGGCTTTGTCCTTCCCGTTTCTAATAGATCTTTGCCAAAGCTGACGATATCAAATAGATTCTGTTTTTTTACTAAAATTGAATTAGTTTTAACCTCAATTTTTAAATCTTATTCATTTGTATGCACCTTCGCTTTATTGACTACTTGATCGTTGCGCTTTACTTTTTATTTGTGTTAGGCATTGGATTTTTAATCCGGAAGAAAGTAAGAACCAGTAGTGATTTTCTGATGAGCGGCCGTTCGATCCCGTTATGGATCACCAGCCTTGCTTTTATCTCCGCTAATCTGGGAGCTCAGGAAGTGTTGGGTATGGCCGCTTCGGGCGCTAAGTATGGTATCATGACGAGCCATTTTTACTGGTTGGGCGCTATCCCGGCCATGGTTTTCCTGGGGATCTTTATGATGCCGTTTTATTATGGCAGTAAGGTCCGGTCGGTTCCCGAATACCTGGCCAAACGCTTTGATGAAAAGACACGGGGATTCAATGCTTTTACCTTTGCGATCATGACCATTTTCTCTTCCGGTATGTCTTTATACGGACTGGCCATCTTGTTTGAAGTGATCTTGGGGTGGAATTTTACATTTTCGGTTCTTTTAGCTTCCGGTATTGTGCTGGTTTACACTTTTCTCGGAGGATTGACCAGCGCGGTATATAATGAAGTATTGCAGTTCTTCTTGATTGTTTTGGGTATCGCGCCGCTTGTTTTTATTGGTCTTCATTATGTAGGAGGGTGGAACGGGATCGTAGAGCGGTTGCCTGATGCCATGAGCCATACCTGGAAATACATGGGGAAGGCTTCTGATAATTCGATGGGAGTGAATTGGTGGCAGTTGTTAATGGGGCTTGGTTTTGTATTGTCTTTTGGTTATTGGTGTACAGACTTTTTGGTGGTGCAACGGGCAATGGTAACCCGCAATATGCGTTCTGCGCAAAATACGCCATTGATAGCGGCCTTTCCTAAAATGCTTATGCCTTTTATTGTCATTATCCCCGGCTTGATAGCCGCTGCTATGGTCGCCATGCATTCCGGCTACCGTATTCCTGTTGTAAACGGCGAAACCAATTATAACTATGTATTGCCCTCGTTACTAAGCGAATTTTATCCGAGTGGTATCCTGGGGGTCGGCCTTACGGCACTGTTTGCGTCATTTATGTCCGGAATGGCGGGGAATGTAACCGCCTTTAATACGGTCTGGACTTATGATATTTATGAATCATATATAAAACCGAATAAGAGTGATAAGCATTATCTGAATGTTGGCCGGCTGGCTACCTTGTTTGGTATTATTGCTTCTATAGGCACGGCCTACCTGACGAAGGGATTTGATAATATTATGGATTTTTTGCAATTGGTATTTGGTTTTGTCAACGCGCCTTTATTTGCCACTTTCGCATTGGGGATGTTTTGGAAAAGATCTACGGGACATGGCGCATTTTTCGGGCTCGTCGGCGGTACGTTGGCTGCCACTTTAACATATAATATGACAACCACTACGGAAGGACATGGGGGGGCTATAGCCAATCTGCACCAGTTCAGTTCTAATATGGCCCAAAGCTTCATGGTAGCTATTGTGGCATTCAGCACCTGTTTTATTTTGACCATTATTATCAGCTTATTTACGAAACCTCATTCAAAGGAAAAACTGACGGGCCTGGTATACAGCCTTACACCAAAACCTAAAACAAAGGATATTGTCTGGTATAAAAGACCCGTTACAATTGGTATATTTATCCTGATTTTGACGGCAATATTAAATTTGATATTTTTATAAAAGTAATCTGTAATGAAAAATATTCTGGATCTTCGGTTTATTATCGGCCTGTTCTTTTTACTGGTGGGCATTTTCTTGTTTATCGGCTCTTTTATATTAAATCCTGAGGCCGGTAAGACGGAAACCACCAATTTGTGGAGCGGAGTGGTCTACATAGCTTTTGGAATAATTATGTTAATTTTATGGTTGGTTGGGAAAAATAAGGCGGTTGAAAAGGAAAAGGCCGGATAGAGGACCTTTTGGAGGTCGAAGTTTCCTCATTTCATAACTATAATCTCTCATACATGCAGGGCAGGATCATTGGCGCCGGAATCGGCGGGTTATTGATGGCAATAGCCTTACAGCAGCGTCATATGGCGGCTTCGGTCTACGAGGCGAAGGAGGGGCCGTTGCAACAGGGGGCCGGTCTGATACTGGCTGTTAATGCTATCCGGGTTTTGGAGCGTCTGGGTTTGGCAGATGAATTATACCGGATGGGAAACGAAATACAGACCGCTTATATTACGGATGAAAAATTGCGTCCGCTCTCAAAAAACCTTATTTCTTCCAGTATAAAACAGTTTGGATATCCCAATATATCAATCCTTCGTTCTGATTTACAGCATATTTTATTGGAAAAACTACAAAATGGGACGATAGAATGGGGGAAGAAATGTATACGTATTTCTGAGAAAGACCGGAAGGGTATTTTGCATTTTGAAGATGGTTCGCAGGCGCCGGGGGATTATGTGATCGCGGCAGATGGTATACATTCTATGGCAAGGAGGCAATTATTTCCCGGTACGGAGGTGAGGAAGATCCGGCAGATCTGCTGGCGGGGTGTGGCGGCTTTTGATCTGCCGGAGCGATACCGGCATCGGTCCATAGAGGCGTGGGGAAAGGGAAGGCGGTTTGGTTTCTCAAAAGTCAATGAGGACTTCGTTTACTGGTTTGCAGTTATTAATAAACATGACAATGATTTTAATTTTAGTGCCGATTTGCGGGAGGAGTTGAAAAGGCAGTTTAAAGATTTTGATCCCCCTGTTTTGCAGATGATATCTGATACTCCGGAAGCCCGCATCAGCCGGAAAGCATTATTGGATTTACCGCCCATTCAAAAATGGCATGCCGGGCGCACCTGCCTGCTTGGCGATGCCGCGCACGCCGTAACCCCCAATCTGGGACAGGGCGCCTGTCAGGCTATAGAAGATGTTTGGGTGCTGGCCGACCTGTTAAATGCTTCCAAAAACCCGGTTCAGGCTTATCCCGAGTTTCAAAAGATCCGGAAACCCATGACGGACTATGTTTATAAATGGTCTTATCGCGTAGGAGAAATGGCGCATTATGAGAACCGTTTTCTGGTGCGCTTTAGAAACCGGATCATGAAAAGGCTCTCAGGCTCCTTCCTGAAAAAGCGAATAGGCCGGTTGTTTGAGCCCCGGTATGAAATATGATTTCGCGGCAGTCATTTTTCAGTTGTCTATTTTCTTGTATCTGTTTTGTTGATTATTTGCTTTGAGAGTAGGAATAGAACACAGATGATACGGATCATTTATAATGTACCCGGATTTGACTGGATGATCTGCCTGATCAACGTTCTGTCCTTTAGCAAGAGGCTTTCCCCAGAGTTCAAAAAGTATATTCATTTATTCTTCATGATTTTAAGTAATTTTTCCTTTTCAGTAAGATAAATTATACTGACAAAAACGAATATAAACAGGATACCAATGGCATAGTTTCCTCTGAACTTATAAAAGGAAAGGGCGGAGAAAAGCATAGACAACCCCAAATAACCTAATATTTTCTTCATGTTATAGGGAATTGGATAATATTTCTGTCCCCATAAATAGGACAAAATTGCCATAGAGGCATACGCTGCTAATGTCGAATAAGCCGCGCCCATAAATCCGATCATAGGAATTAAAATGAAGTTGGCTACAATAGTAATAATCGCAGAAATGAGAGAAATGTAGCTTCCATATTTTGTTTTATCAGTCACTTTATACCATACTGAAAGATTGTAATAAATACCTAAAAGGAGATTAGCTAATAAAACAACCGGCACAATGGACATGCCTTCCCAATACGTATCGCTTCGAATGATAATTAATTTTAAAAGATCCGAAAAAACGACTACAACTATCAAAATTAAAGCCCCGAATAGAGTAAAATATTTTGTAATCTCGGCATAGGTTTTCCGCGCGTTTTTATGACTGGCATGGCTAAAGAAAAAAGGTTCTATTCCTAACCGAAAAGCCGTAGAAAATAGTGTAATGAATAGCGACAGTTTATAACAAGCCGCATAAGACCCCACTTTAGCATCCGCGATATCCTGTGGTAGCAGCCGTGCCAACATAATACGATCAAAGGCTTCATTAACGGCATAAGCTATACCTGCAACTAAAACCGGAAATGCATAGATAATCATTTTCTTCCAGAGTATTTTATCGAAGGTCAATCTGACTTTCAGATAGAAAGGCGTTAAGAACAGGAGCGTCAGAATACTGGCGACCAGATTGGCAATGAAAATATATTGTATTTCATAATCAGGTCGATAGATCGTTTGAAAAAAAGGATATTTTGCGGCCCAATCTTTCAGATAAACAATAAAGAAAACATTCAAAAGGAGGGTTACAATAATATTGACAACTTTGATAAATGCATAACGAATGGGACGCTCTTTGGCTCTTAACCATGCAAAAGGGATCACAACGACCGCATCAAAAAACAATATCCACAATACCAGATGAAGCGTTTCTATAGAAATCCGGGTAATATGAGCGATCGGTATTTGAAATAAGAACCCAATAATCAAAAATACTACCGAAGTCCCCGCTAAAGACCAAGTCGAAGTACTAACCACTTTATCCTGATGGTTGCTTTTATTGAGAAAACGGAAAAAGGCCGTTTCCATACCGTACGACAAAATCACATTGAGCAAAACAAAATAAGCGAAAATATAACTTACTCTACCATAAGTTGCGTTAGACAAAACGTCGGTATAAAGCGGAACGAGTAGAAAATTTAACATCCGCGGTAAAACCGTCGCAACCCCATAGATGGCCGTTTGTTGAAAAAGTTTTTTAAACAATAGTATTTTATCCTTTTTATGCTGAACTTCAAAAATAGAATTTTTTGATTGATCCGCGCCCTATTTATGAACTTTGCGCGGGGACGGAAAAGGATTGTATTGTTTGATTGATTTTGTGTTTTGGTAATAGAAACAGGACATAGATGAGGCGGATTGTTTATGATTGACCCGGATTTGGTCTGTGATTGTCTGCCCGATCAACGTTATCAATCTATCTTTCAGGACAACCTTCGTATTCCTTCATTATGGCTTAATTGTGCATGGAAGACCGAGGAGAATTACAAAGAATTAAAAACCACGATTATTTTACAGCCTCCATCCGATTGATTTAATAATACGACATGGGGCATAAAATGCATGGGTTTATCTTGTTCAAAATAAATAAAAGATTCTGAAGGGTTGTTCTTTAGGTCTGCAAAAAAAGCGATCGTTGCAATATCCATATCTCCATCCATATCAAAATCAGCCGCTATAGCTTTTGTACAGCCGTTAATGGGATAGAAGTAGGTCTGTTTAAAATTAAAGTCACCTTGATTCAGGAAAATATAAACATCATGATAGGGTTTTAATATTTGAGAATAGT
>CAYZGR010000081.1:0-2298 GCA_964478125.1 uncultured Chitinophagaceae bacterium | reverse complement strand
CCAACTCCATCCAGTCAGAAAATGATATCTCAGATGGAGATTTGGGATCCTCATAATAGAGTTTACCGCTCTAAACTTTTATTCCCAATTTGGGCGACATAGCAGGTAGTACACGGTCAGCCCATGTTATACTGTCTAACATTTTAGGAGGAACCGGTAAATGACAACTATTATAATAATTTTTTGTTAATTTTTCTCCTTTATCCTTTTGGGAAGGATAATGACAACTTTCAAAAGGAATAGAGACTCCGTAACAAAGAAAACGGAGTAAGATATTGATTTCATTGGCGGAAATATTGTTGATCATCCTATTGATTCCCTTCTTCTCTGGAAGAAAAGAAGCTGTCTAAAAAGGTATAATTGCCATTGCGATAGAGGGTACAAATTGAAGTAATCCCTTTGAAATCTCATGTAAATAAGTGTTAAAGATTACTTCGCTTTATTCGTAATGCTCATCCTTTTTAACAGCCTCTTTTAATTGAAACGTATCAAGTACGCCAGAACGGTACATCAAACTTACGCTGAAGGTAAGTAACGACCTTTCTTAACGATATCCCTCATTTTGCTTTAAGGTACCGCCACTCAGATCTATTTCCGTTTGAGGAATGGGGTAATATTCATTTTTGTCCTTGGTGAAACGGGCTCCTTTGATATCGCTGGCAAATTGTCCTTCGTATTCAAAATAATCGTTGAGTACCTGATCTGCAATTCCCCACCTTACCAGGTCAAAGAAACGATGTCCTTCCATGGCGAGTTCCAGCCTTTCCTCCATCCGTACCGCTTTACGCGCTATATCTTGTCCCTTGGAGGTAAAATAACCTTTTGGATAAGCTTTGATGTAATAATTAGCTGCCGGACTGCCATTGTTCATGACAAATCCATCCGGATTGGCCGCCCGGTTGCGTACCCTATTAACATAGTCTTCCGCTTTATCCAGGCTTCCCACTTCTACCTCACACTCGGCCGCCCAGAGCAATACCTGCGCGAACCGGATCAAGTCATAGTTGGTGGCATTTAACGGCGCCCAGGAGAGTTTCGCATTATCGCCACCTGTTCCCAGATCAGATTCATAAAAAACATTCTTTTTAGGAGCGTACGGACCCGCGCTGGCCTGATTACGGATCCAGGCTTTACCCGGCATGATCCCCCAGTCAAGATAGGGAATGCCTCTACGGCCTGCTGTCCAGTCCACTCTTGGGTCCAAATTTCCCTTGTCAGGAGTGAAGGGATCGGTAGACGACAAGCCTTGATCATTTTTTACGGCATGATCCGGATCATCATAGGAACCGTCTAAAAGGGGAAGCCCGTTGGCATCGGTCCGGTAGGCGTTAACCAGGTCTATACTGGGTTGAAAAAAACCACAACATCCCGTAACAGCGCCGCTGCCGTAGGGATAGTTCAACATGTCTCCATGGCGGCCATGGAAGCCCTGGGCCCCGTCGTTTAAGGAAGCCTGTATGGCAAATACCGATTCTGAACTGTTTTGATGATGAAAATTAAAATTCCAGTCAAATTGGGATTGCAAATCGTATTTGGTGCCGGTTGAAGTTTGTCCCTTATTAATGATGTCGGTCAACAGGGGCAGCGCTTTATCGTACTTATGCTCAAACAGATAGACCTTTGCCAGAAAAGCTCCGGCAGCCCATTTGTTGGCTTTGCCAACCGCATCTTGTGTTTCAGGTAAGTGGTCATAGGCATATTGGAATTCAGCCTCTATCTGGGGATAAATATCCTCATCATTGGGAACCTGAAAATTTTTGGCCACGTAAGAAACGGAGGTGTCCACCCAGGGCACGTTATTCCATGTCTTTTTGGCCTCAAAAGCATAAAAGCCTCTCAAAAAATGGGCTTGTGCGACGATGTTTGCCTTTTCATCGGCGTCCATATCTACTTTGTTGGCCAGGCGAAATACCAGGTTGCAACGGGCAATGCCATCATAAACCCAACGCCATTTGGATTCAAAATACCCGTTGGTAGACTGGCCTTCAAAGCGAGCGATGGCCATGGCATCCGCCTGGTCTCCCGGGTCTGATCCCTTATGGGCGTCTCCTCCATTCACACTTCCATACAACCAGTTGTCGGGTTGTTGAAAATACCAGGCGCCCTCGGTGGGGTTGTATTGCCCGTCCAGGTCTGAATAAGCGGCTATGAGCGCTTCCCTGACCCCTTGTGGCTGGGCCAGTTGTGCGTCTCCCAATACACCTCTGGGCTGAACCTCTAAAAAACTGTTTTTGCAGGAAAAGGTAAACAGCATGAAGAACATAGAGGCTATTCCTATAAAATATTTACTCTTATTTT
>CAYZGR010000080.1:0-11636 GCA_964478125.1 uncultured Chitinophagaceae bacterium | reverse complement strand
GCTACCAAAAAGCGGGCTGCAACGAAGAAAAGAGCTGCAACGAAGGCTGCGACGAGGAAGCGGGCCACCAAAAAGCGGGCTGCAAAAAAGCGGGGCGCTACCAAAAAGAGCAGTACCTCAAAATCGGGTCCATCAGAGCCCGCCGAGCCCTTAGCTCCAATCCCGCCCGTAGAACCCAAGGAGCCTGAAACCGGTGATTCGGATAAGGGTTCAAATACCCCTGATAACACATAGTCGTTCTACCGATGTATTAGAGTTTTCTTGTCAAAATGGTTTATAAAAGTCCCGTATTTCCGGGACTTTTTTTATTATTGCTTAAAATATCAAATGGATAACAGCACCCTCGCCGCTCAGTTTGAATTACTTTCAAAATTGATGACCCTTCATGAAGAAAATCCTTTCAAGATCCGTTCTTACGCGAAGGCTGCCACCCAGATTGAGCGTCATGTTCAGCCGGTAATGGAGTTATCGGAAACGGAGCTAAGCCGCATACCCGGTGTGGGCCCGGCCATCAAGAAAAAAATTGAAACCTTAAAAGAAACAGGGCGCTTTCCGCTCCTGGAAAAATACCTGGAGCTTACGCCTGCAGGGCTTATTGAAATGCTTCATATAAAAGGAATAGGTCCCAAAAAGCTAACAACCATATGGAAAGAAATGGATATAGAAACGCCAGGAGAACTGCTTTATGCCTGCAATGAAGACCGGCTTACCCGGTATAAAGGATTTGGGGCCAAAACCCAGGAAAACATCCGGCGTTCCGTAGCATACTATCTCCAATCCTCCGGACACTACCTCCTTCAGGAGGCCCTGTCTTATGCAAACGAATGGATTCAATTCTGGGATCAAACCTTCCCGAAAATGCTCCGGCTCTCCCCCACCGGAGCGCTAAGAAGACAGGAAAACACCATATCAGCCCTCTCTTTCGTAACAAATGCCGGGCAGGAACTTCTAAAGCAAAAATTACCGGAAGAGTTCGAAACCCTCTCTGGGGAAAGCGGCAAAATGATCCTAACCCGGGAACAGCATCCAAAAATCATCCTTTATTTTACAAATGATGAAAACTTTACCACTCAATTATTTAAAACAACCGGGACCCCGGGATTTATAGCGTCCTTCTATAATAAGTACCCGGATTTAAGATCTCTCCGCTTTGATTCCGAAGAAGACTTGTTTAAAAAGACAGGTGGACCATACATTCCTCCTTTTTTACGCGACCGGCCCCTGGAAGAGATTGCCGACCCTCGAGATATTATTCAACCGAAAGACATCCATGGCATTATTCATACTCACAGCACCTGGAGCGACGGCAAAAACAACATTGAAGAAATGGCGCTCGCCGCACAAGAACTGGGAATGGAATATCTGGTTGTCAGCGACCATTCTCGTACTGCCGGCTATGCGAACGGACTTAGTGTAGATCGCGTTATGGCACAACAAGAAGAGATTCAACGCCTCAATCAGAAACTGGCCCCTTTCAAAATATTCAAAGGTATAGAATCCGATATTTTATCAGATGGCTCATTGGATTACGGTGAAGAAGTATTGCGCACTTTCGACCTTGTCATTGCATCTGTTCACAGCAACCTGAAAATGAACAAAGAAAAAGCCATGCAACGCCTGCTGACTGCAATCCGCAATCCCTATACCACCATACTGGGGCATCCCACGGGGAGGCTGCTCCTGAGCAGGCCCGGTTATCCTATAGATCATGAAAAAATAATGGAAGCCTGCGCTGAAAATAAAGTAATCATTGAGATAAACGCCCATCCCCGACGTCTTGATCTTGATTGGAGTTGGGTTCCCCTGGCCATGAAAAAGAACGTATGGCTTTCCATTGATCCGGATGCCCACTCGCTCCAGGGCCTTCGGGATGTCCGCTTTGGAGTCTTAAGCGCCCAAAAAGGGGGACTGACTGCGGCCTGTAATCTAAGTAGCCTTTCGCTAAGCGCCTTTGAAGACTTTTTATTAAAAAGGAAAAAAGAAAAAAACCTCCCAGTTGAGAATTGAGGTTTTCGTTGTATATTTATACTCAAATTCCTTAACTTATGAAAGCAATTGCCATTATTCCCGCCCGTTATGCCGCTTCCCGGTTCCCGGGAAAACCCGTTATTAATATAGGTTCCAAGACCATGGTCCAACGGGTACACGAGACCGTAAAAACAGTTCCCGAGCTGGGCGACGTGATCGTTGCAACGGATGATGACCGTGTGATGCAGAATGTAGCTTCCTTTAATGGCAAAGCGATGAAGACGGCCCTTACCCATAAAAGCGGCACGGAGCGATGTGCGGAAGTTTTGGAACAGCTTGAGACTTCCCCCGATATTGTCCTGAACATTCAATGTGATGTTCCTTTTATCGACCTCAGCCACATTCAACTGGTCTTAAACTGTTTTCGAAATGAAAAAACACAGATAGCTTCTCTCTACATGCCTATTAACGACCTCGCTACTCTATCCAACCCCAATGCCCCAAAGGTAGTCTTTGACAACAATACCGATGCCATTTATTTTTCCCGCTCGCCCATCCCTTATTTAAGAGACAGAGAAAAAAGCGATTGGATATCCGCCCACAGTTTTTATAAACATATTCCTATTTATGGATTTCGGAGCGAGGTGTTAAGGGAAATTGTAAAATTGCCTACCGGAAGGCTCGAAAAAGCCGAAAACCTGGAACAACTGCGTTGGCTGGAGAATGGATATAAAATACATATGGTAGAAACAGATATCGAGAATCTGGCCATAGACACTCCCGAAGACCTGTCCCGGGTACTGGCCAAAATGAGAGGGGATCGCTATCTCCATTAATATCGGCCTTTATTAAAAAAAGACTGAGGTCATCCGTTGCTCAACGCTTCTTCTTTTAGTAACATGGTTTCGTCTCCTTCAATGGTCTGTCGGATCCAATCATGTAGCAAAGCGATCCATGCCGGACTATCATTCAGGCCGGGAGTCATTTTATAGGTCTTTCCGCCCGCCTCCAAAAAGATTTCCTTCCCTTCCAAAGCGATTTCTTCCAGGGTCTCCAGACAGTCGGCTGTAAAAGCAGGCGAGGCGACTACCAGGTTTTTCATTCCTTTTTTGGGCAGCTCCGCGAGTACTTCGGAAGTATAGGGTCTCAACCATTCTTCTTTACCCAGCCGGGATTGGAATGAAATGCCATATTGGTTTTCATTTAAACCCAGGGCTTCGGCAGTCAGTCGGGCGGTGGTCATAACCTGATGCCTGTAGCAGAATGCATGTGCTGAAGAATCAGTAGAACAGCAGTCCGTACTTTGCAGACAATGACGACCCGTAATATCACCTTTTCGTATATGCCGGACAGGCACCCCATGAAAACTGAATAAAAGATAATCCGTTTCTTCAGTCAGATAGCCCTTGATATTTTCTGCCAGTCGTTCAATATATGCCGGTTCCCGGTAGAAGGGACGTATTGGACTCAGCTTAAAAGTGTATGCTCCTTTCCGGTATGTATCCATGACATACTGCAGGGCCGTTTCATAAGATGCCATGGCATAATGGGGATACAAGGGAAGGAGCACGACTTCTTCCAGTCCCGGAACACGCTGCTGTAATTTACGAAAGGCCTCCCGGGGATGCGGTGCGCCATACCGCATGGCCGTTTCCACCGGCATACCGCTTTGCTGTTCCAAGGCGATACGGATCCGTTCTGTAATGACGATCAAAGGAGAACCTTCGGGCCACCAGATCTTTTTATAAGCTTCGGCGCTCTTAGGAGCACGCCTTGGCGTAATAATTCCCTTCACCAGTAAAAGCCGCAGTAAATAGGGGTAATCCATTACTCTTTTATCCATTAAAAACTCATCCAGGTATCTCTTTATATCCGGTACGTTGGTTGAATCCGGCGATCCCAGGTTCATAATCACAATACCGCGGCCTTTATATGATGGTCTCATTAATTAAATAACGCTTTAATAGGATAATTTAAATTATTATTAATACTTTAGAAGAATAATTATCGCAAATATCTGTACAAATAAACTTTAATCGACTGTTTTACTCAAATACCATCGGATTTATGAAAAGATATGACATACCTATGACCGGAGAAAACTTATTCCCTGAAGGGCAAGTGGTAAATTTGCAGTAAAGAATTTCAGTATACGCGAACAAAAATGCAACAACAAAGTGTTCCCAAATCATTAGGCAACTTTTATTTGGTCGGGATAAGCTTTGAACGGACCAATACTGCAACGCGAAGCCTGTTTGCAGTGAATGATGCTGGTTATAAAGCGATCGCCCGGCAAGCGAAAAAAAATTTTGAGTTAGAATGTTATATCCTTTCCACCTGCAACCGGACGGAAATATACGGATTTGCAGCGGATGCCACACAGCTGGTCCATCTGCTGTGCAGACAGACCGAGGGGTCTCCCGGCCAGTTCATGGAGTACGCTTATGTATTAAGAGGTAAAGAAGCGATAAGGCATTTATATGAAGTGGCTTGTGGGTTGAGATCACAAATTTTAGGAGATTATGAGGTAGCATCACAAGTTAAACAAGCCTTTCGGAGAGCCAAAGCCTCGGAATTATTGGGATCTTTCACCGAGCGGCTTATCAACAGCGTTTTACAAGTCTCCAAGCAAGTTAAAAATGAGACCCGTTTAAGCTCGGGTACGGTTTCCGTATCTTTTGCAGTGGTAAAATACCTTCAGCAGATCCCGGATATAAAAAATAAAAATATCCTCTTGCTTGGTATCGGAAAAATTGGACGCAATACCTGTAAAAACCTGCTTAATTACCTGAAACCCAAAAACATTGTCCTCATTAACCGTACAAGCAAAAGTGCCAAAGCTTTTGCCAGAGCGCAGGGACTTGCTTATGCACCTTATGAGATGCTACCCACTCACTTAAAGCAATCCGATATTATCCTGGTGGCGACCAATGCGCCTTCTCCCATTCTTCATAAGAAGGATCTTTATCCCAGAAATCAAATTATCCTGGACCTGTCCATCCCTCAAAATGTAAGTCAGGACGTAAGAACAATCCCGGCCGTTCAGGTCATTGATGTAGATGTGTTATCCCAAATTCAGGATCACACGCTGGAGGCGCGTAAAAAAGAGATACCGGCTGCAAGGGCGATTATTGACGAACAAATGCAAGACTTCCTCTATTGGTATCAGATGAGAAAGCATGCCTTTGTGCTCAAAGCCATGAAAGAAAAAATGACACAGATCCATCATAAGGAAATAAGAAAGCAATATAGAAGAACACAAACAGATGTAGAAGAACTAGAAGCTTTATCCTCCCGGATTGTTAAAAAAATGGTGAATGTGTTTGCCGGAAAATTGAAGGAAGCCAATGGACAAGCAGATCACTATTATCAGATGTTAGGCGAAATTTTTGAAATACCCGTTAAGGATTAAGATGAAGCGGATCATCAGAATTGGAACCAGGGGAAGCCGGTTGGCACGCTGGCAGGCGCGGCAGGTGGAAAAGGCCCTGGAAGAAAACGGTTATAATACCGAGGTAACTGTTATTAAAAGCGAGGGAGATCTGAATCTATCCGTTCCTTTGTACGAAATGGATATTCAGGGGGTATTCACCCGGTTCCTGGATGCGGCTTTGCTAAACAATAAAATAGATGTGGCCGTTCATTCCATGAAAGATGTACCTACTACCCTGGCCCGCGGTCTGTGCCAGGCTGCCGTGTTAAAAAGGGGGACTGCCTACGATTTGCTGGTCTGCAAAAGCACCGCTTCTTTTTTAAGTGAGCCTTCTTCCCATCCGATAATAGCTACCGGAAGTCTCCGGCGTAAAGCTCAATGGCTGAACCGCTATTCCAACAGCATTATAACGGGTTTAAGAGGCAACGTAAATACGCGGCTGCAAAAACTTCATGAAAGCAATTGGGACGGGGCCTTATTCGCCGCCGCCGGGTTAGAACGCATTCAACTACGACCGGAGAATGCCATCCCGCTCCACTGGATGATACCCGCCCCTGCCCAAGGCGCCATTCTGGTGGTCTGCAGAAGCGAAGATGCTTACAGCCGGGAAGCATCTTCGCTTCTGAACGATGTAAACACCGCCATATGTACCGCCATTGAACGGGATTTCTTGAAGACCCTTACGGGAGGATGCGCCACCCCTATAAGCGCACATGCCCGGATAAAAGAAGGAAACCTATGGTTTGAAGGAAACCTGTTGACCCCCGACGGGAAAGAAAAAATATCTGTCCGGAAGCAAGCCATGCCCGATAAAGCCCACGATCTGGGCATAGCTGCAGGAGAAGAGATACTGGCACGGGGCGGTGCTAAAATTCTGGATCAGCTTAACACTGGAGAAGAAGGAAGAAAGAGATCATGATAGAAGTATTCTGTACACGTACACTTCATGAAACAGCGTATGAAGGGGCCCTCCAAAAAGGGATAAAGATCACTTCTGACGAATTTATCCGGATCAGCCCGGTATATTCCGGAAAAATTCGCGAAGCCATTCACAAAGAGCTGGATATTCCCAACCCAACCCTCCTGTTCACGAGTAAAAATGCCGTTCAAATTGCTCTGGAGCATTATCTTTCTTCCATCTCAAAAGCGCATATGTCAAGCTGGAATATTTATTGCCTCTCCGGCGCCACGAAAAAGGCACTGCTGACCCGATTTAGAAAGGATCAGATAGTTGCTTATGCGGATCATGCCGCAGGGTTAATTCCGCATATAGCCGCTTATAAAGAGACCGACCCCATCCATTTCTTTTGTGGCAACAGGCGCAGAAACACCTTACCTGTTTTCATGAAAAACCATTTCATCCCTTATAAGGAATGGGTTATTTATCAAACTTTAAACACCGCACGATCCGTTTCCCAAAATTACCAGGCATACCTTTTTTACAGTCCGAGCGCCGTGGAAAGTTTTTTCTCTCTCAATAATATTAAAAAAGACATACCCTGCTTTTCCATTGGACAAACCACGACCAGAGCCCTGGAAGCCACGATAAAAAATCGGGTCTATACAAGTGAAAGACCCGACACGGACCATCTGCTACAGACCTTATTCCATTATTTCAAAACCGAGATATGACATCATTAAAAAATGATCTATTACTACGGGCTTTAAAAAGAGAAACTGTTTCCCGCCCTCCTGTTTGGATGATGCGGCAGGCCGGGCGGTATCTCCCGGCATACCGGAAGTTAAGAGAAAAATATTCTTTTTTTGAACGCTGTAGAAACCCGGAACTCGCTATGGAGATCACCTTGTTGCCGGTAGAGCAGATCGGAGTAGATGCGGCTATTATTTTCTCTGACATCCTTGTAGTCCCGGAATCCATGGGCCTTGAGGTACAACTAAGCGGAGATAGGGGACCGCTGCTTCCGCATCCGTTAAAAACATCGGATGATCTGAAACGGATTTGCATTCCGGATGTCAAAGAACGGCTGCATTATGTTTTTGAGGCTTTGTCCCTTACTAAAAAGGCACTGAATGGCCGCGTTCCCCTTATCGGTTTCGCAGGTGCCCCCTGGACGCTGTTTTGTTATATGGTGCAGGGAAAAGGCAGCAAAACATTCGATGAGGCCCGCAGCTTTCTTTATAAAGAACCGCGTTGGGCTCATCACATTTTAAACATGGTCACCGAAACCACGATCTCCTATTTGAAGGAACAGGTAAAGGCCGGAGCGGACTGTATTCAATTATTTGATTCCTGGAGCGGTTTACTTCATCCGCAGATGTTCGAAACCTTTTCTCTTTATTATAATCAAAAAATAATAAACGCATTACGCAAAGACTGTCCCACCCTTTTATTTGCAAAAGGAGCGTGGTTCGGACTCGAAGAAATGAGCCATATCGGTGCTGATGCATTAGGAATTGACTGGTGTATCCGGCCGGGAACCGCAAGGCAATTGACCGGACATACAATAACATTACAAGGTAATTTTGATCCGGCGGGACTCCTGGCCCCCATACCAACAATAAAAAAAGAGGTAAGAAAAATGATAAAGGCTTTTGGAAAGGATTACTATATTGCTAATCTGGGCCATGGCATTTTACCTCATATTCCCGTTGATCATGCAAGGGCCTTCGTGGAAGCGGTAAAAGAAAATGAAGGCCGGGAATAAAAGTTTAGTTAAGGATCCGAAAAAGAAACAACTCTACCATTACAGGTCATCAGCGTTAAACAAGTACAATAAATGATCGATCCGAAATCTGCAAATCCTGACTTCTCACAAGAAGATACTTTATCTGTTAAATCTTCATGGATCGCCTATATCCATAAGCTACAGGAGAACATCTGCAGAGCCATTGAAAACGAAGACGGACAAGCCCGTTTTATAACAGATCATTGGGAAAGGGCGGAAGGAGGCAGCGGTAAGACCCGTGTGATCCAGTCAGGAAAAGTTTTTGAAAAAGGAGGCGTAAACACGTCGGTCGTACACGGCAGGGTAACTCCTCAGCTAAGAAATACTTTAAAGGTGCCCACTGCTACGGATCAGGATACCTGGTTTGCCTGTGGACTAAGCCTGGTACTCCATCCCCAAAATCCCTTCGTACCCACTGTGCATGCCAATTTCAGATATTTTGAGCTGTATGACAAAGAAGGGGCCGTTACTGGACAATGGTTTGGAGGGGGGGCCGATCTGACGCCTTATTATTTATTTGAAGAAGATGCCATACATTTTCATCAAACGCTCAAAAACGCTTGTGATCCTTTCGGGAAAGCACTTTATCCCAAGTTCAAAAGGTGGTGTGACCGTTATTTCGTAAATGAACATCGCGATAAGGAAGCCCGGGGGGTGGGAGGTCTATTTTATGACCATCTGTACCCCGACAAACATCACAGTCCGGAGCATTTGCTCGCCTTTTCAAAAGCCATGGGAGATGCTTTTCTACCGGCTTATCTGCCCATTGTTCAAAGGCGAAAAAGCAAATCATTTAACAGTTCGCACAAAAGGTGGCAGGAAATACGGCGCGGAAGATATGTAGAATTTAACCTGATCCACGATCGGGGAACGATTTTCGGGCTCAGAACCCGGGGAAGAGTGGAAAGCATTTTAATGAGCCTTCCTCCTACTGTAAGGTTTGAATACAATTACCAGCCCGAGCAGGGCAGCGCAGAATGGAAGTTGCTGGAGGCCTGTCGAAAACCAAGAGATTGGGTCGCAGATTAAAACGATGCTATTCTAAAAGCTAGGCGAAGAAAACAAAGCAAAAAATTTGCAACCTTTGTAATATAAAGATACATCGCATGATATTAGCCCGACGAAACAGAATTACCCGAAGCAGTGCAGCGGTCCGGAAGATGGTCGCAGAGACTGTTTTAACACCCGCTGATTTTATTGCGCCCGTTTTTATCACCGAGGGAAGAGGGATCGTAGAAGAAATCTCCTCTATGCCGAATTATTATCGCCGCTCTCTGGATGGGACAATTGAAGAGATAAAAGTACTTTGGTCATTAGGTATAGGCGCCGTCCTGCTTTTTGTAAAATGTGAAGATACATTAAAAGACAACAGCGGGAAAGAAAGCTGGAACCCGGACGGATTAATGCAACGCAGCATCCGGGCCATCAAGGAGGCGGTTCCCGAAATGGTGGTAATGACCGATGTAGCGCTGGATCCTTATTCCATTTATGGACATGATGGCATTGTCGACGAAAAAACCGGAACCATATTAAATGATGAAACCGTGGAGGCCCTCACGAAGATGAGCCTTTCCCATGCAAAAGCAGGCGCCGACTTTATAGCCCCCAGCGATATGATGGACGGACGTATTGGCGCTTTCCGGAATGCGTTGGAAGAAAACCATTTAAAAAAAACGGGAATTATGGCCTATAGCGCAAAATATGCCAGTTGTTTTTACGGCCCTTTCCGGAATGCATTAGATTCAGCACCGGGTTTCGGCGATAAAAAAACCTATCAGATGAATTTTGCCAACCGTTTAGAAGCGGTTAACGAAACCCTTCAGGATGTGAATCAGGGTGCAGACATTGTGATGATCAAACCGGCGATGACTTATCTGGATATTGTTCGGGAAGTAAAAAATGCCGTAACGGTACCGGTAAGTGCATACCAGGTCAGCGGGGAATATGCAATGATAAAAGCGGCTGCAAGAATGGGTTGGTTAGAGCAGGATAAAGCCATAATAGAAAGCCTTATGGCTATCAAACGCGCCGGCGCCGATCTGATAGCAACCTATTTTGCAAAAGAAGCAGTACAATTGTTATATAAGTAGAAAATAAAATAATTATGGAATTAATTAACAGTAAGAAGCTGTTCGAACGCTCGAAACAAGTCATTCCCGGCGGCGTCAATTCTCCCGTTCGGGCCTATAAAAGTGTGGGCGGGACTCCGCCGTTCATTAAACGTGCCGAAGGAGCCTATCTTTACGATGAAGACGATATCCGGTATATCGAATATGTAAATTCCTGGGGCCCTATGATCCTGGGGCACGCTTATCAACCGGTTATTGATGCGGTAAAAGAAGCGGTGGACAGGGGTACTTCCTTCGGCGCGCCTACCCGATTAGAACTGGAAATTGCAGACTTGATCACTTCTATGGTGCCTCATATTGACATGATCCGTATGGTCAATTCCGGCACGGAGGCCTGCATGAGCGCACTTCGTCTTGCCAGGGGGTATACCGGGAGAAATAAATTTATCAAATTCGAAGGATGTTATCACGGCCATGCCGACGCCTTTTTAGTGCACGCCGGCAGCGGGGTAGCTACACTGGGCATACAGGAAGTGCCCGGAGTGCCGTCGTCAGTAGCCGGCGACACCTTAATTTCCCCTTATAACAACCTCCCTCAGGTAGCGGAATTGGTAGCAGCGCATCCCGAAGAAATCGCAGCCATTATCGTTGAACCCGTAGCCGGAAATATGGGTTGTGTACTCCCCGGAGAGGGATTTCTGGAAGGGCTCAGGAAAATATGTGATGAAAATGGCATTATCCTGATCTTCGACGAAGTAATGACCGGCTTTCGGCTGGCGCCGGGAGGTGCTCAGGAATATTTAAACATACGGGCCGACCTGGTTACTTTTGGCAAAATTATCGGAGGCGGTTTTCCGGTAGGGGCCTTCGCCGGTCCAAAAGAGCTCATGGAACACATCGCTCCTACCGGAGAAGTATATCAGGCCGGCACGCTGAGCGGCAATCCCGTAGCCATGAGCGCCGGCTATACCCTTCTAAAGACCCTTGCGGATCATCCCGATATCTATACAGAATTAAAGGAAAAGACCGCTTACCTGGTCAACGGTTTGAAAGAAGCCATCGGCGGCAGAGGTATTTTAAATCAGATCAACCAATGCGGCTCCATGATGAGCATTTTCTTTACAGAATATCCGATCACGGATTTTGCTTCCTCCTCGGGCGCTAATAACGAGATATTTAAAGAATTTTTTAATGGCATGTTAAACGAGGGTATTTACCTGCCCCCATCTTCCTTCGAGAGCTGGTTTTTGAGTAATGCCCTTTCTTATGAAGATATGGACCAAACCATCAGCGCTGCCAGAAAGGTCGCAGCGGCCATCACCGGGCAATAAATCCGTATTTTTAAAAGGAACTACCCGAATTAGACAAACCGCCCGGGATACGTTCATGCATTCGTGACATTCATAAAATGAATTTGATAATTATCAAAACAGATCCTATTTAGACCAGAACTCCGCAACGAACCGTTTCACAAAACAC
>CAYZGR010000079.1:0-12110 GCA_964478125.1 uncultured Chitinophagaceae bacterium | reverse complement strand
CTTCTGCTTTGTCATAACCTGCCAAAATAATTTTCCCTCCGGAGGAATTGACCTTCCCGGCTTCACTAAAAGGGATATCGCCCCATAAATCCACCATTTGGGCTGTCTGATCATAAAGGAATATTTTTGCTGTATTCATAAACAGCTTATAGCCTTTTTTATCGTCCTCGTTGGTAAGGGAATTGTATTTTTTCTGTAGTTCCCTGAAACTGGCTATGGGTCCGGTATAATAATAATTCCAGCGTACTTGCGTATAGTTGGAAGCCTGATTATATTCTCCCTTGTTATTTACAAATCCAATGGTTTGCGTATAAGTCCCTAACATGGGGACCTGAAAAGTATACAAGTTAAAATACCTTGGTAAGATTGTATTGTTATCATCCAGACCGGTATTATAGAGCAATCCCGCATATATCCCTTCAATAGAAGTCTGAGTTGTTTTTTCAGGATTATAGAAATTATTATCAAAAGCTGATTTTGAGCAGCTACCGGCCATAAGTAAAATTCCTATTGCCAGTGTTATTAAATTATAATTCGTGTATTTTTTCATGATTCAAGGTTTTGAAGCTTTACTTATTAAAACGACAATCTAAGACTGGCGCCATAAGAGCGCGATGCAGCCATCTGACCTCCGGATACGGCCTGAGAAAGATAATTGGTACCTATACTTTCTTCCGGGTCAAGATAAGGTAAGGATTTATAGATATAAAATAGATTCCTCCCATATATTGACAATGTCAGGTTAGTAAGCTTGAGTTTGGAACTTAACTCCCTTGGGAAGGTATAAGATAGAGACACTTCTCTAAGCTTTATATAATTGTTGTCGAAAACACCGGCTTCATAAGTGCCGGTTGTACCTGAACCAGGATATTCACCCCATGAAAATGAATTGAGATAATAATTTGGAGCGTCAATGATTGTTTCATTGGGTTTACCGCTTTCTGTTACACCCTTCAAGATCATCCCGTCATGATATATTGTTTCGCCATTGGGGCCTGCCTGAGTTCCCGGTTCAACCTGAACCAATTTCTGATTGGCGGTACCGCGGTTAGCCACGTAGTAAGGTATCCCTCCGTGGTCTTCGTCCCTTCCGTAAAGCGTATTTTTATACATACCTGCTCCCATTCCATAGAGTATGGCAGGGGAGAATATTTGTCCGCCCCAGCGGAAGTCGGTAACGACGTTGAGGTTAAAATCTTTATAGTGGAAGTTATTTATCATTCCTCCAACGAACTTAGATTGTACATTACCCACTTTTACCTGATGATCAAAGTCTGGGACGTAATATCCGGTGCTATCCACTAAAAGTTCGCCATTTGCCGCTCTTTTGAGCTTGTAGCTGATGATATCGCCCGCAGGTTTCCCTACTTCTGATACAATAAACAAGGAACCATTATCCATGTTGGATTGTACCAGACGGTCTAATCCGGGCATGAGGCTTAATACTTTGTTATGGTTCATGGCCAAATTCAATTTTACGTTCCATTCAAAGGAAGGCGATTTTATGGGAGTGCCGTTTAAGGCCAATTCCAAACCTGCATTTTGGAGCGTACCCACATTTACAATGATCCCGGTAACACCGGTAGAGGCCGGTACCTCCAGGTTTAATATCTGATCCACTATTTTATTATGATAATAAGAAACATCGAATCCAAACCGGTCATTGAAGAATTTAGTTTCCCACCCAAATTCCGTTTCATGCTTCTTCTCATTTTTTAAGCCTTCATTTCCATAAGGATTCGGGGGCGTTAATGAGGCTACGCCGTTTATACTATATGCGTTATAAACTATATTTGCCTGATAAGGTACTCCCGGATTTCCTACGATGGCCCACGATGCTCTTAACTTACTATAAGTGATCCAGGCTGGAAGTTGAAATGCGTTGCTCAATTCAAAGGATCCGCTTAGGCCAGGATAGAAAAAAGTGTTGTTGCCCGGGTATAATGTAGATGATCTTTCCTGGCGACCTGTTGCTTCTATGAAAAGATAATCATGGAAAGAAAGGTCTAAGATCCCAAACAAACCGTCTTTTACGAGAAAAGAGCGTGTCGAAGTAGTAGAGTTCCAGGTAGGCGGATTTTTTGAGGCTGCATCGCTAAACCAATTCTCTTGTGTAAGGCCTCCCTCCGTACCGATGTTAGAGTAACGATAATCTTCTTTTCTCGCTTGATATCCTGCTGAAATGTTCAACTGCAGTTGATCTGTTATTTTTTGATCGTAGGTTAACAGTAAGTCTCCATAAAAGAATTGATACCTGTCGGAATGTGTTCCGTAAAATCCCGAAGTACCAAAGGCCAGCGGGTATTCACTGTGATCTTTTTCTTCAGAAGTGTATCCGGTATAATCCGTACCGATACGGCCTCTGATTTTTAAGTTATCTAAAATGTCATAGTGGAGGGTGGTCGAAGCGATTATACGGTTGGTGGTTTCATCATAACTATTTCGTAATTGCCTCCAAAACATATCCATGTAGTCGTATCCTGTCGTAGGAAGCTTAAAAGCTTCCTCGGGATCCCTGTTGGAATTATCATAAGTTACATATTTATAACCCTTGGATGTTTGATAATCTTTCAGGAACAAATCCATGTCGTTTGCCGGGCTGATAAAGCCTGTATAATTATTGGTCATCCGATCCACCTGATAAGGGCGATTGTGCACCTTTTCATTGATATAGCTAATGATCACATCCGTTTTCAATTTCGGACTTATTTGATAGCCCATATTTAAATTGAATGTATTTTTATTGCTGTTGCTCCCTCTTTGAATACTTTGATAATCATTCCGGGTATAGGAAAACCGGTAATTCATCTTCTCGGTAGAATTACTTAGCGCTATATTTTCAATAAGGCTGGAGCCTTTCCTATAAAAATTTTTCCAGTTATCGTGGGCGGTGTAGGGCCTGATTTTCCCATCCCAGAAATAAACATCCCGACCGTCGATTTTAGGTCCGAATTGTCCCCAGCTGGCCCAGCGGGGATATACGACATCTTTGCCATCTACGGTGGCATGGATGAACCCTTCTTCATCTGCCCCGTAGGAGTCCTCATTGGTGAAATGGTCATATCCCGGACCATATTCCTCCTGAACATCCGGTAAAATGCCTACAGTTACCATGTCGGCTGAAATGCTGAAGTCTACCCCTAATCCTTTCTGTTTGTAACCCGATTTTGTCGTCACCACAATGACTCCATTGGCTGCATCTGATCCGTACAAAGCGGAAGCAGCTGCACCTTTCAATATACTGACGCTCTTGATATTTTCCGGATTAATATCAAGAATTCCATTCCCCTGGATTCTTGGTCCACCCCAGAACCCGTCGTTATTTGCCTCTCCGTTTCTTACTACAATCCCATCTACTACTAATAAGGGTTGTCTCGGATCAGAAATGGAATTTAATCCTCTGATACTCAGGCTAACGGCACTTGTAGCTCCCCCGGGATTTGTATTGATGGAAAGCCCGGGCGCTTTACCATAAAGTGCCGAGGCAAAATTGGTTGGAGAAGTTCTTTCAATATCCGTGCCTGATATAGTAGAAACAGCGTATCCTACTTTCCGCTCCTGGCGCGAAATGCCCAATGCCGTTACCACGGTCTCCGTTAAAACATGCGAATTGGACTGTAGCGTTACGGTAATCGGCTCATTACTATCCGTAACTGCAACCGTAGCTTTTTCATAGCCGATACTGGATACTTCCAGCTTGTCGCCGACTTTAGCAGCAAGTGAAAAGCGGCCTTCCCCGTCTGCGGTCGTTCCCGTAGTCGTCCCGGAAATAACTACAGTGGCTGCGGGAATGGGTTCCCCGTTGGAGTCCACGATCTTACCACTCACTGTCTTTTCCTGCGCCCATGCAGCGGAGAAAACTACAAGCAAAAGCATGCTTGTAAATAGTAGTGCTTTTTTCATAGCTTTTGTTTTTGTTTAAAAAATAGATAATTGATGTTCATAAGAATTAATGTTCCTTCGTTTGAATCCGCTTTGAATCCGGGTTGGCCATGTGGAGTAACCCCGTCTTTTCAACCACCAGCGCTGCAGCTCCTGTTAATGCGGCGCGTCCGTCCAGATTGGAGATCACGATATCTGTTTTATCTGAAAGCCGTGGAATACAATATTGATTCAGGGCCTGTTGGATAGGAGCCAACAGTATTTTACCGGCTTTTGCACCCCGTCCGCTGAGTACGATCAATCTGGGGTTCATAATATGAATAAGCACAGCAATACCTTTGCCTAGCATATAGCTCATATCAGACAGTAATTTGATGCTGTATTGATTGCCTTTGTGTGCCGCTTCTATGATTTCGTCACTCATGTATTTTACGTCTTTGAGCTCTATGCCCATTTCGCCGCCTTTTGTAATTTCATTTATGGCTTTCTCCGCCATAATCAAAAGAGAGGTCTCAGTTTCTAAACATCCTCTTTTACCACATTCACAGAGGATGCCGTTTTCACTTATAGGGATGTGGCTGAACTCCCCGGCAAATCCTGTCTCTCCCCGAAACAGCTTACCGTTTAGGATCATTCCCAGCCCGGTTCCCCAGCCCATGTTGATTACCATGGCGTTCTTTTCTCCTTTGGCATGGCCGAATGTCCATTCAGCCAAAGCGGTAAGGCTGGAGTCGTTATCAATATACAGGGGGAGCTGCAACTTTTCTTCTAAAAATATTTTATGACTGACCGGGAGGCTTTGATCGAAAAAAGTGTAGTTAAAGCCTTTCTCAATATTGATAATGCCGGGCATAGCTATACCCACCCCTATGATTTTATTTTCGTCAATGGATGATCGGTCAATATGCCTTCTGATATATGCAGCCAACCTGGGCAGCGGTTTTTTCTCCCGGTGCAGGTCCAGTTCTATAATTTCCGTATCGGAAACCGGCTTGTGGGCAAGATCTTC
Source organism: uncultured Chitinophagaceae bacterium (assembly GCA_964478125.1). GTDB lineage: Bacteria > Bacteroidota > Bacteroidia > Chitinophagales > Chitinophagaceae > FW021-bin31. Next base: position 7,219 of record CAYZGR010000079.1, on the reverse strand, counting down.
TATCTCAATAACCGTAAACAATTGGTCCATAGCTACGGCTATGATATATCCGTATCCGGGTTGCAAAGAATAACGCACGGCCCGGCGTCCGCCTGTAGAAGGGGCATATCCGTCTGCTATTACATAGCCTTTATCTACAAGGATATTGAGCTCTTTCGTTACAGACGGGTTGCTCCTTTGCAACCAGGTACTTAATTCGGCGCAGGATTGGCCTCCCTGAAAATAAAGTCGTTTAAAAATAGCATTCGAAATGTAGCTGTTGTCCATATTCTTTCCTTAACAGAATTTGCTCAGTAATATTTTGAAACTACTTGCTAATAGCATGCAAACATATATGAAATATTAAAACTAACAAAAAAAATTTAAGAAGTATTTTATCTTAATGAATAAATAATATTAAACAAGCTTACATCACTTATTTATAAGATAAAGATCTCTTCTCAGAACACAGGCGGGGGTTCAGGGATTGGTGATATTGTTCAAAAGATAAAAAGAACCTAATGGCGAGGCATGAAGAAAATGGATTCCTATTGCAGGATATATGGGTTTTGAGATGAATGACTACAAGAAGCATTTCACCTTATAGATTCATTTATTAGAAGAAATAAACCCGATCCGGTACTTTAGTTTAAAAAATTAAAAAAGCTGTTTAGTTTTGCAAGTAGTACGGTTTTGCATGCTTCTTATACAAGAATCCGTATTAAAATTTGACTATAAAAGCTACTTTAATAGATGGAATTACGATATGACCCCCGGTACCCTTCGGTAGAATCCCTCAGAAGAAAAGCAAAAAGGCGGATCCCCGGTTTTGCATTGGATTACCTGGAGGGCGGGTGTAATGAGGAAATTAACCTTAGAAAGAATACCGGCGACATTCGAGAAATTGAATTAATGCCCTATTATCTTAACGAACATGAAGGATTTGATATGCGTACCGAATTATTCGGTCATGTATACGATGCGCCCTTTGGTATAGCGCCGGTAGGCTTGCAGGGGCTGATGTGGCCCGGTACACCTGAGATCCTGGCCAAAGCAGCTTTTGATTACAATATCCCTTTTGTATTGAGTACGGTGAGCACCGCCAGCATAGAGGCCATTAGCGCTATTACGGAAGGAAGAGCATGGTTTCAATTATACCATCCGGTTGAAGACGATATCAGAGACAGCCTCCTGAAGCGGGCGGAAGAGGCGGGCTGTCCGGTACTGGTGATCTTGTCCGATGTACCCACTTTCGGGTACCGCAACAAAGAGATTAAAAACGGACTGGCCATGCCCCCGAGGATGACTCTTCACAATGTCAGGCAAATCCTGAGCCGGCCCAACTGGGCATTGAGTACCCTTTTTCATGGTATTCCGGCCTTTAAGACCATGGAGCGTTATATGCCTAAAAAAGGCATGAGTATGCATCATCTTGGACAGTTCATGGACCGGACTTTTAACGGGAGACTCAATGAAGAGAAAGTCAAGAAACTTAGGGATTTGTGGAAGGGAAAGCTGGTAATGAAAGGTGTTTCCAGTGAAGAAGATGCGGAAAAAGCCATTCGGCTGGGACTTGACGGCCTTATTATTTCCAACCACGGGGGGCGTCAACTGGACGCGGGACCTTCTACCATTCACGTATTGCAAAAAATAGCTCCAAAGTATAAAGACAAGATCAAGATCATGATGGACAGCGGTATGCGTTCCGGGCCGGACATCGCCCGTACGTTGGCCAGCGGGGCAGAATTTGCCTTTATGGGACGTACTTTCATGTATGGAGCGGCGGCCTTAGGGAAAAAGGGCGGTGTCCATACCATATCTATTATAAAAAGGCAACTGCAACAGGTGATGGAACAGGTTTGTTGTGAAAAAGTGGCTGATTTTCCTAAACATTTGATCAGGGATTAATCCTTTAGGAAAAAGTTCTTTAACTCCTTACTGGCCTCTCCGGCTTTAATTTTTCCTCCCATGATCAGGCGGATCTGCCGGCGGTGAACCGCGTCCGCATACAACTGCTTTTCTTCTGCTGTTTCAGGAATAGAAGGAGGAACCTTGCAAGGCTTATTATGGGAATCTAAAGCCACAAAAGTAAAAAAGGCTTCATTAGAAAGGTTCTTCACTTGCTTTATGGGATCTTCACTCCACACTTTTAAATGAATTTCCATGGAAGTATTAAAAGCCCGCGTCAGTTTGGCTTGTACGGTTACTACATTTCCCTTGTGAATGGGATTTTGGAAAGTCAGGTTATCTACAGAAGCCGTGACCACAGGCGTGCCGCAATGTTTCATGGCGGATAAAGCGGCAGCGATATCCATCCAATACATCAGACGTCCCCCCAGCAGGTTGTTAAAAGTATTGGTATCATTGGGCAATACCAGCTCGGTCATCATGATTTGCGAATCTTTTACTTTTTTTGCTTCCATATTTTTGTTGTTCATTTACGCTGCAAAACTAAGATAAACATTTCCTATTTTTTACGATACCAAAAAAATGTACTTTTGCATGACCTCTGGATTCTTTCGGGTTACAAGAGTACAAACAGGTGGGTTGCCCGTTCGCCGAAGGTCACTTAGGTTGGCTTATTTTACTGAAATTCAATAATATATGGCAAAATATATTTTCGTGACCGGAGGGGTAACTTCCTCTTTGGGAAAAGGTATTATTGCAGCCTCTCTTGCAAAATTGCTACAGGCGAGGGGGCTGCGGGTAACCATTCAAAAGTTTGATCCCTACATCAACATAGATCCCGGTACCCTCAATCCCTACGAGCATGGGGAGTGCTATGTTACGGAAGACGGCGCCGAAACCGATCTTGACCTGGGGCACTATGAACGGTTTCTCAACAGACCCACCTCTCAAGCCAATAACGTAACTACAGGACGTATATATCAAACCGTTATTAATAAAGAAAGAGAAGGCGCTTATCTTGGGAAGACGGTTCAGGTGATCCCGCATATTACCGATGAGATCAAAAGGCGTATCCTGCTGTTGGGCACTACGGGGGAGTATGATATTGTTATTACCGAACTGGGCGGAACGGTGGGAGATATTGAATCCCTTCCTTACGTGGAATCTGTTCGGCAAATGCAGTGGGAACTAGGCTCTGAAAATTGCCTGGTAGTGCATTTGACGCTTATCCCCTTTTTAAAGGCCGCAAAAGAATTGAAAACCAAACCCACCCAACATTCGGTTCGTATGTTGAGCGAGGAAGGAGTGCATCCCGATGTGATCGTATGCCGAACGGAGGAACCCTTGTATGATGATCTCAAAAAGAAAATTGCCCTTTTTTGTAATGTAAATGTGGATGCGGTTATCGAAGCGGCAGATGTACCCACTATCTATGAAGTCCCGCTGGAAATGATGCGGGAGCGTCTTGATCAGATCGTAATGCAAAAATTGCGAATTCCTATTACCCGGGAACCGGAAATGGAGCACTGGCGCGATTTTCTATCCAAATTAAAATATCCCAAATCAAAGGTGACCATCGGATTGGTGGGAAAATATGTGGAGTTACAAGATGCTTATAAATCCATTCTGGAGTCCTTTATCCATGCCGGAGCGGTTAACGAATGTAAGGTGGTGGTTCAAAATATCCATTCCGAGCATTTGAGTGAAGACAATGTAAAAGAGCGGCTTTCTCATCTGGATGGGGTGCTGGTGGCGCCCGGCTTTGGAAATCGCGGAATAGAGGGTAAGGTGGCTGCCATACAATTTGTAAGAGAAAATAAAATCCCTTTTCTCGGTATCTGCCTGGGCATGCAGTATGCCGTAGTAGAGTTTGCCCGGAATGTTTTGGGATGGAAGGAGGCCCATTCCACCGAAGTAAAGGAGGACACGCCTTATCCGGTCATTGACCTGATGGAAGAACAAAAGCAAGTGAGCAAACTGGGTGGAACCATGCGCCTGGGGGCCTATCCCTGTACCGTAAAAAAGGACACCCTGGCTTTTAAAGTGTATGGTAAAACACAAATTAGTGAACGCCACCGCCATCGTTATGAATTTAACAACAAATATCTTTCGGATTTTGAAGAAGCCGGAATGATAGCCAGCGGTACCAATCCGGAAAACAAGCTTGTGGAAATGATCGAACTAAAGGATCATCCCTTTTTTATAGGTTCTCAGTTTCATCCCGAATTGAAAAGCACGGTTTTAAACGCCCACCCCCTGTTTGTACATTTTGTCAGGGCGGCGGAACAATACATAAAAATTCGCAACAGTTCCGACGGAAGCGGGTCAAATACACTTGTAAAGGAGAAAACGAATGAAGTGATAACCAAGTAGAAGGCGGTGGTGAAAATCCTTATTTCTTTATATCTTTGAAAAAATATTAAAAATCAATCTTTATGGCATACGACGTAATTGTAATTGGAAGCGGTCCCGGAGGTTATGTAGGAGCAATCCGGGCTTCTCAATTGGGTTTCAAAACCGCTATTGTGGAGCGGGAGTCTCTGGGTGGAATTTGTTTGAATTGGGGCTGTATTCCCACTAAGGCATTGTTGAAGAGTGCAGAGGTGATGGAATATGCCAATCATTCCACGGACTACGGCGTAAAGGTGTCAGGCGCCGAGCCCGATTTTGAAGCCATTGTAAAAAGAAGCCGCAATGTCGCCAACAAGATGAGTAAAGGGGTGCAGTTTCTGATGCGTAAAAATAAAATTGAGGTATTGAACGGAGACGGTAAACTAAAAGCCAAGGGCAAAGTAGAAGTTACCGATAAAGACGGGAATGCCAAAACGTATGAAGCAAAACATATTATCATCGCTACGGGAGGACGCTCCAAAGAACTTCCTAATTTAAAAATAGATCATAAAAAGATCGTTGGTTACCGCGAAGCTATGGTTTTGGAAAAGCAACCTAAATCCATGATCATTGTAGGTTCGGGCGCTATAGGGGTGGAATTTGGTTATTTTTATAACAGCATTGGAACGAAGGTGACCATTGTTGAATTTTTACCGCGTATCGTTCCTGTAGAGGATGAAGAAGTATCTAAAGAGTTGGAAAAGAGTTATAAGAAGAAAGGAATTACTGTAATGACTTCCTCGGAAGTGACCCAAGTAGATACTTCCGGTGAGGGCGTAAAAGCTACTGTAAAAACGCAAAAGGGAGAAGAAACTCTGGAAGCGGATATTGTTTTGAGTGCGGTAGGTATAGTGGCCAATATTGAAAATATCGGGTTGGAAGACTTAGGAATTAAAACTGAAAAAGGCAAGATCGTTGTTGATAAATATTACAAGACCAATGTGGAAGGCGTCTACGCCATTGGAGACTGTGTGCCGGGACAGGCTTTGGCGCACGTAGCTTCCAAAGAGGCCATCACTTGCGTGGAAAATATCGCTTATGGAGAAAAGAAATTCAAGCATCAGCCGGAACCGCTGGATTACAGGAATGTTCCCGGATGTACGTATTGCTCCCCGGAAGTAGCCTCGGTTGGCTATACGGAGAAAGCGGCCAAAGAAGCCGGTTATGACATTAAGGTAGGAAAATTCCCCTTGTCCGCATCTGGTAAGGCTTCTGCCGCCGGCGCTACCGAAGGCTTTATTAAAGTTATTTTTGATGCTAAATATGGAGAATGGCTGGGCTCGCATATGATCGGATATAACGTGACAGAGCTGATCGCGGAAACCGTTTTGGGACGTAAGCTGGAAACTACTTATCAGGAAGTCCTCAATTCCATTCATCCGCATCCGACTATCAGTGAATCGGTGAAGGACGCCATTGAAGCCGCTTATGATGAGGCTATTCATTTGTGATTTTTAGAGCCAAGCGCCACCGGATGTAAATATTGATCTTCGGAGCCTGCTCTGAATAAGAAATTCTTCATGCATGGATGAAAAAAAGGATATAGTAAAATTATACCTCATTGAAAAAAACGGGGATATATCTAATTAAAATTCGTGTATTCAGGGTTTCGTTTAAATAGATTACGCTTCACAGCATATTTAACATTTACAGTTCCAGGTTCATGCTATGAAATCATACTTGCTTTACGTTGGAATAATTATTGTATCTATTGCGGGCTTTTCCTGCAATACCGGCCAGAAAGAGACCACACAATCGGCAGATTCAACATCCGTCTTGCAAAAGAAAGTGAATGAGTATGCGATGGTTAAGCTTACTACGGAGGTTTCCAAGTTAACGGCGAACCAAAAAAAGATGATCCCGCTTTTAATCCGGGCGGCAAAGGTAATGGATACGTTGTTTTGGTATCAAACCTATGGGCATAGAGACAGCCTTTTACAATCCCTGACTGATTCGGCCGCGGTTCGATTTGTACAAATAAATTACGGCCCCTGGGATCGATTGAACAATGATTCCCCTTTTATAGCCGGGGTAGGTCCTAAATCTTTAGGAGCTCATTTTTATCCTGCAGATATGACCAGGGCAGAATTCCAGAATGCGGATATTCAGAACAAAACAGGCTTGTATAATTTTATCAGGCGAAATCCGGCCGGTAATTTGTATAGCATTCCTTATCATGTAAAGTTTGAAAAACCCCTTCGGAGAGCGGCAGATTATTTAAAAGAAGCTGCAAAATTAGCAGAAGAACAAGGCCTGAAAACCTATTTGAACCTTAGGGCGGAAGCATTGCTTACAGATCGGTTTCACAACAGTGACGTAGCCTGGCTGAATATGAAAAAGAATACGATAGGTCTGGTCATCGGGCCTATTGAAACCTATGAAGATCAGCTATTTGGTTACAAAGCATCCTATGAAGGCTATGTATTGATCAAAGATAAAGAATGGAGTCAGAAACTGGCTAAGTATGCAACTTTCCTTCCGGAATTGCAAAAGGGATTACCGGTAGATAAAGAATATAAGCAGGAAACGCCGGGGACGGATGCGGATCTAAACGTTTATGATGTTATTTATTATGCGGGTTCTGCCAACGCGGGGGGAAAGACCATAGCCATCAACCTGCCCAATGATGAGGAGATACAGTTGCAAAAAGGAACCCGGAGGTTACAGTTAAAAAATACCATGCGTGCAAAGTTTGATAAAATCCTTGTCCCTATAGCAGGCTTGCTGATCGTGCCCGCGCAACGTCAATACGTTAATTTTGATGCCTTTTTTGCTAATACCATGTTTCATGAAGTGGCTCATGGATTGGGGATTAAGAATACAATAAACGGAAAAGGAACGGTGAGGAAAGCCTTGAAAGAATATGCTTCTGCATTGGAAGAGGGGAAGGCCGATATACTCGGCTTGTATATGATCGAACAGCTTTTGAAGAAAGGGGAGC
>CAYZGR010000078.1:6949-12771 GCA_964478125.1 uncultured Chitinophagaceae bacterium | reverse complement strand
AAATGGATGCAGCTTTTGAATTTATTACCAAAATGGGAATGCCTTATTTTTGTTTCCATGATGTAGACTTGGTAGACTATGGAGAAGATATAGAAGAGAATGACCGGAGACTAGCTGTTATTACAGCTTATGCAAAAGAGAAAATGGAGCAAAGTAAAGTACAATTACTTTGGGGTACTTCTAATTTGTTTACCAATAAGCGTTATATGAATGGAGCAGCTACCAATCCAGATTTTCATGTGCTGACTCATGCGGCGGCTCAAGTGAAAGCGGCCATAGATGCGACTATCGCCTTAGATGGACAGAATTATGTGTTCTGGGGTGGACGAGAGGGTTACATGTCCCTGTTGAATACGCAGATGAAAAGAGAACAGGAACATTTTGCTATCTTTCTTCATAAAGCAAAAGATTATGCAAGGAGTCAGGGCTTCAAAGGCACTTTTTTGATCGAACCCAAACCTTGTGAACCTACCAAACATCAGTATGATTACGATGCGGCTACGGTCATTGGTTTTCTTCGAGAATATGACTTACAGGACGACTTCAAATTGAATCTTGAAGTGAATCATGCTACGCTTGCCGGACACACTTTCGCCCATGAACTAACGGTAGCGTCTGAAGCAGGGTTGTTGGGCAGTATAGATGCCAACCGGGGCGATTATCAGAATGGCTGGGACACCGATCAATTTCCCACCAATATCCATGAAGTGGTAGAAGCTCTATTGGTCGTTTTGAGAGCCGGAGGCTTTCAAACAGGAGGGATTAATTTTGACGCCAAAATCAGAAGAAATTCTACAGACCCTGCTGATCTCTTCTACGCTCATATTGTCGGAATGGATACTTTTGCGAGAGGGTTGATCATTGCAGATAAAATTTTACAAGATAGAACGCTTGAACAAATGCGCAAAAATCGTTATTCGTCTTTTGATAGCGGGGAAGGGAAACAGTTTGAAGAGGGAAAATTATCATTAGAAGAGTTAAGAAAACATGCCCTCATTCATGGAGAACCGGAAATGAAAAGTGGACAGCAGGAATTATACGAATTAATTCTGAATAAGTTTATCTGATTATAGGATATGCTATTACTGGGATTAGATATCGGTACTTCATCTGTCAAAGCGTCCGTGGTAGATGCACAAACCCAAAAAGTCATCGGCTCGGCTTCTTATCCGGAAACAGAAGCGGACATAATCGTTCCCCAACCCGGCTGGGCGGAGCAGGATCCGGAAAGCTGGTGGAAGTTTGTCCAACAAGCAATTTTAAAATGTCATGCCACGAAAAAGTATGATTCTAAAGAAATTGCTTCCATAGGCATTGCCTATCAGATGCATGGCCTGGTACTGGTAGATGAAAAATGGGAGGTCTTACGGAATGCGATTATCTGGTGCGATAGCCGGGCGGTAAAAGTGGGCAATAAAGCCTTTAGAGAAATAGGAGCAGAATATTGTTTATCTCATCTTTTGAATTCTCCGGGAAACTTTACCGCAAGTAAAATGGCCTGGGTGAGAGCCAATGAACCGGAGATCTATAAGAAGACGGACAAAATGATGTTGCCGGGGGATTTTATTGCTATGAAGTTCACCGGAGAAGTAACCACCAGCATTCCGGCCTTATCGGAAGGCATATTCTGGGACTTTAAGAAGGATGAAATTTCGGAGAAACTTTTAGATTATTATGGCTTTGACCGGGAGCTGTTTCCTTCGGTCCAACCTTTATTTGGTATACATGGTTTACTGACGAAGGAACGGGCTGCCCAACTATCCTTAACACCGGATATCCCGGTAGCCTATAAAGCCGGGGATCAACCCAACAATGCTTTGGCGCTAAAGGTCCTCCACCCCGGGGAAGTAGCTGCCAATGCCGGTACTTCAGGGGTCATATATGGCGTGAAGGATCAATTAACCTATGATGCCAGGTCCCGCATTAATAATTTTGCCCACGTGAATTATAGCGCTGCGGACAAGAGGATTGGCGCCTTGTTGAATATTAATGGTACCGGGATTTTCAATAAATGGATGCGGAATTTATTGGGGAAAGAAGTTTCTTACGCCGCCATGAACACGATGGCAAAAGAGGTGGCCCCCGGTTCGGAAGGATTGTTGACTATGCCTTTTGGGAACGGCGCGGAGCGAATGTTTGAGAATAGTATACCCGGCGCGCATTTTTTGAATCTTGACTTTAATATTCACTCCAAAAAACATTTATTGAGGGCTGTTCAGGAAGGGATTGCCTTTTCCTTCCGTTATGGTCTGGATATTATGCGGGAAAACGGGATCAATCCAAAGGTGATCAAAGCCGGCAAGGCCAATCTTTTCCTTAGCGGGGTTTTTACCCAGGTTTTTGCGGATGTAAACGAAGTGGAAATAGAATTTTATGAGGGGGATGGCAGTTACGGCGCTGCTATTGGTGCAGGCATTGGATCCGGTATATTTAAAAACGCGGAGGAGGCTGCTCAAAACAGAAGTCCTCATAGCCGTATCCCTCCTAAAGCTCCAAGTGCTTATCATTCTATTTATGAGGAATGGAAAGAACATCTGAACAAGATGCTGAAAATGAAATGAATTCTTTTCGATATAAGAATAATCCTATATTTTTATACTCATGAAATGAAACTTTTAAATGAATTGGGCCTATAAAAATATTTTACTCATTTATATTATGCTTCCTCTTTTATAAAACAGGGACATGCCAGCAAAAGGAAATCCTTTTTCAGCATGTGGATATATACCGGGGATTGTCTCATAATCAGGTAAATTGTATTTTAAAAGATGATAAGGACTTTATGTAGTTTGGAACGTCTCGGGTTTGAATCGCTACGATGGTTATTCTTTTGAGGTATTTCGCCATGGAATGAGAGGCAATACTTCTCTGACAGACTAGTTACATTATGGGAATATATACATTACCGGAAATAAGCTTTGGGTGAAGGGTAACACTCCATAAAAAAATATCTGAAATTACGGGCAAATCCCCTTCTGTATTCATCAGGAAATTACGTGTCAAACATGCAGCCCGGTTAATTAAAGAAGGGGATCTGAATATATCACAAGCAGCCCACGAAGTGGGGTATAATAATCCCAAATATTTTACCAAATATTTTAAAGAAGAATTTGGCGTGCCGCCCTCTGAATATGGAAAAGAAAAAATTTAAGCATTTTTTATTTCCTGCTCTCACAGGAATAAAGAATTAGGCTTTCCTTTTTTTTGTCCGGTGCCTCATAAACTTCCATCCATGGTTAAACCGGGGTTGATAACGGATAAGCGTCGGTTTTGGAGACAAGCATTTCTATTTTATTGATTGGAAGTCGTTTTTTATTTGGGGGAGTGTAATTGAAACGTTAGTGTTAAAAGCCGCCTCTTTCGCAATATAATAAAATATGAAAATTATATTATATAAAAAGCCTATTCATTTTGTTTTTTTAAACCGCTCGATGGTTTCTTTAATACCTTCTTCCGTTTCGGGTACCAGGTACTTCAGGCCCCGTGTGATACGAGCTTGCATTTCTTCAGTAAAAGGTTTATAGGTTTTATAATATTTATCAAAAGCCTTCTTATAGCTATCGTTCGAATTAAGTTCTTTGGCTAAGATATAAGCGCCTTCCATAGCTAAACTCGTGCCCATTCCGGTATGGAAGCTTGCAGCATAAGCAGCATCCCCAGCCAATGCTACCCGCCCCTTTGACCAAGTAGACATATGAATTTGGGAAACCTCATCAAAGAATAAATTATCAGAATCAAGAATGGCATCTAAAATTTCAGGAATTCGCCATAATTTACTTTTGAAATTTTCTTTTAGTATTTCTTTGTGCTGCTCCACATTCCTGTAATCCCAGTCCAATTTGGAAGATTTAAAAACAACAAAAGTACCTACGGTTTTTTCAAAAGGAAATATCGTAACCATTTTGCCCGGTTCATTGTACATCGTGCCTATTTGGGGCCGATGAGGTTTAATATCCGGAGTGTCCACAAGCGCATAATATTCTCCATAAAATTCAGAAAATTCTTTCTCCTCTCCAAAAATAAGCTTTCTAACTCCCGAATGTATGCCATCTGCACCAAAGACAAAATCAAAATATGCTTTATTTCCGCTTTTGAAGCGAGCTTCTACTTTTTGGGTATCCTGAACCAGCTCCCTGATCCGATCCCCAAAATAGAAATTAATTTGATCCTTGGGAATTCTTTCATACAGTATCTCTACCAAATCGCCTCGTTGAATCTCCATATCTTCTTTATATTCCGGTTGGTCATTTATCGAAAAATCAATGATCGTTTCATTTTCTGAATTTACCATTTCTAAAGCAGATTTAAATTCATTTGCCTTTATTTTTTCTATTATTCCCATTTCTGTAGCAACTTTCAGGGCTTTACCTCTCACATCAACGGGAGCACCGCCTCGCCTTAATCCTTTTGAAATCTCCACTACTGTTACTTCATAATTATATCGGTTTAACCAATAAGCTAAGGTCAATCCCGCAATACTTGCCCCCGAGATCAAAACTTTCTTTTTCATTATTTTAGATTTTAATTGTTTCGGACCCAAAAGTAGATGTATATTTGCGAATAAAATAACCACATAATTAATAAAAATAGTCATAAAAATTATGTCGCTAAAGATGGAAGATCCGGAGGTCCTTCAATTTATTCATAAAACGGGTTATGATATTGGGGGAAATATGATGCCCAACATTGATTTGCATTATCAAAAAAGTTTTGATTTCTTTCCTGAATTCACCATGTTTTTTGCCTCTTATACCGTGAAACGGACATTTTCCCGTCCCACGAAAGCCCCCGCCTCCATTGAGAACTGCCTCTGTTTTTTCTTTAAAAATGTATTTGATGATGAATCCGGAAATAAATACGGAAGTTCCCATAAGAATAATGAAAGACCGGTTGTACGCGTATTCCCATCCACTCATTCACACATCAGTCACTTTAAGAAGGGAACTCATAGAAAAATAGTATCGGTGTTCATCAGTGCCGATTACTTAAAAAGCTTTTTAAAAGAAGAGGCCAGGCGGTTTCAGTTTTTGTTCGATATGGATAATGTTTTTCTCATTGAAGAGATTATGAGTGATGATATCTTATGTACGGTAAATGATATTGTAAAAAAAGAAGCGCCCGGCAGGCTGGCAGGCTATTACTATAAGCTGAAAGCCCTGGAATTGCTGTTTTATTTGTTCCAGAGCTTGAGCAGGCGTGAAAAATCGGTTCATCAGAAATTAAATGAGGATGATATAAGGTCTATTTACAAAGTACGCGACCAACTTGTTTCATCTCTAAATAAGGCCATTCCCATCACAGAATTGAAACAAATTGCCGGAATGAATGAATTAAAAATGCGGAAGATTTTCACCCAGATATTCGGGATGGGCATCTATACTTATTTTCAACATTTTAGAATGAAAGAAGCAGCCAGACTTATACGTGAGGAAAAGCTGTCGGTTTCAGAAGCAGGTTATCGAATGGGCTTTGAAAACCTCAGTCATTTTTCGAGGGTTTTTGAAAAACATATCGGTAAAAAGCCTAAGAAATACAGTAAAGAATTGATTCCCACTATTTCATGACAATAGCCTCAAAGATTTTAGAAAGAATGCGGGGTATTATCTCCCGAATATAGGAAAAAGAAAGCTTAACAGCACTATTCTGTTTCTATCCGTATGATATTTGATGCCAGGCCATCCGCCTTAGCTGTTAATACGATGGTTCCTGGTTCCTTTTTAGATTGGATAATAACCAGGCATTGCCCGTTGAACGCCTTTCGGTAATTGGCTTTAAAAGGCTCATGGTCGATTTCGCTACCATTGTCAACACCGGCTATAAAT
>CAYZGR010000078.1:0-6849 GCA_964478125.1 uncultured Chitinophagaceae bacterium | reverse complement strand
GGATCCACGTAACCGCTACGGATCTGTCTTTTCTGGAGGATCTGCGATGGGCTATCTGACTGGCGGCCAGAAAGGGAAAACCTGGGTATTGGATATGAGCCATCCCAAAGGATGGTATAGTCTCGGATATCTTCAAAACCCCACCAGCCCCGATGAATATTATTACCATCCCTATTATAAAGATGCCACCTGGTCAACCCAAAAAATAGAATAAGAATTACCGAATTTTTTGCTCCTAAAAAAACAACCTCGTCTCTAAGAAGATACACTCTCGAGATTTCGTCCCGTTGTTTTAGGTCCGAACAATGCAATAATACCCGCCAGTAATCCGGTGCACCCAATAAATGCAAAACCGGTAAAAAAGGAATAATGTGCTATGATAGCAGGTAAAAGAAGCGCTCCTACCGCACCTCCTGCGTGGCCAATGCCATCTGAAAGTGCAAAACCGGTGGCGCGCGCCTGTGTAGGAAAAACTTCGGCGGTATAGGTATAGGCCACCTGGAGATAGGCGCCCAGCGCCAGCGATGCACAGAAGGAACCCATATAAATAGACCAGGTGTTGGCATAACCTCCTACCAGGAGCATGCCTATGAGCCAGACCACGGTTGTGAAAAAGATCAATTTCTTTCGCTCAAAATGATCTACAATACCCAATACCAATAAAGTACCTATAGGATAGCCTATGGCGCCTACGGCCAGATAAGCAATGGAATCGCCCATACCTGCCCCATGGGCAGAAAGAAGTTCGGCTGCATCCCCCAGAAAGCCATAGTTTCCTATGTACCAGAGAAACCACATGGCAACCAAGATGGCCAGACGACGAAGGTATATCGGTTTCAGAAGAAACCGGAAAGGAAATCCTTCACGAAAACTTACCAGATCCGGAACGGGTTCGGGCAAATGAATATGGCGGTTACCACAATTACTTTCCATCTGTAAAATGGTTTTCTCGGCATTTTTATAATGACCCCGATGGATCTCCCAACGCGGGGATTCAGGGAGTCTGACCCGGAGAAGAAGACCTATGACGGCAATAAGACCGCCAATGCCAAACAATAAACGCCATCCTATTTCAAAGTGCGGAACAAGCGCTAAAGCTACGAAAGGGGTAACGGTTTGCCCCAGAATACCTATCAGAAAAGTCAGCAACGTAATTCTTCCCCGGCGCGAGGTGGGCGCTAACTCACTGATGTAAGTGGATACTAAATTCAAATCAGCCCCAACGCCGACCCCTGTTAGAAAGCGGAATATAATGAGGGTGGTAACCCCCGGGGCCAAAGCATCTCCAAAAGAGCCAATCGCTGTCAAGCCAAAGGTGAGAAGCAGCATCCGGTAGCGGCCAAAGCGGTCGGCCAGTGTGCCGATTATGAAGGATCCGATTATATAACCAATAAGCCCGACTGATAAGGCAAGAAACAGGCTGGTGGAGTTCGATAAATTGAATTGTTCATTGATTGCCGGCATGGCAAAGCCGATATTACTGATATCATAAAAGGTAAAAAAATATCCTATTCCGATAATGGCCAGATAGCTTTTCGGAAATGCCCAGACGGGAATGCGATTCAGACGCGCCAGTAATTCAATATTTCTCTTGTCTGAAGTTGATTTTTCCATTATAACCTTTTTGAATGATAAAATCTCATTCAAAAATACAAATTAGATAGAAAAAATCAACCGGTAATCACTTTACACGGCCATACCCGCTTCCAACTCCATCATTTTTTCAAATACCTGCTCGTATTCTGCTTCCGCCATTTTAAGCTTTTCCGTCGTCTCATTATAAGCTTTTTCGGCTACCTGGAATTTTTCTTTATCCGAATAGGTATCGGGTTGGGCGAGTTGTTGCGCTAAGGCGTGTAGGTTTGCCTTGAGGTCGTTGACCTTCTTTTCCAGTTTTTCGAACCGGCTCTTTTGTTTTTGCCACTCTCTTTTAGTGTCTTTGTCTATGGCGCCTTTGCGCATGGGGACAGCTTTCTCTGTTTTTGATTTCTCTTCTGAAGGTTTTTTAGGAAGAACAGTCGTCCGGGATTGCTGTTTTTCTTCCTGTTCCTTTTTCCAGACTTCCCATTCGCTGTATGTGCCGCTAAATATTTTGATCTCCTGATCCCTTATTTCCCATATTTTGTTGGCGGTCCGGTTCACGAAATAACGATCATGAGATACCAAAACATAAGTCCCTTCATATTGGTCCAGGGCTTCTACCAGGCGATCTACCGATTGCATATCCAGGTGATTGGTAGGCTCGTCCAGTAACAGGAAATTTGCTTTGCTGATGATGGTTTTAGCTAAAGCTACTCTGGCCTTTTCCCCGCCTGAAAGCACTTTTATTTTTTTAAAAACATCATCTCCGGAGAATAGGAAACATCCCAGTAGCCCGCGCAATTCCTGATCCGGATAGCCGCTTCCGCATTGTTGTAATTCCCCTAATATATCATTCTCCAGATTCAAGGCTTCCAGTTGATGTTGAGCATAAAAGCTGGTTACCGCATTATGGCCCGGGATGCGTTTGCCCTCAAACGATTCTGTGCCGGCGATGATGCGTAACAAGGTCGATTTTCCCATCCCGTTGGCCCCTATCAGGGCAATACGATCTCCTCTTTCAATGAGGGCATTCGTATTTTTTAAGATGACTTGTTTACCATACCTTTTATTGAGATGCTCAAGCGTGCAAAGTATTTTTCCAGGTACCCGGCCAACATTAAAGCGGATCTTTATTTTTTCAGGACCTCCATCAACCTCTTCAACTCTTTCCAGGCGGTCCAACCTCTTCATCGCGCTTTGGGCCTGTGCAGCCTTGGTCGCCTTAGCCCGAAACCGCTCAATGAAACGTTCCTGCTGGCGGATATATTCTTGTTGATTTTCATAAGCCCTTTGCTGTTGCTCTATGCGCAGGGCTTTTTCCTTTTCATAAAAACTGTAATTTCCTGAATAGAGGTGGATCTGTTGTTGGTATAACTCCGCAATTTTGGTAACCATCCGGTCCAGGAAATAGCGGTCGTGAGAGGTGATGATCACCGTTCCCTGATATTTCTGCAGATACCGCTCCAGCCACTCAATAGAGGGAAGATCCAGGTGGTTGGTAGGCTCGTCCAGCATCAGCACTTCCGGTTGCTGCAACATCATCCTTGCCAGTAAAACGCGCATTCGCCACCCTCCGGAAAATTCATTATAAGGTCGTTGCAGGTCAGTAGTTTTAAAGCCCAGCCCTTCCAACATGGCTTCCGTTTTGTGTTGCAGGTTGTAGCCATCCAAAGCTTCAAATTCTTCCTGGATTTTGCTGTATTCCTGCAGGAGTGCCTCACTGTGGTCATCAGCCATCTTTTGAGCTATTCTCTCCAGTTTCTTTTCTAAAAGCAATGCCCGCTCAAAGGCAGTCATAGCTACTTGTAAAATAGTATCGCGGCTCTCAAAACTCAACAGATCCTGATTGAAAAAGCCTACGGAGACTTCCCCTGCACGTGTTACACTCCCTCCGGATACCGTATATTCCCCGTTTATGATGCGTAATAAGGTCGATTTTCCGGCCCCGTTTACCCCGATGAGCCCGATGCGCTCATTAGGCATGATCTGCCAGCTTGTATCCCTCAAAATCGCATGTGCACCAAATTCGAATGTAATATGGTTAATTCCTATTAACATACATTTTCAACTTTTGTCTTTTTTTCTCTATTGTCTTTGAGGGGTGCAAAAGTACAATTTCCTGAGGTGGATACCTTATCTTTGTGCCAGGGGAACAGATTATAAATTAAAAATTAATAAAGAATGAAGAAATTAAGTTTCTTGGGGATCTGTATGACATTGGGATTTTTATTTTTAATGATGGCATGCAGCTCCGGTACAAAAAGTGGCGCAGGGAACGGAGATGATGCAGATACCACTGTGGTGAAGATGGATGTGAAGGTGACGCCGGCAATGGCGGCGTCCATGGATTCCTTTCTGCAAGCTTATTACAGTCTGAAAGATGCTTTCGTGGAAACGGATAGTGCAGTTGTCTTGCGGGCAGCTTCCCAGCTGGCAGCCAGGGCTAATGATCTGCCTCTTGATAAAATAAACGATCCCTCAAAAAAAGAGGCGGTAAAAGAAGGAGTGGATAGTCTTCATATAGAGATTGCCGGACTGGCAAAAGACAGTTCAATCAAAGACATGCGGGAAACTTTTAAATTGATTTCCGGCGTTTCTTATAATCTGATTAAAACAGTCGGACTAAAGGGGATAACGGTTTACCGAACTTATTGTCCCATGGCCGATGGTTATTGGTTAAGCAATTCTGCGGCTATACGCAATCCCTATTATGGACATGAAATGATCAATTGTGGAGAAGTAAAAGAAACTCTTGAATTTTGAGGCCGCCTCAGGAATTCTTTCTCATAAAATTCAAGAACAGGAGCTGCAATATACATCAGGGCGGCTATTGCAAAACAGGTAGTTTTTGTTCTCAGGTTGATAAAACTTCCGTTACCTTGCGGCTGAATGTGTAAAATGAAGAAAGTTGCTTACTTTATCTTGCTCCAGATCGTATTCATCGCTATTCAGGGGCGGGATTCTGTATTTGGACAGCAATTCATCCTGAGTGGTTATGTAAGCGACTCAGCCAGCGGAGAAATGCTTCAGGGCGCCTCGGTACAAATCGTGGGGACTTCGGAAGGGATCGTCACTAATAGCTATGGATACTATGCCATACGTTTGCCCGCGGGAGATTACGGCATCCGCTATTCTTTTCTTGGCTATAATACAAGAACCGTCAATGTAAAGATCACCGGCTCCATTCGTCTAAATCTGTCCCTTATACCTGTTGCCATTAGCCGGAAAGAAGTGGTTATTACGGATAAAAAAGGTTCTGAAAATGTGACCAGCACAGCTATGGGAAAGGTAAACCTGCCCATGAAACGCATCCAACAACTGCCTGCTTTATTTGGTGAGATAGATGTATTGAAGGCGCTACAGCTGCTGCCGGGCGTGCAATCCGGAGGAGAAGGGACGTCAGGATTATTTATACGCGGAGGAGGGCCCGGTCAAAATCTGGTATTACTCGACGGGGCGCCGGTATACAATACCGGACATTTATTCGGTTTTTTTTCTGTTTTTAACGGAGATGCCATCAAAGATGTTACCTTATTAAAAGGAGGAATGCCTGCCAATTATGGAGGACGGTTGTCTTCCGTGGTAGATATCTCCATGAAAGAAGGCAATAACAAGGCGCTTCACGGCGAGGGAGGGATCGGTCTGATCGCTTCACGCTTTTCTCTGGAAGGACCCATAGTCAAAAATAAGGCCTCTTTTATAGTAGCCGCAAGGCGAACCTATATTGATGCTTTAATAAAACCATTTATTTCCAAAAACAGCTCTTTCCATGGATCGGGTTATTATTTTTATGATCTGAATGCCAAAGTTAATTATGCTTTTTCGGATAAGGATCGGTTGTTTTTAAGCGGATATTTTGGACGGGACCGGTTTAAATTCACCAGCAGTAACCAAGACTTTAAAACGACCATTCCCTGGGGAAATAGCACGGCGACGCTGCGGTGGAACCATTTATTCAGCAACAGGCTGTTTGCCAATACCGAACTTGTTTATAATGCCTATGACTTTTCTTTTAACGGGGAACAAAAAGATTTATTGATCGGCATGCACTCGGGAATTAAAGACTGGAATTTTAAAACCCACTTTTCCTGGTATCTCAACAACCATCATCACATCCAATTTGGGGGTAATTATATTATTCACCGCTTTATTCCTTCTACTGTTACGGGGGAATCCAATGAGACCTCTTTCGATGCAGCCAATCCTTTTGAAAAGCATGCCCATGAGGCTGCACTTTATGCTCTGGACGACTGGCAGGTTTCAAAACGATTGAAAATAAATGCAGGTATCCGGTTTAGCTTTTTTCAACAAATTGGCCCTTATACCAGCTATAAAACAGATGAAAAAGGAGCGCTTTTGGACAGTACCGTTTATAAAAAGTCAGAGCCTGTACAAACTTACACGGGGTGGGCGCCGCGTCTCCTTTTTCAATTTGATCTGTTGCATCATAACGCGCTCAAAGCCTCCGTAACACGAAATTTCCAGTATATTCACCTGGTATCCAGCAATACCACTACCTTGCCTACCGATCTCTGGGTACCCAGTACAGCCGTGGTAAAGCCGGAAATAGCCTGGCAATATGCGATAGGATATTATCAGAACTTTAGAGACAATATGTATGAAAGTTCCCTCTCCGTTTATTATAAGGATATGAAAAACCAGATGGAATTCGGACCGGGTTATTTGCCCTCATTGGAGGATCCTCAGAATAGTTTTGTCTTTGGGAAAGCAACCGCCTATGGAGCTGAATTATTTATTCATAAACAAAAGGGTCGTTTGAAAGGATGGCTGGGATACACCTTATCCTGGGTTTGGCGCCATTTCCCCGATCTGAATGAGGGAGAGCGGTATCCCGCCCGGCAGGATCGTCGTCATGATCTGAAAGTGGTGGTTTCTTATAAGTTGAACCATCGTTGGACATTTGCAGGGGATTTTATTTATGAGACAGGAAGTCCGACTACACTGCCAGAGAAGTTTTATTTTATAGAAGGGGTCTTATCACAGGCTTATTCTCATCTGAATACCTATCGTCTGAAACCTTATAATCGTCTTGACCTGTCTGCTACTTATACTCCTCCTCCGAAACCGGGAAGAAAATTTTCACATTCCTGGACTTTTTCCGTTTATAATGCCTACAGCCGATTAAATCCCTACTTTATTTATTTTGATTCGGAAGGAGGATACCTGGACGGGAGTTTGACCATTCAACCCAAAAAGGTGGCTTTATTCCCCGTTATCCCGGCAGTCACCTGGAATTTTAAATTTTAA
>CAYZGR010000077.1:3133-12924 GCA_964478125.1 uncultured Chitinophagaceae bacterium | reverse complement strand
GGATGTTCGAGATAAGCTTTTTTTATAAGGGGAATAATTTCGTGAGTGAACGCATTATTGCCCAATTCGGCAGCCAGATCCTTAATAAGCGGTTCCAAACCATCGGATCGCATCCTGCCAACGGCTCCAGACTGCCCCGTCTTCCAGCGATAGGTCTTTCCATATAGATTCACTGTTCCCAGTTCCTCCAGATCATTATCTTCGCTTCCCATGTAATACACCGGAACAAAATGATATGAAGGATATTTTTCCCTTAGATATTCTGCCAGCTTAATGGCATGCAATATTTTGTAAATGAAATAAAGATAGCCGGTAAACAGGTTGGGCTGGTGGGCCGTGCAGATTGTGAATGTATTTTTGTCGGCTAGCAGCCGGATATTTCGCTCTACAGCCTTTTCGGATTCAATGTCCTTATAGGCTTTATGCAACTCCTCTACCAATAATTCCCGGTTAGTGGAAAATTTCTTCCTGTTTTCAATAATCTCTTTAAAATCCGGTTGGGAGGGTGAATAGCGATAAAACGGCTTCAATTTAGGGTTCTCTTCTAAAAAATCTATAATAAGAGAAGAAAAGTAACCGGTATCCGCATAATCAATCCAATCTGTTTTACAGTCCATTCCATTAAATTTTCATTTTTAATGCGCGTCCTCTCAATAAGACAGGTAATGCATACTTTTCACCTGTTGTATTACTTGATGGCATTTCGCCAAATTTACAAAGGTAAAATGATTTGCAGGGAAATACGCCGCTTACCGAAACAACTCAAAAAAGTACATGGAGATACAAACAGGATTATGGACGCTTATTCTATTACCTCAATGCTGACGCCTGAGCGTCTTTTTGGCGTTTCTGTGGGCTGCTTTACGTTTATAATGATACCACCACTCCGGCTTTATGGCAATAAGCAAATTGTTCATCATTCGCATGGGGCCGATATGGTATAGTCCGTTTAACTTACCCTTTAACCGCTCATCTAATGCACGCAAGCTCATTGAAAATCCGCTATCCATATATTGCATGTGATGCCAATAACCGGCAGGCATGAATAGCGTATCGCCATGTTCTAAAACGGAGGTATATGCGCTGGCATATTTTAAGGCGGGAAAATTCTTTTCGTCCAGTCCGTTTTCCCAGTGAACAAAATTGGCTGCGCTTTCTACCGTTAAAGGCATTCTGTAAATTAAAGCGGATTGGTTATTTTCCAAAAGCAATACCCTTTTACGCCCCACAAACTGGGTATGGAAAATATGAGAAAGATCAATATCGTAATGCATGTGCGCCACCGAACCGGCGCCCCCCACAAACAACATGGGATACTTCTTTAGGAAACTCCCGACCAAATGATCAGGCCAGTTAAAATCCCTGACCAGTTGGGGTGCATATTTAAATATATTGAAAAGAAAAATTCGCAATGCCACCGGTCCCTTTTTTACCATTTTCAAATACTCCCCAAAAAGCATTTCCTCATCATAGCCGTTTACCGGCGTATGGGCATCGGCCCGGGAATTGTTATACAAACCCACCTTCTCCTGTCCAACCAGTGAAATGAAATAGTCCCACGTCCATTGGGTATAAGCCGGCCATTCATGGGACAGATGTGTAATAACTACGGGTTTCCGGGGTTTAAGATAATGTTCCCGGAAATCATCCGGACTGATTTGCTCAACCCGGTCAATTGGTGTTATTTTCATTTACGATATTTATTCGCAATCCGATCCACCGGACCGCTACGTTGACAGAATGGTTTTAAATGATGTCCTATCCTTTCCTCCGCATTAAAAAAAGCGCACCAAATATAGTGCATTCTGCTTATTTCGTTATCGTTAATGAAAAAAATAAGGATCGGTCTTCCCAACACCGATCCTTATTTCGAATAACCAGCCGTTTGGATCAGCCTTCCTTATTCTTTCAGCGAGAACAGCGAATCTACAAATTCTGCTGCATTAAAAGGCTGCAGATCTTCCATTTGCTCTCCTATGCCAATATATTTTACCGGGATCTTAAATTGGTTGGCGATTGCAAGAACTACTCCACCCTTGGCAGTTCCGTCAAGCTTGGTTATAGCAAGAGCGGTAACCTCGGTAGCGGCAATAAATTGCCTGGCCTGTTCCAGTGCATTTTGCCCCGTAGATCCATCCAATACAAGCAGCACTTCATGTGGGGCATCCGGGATCACCTTCCCGACTACCCTGCGTATCTTGCTCAACTCATCCATCAGGTGGATTTTATTGTGAAGGCGTCCTGCCGTGTCAATGAGAACAATATCGGCGTTTTTAGCCAGCCCGCTTTGTACCGCATCAAAGGCAACAGCCCCAGGATCGGATCCCATCCGGTGCTTCACAATGGGCACCCCGGTCCGTTCGCTCCAAATGGTCAGCTGATCCACGGCCGCTGCACGGAAGGTGTCTGCCGCACCAAGTATCACCGACTTACCGGCCTTTTTAAACCGATAGGCCAACTTACCAATAGTGGTTGTTTTCCCCACGCCGTTCACACCCACTACGAGAATAACATAAGGTTTCCGTCCATCTGAAAAATCAAAACCCGAAATATCGGCTTTTGTCTCAGGACCGACTAATAAACCGGCCATCTCTTCCTGAAGAATATGCTCCAGTTCGTCTGTATTCATATACCGGTCGCGCTCCACTCTTTTTTCCAGGCGCTCAATAATCTCAACAGTAGTCTTTACTCCTACATCTGCCGATATAAGCGCCTCCTCAAGATCGTCCAGCACCTCATCATCTACGCGGGATTTACCCACCACTGCACGGCTTACCTTCTTCAGAAAGCTTTCTTTTGTCTTCTCAAGACCTTTATCCAAATGCTCCTTTTCCGATTTGGAAAATAATTTTTTAAATAGGCTCATGATAATTCAATTGGGATTTTCAGCCCTCTCCTCTTAATCCTTCTTCAACCCTCGAATAAACACAAAAAGCCACCCCGAAAATACGAGACAGCTTCTAATAAGGAATGGCTATAAAAAAGAAAAGGTATCTTTACTTACCGCTCAAGAATTCTTTCACGTTTTCCTTATGAACAATACTTTCTTTGAAGGAATAAGCTCCTGTTTTGGGGGATCTTATCGTTCGGATGACTTTTGTAAAATTTTTGGCGTTCGCATCAATTTTAGCATCCTTACCTTTAATAGCCGTTTTTGCTTTTTTTGCCATGACTTAAGTACTTTTAAAATTAAAGAACTATTTTATTTCTTTATGAACGGTAACGCGCTTAAGTATAGGATTATACTTTTTCAATTCGATACGTTCCGGGCTGTTTTTCTTATTCTTAGTAGTAATGTAGCGGGAAGTACCCGGCCTACCCGATTCTTTATGTTCGGTACATTCCAAAATTACCTGTACTCTGTTTCCTTTCTTTGCCATGATTCAAATATTTTTAATGTACTAAAATGTACCGCTTATATTTTCTGACCTTGTTCACGCAACTCTTTTACGACCGTATACAATCCCTTTTTGTTGATGGTGCGAATGGCATTGGTAGAAAGTTTCAAGGTAATCCAGCGATCTTCCTCCGCCAGATAAAAGCGTTTCTTTTTCAAATTAGGAAGAAAGCGCCGCTTGTTTTTGATATTAGAGAAAGACACGTTATTTCCTGTGACGGGCCTTTTCCCTGTTACCTGACATACTCTTGCCATGATCTTATTTTTTAAAAACGAGTAATTTTCCGTAATAGCTCGAAAATACGAGGTGCAAAGGTCGGAATATTTTATAAAATACACAAATATTGCCGAAAAAATTTCTATTCCCCGGTAGGATAACGGATGGTAGTGGGATGTCCATATAAAATACGGATAGAATCCTTCATCTTCGTAGTATCTTTTGCAGGAGTAGTAGCCGGAATAGAGAGGGTATAATGGACCGAGTCTTTTGTTCGCATGATCACTTTATGCCCCCATCCGGTCAGTTGTCTATACCTGTGGAAAGCACGTTCGGTCGTCGCATGCTCAAAAATCACTTCATAATGAATGATCCCCGTATGGGGCCGTTCGGGAGGCAACGGTTCAGAAGCTTTTATACTATCCTGGAGAGAGGCCGAAGCAGGGGCAGGCTCTTTTGTAACATTCTGCACTTCTTCTTTTATGGTATCCCTGTGTGCTACCATAAAATAAATAAGGGCCGCTGCGATGATCAGGCAGATCACAATAATGAATACGCCGCCAATCGAACGGGATGATTGTTGTCCTGCAGATCGTTGTCCCTTCATTTTGGCGCCGGCCTCTACGGAGGAAAGAGCGGATGGCGTTTCAGAATAATCAGGAAGAAAGGGCCCGTCATCAAAATGCTTTAACAATTCCGACCGGTACACCCCGGGAGTAAACTCAATTTCTCCCTTCGGGTTTTTATTTAATGTACCAATACCATCAAATGATACGGGTTGGTAAACATTCAATACCTCACGCGCCTGATCCGTAAGGGTGAAAAGGTCTGCTACCGCCAGGGATTTCATTTTCCGGGAATGGTTTGTAATATACTTTACAAGTTCCGTATCCGTTTCTTCCGCGGGATTGGGTGAAAAAGAGAGGACATCTTTGGGAATACGACTAAAACTGTTCTCTTCAGGATGAGAAAGATCCACAGCTTCCGACAGCTCGAAACGGCCCAGATTGGGGAGACTCAGATATTTATTCTTGTATAAATAAATGGTCAAAAGGTCGGTCAGGGAATATCCTTCCGTCATGAATCGGTTGTTTTAATGAGTTTTTCATGCTCACGCTACAAAAATAAGCATAAGTATTTGTTTTTCAAATTTTTAGATTTTTAAAATTATCTTATTCCAACCCATATGGCTTATGAAGACCAAAATGCTTTTTAAAACACGGCGATTCAGTTATTATTAGCTTAACTTTGAAATCTATAAACAGAAAATTATGGCACCGGAGGAAACCATTTCTGTATTTGATATTTTTAAGATTGGCGTGGGACCCTCCAGCTCCCACACACTGGGGCCCTGGAAGGCTGCAAGAATGTTTTTGAAAGAACTCAGGGAGCGGCGGGGCGATAAAAAGATCAAACAAGTTCAAGTTTATTTATATGGTTCCCTGGCCAAAACAGGTATCGGACATGGGACGGATAAAGCCATACAACTGGGGCTCTGTGATGAAGATCCTGAAACCTTTGATGTAGACGCGATCCCTTTAAAAATAAATCGCATTTTATCGGACAAAATCTTATGGCTTGATGGACGTTTCCCTATCCCTTTCGACCCTAAGAAGGACATTCTTTTTCTCAAAGAAGAGGTCCTGCCGTTTCAT
Source organism: uncultured Chitinophagaceae bacterium (assembly GCA_964478125.1). Classification (GTDB taxonomy): domain Bacteria; phylum Bacteroidota; class Bacteroidia; order Chitinophagales; family Chitinophagaceae; genus FW021-bin31. The sequence goes on along the minus strand of CAYZGR010000077.1, from coordinate 7,655 downwards.
CCCAACGGATTGATCTTTAAGGCCCTGCTGGAAGATCATATCTCCTTTTCACGAACCTACTACTCCGTTGGCGGAGGCTTCGTAGTAAAAGAAAAAAATGAAGAAGGCAATCCCAAAGCGGCTGTTTCCCTTCAGTTTCCCATAAATACCGCCAAAGACCTGTTGCATTGGTGTTTAAAAACCGGACTCAGCATATCCGAAGTGGTCATGGAGAATGAAAACTGCTGGAGAAATGAAGCCCAAACACGGGCCGGTGTTCTCCGGATATTCAAGACCATGCAGGATTGTATCTACAGGGGATGTCATTCCGGAGGCATCCTCCCCGGGGGACTGCATGTGAACCGCCGTGCCGCCGCTCTAAATAAAAAATTATTGAAAGGCGGGGACTATGACGATCATGACGGCTGGATCCGGGCTATCAGGACGGGAGGTAAAGATTTTGGCTATATTCTGGACTGGGTCAGTTGTTTTGCTCTTGCCGTTAATGAGGAAAACGCGTCATTCGGAAGGGTGGTCACAGCGCCTACCAATGGAGCGGCCGGGGTTATACCGGCAGTTTTATATTACTATCTCACCTTTATTGATGACTTTGAGGAAGATGAGATAATTACTTTTTTACTCACAGCCGCCGAGATAGGCTGTATTTTCAAAAAAGGGGCTACGATTTCTGCCGCCATGGGAGGTTGCCAGGCTGAAATTGGGGTATCCTCCGCCATGGCGGCAGCCGGATTAACCGAATGTATGGGCGGGACGCAACGCCAGGCACTGATGGCCGCGGAAATCACTATGGAACACCACCTCGGACTCACTTGCGACCCCGTAGCGGGACTGGTACAAATTCCCTGCATCGAGCGCAACACCATGGGCGCCGCCAAAGCCATAACGGCCAGCCAGCTGGCCCTACAAAGCGACCCCGATCTCGCGAAAGTTTCTCTTGACCAGGTGGTGAAAACAATGTGGGAAACAGCTCTTGACATGAATACCAAATACAAAGAAACATCGGACGGAGGGCTTGCCATGCAGATTCCCGTCAATTTAAGCGAATGCTAACGCCCTATAATCATACCATGACCCTTTCCAATCATAACTATCTTCTAAGGCCTCTGCTGATCCTTTTGTTGCTCGGCAGCATGCTTCAATCGAAAGCACAACAATTTGGCGGCAACCCGCCCTCCATAAACTGGATGCAAATAAACTCGGACAGCCTCCGCGTCATTTTTCCAAAAGGTGATCAATTCCGGGCCTTCCAGGTGATGAACACTTCACTTTATGTCAACCGGCATGAACGTTACGCCATTGGAAACAAATTTGAAAAACTGAATATTATATTACAACCCCACACCGCTCTTTCTAATGGTTTCGTGACCCTAAGCCCCTTCCGTGCGGTTTTTCAAACCACGCCTCCTTTCGACAACTTTTCTCTGGGCACCGATAACTGGCTCAACGAGTTAAGTATCCATGAGACCTGGCATGCCCTCCAGAACATGAATTTCCGGACGGGGCTCGGAAAAACTTTTCGCATCCTGTTCGGAGAAGACGGGCAGGCCCTTGCCACGCATGTTTTAATCCCCGACTGGTACTGGGAAGGCGATGCGGTCTTTATGGAAACAAAATTAACCGATCAGGGCAGAGGCCGGCTGCCTTCGTTTCTGGAACCTTTTAAAAGTTTTTATTATTCTGACCGGCACTATAAATTTGCCAAGATCCGGAACGGTTCTTTACGCGACCTGATCCCGGACGTCTATCCCTGGGGATACATGATGGTCGCTTACGGAAGGGAAAAATATGGATACGATTTCTGGAAGAAAACCCTACAGGAATCCTTATTGAACCGAAAGGTCATCCTACAGGAAAACAAAAAACACCCCGACAGGCCTTTCCATCTTTTTAAATATGGTTTTTATCCTTTAGCCGCCGTTTTAAGATATCAAACAGGCGAAAATATCAGGACTTTTTATTCTGCCGCCCTATCCCATTTTGAAAATACCTGGGAAAAAGAAAAACAAAATTTTCATTCCACTGCAGCAGATACCCTAAGAAAAGCTACAGGCAGAACGGTGTTAAATTACCGGTATCCTCATGTGACAGAAAGGGGGCGCCTGTTAGCAGTAAAAAACGGGTACGCGCAACATCCGGAGATCGTTCGGATCGAAGGAGAAAAAGGAGAAGATCAGCGGATCGTTCGGCTGGGGAATACGCTTGATCCCTATTTTTCCTATGGCGGACAAAAGCTGGTATGGGCAGAATACCGTCCGGATCTAAGATGGGGATGGAGAAATTACTCTGTTCTGCGTATCCATGACCTGAAAACCGGACATACAAACACGCTCACCCATAAGAGCCGCTTTTACGCTCCCGCTTTGTCTCGTGATGGGAATATGATTGTAACTGTGGAAGTATCAAGAGATAGTGAGAGCCGTCTCGTCCTCTTAAATGCCTCAAACGGCAAGGTTGAAAACATCATCTCTAATCCCAAACATTACTCTTATACCTACCCGGTGTTTGGAAATACTAAAAACATAATAATTACAGGAGCAAGAGATACGCTTGGCCATATGGCGCTTATAAAAATAAATCTAAGAAATGGTCGCCAGACCCTCTTAACGCCTTTTCTCCCCAAGGCGATCGGACCTCCTGTAAACAGTTCGCACTATCTTTATTTTCCCGCCTCCTACAAGGAAGAAACCCAGCTTTTTGCACTTCGGAAAAAGGATAAACAGTTGTTTCAAATAGCCAAAAGACCTTTGGGAAATTACAGTCTTGCTATAGATACTTTGAATCAACGTATTATTTTTGACGAGTATACCGCTTCAGGCTACCAATTATTAGCCATGCCCCAAAGCCCGGGAAACGGGGAAAAAGTAAGCTTTTCAGATATAAAAAAGTCTGATCCTTTTGTTCCAAAAGCGCTTTCTCATGGTGGATCACACGCTATAATAAACGACGTCCCGCAAAGGGAATATCCTGTCAAACCCTATCATCCCCTCCGGCATTTGATCAGGATACACAGCTGGTCCTTTCTGTCAGCTTATCCGGAAACCGGGTTGTATCTCCAGTCCCGGGACGTATTAAATACGCTACAAGTGAATACGGGCGGGGGCTATAACTTCAACGAAAAGGCGCCTTTTGTAGATGCCGATCTTATTTATGGCGGTTTGTTTCCGTTTATACAGGGAGGTGTCAAAGCCTTTTTTAACCGGCAGGATCTTGTTAGGGATACGCTCCCTGTACGCTGGAATGAAGTTAACTGGTATTCGGGTATTCAAGTCCCGTTCAACCTGTCCGGCAGTTTATACCAGAGGCAGTTGAACCTCTCCGGCACTTACCACAGGAGTACACTATATTTCAAAGAAACCAAACAGATCAAGAAGCAGGTCAAGGGAGTGTCTTATATCTCTGCAGGCCTTTCTTTCCAGGACATACGTAACCGCACCATACAGGAAATCAATCCAAAGTTCGGGGCTTCTCTTTCCGTGAGATGGAACAAAACGCTCGGGTCTTTAAATGCAGAACAACTTACCACAAAATTAAATCTGTTCCTTCCGGGGTTGTTCAGGAATCACAGCCTTTATTTTACAACAGCTTACTCCGAAACAAAAAACAGGGATCAATATAAATTTAATGATAATTTTAGTTATGCCTACGGCTACCAAAGCATCCCCTATAAAAATATATACCTGCTGGGGACCAATTATCAGTTACCTGTAGCTTATCCTGATTGGGGCCTGACTTTTGCTTATTTGCTGAGGATCAGACTACATTTGTTCTATGACTACAGCCGGGCTCATTTGCCGACAAGGTTTGATCCCGAAAGGCAAACCTTCCGTTCTGCAGGCGCTACTCTTTACCTTGACACGAAAATATTTAATGCATTAAGTATCCCGATCGGGATCCGATATTCCAGGCTCCTTGATAAGGATCCTCAAGCGCCGGGGAAAAAAAACATCTTTAACATCAGCATCCCGATTAATTTATTCTGAGATCGTTTCGCCCGGGACGGGCATTTGTTCAAATTCAAAAACCTGATAGTTGGAAAACTTAAATCCGCTCTTCAAATATGCCGCACGCGCCTGTTCGTTGTTCTCATCCATGTAAAGCCGCAATACTTTGACATTATGTTGCCGGGAGAATTCAATGACTTTATTCAACATTTTTTTAAAGATCCCCCTTTTGCGGCTGGCCTGATCCACATACAGGCTTCCAATCCACCAGATCCATCCATTCCTCCAATCGCTCCACTCATAAGTAATAATGAGGCATCCTTCCAGGTCCTCGTTGTCATTTTCAGCAACAAGATAAAATCCTTTGGACCTATCCTTAATGATCTGCAATACGCCTTCCGCTACCTGCTCTTCATCAAGCTGCAAATTTTCCGTTTCTTCCGCCATCTTTACCTGAAAGCCTGCTAAAATAGCCGCGTCCGTTTCTATTCCATATCGAATATGTATACCCATAGGTCAATTACCCATTCATCTCATTTTAGTCAACCCCTTTAGCCCCTCCGGCTACACTGCATTGCCGG
>CAYZGR010000077.1:0-3033 GCA_964478125.1 uncultured Chitinophagaceae bacterium | reverse complement strand
ACCCTTGACCATTAAATCAATCAGTGGCTTTCCGCTTTTTTCTGCCGGGCTTCCATAGCTGCTCTTTTCTCCGCCGCCTCTGTTCTTCTTTTTTCCCGTAGGGCCTGTTGTTTTTCCCGCAAAGCCTTTCTTTTCTCTTCCATGGCTTTTCGTTTCTCTTCCATGGCTTTTTGTCTCGCTTTCCTCGCTTCTAATTTAGGACAGGGGGGAAGTCTTTTTTTATAATAGGGATTGGCCTTTACCGTATCAGCGTCATAACCCAGATTAGCAATGGCTGTACGAATGTTAGAAGGATTGGTACGGCTGGGCGTATACCTTACAGTCACCATTTTATTTTGATAATTGACATGTAAATATTGAATCCCGGGCTCCCTTTTAAAATAATCTTCAATACGTTTTTGGTCCACGGCGCATCTTACGCTGGTTTTAATATGGAGCGTGGCGCGGTCATGCATATTTTGCCCCTCAGCGCCTATAAATAAGCCCAGGCTTAAAAAGAATAATACAAATAACTTTTTCATAACTCAGCATTTTAACCGTATATGAGCGATGTGGTTCGATCTATCCCCATTCCGATGGATTTTGCCTCCAGGCAGCCAATGCCTCCATCTGATCTTCCGAAACGACACCTTTGCTTTTGGCTTCCTCTATCATCTCCGGGTAATTACTAAGGGTATAAAAGGGGATACCGGCACGTTTAAAGGCTTCCTCCGCTACGGGAAACCCATAAGTAAATACCGCTACAAGACCGATGACCTCCGCCCCTGCTTCCCGCAATGCAAGACAGGCGTCCAGGCTGCTCCCCCCCGTGGATATCAGATCCTCTATAACAACCGTCTGGGCTCCTTCCTCCACCACCCCTTCAATGCGATTGCCCAATCCGTGTCCTTTAGCCTTTGCGCGTACATAGGCAAATGGAAGCTTGATCTGATCGGCAACCAGCGCTCCGTGGGCGATTCCACCGGTAGCCACTCCCGCCAGCAATTCGGCATCGGGAAAAGTCTCAAATACCAGATTGCTCATTTCCGATTTAATAAATTCCCGTACGACAGGATAGGATAATATACGCCTGTTATCGCAATATACCGGTGACTTCCACCCGGAAGCCCAGGTAAAAGGAGTTTGCACATTCAGGCGAATTGCATTAATTTGCAAAAGCTTTTCAGCCACCTGTTTCTCTCTGCTTTTCATGCAGCAAACCTACAGGAAAATGCTGAAAATCCCAACGAGACCGAACCATGCAAACTATATTTATTCATAACAAGCCCGTTGTCATTTCGAGAAAAGAAACCCGGTCGGGAACACCTCCTTCCTCAAAACTTACCATAATACAAAATCCTAAATTGAACCTGGTGCCGTCTTTACTTGACAAACTGAAAGAGGAGGCTGCCCACGGCTACCATTTCCAAATGGATCACCCTTCCGAAATGTGGAACTTTTTAATGGAAAATTTCGATCATTGGGAAGCAGCCGGCGGATTGGTGATCAATACGGCTGAAGAAATACTGCTTCTATTCCGCCGCGGAAAGTGGGATCTTCCTAAAGGGAAGATGGATCCCCCGGAGACCCCGGAAGAAACGGCCCTTAGAGAAGTCACGGAGGAAACCGGACTGCAAAACATAAGGATCGTTCGAAAACTAACAGATACCTGGCATTCTTATCCTCATTCTTTTTACAAGGATAAAAGTATTGAAGTTGACCGCCAAGGCGATCCTCAAAAGGATATTCTAAAACAAACCCATTGGTACCAGATGGAATTCACGGGTAGTGAACTGACCATCCCCCAGATCGAAGAAGATATCATAGACATCCAATGGATCAAGCCTGAAAATGTAGAGAAATATTTAAAGTACAGTTACCCCAATCTGAAACCGGTCTTCCGGGCTGCCGGATATTTGTAAGTTCAGATCCTTTGGGGTTTCCCTTTAATGGGAGGAAAAACAATTTAATCCGGATCAATGCGAGTTCCTTTTCCTTATATAAATATAAAAGAAAACGCTCATATCTCTCCGGGCGGATGGGCCGGATTGCTCCGTAACGGGAAAGGCCCGGAAACATTTTTTGCGACAGGCGCCCGCAGCCTGGATCCGGAATCGCTGATCGACAAGCATACCAACTTCAGGATGGCGTCTCTCAGCAAGCAATTTACTGCAGCAGCTATATGGTATTGTTGCAGACAGGGGATATTGCAACCCGCCGATCCGATCAACTTTTACTTATCCGGTCTGCCAAAGAATATAGGGGCCGTCACTATCAAACAATTACTCTTACATACATCGGGGATCATAGATTACGAAGCCGTTATACCGCCTCATCAGAAAAAGCTGCTAACCGATAAAGATGTATTAGCCATTATCCGGGAAAGAGGCATGCTCTATTTTCCCCCGGGAAGCCACTTTCGTTATAGTAATACAGGTTATTGTTTATTGGCACAGATCATTGAATCCATCCATAAAATATCTTTCAGCCGCTTTATCGAAAAGTATCTTTTCGCACCACTCGCGCTCACCCGGTCTAAAGTTTATGAAGAGGGGAAAGCAATAGAAAGCAGGGCTTATGGTTTCAAAAAAACGGGGAGGCATATCCTTCCTGCAGATCAGAATGTAACAAGCGGCACGCAGGGAGACGGCGGAGTGTATATGTCCATACAAGCCTACTCCAAATGGATCAAAAACCTTTTTGCCAATACAATAGTAGAGCAATATACAAGCGGGCTTTGGGATGAAGAAAAAGCAAGGGTAAAAAACGGGGTGTATTATAATATGGGGTGGTTCACAGGTCGTGACAAAGATGGCACGCTCTGTGTCTTTCACTCGGGTGAGAGCACAGGATTCAGAAATATCGTTTACTATAATCCCGAAAAAGATTTTCTGATCGTACTATTCTCCAATATCGAAGGAAACGAAAAAAAATTATCAATCCTTTTTGAATCTATGTACCAGGATCATCCATCAGGGATCCGCCTGCCCAAACCCCTGATGGAATGGATGAGTGATGTCTATGCTGGAATTGGATAAAGGCAGATAGGCTAAA
>CAYZGR010000076.1:2332-13086 GCA_964478125.1 uncultured Chitinophagaceae bacterium | reverse complement strand
GATCATGGCAATACGGTTTCTTTCAGAAGTATTAAAATAAGAGTACTGCAATAGTTGTTTTTATGAAAAAGCGCCTGAAATGGGAAAATATCATTTTTATTTTTCCATTTATTCTTTGGTTGTTATCCGGCTGCGGTGGACAAAAAAGTTCCTCGTCGGAAAGCGGTTCCCCCGTTTTATCCCCAGAAGCATCTTTAGATCATTTCCAGATAGAGGATGGATTCGAAATTCAATTAGTAGCTTCAGAACCCCTGGTACAGGCTCCTATAGCCATGGCTTTTGATGCAAAAGGCCGGATCTGGGTCGTCGAAATGCGGGGCTATATGCCGGATACACTGGGAACAGATGAGAATACCAGCCCTACGGGGAAAATAGTGATATTGGAAGATAGGGACAAGGATGGCGTAATGGATCATAGAAAAGTATTTATGGACTCTCTGATCCTCCCGCGCGCCATAAGTTTTTATGAGAATGGGATTTTAGTTGCCGAACCCCCTAAACTTTGGTTTGTAGAAAATGATAACGATACGGCGGGAATAAAGCATATTGTAGATTCTGATTATGCCGTGGGAGGGAATGTGGAACATCAGCCCAACGGTCTTCTGAGGGGGCTGGATAACTGGATTTATAATGCAAAGTCAGATACGCGATATAGAAAAATAGATGGGAAATGGGTTGAACAACACACCCACTTTCGCGGCCAATGGGGAATTACCCAGGACGATTACGGCAGGCTTTTTTATAATAACAACTCTGCCAACCTGCTGGGAGACTACTTTCTTCCCGGATTGGGAGCCTGGAACCCGGATCAAAAGCATGTGAGCGGTTTTGATGAAACGATCGTGAGCGATACCCGTACCTATCCCATCCATCCGACACCCGGAGTAAACAGGGGATATCAAGAGGGTATACTGGATGACAGCCTGAGACTCAGGCACTTCACAGCTGCCTGCGGGCCTGTTATATACAGGAGCAGTCTTTTTCCCGGAGATTATAAAAATAATGCTTTTGTTGCCGAGCCCTCGGCCAATCTGATAAAAAGAGATATTTTGTCTTTTGACGGCTATAAAATATCCGGGAAACAGGCCTGGCAGGGGAAAGAATTTTTAGCCAGCGATGATGAGCGTTTTCGACCTGTTAATTTATACAATGGGCCTGACGGAGCGCTCTATATAGTAGATATGTATCGGGGTATTATTCAGGATATTACTTACCTGACTCCTTATTTAAAAAATGAGATTGGGAAAAGGAAGCTGCAACATCCGCTGAACAGGGGACGCATTTATAAGGTGGTTCCGAAAGGAGAAAAGCCTGCGCTTCCTCTCTTATATAATAAGTCCACTAAAGAATTGGTTGGTTTATTGGACAGCCGGGAAGCCTGGGTGAGAGCTACTGCTCAACGGCTTATTACCGATGGAAATAAGACAGAGGCCGTTGGCCTGCTGCGGGAAAAATTAAAAAGCGATTCTTTTCTTGTTGGAAGAATACATGCTTTTTGGACCTTGGATGGATTGGGAAAATTACGAAGGGAAGATATGCTGTTTTTTCTGCATTCCGGTAATAAGAAATTGCAACAACAGGCTGTAGCTGCTATAGTAACCTATATGAACAGACAAAACGTGGGCAGGTGGCTCGGAGAGGTGAAGCCCTTTCTGGAAAAAGAGGCAAAAGAGCTGATTCCTTACTGGGCATTTCTGGCTGCGAAGGCGATGCAGTATGATCGCCCGGAGGCCCAAAAGTTGCTTTTGAAGCTGGCTTTAGCACATCCGGATGATAAATATGTTATTGATGCTGTTATCAGCGGCTTGTATGGATATGAAAGAACCTTTTTTCATGAAGTTAAAGAAAGGAGCGAAGATACTACTTCGGTACTCTATCAGCATTTAAATAAAGTAATCCTGCGGGCGGAAAGCCGGAGGGAAGATGAAAAGAAAAAGACGGAAAAGAAGTTTAAGCAGGGAAAGATACTTTTTGCGACCTATTGCAAGGTTTGCCATGGAGCAGATGGTTCCGGGATCCGTTCGCTGGGGGCGCCATTAAACGGTTCTCAATGGGTCACCGGAGACAAGCGAAAATTACTTGATATTGTTTTGCATGGCGTTACCGGTCCTATTCAGGTGGGGAATAAGCTTTATCAAGAACCGGAAGTGGGAGGAGAAATGCCGGGCTTTATCAATAACAAAAAGCTTTCGGATGAGGACCTTGCCCAGATTCTAAGCTATATCAGAAATGCCTGGAGCAATAATGCCGATTCGGTTACTTCCGAAGAAGTAGGCCGGGCGAGAGAGAAGAACAAAGAACGTACACACCCCTTTACAATGAAAGAATTGTTGGAAGAATGACGTTAAGCTTTATTTAATGCTTTAAATGCTTTTCTGATATTTATTTATAAACGAAGTAATTAGTCAAGAGTACAGCTATAACGATCAAGAGGCCAAAAAACTCTCTTGTTTTTTCAATCCAGGGTTTTCCTGCCTGCATGGAGGCTGCGATATTAGGCGTTTTATATTTGGTGATCCAATCCCATACGCCATCCTTTGTAAAAAAGCGGTTCAGGGCGTATATCAGGTATAGGGCATCTGCGACCAGATATGCTATGGGAAAATAGTACCCAAATACGGCAGCGCCGCAGCAAAGCGCCCCAAACAGATAAATGCTGACCCACAACCAGGCATCCGGATCATTGAGGTTGACATAGGCAAATGCCAGGAAAATAAGGCAAAAAAGGATATTGAAAATGAGCATGGTCGGTTTTTAAGGGCTAAATGTAATAAAATAATCCCGCTCTCTTGAAAAATAACAACTACTTTTTTTAACTGGATTCTTTCTGTACCTTGTGTCATAAAAACTCATACAATGACCTATAGTTATGATTATGAGAAGATGGCGGTATTACTAAAGCAATTCTTAACCAGGAATTTGACCGCTACATCAAATGAATGGTTAGAAAAACAATATAAGCGATATAAAGATACCCATAAGCAAGCTTTTTTTAACCTCACTTTTACTGCAATTCCGCGTTTTATTAATAAGGTGGAAATCACGATTTCTCCCGGAGAACAACAAGCATTGAGAGAAATGAGAACGGCCCTGGATTTGTCGGGATGGCATTCTGATCGGCTGGCCAGGAGCTGGTGGTTATTGCAACTTCCCGCAGAAGATGAAGCCGTTTATGTGGAACGGGTTATCGCCCTTTTTAGGGCGGCAGAAATGAACGAGCAGGTGGCTTTGTATGGCAGTCTGCCCTTACTGGCCTATCCGGAGGCGTTTGTAAAGCAGGCGTCGGAAGGGGTTCGTACGAATATGAAAAATGTTTTTGATGCTATTGTTTTAAACAATCCATATCCTTCTGAATATATGGAAGAGGCTGCCTGGAATCAATTGGTTTTGAAGTCCTTCTTTATGGACCGGCCGGTAAACCAGATTATCGGGCTGGATAAAAGGACTAACCGGGGGCTGGCCCATATTTTATCCGATTATGCACATGAACGTTGGGCTGCGGGACGGCCTGTGAATCCCATATTATGGCGGCCGGTCGCGCCTTTTATTGATGCAGGAATATTCCCGGATATACAAAAGCTCTTTCAGTCGGAGGACCGTAAAGAAAAACAGGCTGCTGCGCTGGCTTGTTATTACAGCACTTATGAACCCGCAAAAGAAGTGCTGAAAAAGTATGAAGAACTCGAAAATCAGATAGTAGGAAAACAATTGACCTGGGAATCACTGGAGTATGAATAAAAAGGAGTGAAAAAGAAGCTGTATATTTGTTGTATATAGAAATTGTAATAATATAGGCTTTATAATAAGCCGATAGAAAAGAAATCATGAATAAAGAATTTGATAGTATTAAAGGAATGCGTTTCTTCGATCCGCACATCCACATGACTTCGCGTACGACCGATGATTATCAGGCTATGGCGGCTGCGGGAGTGGTGGCATTGATTGAACCTGCCTTTTGGCTGGGGCAGCCCCGTACAGGCGTTGACACCTTTCGGGATTATTACAGCAGCTTGATCGGCTGGGAGCGTTTCCGGGCCTCTCAATTTGGCATTAAGCATTACTGTACTATTGGCCTTAATTCCAAGGAAGCCAACAAAGAAGCTTTGGCTGAACAAGTAATGGAGTTGCTGCCGTTGTTTATCATGAAAGAGGGAGTAGTGGGTGTAGGTGAAATCGGTTTTGATGATCAGACTCCCCTGGAAGAAAAATATTACCGGGCCCAGCTGGAATTGGCAAAAGAAACCAACCTGCCCGTGCAAATTCATACGCCGCACCGGGATAAGAGAAACGGTACAATCCGCAGTATGGAAATAGCGCTTGAACACGGGCTGGATCCGGGCATGGTGATCGTAGATCACAACAATGAAGAAACGGTGAAGGACGTATTGGACCGGGGATTCTGGGCAGGATTTACCATTTATCCTTTTACCAAGATGGGCAACGAGCGGATGGTGGAAATTGTAAAGCATTATGGGAGTAAAAATATTATGGTCAACTCCGCGGCAGATTGGGGTATTAGCGATCCATTGGCTGTTCCCAAGACGGCCGCTTTGATGATACAAAGAGGTATTGCGAGAGAAGATATCCGGCTGGTTACTTATCAAAATGCCATAGATGCTTTCGGACAAAGCGGACAAATTGATGAGCAGGATTTTATAAAAATAGAGGAAGTAGATCAGAGCCAGAAGTTTGAAGGAAGCTCGGTGTTAAGAGGCGGACAACAGCCGGTACATGTCAAATCATCTCTTATTATTGAATAGCGTTGAGCAGCAGGGTAAAAGCATATCTTCAATTAACCCGTCCGGCCAACCTCCTTACGGCGGTTTCCGATATTTGGGCGGGAGTAGCGCTTTCTGGTTATTTTTTATTGGAAGAAAAAACCGCAATGCCGGTTGTTTTGTTGAGCTTGTCTTCCATATTTTTATATGCGGGCGGTGTTGTTTTCAATGATGTTTGTGATGCGCAACTGGATGCGGTAGAACGGCCGGAACGGCCCATACCTTCGGGCGTAATAGCAAAAACTTCAGCGGTATATTTTGGGGCTTTACTATTCACTATTGGAATAGTACTGGCAACAGTAACCGGTATTTTGAGCGGCTTACTCGCTGTCCTGATCGCTGTATCTTGTGTGATATATGACCGCTGGGCCAAGCCTCATCCCTTTTTCGGGCCGTTAAACATGGGTATATGCAGAGGACTGAACCTTTTGCTGGGCATGAGCATCCTGTCTTTAACGCAGGTCGCTCTTTACTGGCTGGCCGTTGTGCCGGTTTTGTATATCGCTGCGGTTACGCTTATCAGCAGAGGGGAAGTACACGGGGGAAAGCGATCTTCCATTTGGACAGCGCTTTTTTTGTATATAGTGGTCGTTGTTATCATTGTTGCGGTTGGAGCCTGGGCTAACAGAACATTTATCACGGCCGTTTTTCTGGTGCTTTTCATTGCTTTTATATTTCCCCCGTTGCTTAGTGCTTTGAGAACCCTTTCAGGACCGCTTGTGGGCAAAGCGGTGAAATCGGGGGTTCTCGGTCTGATACTGATGAATGCTGCCTGGGCAGCGGCAGGCGTCGGATGGGTATGGGCGGTAATTACCGCCTTGTTGTTGCCGCTTTCCATGGGTATTGCACGTCGCTTTGCCGTTACCTAAAATCTGTATCCTTTTTGAATATTTGTTGGGAATGGCACTATATTCGTACGGGTTTTTGCCAGAAATCATATTAATTCGTGTGCATTTTGGTGATAATATCTACCATTAATCCGTACGGGCTTTTATATATTTCTCCTATAAATTTCATTAAACTTTCAAAAAAATTGGCGATTTAAAAATAATGTTATACTTTTGGGTACGTACACGATTATAAACTTGTATAAAAAATCTATTCATGTCACAGAGATACGACCGGAGAAAATTTATTAGGAATACGGCTTTCACGGGTATGGGACTGGGGTTGTCAGCGGCTGGTTTGCCGGTAATGGGCAGTGGCGCTGCTAAGAAAGGGAAAAGAATTGGTATCATCGGCCTGGATACTTCTCATGCCGTTGCCTTTACCAAAGAATTGAATGTCAAAAAACCTGATTTTGCCGCAGGATACAGGGTAGTAGCTGCTTATCCTAAAGGCAGCCTGGATATTGCATCTTCCGTTAAGCGTATTCCGGGGTATATAAAAGATGTGAAAGGTATGGGGGTTGAGGTTGTCGATAGTATAGCCGCGTTATTAAAAAAGGTGGATGTGATTCTATTGGAGACAAATGACGGTCGCCGTCATCTGGAACAGGCGATTCCGGTCATAAAAGCCGGGAAACCGCTCTTTGTAGATAAGCCTGTTGCGGCTTCGCTCGCAGATGCTTTAACGCTTTATCAGATGGCAGACCATTATAAGGTGCCTTTATTCTCTTCTTCTTCGCTTCGATATATGTCTACGGCACAGGATGTGGCAGGTGGAAAAATAGGAAAGGTACTGGGGGCAGACGCATACAGTCCCTGTACTTTAGAAAAAACACATCCTGATTTTTACTGGTATGGTATACATGGTGTGGAAATACTTTATACCGTCATGGGAACGGGATGTCAGGAACTGGCACGGACCCATACGGCCGGCACGGATGTGGCGGTAGGGACCTGGAATGACGGGCGTATCGGTACCTTTCGCGGTACAAGAACGGGTAAACATACATACGGTGGGACGGCCTATGGCGAGAAGGGAGATACGGTTTTAGGCCCTTATGAAGGCTATGCCCCTCTGCTCAAGGAGATTATCCGGTTTTTTGAAACCGGTCAATCTCCTGTGAAAAAAGAAGAAACAATAGAGATCTATACCTTTATGACAGCTGCCGATGAAAGCAGGTTGACCGGCGGCGGAAGGGTAAGTTTAGAAGAAGTTTTAAAAAGGGGAAGAGCAAAAGCTCATGAGAAATTGAAGAGGTTACTTTAAAAGTAAAGAATCAAAACACAAATCCCAAAAGACAAATAAATTCCAATTTTAAAATTCCAAAAATAACAAACGAATACTTTAATGTATGTGGAGAAGAGGTTGGATATTGGAGTTTGGGTTTTATTTGAGATTTATTATTTGCTATTTGAATTTTTATTTCCGCAGGGTATTTCAATCACTAAATAAGTAAAAAATGAAGGATTCCAGAAGAGATTTTATCAAAAAAGCGGCCACCGCTACCGCTGCAGTTTCCATAGGCGGTATATTGCCGGGTTTTAGTCCTAAGAGCTATGCTCACATTATCGGTGCTAATGACCGTATTAAGGTGGGTGTGATGGGCGTACATGCAAGAGGTCTTGCCTTGTCAAAAAACTATGCACATCAAAAAAACTGCGAGATAATTTCCATCAGTGATGTAGAAAGTAACTACATGAATAAATGTGTGGATGAGGTTAACAAAATTCAGGGCTCAAGACCTAAAGCTATAGGCGACTTCAGAAAAGCTTTGGAAATAAAGGAGATGGATGCTATGGTTATTGCCACTCCGGATCACTGGCATGCACCCGCCACTATTCTCGCTTGTAAGGCCGGTAAACACGTTTATGTAGAAAAGCCCTGTTCGCATAATCCGCGGGAAGGGGAGATGATGGTGGCTGCTGCCCGTAAGTATAAAAGAAAGGTACAATTGGGAACCCAGCGGCCCTCCTGGCCCAATGTAAAAGAAGCGCTGAACGCTTTACATGACGGAGTTATCGGGCGCGTTTATTATGCGAAGGGATGGTATACTAATAATCGTCCTTCTATTGGAAAAGGAAAACAGGTAGCCGTGCCCCAGGGGTTTAATTATGATTTATGGCAGGGGCCTGCTCCACGGGAGCCCTATAGGGATAATATTCAGCCTTACAACTGGCACTGGTTCTGGAATTGGGGAACCGGGGAAGCGGGTAATAATGGAACGCATTTCGTCGATCTTATGCGGAGAGGAATGAAATGTGATTATCCAACAAGCGTTCGTTCGGTGGGGGGACGCTACCGGTATAAGGATGACTGGCAAACTCCGGATACACAGGTAATGACCTTTCAATTCCCAAATGATACGCTGATGGACTTTGAAAGCCGAAGCTGTAACGGGCGATATATAGAAGGGTCAAGTGTGGGAGCGGAGTTTTATGGAACAAAAGGAACCCTGGTATTATTGGGAAGAAATGCTTACAAAATATATGATCTGGATAATAAGCTGCTCAAGGATGTGAAAAATGACTTTAAAATTAATACAAGAAATAAAGTAAGCCCGGCACAGAATTTAGATGCATTGCATATTCAAAACTTCTTTGATGGTATTCTTAATGATGCTCCTCTGAATGCGGAAATTGAGAAAGGTTATAAGAGTACTTTGCTGGTACAACTGGGAAATATTGCGGTTCGCTCAGGAAATATTTCATTTAAAACAGATCCCGCTAATGGTCATATCCTGGATAATAATGAAGCTATGAAACTTTGGGATCGAAAATATGAACCGGGTTGGGAACCAAAAGTTTAGTGCTAAGCTGAATGTAAATAAACGGCTTCCCACGGATGAAGGAAGGCCACGAATACACGAATTTAAACTGGTTATACCATGTATGATTATTTCTTTCATTCGTGGCATACAAACAGATTAAATGACCTACGATTTAACGACTTATGATTTACGATTCACAACATACCTTACAATGGGATCAAACTGAGAATACATATTCTGGTCCCGGCCTGATTGACCTTCAGGTGAATGGCATAAAGGGTGTTGATTTTAATGATTTGTCTTTAACTAAGGAAGACGTACTAAAGGCAACGGAATATTTATTGAGCAGAGGGGTGACTATTTATTTTCCCACAGTTATCACCAACTCGGACGAGGCCATCTGCTCTTTGTTCAGAATATTAGCCGATGCGTGTGCATCCTATCCGCTGGTCAGAGAAACTGTTGGCGGCTTTCATCTGGAAGGGCCTTTTATTTCTCCTGAAGAGGGTGCAAAAGGAGCGCATGATGCTCAATTTATCAAGTCACCGGATTGGGAATTATTTGAAAAATTCCAAAAAGCGGCAAGAGGCCATATCAAGTTGATAACCCTGGCTCCTGAATGGGAAGACTCGGGTGATTTCATAAAAAAATGTAAAAAAAATGGTGTGCTCGTATCCATGGGCCATTCCCTGGCAGATACCGGCTCTATTAAAAATGCCGTAGGTGCGGGATTGTCTTTATCTACACATTTGGGAAATGGAATACCTTTAATGTTGAAACGACACCCGAATATGCTATGGGATCAATTGGCTGAGGATAGGCTGTTTTCTATGATCATAGCAGACGGTCATCATATTCCGGATGCTTTTATCAAAGTGGTGATGAAAGTGAAAGACAAGAAGGCGATCTTAGTGAGTGATACAACGCGTTTTGCAGGGCTGCCTCCCGGTGATTACGAAACCTTCATTGGAGGTAATGTGACTTTAAATAGTGAGAAAAGACTTTGTTTGAGAAGCAATCCGGATATGCTCGCAGGTGCCGCTAAAGATTTACTGGAATGTGTGGAAACCCTGGTGGATCATAATCTGGCTACCATTGAAGAAGCCTGGGAAATGGCCTCAACGAGCGTAGAAAAAATGCTAGAAAATGAACTTCCACATCTCCGTCTGAGCAAAGAAGATAGGGTGGAGTTCCGTATAGACGCCAGTCACATTACCATTGAGAAGGTCATAAAAAGGAATAAAGTGGTTTATGAAGCCAAGCCAAACCATTAAAAAATTAAGATTATTAAGAAGAGGTTTAATATTCCTTAATTTCTTAATGTTTAAATAATAAAGTATTATGTCGAATAAGAAGCAATATGGATTTGGGATCATAGGAACAGGGTCTATCGCGCATACCCATGCTAAAGCTATTTCAGAAATTGAGAATGCAACGCTTATAGGCGTTTATAACCGGACAAAGAATAAGGCTGAGGAATTTGCTCGTCAATATAAAGGTGAGACCTATGATTCTTTACATGAGATGTTGCAAGATAACAAGATAGATATAGTTTGTATTTGTACCGCTTCGGGGGCTCATCTGGAACCTGCTTTAGCTTGTATTGCAAAAGGAAAACATTGTTTAATTGAAAAACCGCTGGAGATAAATACCGGAAGGTGTAATCAAATCATCAATGCCGCAAAAAAAGCCGGGGTGAAGGTGGGTGTCATTTTTCCTTCTCGATTTTATAAGGCAAGTCAAGACTTGAAAGAAGCGCTGAATAGAGAACAATTTGGAAGTTTGGTAATGGGAGACGCCTATGTTAAATGGTATCGTACACCGGAATATTACCAATCTGGCGAATGGAGAGGGACCTGGCAGTTTGATGGAGGAGGAGCACTCATGAACCAGGGAATCCATTCTGTTGATCTGCTCCAATGGTATATGGGGCCGGTACGATCTGTACAGGCCGTGACTACAAATGCCCTACATAAAAATATTGAAGTAGAAGATACGGTTGTAGCAATTGTCCAGTTCACTAACGGGGCTTTGGGTACCATAGAATGCTCAACAGCTGCTTTCCCGGGAGCGCTCAAGCGGATTGAAATCAGGGGGACCGATGGCAGTGCGGTGTTGGAAGAAGATCATCTTGTTGAATGGCAGTTTCGACACAAAAGAGAGGGGGATGAAGAAGTTCTGATGAAGGATGCTGCCCCTCCTTCTTCAGGCGGCGCTTCTGATCCCAGAGCCATCAGTTTTAAAGGACACCAGATGCAAATAGAAGATATGATCAAAGCGCTGGAAGAAGATACCGGACTTTTTATTTCTGCGGAAGAAGG
>CAYZGR010000076.1:0-2232 GCA_964478125.1 uncultured Chitinophagaceae bacterium | reverse complement strand
CATATAATAATTTAACCCTATAGAAAAAATGACAGAGCAAAAAATAGAATTTAATGTTGACCGGCTTACCGTAAAGATTTTCAAAAGCAGACTGGAAATGGGTAATCATGCGGCTGTTGATGTGGCGGAAAAGATCAAGGAGTTATTGGATCGGCAGGAGACTGTAAACATGATTTTTGCGGCGGCGCCCTCCCAAAATGAATTTTTAAAGGCTTTATCAGAAGATGAAGAAATAAATTGGACAAGGATCAATGCTTTTCATATGGACGAATATATTGGTTTACCAATGGGGCACCCCGAGCGGTTTAGCAATTTCCTGAGAAAGCAGCTCTTTGAGAGCGTTCCTTTCAAAAAAGTGTTTTATTTAAATGAAAATGGATGGTCGCCGGAGGAGGAGATCCAAAGATATACAAAACTGCTTCAGCAGCATCCGGCAGATATTGTTTGTATGGGTATCGGAGAGAATGCACATATTGCATTTAATGATCCCCACGTAGCTGATTTCAATGATCAAAATCTGGTGAAACAGGTGCAGCTTGAAGAAGCCTCCCGTTTGCAGCAAGTGCATGATGGTTGTTTCGAACAACTTGAGGAGGTCCCGGAAGCAGCAATAACGCTTACGGTTCCGGCTTTATTACAAGCTCGTTATTTATTTTGCATGGTACCCGGAGATAACAAAGCGGAAGCGGTGTATCATACCTTAACAGATGAGATAAAAGAAAATTATCCATCTACTATTTTAAGGAAACATCCGAATAGTATTTTATATTTGGATCGGGAAAGTGCAAAAAAATTAAATGAGAACTATGTTTAAGATTAGAGCAAGAACCTTGTTTTGTTTAATATCCGGAATGATATTCATGCAAAGTTGCATCAATAAAGAGCATAAAAAGGGAGAAGATATGAATAAATACCATCTGGTCGTATTGGCCCCGGCACATTTCCACGCGTCGTTGTTACAAAAATATGCCTATAAACAAATAGACTCGACGGTACAAGTATTTGCACCGGAAGGACCGGGAGTAAAATCTTATTTACAGCTAGTAGATCAATATAATAACCGTTCAGATAATCCTACCTCCTGGAATGAAGAGGTATATACCGGCCCGGATTATCTTCAAAAAATGCTTCAGGAAAGCCCGAAACAAAATGCTATAGTTGTTATAGCGGGCAATAACAAGAGAAAAACAGAATTTATAACGAAATCTATAGAGGCGGGGATGAATGTGCTGGCTGATAAACCCATGGCCATTACGACAGAGGGGTTTGATCAACTTAAAAAAGCTTTTGATACTGCGAAAAAAAATAAAGTATTGTTGTATGATATTATGACTGAGAGATATGAGATCACTAATATATTGCAAAAAGAGCTTTCTCATTCCCCGAAAGTATTTGGAACATTAAAAGAGGGCACGGAAGAGGATCCGGCAGTTGTTTTTGAAAGTGTGCATCATTTTTATAAAAAAGTTTCCGGGCAGCCCCTGATACGCCCTGATTGGTATTTCGATGTCAGCCAGCAGGGAGAGGGAATCGTAGATGTGACTACGCATCTCGTTGATCTAGTCCAGTGGGAATGCTTCCCCCAAAAATTAATTGATTATCAGAAAGATATACAGATGCTTTCAGCTAAACGTTGGCCTACCAGGCTAACGCCGACTCAATTTGAGATGGTTACAGGTGAAAAGACGTACCCCGGCTTCCTAAAGAGAGAGGTGAAAGATAGCATTTTAAGTGTATATGCTAATGGAGAGATGAACTATACCATCAAAGGTATCCATGCTAAAGTAACTGCGATTTGGAAGTTTCAAGCGCCGGAGGGCTCGGGAGATACGTTTTATTCCCTGTTTAAAGGGACGAAGGCCAATTTAATAATCAGACAGGGAAAAGAACAAAATTTTAAACCGGTCTTATTCGTTGAGCCTGTAAAAGGAGGAGATGGGAGAGAATGGGAAACTGCTCTCAAGGAAAAGATTAAAGAAATTCAACAGCGTTATCCGGGCGTATCACTAAAAGAAAATAAGGGCAATTGGGAAGTGGTGGTACCGGAGCAATACGAAGTGGGTCATGAGCAGCATTTTGCCCAGGTTGTTCAAAAGTATTTAGACTATCTGGATAAAGGACGGATCCCGGAATGGGAAATTTCATATATGCTGGCCAAATATTATACCACTACGGCTGCTTTAGAAATGGCTGATAACCAGTGAATTAATTTATTGACAGAAAAAAGAGGCT
>CAYZGR010000075.1:0-13246 GCA_964478125.1 uncultured Chitinophagaceae bacterium | reverse complement strand
AAAAAAGAATAAAAGAGATTAGCTGATTGTTATTAAACTTTTACCTTAAAAGGAATTGAAATTAAGTTAAATAGGAAGTAACGAATAAAACACAGCTGTCAACAAACGGCTGTTCTGCAAGGCGGGGTAAACTTCGAACAAACGATAGTGGTGAAAGCCCGCCCTGCAGAAAGCCGCCTCAACGATATCAAGGATGGATAAAATTAGAAATTGAGGTTACTGGTATACTTTTCTCGCTTTTAAATGTTGTTATATTATGAAAGCCGGTTTTCACATATATTTTTTCCTATTGGTTATTATATTTAACGGTTTTTTCTTAAGTGCCTGCGAAAAGAATGAGCCTAAAATAGATACTTCTTTACATACGATAACCCTATACAACAAGCCTTTGAGGGTTATAAAGGCATACATTAAAGGCACATGGAAATTTGTTTATGCAAAAGGTGGATATTGCGGCACCTGTGTTTTTGCAGGGTCTGTAAAACATCCTCTCTATATGACCATAACCGGGAAAAAAATAATTTTTCAAAGTGATTCTCTGGGTATCGTTACAGACACGTTGATCTATTGGAAAAAAGCTGAATATCCGTCTAATCAGACCACCTATCTGTTAACCTACCATTATAGCCCCGGTTATGCCTTTCCCTTAGCATATATCGTAGATAGGATTAAAAATGATTCATTGATTCTGGAAGACTATGCCTCTGATCCTATGTATTATATTTATTCAAGGGCCGATTAAATAATAAATAAAATAAATTTAATTCTTATGAAAAACATGTACACGAAGTCATTTTTAATTCGGCCCGTTTTTAAGATACTATATCCTGCCGGCAGATAAAACAGTAAACATAGTGGCTCGAGGCTTCCTATCAATATGGTTTTATCGGGGAGACTACGTTAAAAACGAAACTTTCAAAAACACCTTCTCTGTAGCAGCCGGGCCGGTAGTGATTTCAATTCTGCAGTCGGATAGAGCTTTTACTGCATTATGCTACTTATAAGTATGTGAACTTTTCTGGAAGGAATGGTATAGCCTCCATCGGCATTGGGCTTCAGGTTACTTAAGAAAGTATGATTATTTTTAACTATTAATATTTTAGTTATGAACATAAATAGTAGGAATTAACGAGCTGTTATTGAAAGCTCATATGCTATGGTACATTTCTAAACCCCGGACTTTGAACCCTCTGCCGGAATAGGTACGAGTGGAGTTTGTATATTTGATATTTTAATTCCTGAGATTTATCTGAAATTTGCCTTTTGCTATTTGTTTTTTCGATGGGATGTATTTCTCATGATCTTAATTCATCATATACTTGTTTTCCCAAATTCGTATTCTTTATTTCATAATGATGTCCGCCGGGTAAGTAATACACCTGCCAACCCGGTTTATTCAAAATTTCTTTAGGAAACCAGGTATCCTCCTTTTTTCCAAAAAAATACAATACCCGGACCGGTTTCATGGCTTCAATCTCCTTTGCTACATTGTATCTCCACTTTTTATGCCTGCCCATCATTTGTGAAATATGTACTTCAAAATCGGAATATTTTCCTGGAGAAAACAAGGCCATTCCCATACATTTTTGCTTTAGTGAAGGAGGCAGTCTGTTGAATATAAATGGCATTACATCTGCTCCGAAAGAATACCCCACCAGAATGAATTTTGTTCGATGCCATCTTTCTAAATAATCGTCTAAGAGCTTTTTTGCTGTAGAAGCGGTCTCCCCCGGCGTCTTCCTCTTCCAGAAATAGTGCAATGCATTTAGGGCTACCACCGGTATGGCTTCAGCCACGAATTGCTTAGACAACATGGGCGTAAATCCCTTCCAGCCGCCGTCTCCGGTAATTAATAAAACCATGGGCAGGTTGTCGTCAGACTTTGCAGGTAATACGACGACAGGTAATTTATTTCTGCTTTGTGCTCGTATACCTTGTACGCTACTTATGAATACCAGAACGGCCCAAAGGCCCGCGACCATTCTTTTGTGCATCTCCTAAATTTTTAAAATGAGTCAGGTTTCTATCCCCCACAAAGTTACATGCTTCTCCTGTATTGACCGCCTACTTCAAACAAGGCATTGGTGATCTCTCCCAGACTGCAATATTTAACCGTTTCCATCAATTCTGCAAAAATATTATTGTTCTCCCCGGCCACTTTTTGCAATCGATCCAACATTTCCTTATTCCGGATAAGGTTTCTTTCTTTAAAGGTTTTTAGATTCTTTATTTGTTGTTGCTTTTCTTCCTCAGATGAACGAAATACTTCGTTGGGTAAAATAGTGGGAGACCCCTTTTTATTTAAAAAAGTATTGACTCCTATGATGGGTAAGGTTCCCTTATTCTTTAAGGATTCATAATACAGGCTCTCTTCCTGTATTTTATTACGCTGGTACATGCGTTCCATGGCCCCCAGCACGCCTCCGCGATCGGAAATCCGGTTAAATTCTGCTAAAACAGCCTCTTCTACCAGATCGGTCAGTTCTTCTATCAGAAAGGAACCCTGGTTGGGATTTTCATTTTTGGCGGTTCCCAGTTCCCGGTTGATGATCAACTGTATGGCTATTGCCCGTCGCACGCTCTCTTCGGTAGGCGTGGTGATGGCTTCATCATACGCGTTGGTGTGAAGAGAGTTGCAATGATCGTATACCGCATACAGGGCCTGCAGGGTCGTCCGGATATCGTTAAAGGAGATCTCCTGGGCATGCAGGCTCCGCCCGCTGGTTTGAATGTGATATTTCAGCTTTTGAGATCGTTCATCGGCTCCATATTTATATTTCATTGCACGGGCCCATATCCTTCGGGCTACCCTGCCGATCACTGCATATTCTGCATCCATTCCATTGCTAAAAAAGAACGAAAGATGGGGTACGAAATCATTGATGTCCATTCCCCTGCTCAGGTAATATTCCACGTAGGTGAAGCCATTGGCCAGCGTAAAAGCCAGCTGAGTGATCGGGTTGGCCCCGGCCTCGGCAATATGGTAACCCGAAATACTGACGGAATAGAAATTGCGTACCTCATTTTGGATAAAATAAGCCTCTACGTCTCCCATCATTTTCAGCGAAAATTCAGTAGAATAAATACAGGTGTTTTGCGCCTGATCCTCTTTTAAGATATCTGCCTGTAGCGTTCCGCGAACGACTTGCAGGGTATCTGTTTTTATCTTTTCATATACTTCCGGATCCAGTACTTCGTCTCCTGAGACACCCAATAATCGCAGACCCAGGCCATTATTGCCATCCGGGAGTTTGCCGTCGTACCGGGGAGGTGGCGTGTCCTTATACTTCTTCTTGATCTTTTGCGCGATCTCCGGCCATATATTTTTCTCTTCAATATATTTTTCGCATTGTTGATCAATAGCCGCATTTAGAAAAAAAGCCAGTAAGACGGGTGCCGGTCCGTTAATGGTCATGCTGACCGATGTGCCCGGATGACAAAGGTCAAAGCCGCTATATAATTTTTTTGCATCATCAACGGTAGCCACACTTACGCCGGCATTCCCAATCTTACCATAAATGTCCGGCCGCGTAGCCGGATCGTGCCCATAAAGGGTAACGCTATCGAAGGCGGTGGACAATCTTTTGGCCGACTGGTCACTGGAAATGTAATGGAACCGTCTGTTGGTTCGTTCCGGTCCGCCTTCTCCCGCGAACATGCGGGTAGGGTCTTCAGTCTGCCGTTTCAAGGGATAAACGCCGGCAGTGAAAGGAAATCGCCCCGGCAGGTTCTCTTTGAACAACCAATACAGTATATCTCCCGCATCCGTATATTTAGGCAAAGCGATCTTTGGGATCCGCGTTTGAGAAAGACTTTCTACAAATAAAGGCTGCCTGATCTTTTGACCTCTGACTTCATATTCCAGGAAGTCTGCATGGTATGTTTTCTTTGTCTCTTCCCAATCCCGAAGCATCCTCAAGCATTCCGGATCCAGTTCTTTTTCTTTATCTTCTATCAGCCGCTTCAGGGCTCCTTTTTCATTTTCTTTACAGAAAGCCATCACCCCGCGTGCCTGAGACAACTGTCGTGCAATTTGGATCTGCCGGCTTTCCCATTGCTGCTTTTCCTGAATAGTTTCCACGATCTCCGCCAGATAACGAACGCGTGCGGGGGGAATGATCTGCGAATGATTGATGGTGTTGGTATGGACCGATAGGAGTTGTCGCTTTTCATCTCCGGCGGCCAACCCTTTTTTTTCAAGTTTTTTTAATAATAAGGCAAAAAGATCATTGACGCCTTCGTCATTAAACTGGGAAGCTATCGTCCCTATTACCGGCAGGTCTTCCTTTTTAGCCTCCCATAATTGATGATTCCTCTTGTACTGTTTTTTAATATCGCGCAAAGCATCCCAGGCGCCTTTTTTATCAAATTTGTTGACCGCGATCAGGTCCGCATAATCTATCATGTTGATCTTTTCGAGCTGGGTGGCCGCGCCATATTCGGGGGTCATCACGTAAAGGGAAAGATCGCAATGATCTATAATGGCGGTATCCGCCTGCCCCACTCCCGAACTTTCCAGGATGATCAGATCATAGCCTGCCACCCGGCAAACATCCAATGCTTCGGGAACGAAAGTGCTCAGGGCTTTATCGCTGTTACGAGTGGCCATGGACCGCATATAAACACGGGAATGAGGAAGTATATTCATGCGGATGCGATCGCCCAGCAGGGCGCCGCCGGTCTTCTTTCGCGAAGGATCCACGCATATAACCGCAACCGTTTTCTCTTTTTCCTGTTGGACAAATCTGCGTATCAATTCGTCTGTGACGGTAGATTTACCCGACCCGCCCACGCCGGTGATCCCGAGTACAATGCTTTTCCGCTTTTTCCCTTTCATCCATTTGAGCAGGCTGTCTTGCCCAGGCAGACCGTTCTCCAATAACGTAATAGCAGAGGCTACCGCCCCGGTCCTTTTTTGCGGGAGTTCTTTTTTTATTTTTCCTACATTAACCGGAGTCTGGAAATCGGATTCTTTTATCACCTCCTCAATCATTCCCGCTAATCCCATTTTTCTACCGTCATCAGGCGAATAAATACGGGAAATCCCATAGGCTTGCAGCTCCCTGATCTCTTCCGGAAGGATGGTCCCTCCTCCCCCGCCAAATATTTTTATATGCCCCCCTTCCTTTTTTTGTAAGAGGTCATAGATGTATTCAAAGAACTCCATGTGCCCACCCTGATAGGAGCTGATAGCAATGCTCTGTACATCTTCTGCTATGGCTGCTTCTACAATATCTTCCGCGGAGCGGTTATGTCCCAGATGAATCACTTCCGCTCCCTGGGATTGCATGATGCGACGCATAATATTAATAGCCGCATCGTGGCCGTCAAAAAGCGATGCAGCCGTAACAATTCGAACAGGGTTGGCCCGGGAATACGACATTTCTTACCTTTATGGTTACCAAACGTACCTGCAAGTTACAAAGATTATCATTGCTAAAGGATGCTGGTAAAGAATGGTTAGGAGAAGCCACCCTAAAGGATGCGTGCAGCTACTCCGGCAATAATGCAACCGGTGTTAGGCTTCGGTTGGCTTCCCCAAATTATATATATACAATTTAAATTATTCTTATCTTGTGGGGGAAAGCAAAAAGGGTTTAAAATGTAACAAAATGCAGTCCACTTTAACCTCCGCCTCACCTCCTGAAATAGCCATCCGCCCACAATTCAAGGTCGTGCGGGATTACACCTTTTCGTATGAAAAAGTGACGACCTCTTTTAAAGATAAAGTGAGGTTGATCTTTCCACCTACGGGGCATTTGATCTTTAATCTTTTCTTTGGGGAGGACTTTAGTTGCCGGTTTTTGAATTACAACCGCTCCCCCGGCAAGGCCAACCACCTATACATTACAGGACTGCTGTCCGAAGGATCTCTGACAACAGCGCAGCAGGGCGACGGCGGCGGATATGCCATGAAGGTTCATCCTGTTATTGGATATCATTTCCTAAAAATACCAATGTACGAACTTACGGACCGGCAGGTAAGGTTAAGCCATCTTTTTGATAAGGACGGGATACAGCTGCGAAACCTGGAGGCAAATGATCCTATTCGGGACCTTGACCATCCCGTCCTGATTAGATTTTTTAATAAATATTTGCCAGATAAGTCGGTTTATCACCGCGATCCTGTTTATCATGCCGTCAATAAAATCATAAGTAAAAAAGGAATTATTCAGGTAAAAAAATTGGCAGCTGAATTTTACATGAGCGAACGTACCCTTCACCGCCAGTTTCTACAGAAAGTAGGTCTATCCCCCCAGGCTTATGCCAAGCTGTGGCAGATCCTGTTTGCCCTGGAGCTACTGAGAAGCAACCCGGGAACCAGCCTGCCGCATATTGCTTTTGAAGCAGGATATTATGATGTAGCGCATCTTGCACGGGATTTCAGAAACAAGCTGTTCGTCGGGCCATCTAAATTTTATCGAGACATCAATCCCATGATGCAGTCTTATCTCGATTTTCCGGAATCCATGAAATAATGTCCGATTTGTACAGTAATTTCTGAAGTATATCGATGATATTTGTGATGCCGTAATAAATAACCATGATTTACTACTCCTTTATCGTAACTTTTCTTCTAAATGGCTCTCAAGATGAAGGTCCACCGAATAATTCTGAAGAGGTTATAATACAAATCTCTTTTTTAATGGATTTGAAACCTTTATAATAGATTAATACTTTACTGCTTTTAAGAAAGACACTCTTTTGTGTTTGGAGCAGTTTAATTTTTAAACTAATAACTCTTGTTGTCATGTCTAAACAAATAACAACTTCTCAAAAAAAGATTCTATTCTCTATTGTGCCAAATAATATTAAGAAGGCCGATAAGGACAGGATAATAAAATCAATAAAAAAGTCTTTAGATAATTTAGAGAATGGAGATCCCTCCAAAGTAGCAGAAGGGATTACTGAATTTAAACGAATGATGAGAGCCATAGATAATAAATGGGAAGATTGTGGGGATCATTGCCATCATTTCCTTTTGGAAGGCGATCCAGCCGCTTATGGAGTATGTTACTGGTCTTGTATTATAGATGGGGGACCGACGGAATTATCGCTTAAATCCTCCCTGTCTGCTATAAGAGCAAGAAATAAATAATTCTGATATTTTAGATATTAAGTTCAGCATTTGATCTGTCGAATCAATTCTTCTGAAAAATTGGTTTTGTCGCATCATTCTTATTGTCGTACATTTTTTGATATAATAGCACATTAGGGGAAATTGTATAAAGCTATCAACTTACTTTAAATCAGCGAGTTAAAAGCAGCAGAGTTTCGCCCTGATTACTACAATTTCCCCAGATAGCAAAATGTCCGATTTGTACAGTAATTGTTTCTATTGCGCTCGTTACCTTTGATGTGCCGTTGCGTTGTGATGAAGAATATCTACACTATCTTTTTACGGATTGTCAAAGATCATCCTATTGATAGGATATTCATAAAAGCGACAAATACCCTGGGAAAATTATCTATAAATAGTCATGATCAATGTATATGATCTCCATGTAGCCCATCCTGAAATCTTCAGACAGATCAGTGTAAAGGACAAACTTTTTCTTTGCTACCAGTGCCCGCAGGTAGATAAGGAGATTACGCTTTTTACCCATCTCAATATCATCGTATATACCATGCAAGGCAAAAGGGTTTTTCAACACAGTGGAAAATCCTGGCTGCTGACCGACAACAAGGCCGCCTTTATCAGAAAGACGGCTTATAAACAGGAAATTTACCATCATACCATTGGCTGGCAGGTGCTGGTTTTTTATTTTCCGGATGAATATGTATGCAATATACTGGATGAATATTGCCGCAATGCGCCGGTGAAAAATGTAGATCCACCTACGGATATGCTCATCGAGATTGATGTAAATGAGATTACCCGCGCCTTCTTTTATAGCATTGTTCCTTACTTCACGCAATCACTTCAAAACGCGGAAGACCTTATTGAACTAAAATTCAAAGAACTTCTTTTTAATATCTTTTCCAGCCCGCGAAATGCGCCGTTGGTGGCTTATGTCCAGAGCCTTCGTAACCGGGATATTTCAAGAGTAAAAGAAGTGATGGAAACAAACTACATGTTTAACCTGTCCATAGCGGAGTTCGCCCGCATGGCGCAATGCAGTGTTTCCTCCTTTAAACGAAAATTTCAGGAACATTATCATACTCCGCCGGGAAAATGGCTTAAACAGCAAAGGCTGGAATATGCCAGGCTGCTTTTAACTGCCGGAGGAAAAACAGTGAGTGAAATTGCTTATGACAGCGGCTTTGAAAACGTAAGCCACTTCAGCCGCATATTTAAAGAAACGTACGGCGCTATGCCCAGCCGCTTTAATGCGAAAATGAGTCAGAAGGTATCCTGATCATATCTGATGACCTAAAAATATAATACCATGAATAGCAAAAAAAATATCCTGCCGCTATACTGGTTTTTCCTTTCAGGGATATTCCTAAATAATCCCCGGACTGCAATAGCACAGTCTACCCTACAGAATTTTTCGCCTAAAGCCGTCGAAGTCAATGGAACCGTACTGCATTATATAGAAGAAGGCAAAGGCACGCCTGTTGTGTTCGTCCACGGTTCCTTCGGCGATTACCGCACCTGGCATTACCAGATGAAGCCTTTTGCCAGATATTACAGGACCATTGCCTACAGCAGAAGATATTATTATCCCAATAAACCTGCTACACCAGCTTCGTTACATTCCTCTGAGCTTGATGTGGAAGACCTTGCGGCATTCATTAAAGCGCTGCATACCGGGCCGGTGCATCTGGTGGGGCATTCAGCGGGCGCTTATATAGCGCTTGTTGTCGCTATTAAACATCCGGAACTGGTGAAAAGCCTTGTTTTAGGCGAACCGCCTATTTGGGAACTCACTGTGGGCGATTCTTTGGGGTCGGCTTTGATGAAGAAAGCTATGTCGGAAACATTCGTACCGGCAGTTAAAGCATTTCAGGAAAATGAAGATGAAAAAGCAACCGGAATATTTCTGGACGGGGTTGTGGATCAAGAGGGTTTTCTGAAACACCTGCCACTCCTGGACAGAAAGATTATGACGGACGAAATCGCCACGGAAAAAAGTGCCTTTTTATCTAAGGGCGACCCGCAATATAAACAACCCTTTACGGAAGCCGATATCCGGAATATGACTATCCCCGTATTGCTGGTATCTGGAGAAAACACCCCGCTTTGGCTATCTCATTTAACGGACAGGCTTGAGGCCCTTCTCCAAAATGAGAAACGAGTGGTGCTTCCCAATACTTCCCACGGGCTGGAGTTTACAAGCCCCAATGCGTTTAATACCACCGTGTTGAAGTACATTTCCAGACAGGAAACCTGGGCTGATTAACCGGGCGATTGAAAATAATAAGACAGAAAACTAAATCTATTTTGTACCATAAAAACCCAACCAATGAAAGTCATCCATTTTATCTACGGTGTCATCTGCTACATCCTGTTCATTTGCGTATTCCTGTACGCCATAGGCTTTACCGGAAATTTCTACGTGCCGAAATCCATTGATGTCGGCGGGGAATCAACTGTGCTGCAGGCGTTCATTATTGATTCAATCCTATTAACACTGTTTGCCTTACAGCACAGCATCATGGCACGTCCGGCATTTAAAAGGTGGTGGACGAAAGTAATACCCCAACCCATCGAACGTTCCACCTATGTGCTGGCTACCAACTTCGTCATGATCCTGTTGTTCTGGCAGTGGCGACCAATTACCGGAATAGTATGGAAAACGGAAAACCATACCCTGGTTTTGATTTTGTGGGTACTGTTTGCCTTAGGATGGATCATTGTTTTCCTTTCCACCTTTATGATCAACCATTTTGACCTTTTCGGACTGAAGCAGGTACTTGAAAATCTGCGAAATAAGGCGCCCCAACCGATGTCTTTCAGTAAAAGATATTTTTATGCCTTGGTCAGGCATCCGATCATGCTGGGTTTTATCATCGCTTTCTGGGCGACGCCGGCAATGACCATCGGGCATTTGTATTTTTCGGTCATGACTACCGCTTACATTCTGGTTGCGGTAAAATTCTTTGAAGAAAAAGACCTGGCCAGACAATTAGGAACCGCTTATCTGCAATACAAAAAGGACGTGCCCATGCTTATTCCGTTTATAAAAAGCAAAAAAGACAACCAATAAATTTAAAAAAAATGAAAGCATTCATAAGAAAGATAGCGCTCGTGGGGTTGCTAATTTCAATCGGTGCCACCTGCCGCCTACAGGCACAGGTAGCCTATTCCCACACCATTACCGATCAGGGCTATGGCGGTCTTAAATTCAGGTATAAGGCATCCGTCAGAACCATCGTTAAAAATCAGAAAGGGATAGGATTTATGGTGGATTTTGTCGAAAAAGAAATGGACGCGCATCACCATCACCAACAGGCGTCTACAGCCGTTCGAAAATTTGTACCCGAAAGCGCCGAATGGACAGCGGTGCTTTTGGAAGGAACGTTGCCGGAACATGATGCACAAATTGACTTGGTCATCATTCCCATGGGGATGGGCGATTATTTTCTGGATGATCTAAATTTTGAAGTACTAACCGCAGATAACCAATGGAAGTCGATTTATCAAACCGGCTTTGAAAAGGGCATGGCCGGCTGGGAACAGGGAATGGGCAAAGCGCGTAAATTCACCAACTCGTTGTTTACATCCGCGTTGAGCGATAAAGATCCCAAAAGCGGTAAGCAAAGTTTGATGATCTCGGGAAAATTTGTGGTTGACTACAGCGACAAAGGCTCACATGATTGGGCGATTGACGCCACCTATGGCGAAAGTTGTTCCTGCGAAAGCGTCTGCCCCTGCATCAGCGGAATGGGCGAAATGCCTGCCGCTTGTATTGGCAATAATGTGATTACTATTCACTCAGGTCATTATGATGATGTAAACCTTGACGGGTTGAAAATCATGATGGCTTTTCGCCTTTTTAGCTGGTCTATAGTTTACATAGATGAACGAGCCACTGCTGCCCAACAAGAAGCGTTGATGAAACTTCTATGGAAAATACCAACACTGAGAAACTATCTGGCACAACAAAAAGGCGTCGTTCAGCGAGCACCGGTTCAGGTAGTTGCCAGCGATTCTTCATTCGCCTATTCGGTTCCCAACTCTTATGCGAAGATCAATTATATCTTCCTGGGAGCAGACAGTACACTCAGTCTAAACAATTTAGAGCCGGATGATATCCTTTTTCAGAATACCCTTGGGCTTTCAGAGAAAAATGTGCATACGGGAGATAAATATGCCTTTGAATATGAAATGAAAAATGGGGTGGTATCTCACTTTAAAGTTTCCAGTAAAGATAAAGAGACAGGCAACAAAAACTGACATTGTATGAAACGAAACCGGCCCCTGCTATTGGTATTATGCTTTTTATCGTTCAAAAGTTACAGCCAAACCTATATTCAGAATGTAACCATCGTTGATGTAGTGCATCAGAAATTACTAACCAAACAAACAGTAGTCATAAACGATGGCATCATCTCAAATATTCAGCCTGCAAAAAAAACAAAAATCCCTGCCAATGCCGACGTGATTATTGGCGAAGGAAAATTTCTAATGCCAGGAATGACGGATGCGCACGTGCATTTTTTTCAAAGCGGCGGCTTATATACCCGGCCTGACGCGATTGATCTGCGTAAATTTCAACCTTACAAAAAAGAAATTTTGTGGGTACACAATAATATGGAAGATCTTTTACAGCGGTATGTGCAAAACGGTATTACCTCCGTGATAGACGTGGGCGCGACAATAAATTTTTTACAACAAAGAGATTCTTTTAAAAACAAAGCGGATGCGCCGCGAATTTTTATGACCGGACCGTTGCTCACTTCTTATGAACCGGAAGTGTTTCAAAACCTGGGAAAGGATGAACCGTTTCTGCGCATCTCCACGCCGGAAGAAGGAATTGAAGGCGTTCGCCGGCAACTGCCTTACCACCCTGATTTTATTAAGATATGGTATATCGTGGATGAAACGAATAAAGACAGCATAGAAGCAAGCGCCAAAAGATTTCAGCCTGTGGTGAAATCGGTTGTGGAAGAAGCACACAGAAACAATCTCAAAGTAGCCGTACACGCCACCCAAAGACTTTCTGCACAACTCGCCGTAGAAAGCGGTTGCGATTATCTGGTACACGGTATTGATGATGAAATTGTGAGCGATGATTTCATCCAATTATTAAAAACACATCACGTCATCAATTGCCCTACGCTGACCGTTTGGAATGGCTATTTTAAAACTTTTTCCCAAACCATGGATTATTCTTTCTATGATCTTACCCACGCCAACCCAAAACAAATCGGAAGTATAGAAGACCTGAAACACTTGTCCGATACTGCCGCGGTCAACCGGCATAAAAAATTTTTCCGTTCACCGCAGCTTGTGAGCAGATGGAAGCGCACCGATTCTATCAGGATGGTTAATTTTAAGAAAATGGCCGATGGCGGCGTAACCATTGTCGCGGGCACAGACGCCGCAAATATCGGCACACAGCACGCCACCTCGTTTTACGATGAGCTGCTGGCCATGAAAAAAGCCGGATTGACTAATTGGCAAATTATTCAGGCAGCCACGATTAACCCGGTGAAAATTTTAAATCATCAGGATAGTTTAGGTAGCATTACGGTGGGCAAAAAAGCGGATATGGTACTATTAAATGCCAATCCTGTGGAAAGCATTTCAAACTTGAGGAAGATCGATCTAGTCATCAACAAAGGAAAGGTCATCGATCCCGATACATTGATCCACCTCACGCCCGAAACCTTGGTGCAACAACAGGTAAACGCGTTTAACGCAAGAAACATTGATGCATTTTTAGCGCCCTATTCAGATCGTATTGAACTGTATAATTTCCCTGACCAACTAATAGGAAAAGGCATAGAAGTAATGCGGCAACAGTATGGCGCTACGTTTAACCAATTCCCCAATCTACATTGTGAGATAAAAGGAAGGATTGTTAAAGGGAATTTTGTGGTTGACCACGAAAGTATAACAGGCTTGGGGCAACCGGAAAGTATGGAAGCCATAGCGATCTATGAAGTTAGCGAAGGGAAAATTGTAAAGGCGTGGTTCGTGCGATAGAAAAAAATGAAATACTAAAATGTAAAAATTAATATGATGAAGCATCTTTTTACTTGTGTTATCGTGCCGGTCTTATTTGCTGTGGTGCTTCCTACATCCATTTTTGCACAGACTGACGGGCAAATTATTAAAAAAGAACCCTATGTG
>CAYZGR010000074.1:0-13540 GCA_964478125.1 uncultured Chitinophagaceae bacterium | reverse complement strand
CTAAGCTACAAAATTTTTGAAAGCAATTCACAACATGGCTTGACCCCGGAGCGACAAAGAAGGAGTTGTTAAAGAGCTAAGCTACAAAATTTTTGAAAGCAATTCACAACAGTGAAGGAACCGGAGTTGTAAAAACAGAGTTGTTAAAGAGCTAAGCTACAAAATTTTTGAAAGCAATTCACAACACGAAATAACCGCTATCCATGCAAGCTAAAGTTGTTAAAGAGCTAAGCTACAAAATTTTTGAAAGCAATTCACAACTTACGGGAAATGGATCTTACCTTTGAAAAAAATATTTCACTTTGGAGTTACTTCAGCAATCTATACATAAGGCGGTGCAAACTGTAAAAGCGGGCGGGCTTATTCTTTATCCTACAGACACGGTCTGGGGCATCGGCTGCGATGCCACCGATGCAAAAGCTATTGACCGGATTTATAAACTAAAACAGCGGGATGACAGCAAGAGCCTCATTATTTTGGTGGCTGAAGGGAGGGCTATCCTGAAATATGTAGCAGCTCCTAATCCTGCCATATTTGATATACTACAAAACTCGGACCGACCGACAACAGTCATTTATGACAATGCACTTGGCCTTCCCGATAATCTTGTAAATGAGGATGGAAGCATTGCCATCCGGGTAGTTAAAGAGCCTTTCTGCAAAGCATTAATTAAAAGACTGGGCAAGCCTGTCGTTTCCACTTCTGCAAACATCAGCGGGCAACCCGCCCCGAGAATATTTTCTGAAATAACAGAGGTGATCCGAAAGGGCGTAGATTATATTGTGGAATACAGGCAGGAAGACCGGCATCTTGCCGCCCCTTCAAGAATTATTAAACTCAACAAGAATGGGGAAATTCAGACTATCAGAGCCTGATAGCCTCTTAAAATTCTGCGCTTGATTTAATCTCTATCAGTTTCCCCTTTTTACGCCAAAGCTTATACGCTTTCCTTAAGGATCTTCGATTCATTTTAAAAGAATATTTATCATCCAGTATATTCAGATCCGGCTTTCCCGCATTCACCCAGGCGGTATACCAAAAATCCGCCGTTGTCTGAATAGCATGCCTCATTTGGGCACCAATCATCCCATTTAGATTTTGATAAAAGGCCTTTGAAAATTCCGGAGTAAAATACGGCTGGCGATACTGGTTTTTGAGAATTTTACCCTTCTTATTGAACCTGTATATGCTGTCTTTCGGCCAACTATCCAGTAACTTCTTTTCTGTATTCAACAAGGGCCGGACAAGGGCGTGGCTCTCCCGAAGAATATCCCAGGAAGCCTTTTCAATATTATCATAATAGCGGGCGGGGGGAGTATGTAAATTAAAACCGGCGCCATACCGTTCGGGAAGCAGCGATTCAAAAAAAGCGTGTACGCCCTTTTGGCCGGTCAACTGCCCATCATAATTTTCAGTAGTATGTAAGGGTTGGCAGGCATCGCCAATATAATGTGCCAGATCTGCCGACAAGAACAGGATCAAGGCTTTATCCTGTTTCTTAAAAGCCTTTGTCAATTTGTCCGTCATCTGTTGAATATACCAGGGTAAAATACCATTTTTGTAAAGCGAATCCTTCCCGTACTTCGCTACCGCGGCATCCCAATCTTCAGGCAGAGACTTAAACGGTTCTGCACCATATTTCTCCAGATCGATATAATGGCGCGGGAATTCATTCCTGGCATTTATGGCATATTTTCTTACGTCGGGGATAGAAGCTTCTATGGTAATAAAGTCAATATGATTAAAATAAAAGGCCCGCATCGATTCGGGCAGCGCAAAAACGGCGGCACGGTTAATATGTTCGTGTCCCCAAACGCCCCATCCCAAAGACATCAAGGAAGTGGCCAGAACAAGGGACAGACACAAAAGCGCAACAAACACTTTCTTTAACATGAAAATACATTTAGAAATACCGGAAAGGACCTGAAGCAAATATATTCCATTTATTAAAATTTTGTGAAAGCATTTTTCCCAATCATACATTTATAGTAGGTTTGACAGGTAAACATGAAACAGAGGCCCTACCTCATATTATCTATTTTACCGCTACTGCTTACCTTTTGGGGAAATGTTACGGCTCAAAGAAGAGTAAGCATTATCGGGCAGGTAACAGATGCTGAAAGTGAAAAACCGCTATTTAGAGTGAGCGTTTACAACATCAGCAAAGGGACGGGAACCATGACGGATAGCGCCGGGAATTATAAGATTGAAGCATACGATTATAACCGCCTGGTATTTTCTTATATCGGTTATGCCAATGATACGGTGCAGGTTAACGCGCTTTATGAACGGCAGGTAATCAATGTTTTCCTGCATAAGAACAAGTATAGTTTCGCACCTGTTGATATCATCGGACAACGGCCCGATTATGCGAGAGATTCGGCTGAAAGGAGATCCTGGTTTTCTGACGCCCTCGACCAAAACAAAACCCGCGGCCTGGGAGCGGTCTCCCATCCCATCACGGCACTCTATGATGCACTCAGCGGCAGACAAAAGCGGCTTTGGCGCTTTCAAAAGGATTACAAAGCTTTTGAGCAACAAAAATACATCGCCTCGCGTATTCATCCCAAACAGATTGAAGACCTCTTTCACTTAAAAGGAGACTCGCTCAAAGCTTTCTTATTATGGTATAATCCCTCCTATATTTTTGTTCGTAATTCAACCGATTATGAACTATTAGTAGACATCAAAAGAGCGGTGAAACTTTTCAGAAAAGTGTATGTGAAAAGGCCCGATATGGATTTTGAGAATCAGAATATACGATAAAAAACCCGCAGCCCTTAACGAACCACGGGTACAAACAAACGAATCGCCTCAAAAGTTACAAGATCTTATTCAAAGCATCAATATAGGCATTCACAGACGCATTTACTATGTCGGTGCTATAACCAAAGCCATAATAGGATCTGCCATCATGAGAAACCTGGAGGCTCACCTTGCTTACATCGTCGCTCCCTCCATTTATGGCCTGTATATTAAATTCTTCCAATTTAATGGTGTCATCCACCAATTTGTGAATGGCTTTGACCGTGGCATCTACCGGACCATTTCCTGAAGCGCTGGCCTCCTTTTCTTCTCCTTTGATCACCAGTCTAACGGTAGACATGGGCCTTAGCGGATTGCCGCAAACCACCTGTACCAGCTTCACGCTCACTCCGTTTTCACCGATCTGCTCTTTTTGCTTTTCTCCTCCCATTAAGATCAACAGATCCTGATCATTCACTTCTTTTATTCTATCCGCCATTTCCAGGAAGTTGGTATAAACTTCGTCCAGCCTTACTTTATTCATCTGGTAGCCCAACCGCTCCAAACGATGTTTCAAAGCATGACGGCCGCTCCTTGCTGTAAGGATAATGGAATGAGATGGGATTCCAATATCCTCCGGATTCATGATCTGATAATTTTCTTTATTTTTCAAAACGCCGTCCTGATGGATCCCGGAGCTATGTGCAAAGGCATTCTTCCCAACGATAGCCTTATTGGCCTGCACCGGCATACGCATTCTTTGAGACACCAGGCTACTCAGGTTATAAAATCTTTTTGAACTAATATGAGTATGCAATCCCAGCGATTGCTCATGCACTTTCAAGATCATACTTACCTCTTCAAGAGAGGTATTTCCAGCACGCTCCCCTACCCCGTTAATCGTTCCCTCTATCTGTCGCGCACCGGCCTGCAAACCGGCTATTGAATTGGCGGTTGCCAACCCGAGATCATTATGGCAATGGACGGAAATAATGGCTTTATCAATATTAGAAACGTGATTTACAAGATAGCTGATCTTATCTGCATATTGCTCCGGAAGACAATAGCCATTGGTATCGGGAATATTTACCACGGTAGCGCCGGCGGCAATAACGGCCTCGACCATACGGGCCAGATAAACATTATCTGCCCTGCCGGCATCCTCTGCATAGAATTCAATATCCTCTACAAGTTTTTTCGCATAGGCGACCGCATCAACGGCTCGTTCCAGTACGGCCTCTCGTGTACTATTGAACTTATTCTTTATATGGATATCGGAAGCGCCGATTCCCGTATGAATACGCTTGCGCTTCGCATATTTCAGGGAATCCGCCGCCGAATCAATATCTTTCCTGTTTGCACGGGTCAATGCGCAAATAACAGGATTACTTACCGCCTTGGAAATCTCAACTACACTCTTAAAATCCCCAGGGCTGGATATGGGAAAGCCGGCTTCTATGACATCCACTCCCAACAGTTCCAGCTCTTTGGCAATTTCAATTTTCTCTACGGTCGTCAATTGACAACCCGGAACCTGTTCCCCGTCTCTTAATGTGGTGTCAAAAATATACACCCGGTTTTTGTCATCCATAACTGGTTAATTTATTGGGTTATTTATCCTTAAAAGCACAAAACCTCAAGCGCTTGTAATCTGCGATCCATTTCCCGTTTTTAAATAATACGTCATACAACCGATCCTGAATTTCAAACAATAACCCTTGCTTTTTTTCATTATTTATCTCTTCAAAAAAAGAACCGGCAAACATTTCCAACCATTCTACTATTCCATCCCGGGTGTCTTTCAATACCGTAGGACGCTCATAAGTCTCAATAAAACGGATGCCGAAACCATGCTTCTCCAACAAAGTAGCATATTCCGCTAAAGAAGGAAAATACCACTTGCGAATAGCCGCTTGTTTTTTAAATCCATTTTCATCCAACACATTATGAATGGTATTTCTTATTTTCTCCACGTTTCCCTTCGCCCCCAATTCAGCAACAAAACGTCCCCCTTCGTTTAAATGAGCCGCGATTCTTTCCAAAACCAGACCCGGCTCCTTTATCCAATGTAACACGGCATTGGAGAACACCGCATCAAATTTCTTTCCTAAATCAAGCTTACGAATATCAGAACAAACAAACTCCACTTTCGGATATTTTGCCTTCGCCTCCTCAAGCATCTCCCGGGAAGCATCCACCCCCGTAACCCCGCCTTCCAATAATGTGATCTCGTTAGCCAAATCGCCCGTACCACATCCTAAATCCAGGATTTGTTCTCCGGGCCTGGGGTTTAATATTTCAACCAACGCTTCTCCATATTTTGATACGAAGGCATGCTGTCGGTCATATAACGCGGTATTCCATTGCATATACTCTATTATTCACGAATCTTTTCTACAACCTTTTCACCCATAGACCTCGTACTCAAAACGAAATCATTAGGCGTATTTTTCTGTGCGATATCAATCGTACGATAACCTTGTTTCAGTACCTTTTCAACTGCAAAGATCACCGCTTCCGACTCCTTCTTCAACCCAAAAGATATATCAAGCAAAAGAGCGGCAGATAAGATGCAGGCCAATGGGTTGGCAATCCCTTTCCCCACAATATCATGCGCCGAACCATGAATGGGCTCATAAAAGCCGATCTGGTCTCCGATGGATGCCGATGCCAGCATACCCATGGAACCTGCGATTTGTGATGCTTCATCCGTCAGAATGTCTCCAAACAGGTTCCCTGTTACTACTACATCAAAACGCTTGGGATCTTTTACCAATTGCATCGCCGCATTATCAATAAACATGTGTTCGGTTTCCACCTCTGGGAATTCTCGCGCCACATCCTGCACCACTCCCCGCCATAAGCGGGAAGTTTCCAATACATTGGCTTTATCCACAGAACATAACCTTTTCTTTCGGGTCATGGCTGCCTGAAAAGCTTTGCGTGCGATACGCTCTACTTCAAATCGTTTATAATTCATCAGGTCTGACGCCCATGAACCATCCTCCGCTTTTTTCTTTTCACCAAAATACACATCCCCGGTGAGTTCTCTGAAAAATAAAATATCAGCCCCCCTTAAGATCTCGGGTTTAATACTGGAAGCATCCAACAATTCATCAAACAGCCTGATCGGACGAAGATTGGCATACAACCCCAGTTCTTTACGGATCTTGAGTAACCCCTGTTCCGGTCTGATCTTTAAGGCGGGGTCATTATCATATTTTACATGCCCAATGGCGCCAAATAAAATGGCATCGCTTTGCCTGGCCTTTTCCAGTGTTTCATCAGGTAATGGATCTCCGGTAGCCTCTATAGCCACATGCCCCATTTGACCTTCCTCAAATTCAAAATTATGCCCCCCTTGTTGTGCTATGGTCTCCAAGACCTTTTTCCCCCACGGGATCACTTCCCGGCCAATCCCGTCTCCAGGTATAACTAATATTTTCTTTCTTACACTCATTTAATACATTCAAAAGTTGATCAATCGTTCTTTTTCGTAAGCCTCTATTTTATCTTTTTGGCTTAACAAATAATCAATATCATCATAACCCTTCATCAGGCATTCCTTTTTATAGGCATTGATCTCAAAATGCTCCTCTGCTCCCGTCTCTTTAATTTTGATCAGCTGTTTCTCAAGATCAATTTCCAGAACAGCCTGATGATCTTTTTCGACCAGATCGAATACCTCTTCGAGAAAATCATCAGATACCTGTACCGGCAACAGAAAATTATTCAACGCATTATTCCGGAAGATATCCGCAAAAAAGCTGCTGACCACCACTCTGAATCCGTAATCCGATAGCGCCCAGGCCGCATGTTCCCTGGAAGAGCCACACCCGAAGTTCTTACCTGCCACTAATATCTCTCCACGGAATTCCGGATCATTCAACACGAAATCTTTATTGGGCTTACTTTCATCGTCGTCTTCATAACGCCAGTCCCGAAAAAGGTTCTTCCCAAATCCCTCGCGGGTCAAGGCTTTCAAGAAGCGGGCAGGAATGATCTGATCGGTATCGATATTCTCTACCGGCAGGGGCACTACGGTAGATTCTATTTTTTTGAATGTCTTCGCCATGGTTTCATTTTAATTTTTTATATCATTATTCTATAGATAATCCCTGACATCTACAATTTTACCGGTGATAGCCGCAGCCGCAGCCATCAATGGACTGGCTAAAAAGGTTCTCGCACCGGGACCCTGCCTCCCTTCAAAATTCCGGTTAGATGTGGAAATACAATATTTTCCACGGGGAATTTTATCCTCATTCATTCCCAAACAAGCCGAACAGCCGGCTCCCCTGAAGCTAAATCCCGCTTCCATAAGAATGCGATCCAATCCTTCTTCATGGGCCTGCCTGGCAACCTGAGCCGAACCCGGTACCACCCAAACCTCCACGTTCTCCGCTTTTTTCTTTCCTTTTACAAAAGAGGCGATCATCCGCAAATCTTCTATACGGGAATTGGTACAGCTTCCCATAAATACATAATCCAGGGGCCGATCTAACAAACGCATCCCGTCCTTAAGCGCCATGTAATCGAGTGCTTTTTTAAAGGACTTTCGTTCTCTCTCATTTATTTGGTCCAAAGTGGGAATCCTGCCTGTAATGCCCATACCCATACCCGGATTTGTACCATAAGTAATCATGGGTTCTATATCTTCGGCATTGAATGTCAATACTTTATCAAATTCTGCATCCTCATCGGAATATAAAGTCTTCCAATATTCCATTGCCTGCTCCCATTCTTCCCCTTGAGGTGCAAATTTGCGTCCTTTTATGTATTCAAACGTTATGCGATCCGGGGCGATCATTCCCCCGCGGGCCCCCATTTCAATGCTCATATTGCAAATGGTCATGCGGGCTTCCATGCTCAGGTTGTGAATGGTATCCCCATCATATTCTACAAAATAGCCGGTAGCCCCGGCGGCCGTTATTTTAGAAATAATATGCAGAATAATATCTTTGGAAACCACTCCCCTGCCCAGTTTCCCATTCACCTCAATTTTCATCCGTTTTGGTTTGTATTGCAGGGTGCATTGGGTGGCCAGGACCTGCTCTACCTGGGAGGTTCCAATTCCAAAAGCAATTGCACCGAAAGCCCCGTGAGTCGAGGTATGGCTATCGCCACATACAATGGTCATTCCCGGCTGGGTAATGCCCAGTTCGGGCCCTATTATATGCACAATACCCTGAAAAGGATGGCCAAGCCCATAAAGTTCAACTCCAAAATCTGCACAATTTTTGGTTAACATTTCCACCTGCCGGCGGCTCAACTCCTCTTTTATCGGGAGATGCTGATTCAGAGTAGGTACATTGTGATCCGCCGTAGCCACCGTATTTTGTGTCCTAAAAACCGGAATTCCGCGCCTGCGCAGGCCCGAGAAGGCCTGAGGACTGGTCACCTCATGGATAAATTGTTTATCAATGTACAATACGTCCGGATAATTGGGCCTGCCGGCAACAACATGTGAGTCCCAAACTTTATCTATCAATGTTTTTCCCATAATTCGCTATTTCATCTCAGGATGAAGCCAAAAGTATTTGCATTCAGGCAGAAAAAAAGTCTTAATTTTGTTAATATTACGATACCCAAAGTAGATAGTAATTAGTAACATATTGATCATCAGTTTGTAATAGTAATAAGATAACCGATGTCCAAGGTAAAAAACGATCCGCTATTCGTCCTTATAAAGTCCTTGTCTAAGGCAGAAAAGAGACATTTCCGCCTGGATCATTTTAGCGACAAAAAAGGAAAGCCTCCCTTGTTCATCCGGCTTTTTGATGTCCTGGATAGCACTACAAAATATGAGGAGGCTTTCATTCTTAGCCGTATACCGGACTTGAAGAAACAACAATTATCCAATCTAAAAGCTCATTTGTAC
Organism: uncultured Chitinophagaceae bacterium; assembly: GCA_964478125.1. Lineage (GTDB taxonomy): Bacteria > Bacteroidota > Bacteroidia > Chitinophagales > Chitinophagaceae > FW021-bin31. Next base: position 4,914 of record CAYZGR010000074.1, on the reverse strand, counting down.
GATCACTTACTAATGAGTCTTCGTACCCTCGACCGACAAAAGGATATACGCATTTATATCAGGCAGCAGGTAGATTACGCACAAATACTTTATAATAAAGGGCTCTACAGGCAAAGTCTGAAATTTTTGGCTAAGGCAAAAACGCTGGCCCTCACTCATCAGGAAATCGAACTTCAAATGCAGGTGCTCGAATTTGAAAAAATTATTGAGGCCAGACACATTACCCGAAGCATTGAGAACCGGGCAGATAAGTTAACCGAAGAATCCATCATTTGTATTCAACACCTCACCAGCCTGAGCCATCTGAGCAATCTGGCCCTGCGGCTTTACGGCATGTATCTCAAAATGGGACACGTGCGCAATGAAAATGAAGCTTTAATACTGCGTTCCTTCTTTGAAAACAATCTTCCTACCCGGCGGGCGGGCTGGCCGGCCATCGGGGAAATGACCTTTTATGAAAAGGTTAACCTCTACCAGGCCCATTCCTGGTATGCTTATATCTTACAAGATTTTCTGCTGTTCTACCGCTATACACAAAAATGGGTAGATCTGTTCGATACCTATCCTTCACAAAAAGAAACCGATCCGCCCTTGTACCTAAAAGCCCTGAACAATTTATTAACAGCCCATTTTTTTAATCGCAATTATGATAAATTTTGCAGCGACCTGCATACGCTCGAGACCTTCTGGCATCAAAATGAAAAGCGTTTCAATGAAAACACCCGGGCCCTGGCTTTTGTACACACCTATACCGCCAAACTCAATAAACATTTTTTGGAAGGAACTTTTAGCAAAGGATTGACTATAGTTCCCGAATTATTGGAACAACTTGAAAAACACAGAATACAGATGGATCAGCATCGCATTCTGGTCTTTTACTATAAAATTGCCTGTCTTTATTTCGGAAGCGGCGACAACAGCACGGCCATTCATTTTTTGAATAAGATCATCAATCTTAAAATAGGTAATCTACGCTCAGACATACAATGCTTTGCCCGTATTCTACATCTTATTGCCCATTATGAACTAAAAAATTATGATTTAACAGAATACCTTCTTCCTTCCGTTTATCATTTTTTGGAAAAAAATAAAGACCTGAGCGCTGTTGTCGAAGAGATCCTGAAATTCTTAAAAAAGTTCAACCATGTGGGCTTACGCGGTCTTCGCCAGGCCTTTATTGAATTAAAAGAACGGTTGGAAATCATAGCACAGAATCCTTATGAACGGCGCTTTTTTCTTTATCTGGATGTACGTTCCTGGTTGGAAAGTAAAATTAACAGGCGCCCCGTTCAGGACGTTATACGGGAGAAGTTTTTAAAGAAAGTTCCCCGGATATGAATTCCTACGAATGGCGCGCATCTGCAAGATGACGCCATTTGCATATTCTTGATCTTTTTTAACTAATACAAGCCCTTCTCCTCACTTTCGTACCCTCTTCGTATCTAATAAATGATTCACAGGCTTTTATTTCCCAATCCGATCCAGCTCGTCCACGGCTATATCTGCATGTGCATAAGCTGCGCCGGCCCTCATCTCAGCCGCCACCCAAATAGCTTCCATGATTTCTTCCCTGCTGGCTCCTTTGGCTACTGCACCTTTGGAATGGGCCCGGATACAATAGGGGCATTGGGTTACATGGGCTACGGCAACAGCAATCAATTGCTTGGTTTTTTCGTCTAAAGCCCCGGCCTTAAACACCGTCTTGCTAAAATTTCTCCAGGCTTCAATATTTTGGGGCGCCAATTCGGCTTTCTCTTCATTCCGTTCACGGGTGGGAGCCGGAAACATCTCTTTCAGTTTTTCCATGGTATTCTGGATTTTGTACTTTATTGGTTTTACTGTTAACATTCAATCCAACAAATTGTTTCAACGATTCCTCCACTTGACAAGAAGGCAATGAAAATACAAACCGTTACCGGGATCTATTGGAAATTTTTTTGATTCCTGATTATGGCTCTCCCCATCAGGAAATAGTACCTTTGCAAAAATTTTGAATCAATTATGGCACTACAAGCCGGAATCGTCGGATTACCCAACGTCGGGAAGTCAACTCTTTTCAATGCACTCAGCAGCGCAAAGGCGCAGGCTGCCAATTTTCCTTTCTGTACTATTGAACCTAACGTGGGCGTGATCAGCGTACCGGATGAACGCCTTATCCGGCTGGAAGCGTTGGTACATCCACAGCAAGTGGTACCTGCAACTGTGGAGATCGTAGATATTGCCGGACTCGTCAAGGGAGCCAGTAAGGGAGAGGGCCTGGGTAATCAATTTTTGGGGAACATCCGGAATACGGATGCCATTATCCATGTCCTTCGTTGTTTTGATGATGAAAATGTGGTACATGTGGACGGAAGTATTGACCCTGTCCGGGATAAAGAAATTATTGATACCGAGTTACAGCTAAAGGATCTGGAAACGGTTGAAAAAAGATTGCAACGTAACCAGAAGCAGGCCAAAGGAGGAGATAAAGCACTGCTCAGGGGTATTGGAATCCTGAAGGAATTAAAAGCCCATCTGGAAGAAGGAAATTCGGTACGGACCTTTGAAATAAATGAAGAAGACCGGGAGCAGTTCATAGACGACCTCTCCCTTCTGACAGATAAACCCGTTATTTACGTTTGTAATGTAGATGAGGAGGCCGTGCTCGGGGGTAATAGTTATACCGAAAGAATTGAAGCGCTTGCCAAAGCAGAAAATGCAGAAGTCATGTATATCAGCGCTGCCATAGAAGCTGAGATAGCCGCCCTGGACGATTATGAAGATCGCCGGGCTTTCCTGGAGGACCTGGGATTGAAGGAGAGCGGCGTTTCACGCCTGATCACTTTTACGTACAGATTATTAAAACTGATCACCTACTTTACAGCGGGAGAGAAAGAGGTAAAGGCATGGACCATTACCAAAGGGATGACGGCTCCCCAAGCGGCAGGCGTTATCCATACCGATTTTGAAAAAGGCTTTATCCGCGCGGAGGTTATTAAATATGCAGATTACATAAAATATGGATCGGAAGCAGCCTGCAGGGATGCGGGAAAATTAAACCTTGAAGGAAAAGAATATGTCGTACAAGACGGAGACGTGATGCACTTTCGTTTTAATGTATAACCCATTCTTTAAAAAAAACCGTACTTTTATAGAACTAAAAGTTAAAGATCATGCCCGATATAGCCACATCTAAGGTACCCCTTACCGTAGGAGACGGGAGCACCATGCAGGTTTATATTGCACATCCCACAAATGCAAACCGGTTGCCCATTGTATTGGTGTTCCAGGAGGCCTTTGGGGTCAATGCACACATCCGTGATGTAACCGAACGTATCGCCACGGAAGGTTATTATGCTATTGCACCCGAGCTATACCATCGCACGGCAGGTAAAGGATTCGAGGTAGCTTATACGGACTTCGGGGCGGTCAAAAAGCATATGCAGGAACTTACCACCGTTGGGTTAATAGACGATATCACTACAACTTACAAGTTTGCGACCAAACAAAAAGCCACCCATGGAACAAGTGTGTCCGCCATCGGATTTTGCCTTGGGGGAAGGGTTTCCTTTCTTGCTTCGGCCGTATTACCCTTGAAGAGTGCCGCCTGCTTCTATGGCGGTGATCTACTCGGCATTACAGGAGACAGAATAAAAAATATTACCTGTCCGCTCCTCCTTTGCTGGGGAGGTAAAGACCAACATATTCCCAAAGAAAGGAGAGACATCATCACCCGCGAGCTGGATGAGCTGAACATGGATTACGTCAACGTAGTATTCTCACAGGCCGGACATGGGTTTAACTGTGATGCCCGCCAAAGTTACCATGCCGCATCTGCAAGAGAAGCATGGGAACTGGTAAAAATCTTTTGGAAGATCCATGTATAAAGGAAAGCTATTGGTTCAGATTTCTCAAATCCGTAAGCGATTGGACCACCGTTGAATATTGATCGCTTACTTTCTTTTGAAAAACCTGCCATTTTTCCTGGCCCTGATCCTGAACTTGGTCCAGCGATTTAGCAAGGGAATCCCTTTCCGCCTTTATCTTTTTAAGCTGCTTTTCCATCTTGTCATGGAGCGATCCCTTATAAGTGTTCGCGCTGCTGTCATACTCATGTATCCGGGTATCCAACATCTGGAGCCGATCTTTCCATGAGGAATCAAAACGATGTACCTTATCCTTAAAGGTATTTACAGCGGTCAGGCTGTCGGAAGTACTGTTTTGCGTCTTTTGAGCTGAATTACCACAAGAAATCAAAATCATCATTCCGAGGGATAAGAAAATGGTTGTAGCCAGAAAGGAACGGTGTAGCTTTTTCATTTTAGTAGCATTTTGATGGATTGAAGCATAAAGATAAGAAAAATTTTATATCCTTATAATCTTTCATCTTTTTAATCCCCGGATCTTGAAAAATGCTCCCTATGCCATTGCCTACTGCTACTACCGCTGCCTACTGCTCCACACCTCCACCTCATTAACCAGTGTTCCGATATATTCGATCGTAATTTCTATCCGGTCTCCCCTCCTTAGAGTAAAGTCATTTTCAGGGACCAGGCAGGTGCCCGTCATGAGATAGCTCCCGTGCGGGAAGCTAAAGCCCCTGCATAGGTAAGCGGTCAGTTCTTTAAAGGAGCGTTTCATCTGATGGATCTGTATGGTACCTTTAAAACATACTTCTCCCTCCCGGTAAATGGCCATGGTGATAGAAGTGTCTTTTGGCAACGCTGTTTCCGGGATATAAAGACAGGGCCCCAAAGCAGCGCTTCTTTCATAAACCTTGGCCTGGGGAAGATATAAGGGATTTTCTCCTTCAATGCTTCGGCTACTCATATCATTACCAACGGTATAACCCGCAATTTCACCAGAACTATTTATAAAAAGGGTCAATTCCGGCTCAGGGACATTCCAGGTTGAGTCTTCACGTATATATACCGC
>CAYZGR010000073.1:0-13749 GCA_964478125.1 uncultured Chitinophagaceae bacterium | reverse complement strand
ACAAATCCATAGCCTTTATCTTGCTTGAAAACTTTAATTTGACCGATAACCCACGCATTGGTTGCACTATCAGTTCCGGTATTGAACTTTTTCTTTAATACTTGTAAATCTTTTAAACTTTTAAGTTTCACTACTCCTTAATTTGCTATAAGTTCTCCTTCGTCTCACTCACCTTATCAAGCGCTGGCAAAATTGCACGCTTTCCGCAAACTTTGGCTTGCAGTGTTTGGTCTGCGGGGTTTGCGGGATATGTGCAATGTGCGCTGGCAGAAATTTTCAAAAATGCAAACCCTGGTCTTTTTCTTTTTCCTTCTTTGTCAGTCGTCTTTGTCCGGTTGCACAGTTGGTCAAGTCGAGTCAGTCCGGTCGTAAAATCGGCCGGTGCTATATGTCTTTTGTTACTCGCCATTGTCAATGTGTCCGTTGTCTTTTTTTGCATGTGCCCCAACGGCAAGGGCTTTGTGCTGGCGGCACGGCTTAAATGAAATCGTCAAACGAAGACGAAAGCGTTAGACTAAAATTATTTGTTAATCCAAGGCGTTTACCGCCGCTTGCGCAAAGCCAGTGTTGGCGGCTGTGTTTATCGTTCTATATCTATTTTAGTTTTTTCAAGTTATACGAAAATATCAACACAATACTTTTATTTTTAAATTATGATTTACGGTTTTCAGTTTCAATTTTAGCCTTGTTTCCATAATCAAGTTTAAGTTGCGTACATTTTGCTTCGCTCGACTTAGGAAAGGTTTAAACCAAAGTACCTGCAATACTATTAGGTTTTAACGTTAATTATTGATTCGTTTCATTTGACCAATCTTTTCCCAACTAGGATTAGGTTTTAACACTACAGTTAAGAAAACACCGTTTTTGATATTTTTAACTGAAGCAGTTTTATTCCGCAATTCTGCTTGGATTTGATTTGGTGTTAATTTATACATTCCCCCTGTTATTGCATCGACAGCCAAACCAATAAGGCCTCCAAAGACAATATTTCCAGCAATCCAGGCGTCAACCTTTCTTGTAAATTTTGTTTCATAAGGCATGTAACCTGGAAGTTCAATTTTGATTGTATGATTGTCTTTTCGTGTCAATCTTGTCGTGAGTGGAGTTTTACCCATATTCTGATTGTCAATTATAACTGTAGCAGAGGATGGGTTACTTGAAATCGAGACATCTTGTCCTGAACCATGTATTATGGTTGCACAGCCTGTCGTTAGGCAAATAATTGCAATCACAAGGCTGGATAGGAATAATTTTTTATTCATTTTTAATTTAAATTTAAAGGTTAAAGTATTGCAGGTAATTATGGTTTCTCGTTTAAGTTTTTTAATCTATACGTATCTTGGAGAACATAGCCGCCAACGCTCAAATATACGCAAGTTTTTGGGATAACATAAAAAAATATTGAGATAAAGGAATAATATACATTATTGATAACCAAATAGATATATAATAATATTAAATAGATAATGCGTAATATAGATAGTTTTAGGAAATTTTTATGTAAATTTATTCATTGAAACTATTTAAATTACGCATAAATAGAAACATTATGATTTTTGACCCTTCTCCTTACGAATTTAGCTTGGGTAGCCACAGAGGGAAAGATGTAATTTGGGTCGCATTTCCTAACGATCGAAAACTGATTGACCATCTCCGGAGCTTCACGAAGGCACATTGGAGCCGTACCCGGAGGTGTTGGTATGTGATGGATGTGATAGCCTATCGAAAGTTGTTTGGATTGCCCGAAAAGAGTGTAGGAAAGCTGGCTTTTCTTAAAATCCACCCGGTCAATCAACCTGCTTTTGAAAAATATCGCGGCCAGATCATCCTGAAAGGATACAGTCCGGGCACGCTACGGACCTACTGCCTGGAGTTTGCCCAACTGCTTTACATCCTGAAATCGCATCCTGTGGTGAATCTGACTCCGGAACAATTGAGAAGCTATTGCCTCTATTGTAAGGAAAAACTCAAACTTTCCGATAATCAATTGCACAGCCGAATAAATGCCCTAAAGTTTTACTTTGAGCAGGTACTGGGACGGGAAAAGTTTTTCTTCGATATCCCGAGGCCGAAGAAGCCCCTGTTGTTACCCAAAGTTTTGAGTCAGGAGGAGGTGGGCCGGCTTTTTGAAGTTACGGCCAACCTGAAACACCGGATCCTTCTTGAATTATGTTATGGAATGGGGCTTCGGGTCAGCGAGGTGGTACGTCTGAAGGTGAAACATATTGACAGCAATCGCATGCAGGTAATTATTGCTGCCTCCAAAGGGAAAAAGGACCGGTACGTGAACCTGCCGGAATCGATTCTGAAATTACTCAGGCTATATTATAAAAAATACCATCCTAAAGATTATCTTTTTGAGGGGCAATTTGGGCAGCAGTATTCTGTCCGGAGTGCACAAGCTGTTTTTAAACGGGCGATGATGAAAGCCGGTATTCATAAACGAGTGGGTATCCATAGTCTGAGACATAGCTATGCCACGCATCTGCTGGAGTATGGGACCGATATTACGCTTATTCAAAAGTTGCTGGGACACAACAGTGTCAAGACCACCATGCTTTATACCCATGTCGGTAATCGAACAATTAAAACCGTAAAGAGTCCGTTGGATCAAATACGCGGGAAGAATAAAAAAACCACGTGACGGCCCGTGGTGATCATATCATATTTAATAACTCAAGTTTAGAAGTTGATAGTGCTATGATGATTCGCCATAACAAGCGCAGTGCAGCGAAGTAATCTTATTGTTTTTGATAATTGAGATTGCTTCCCCGAAAAAGCCCTTCGGACAATGGCCTTTCTTACGGATTTCTTCATTCATTTTTTCAACGCTATTTTTCTGAGGCATTACCCCCTCCTGTTTAAGCTCCCCTAAGATAAAGCGCTTCATCGGAAAGTGAAGCGCTTTATGAACCTATCGTATCGCAGAACTAAAGCTCTACAATAATATTGCTTTTCTTGCTTCCACCCATCAGTTCTACACTTCTATTTACAAAATTGGTCAATTGCTCACCTTTCAACATATCCTGAGAAAGTAAAGCCAAGTCGGCCAGATTGTGAATATATTGATGTTGTTTGCCCTCATCTTTGTCTTTGATGATGTTGCGATAGATTGGATGGTTGGTGTTTACCGTCAGGGTTACCTCATCGGGCATGGCGCCATAGAAATTCATGCCCTGCCCGCTCATAGCCGCCATTTCTTTGAGGCGGCGGCTCATTTCAGAACGGGTGGCAATGACCGGGGGGGCATCTTCACTTAATCCTTTTAATTCCACTTTGATATGGGGATCGGGAATTTCCTTCCCAAAAAGTTCTTTGAGCTGGTCTTCCTGTTCTTTGGATAAAACACTTTCCGTATTTTCCTTCTTGTCGATCAGGTTGTCTGTAATATCCGAATCTACCCGGGTAAACCGTACCTCTTCCCATTTCATCTCCATCTGGCCGATAAAAGAAGGGTCAATGATGGAATTCAGTTCTACAATTTTGTATCCTTTGGCTTCTGCGGCTTTGACGTAACTGTTTTGCTGTACGGGATCGGTGGTATAAAGGATAACGGTCTTGTTATCTTTATCGGTTTGTAAGGCTTTAGCGGCTTCTTTGTATTCTTCCAACGTGTAGAACGTATCAGAAGAAGCATCTTTCATCAGGTGAAATTTTGCCGCCTTTTCCAGGAACTTTTCATCGGTGAGCATGCCGTATTTCACAAAAAGGCCGATGGATTCCCATTTGCTTTCAAACGCTTTACGATCCTTTTTAAAGATTTCCGCCAGTTTATCGGCTACTTTTTTGGTGATATAATTATTGATCTTTCTCACGTTAGGATCTCCCTGCAGGTAACTCCGGCTTACATTCAGCGGGATATCCGGCGAATCGATCACCCCGTGTAACAACATCAAAAATTCGGGTACGATATCTTTTACCTCATCAGTGACGAATACCTGGTTGGAGTACAGGTGGATGCGGTCTTTTTGTACCTCGTAATTGTTTTTGATCCTGGGGAAATACAAAATCCCGGTAAGGTGGAAAGGAAAATCCACATTGAGGTGTATCCAGAACAAGGGAGTTTCACTGAACGGATACAATTCTTTATAAAAATCCTGATAATCCTGCGTGGTCAGATCGGCCGGTTTCTTGATCCATAAGGGAGCCGTATTGTTAACAGGCTTGTCGTCGGGTTTTGAATCTTTATGGATAAAGTAGATAGGGACAGGCAGAAAACGGCAAAACTTGTTCAGGATGTTGCTGATCCGTGTTTCATCCAGAAATTCGCTGCTTTCACCATTGATGTGGAGTACAATGTCTGTTCCGCGTTTTTCTTTTTCCGTGACATCCATGCCGTATTCGGGGTTTCCATCACACTCCCAGTGAACAGCCGGAGCTTCTTCCTGCCAGGAACGGGTATAGATCTCCACCTTATCGCTGACCATGAAAGAAGAATAAAAACCCAGTCCAAAATGGCCGATGATGTTGGCTTCATTTTGTCCTTTATATTTTTCCAGAAAAGACCCGGCCCCAGAAAAGGCTACTTCATTAATGTATTTTTCTACTTCTTCCTCCGTCATCCCGATCCCGTGATCAGAAATCGTGATGGTCTTGTTTTCCTCATCCAGTTTTACTTCAATTCGGAGATCCCCCAGTTCTCCCTTAAATTCCCCCATTCCTGCCAGGGTCTTGATCTTTTGAGTGGCATCGACCGCGTTGCTGATCAGTTCGCGTAAAAAGATTTCATGATCGGAGTATAAAAATTTCTTGATGATAGGAAAGATGTTCCCTGTTTCTACATTAATCTTGCCTTTTTGTGCCATGATATTTAAGGTTTTATGAACACCTTTTTTCAAAGTTTGTGCCATTAGAGGGAAAAGCTGACAGATTGGCAAGTGGCCATTTCAGGATGACATCCGGGATTTCCTGTATCAGGACCATCCTTTATCTTATTGCATTGTTTTATCAGTTTCCGTACTCGCTGATAAACTTGATGCGCATAAGCTTCAGTTGTTCGGTAGTATAATCCCCGTCTTCCAATTCTTCTTCCGCGGCTGTAAGGCTGGAGGTTTCACATCCCTTAAAGTAATCAATGATCTCTTCCTGAGCCTCATCATCCAGCTCTTCATCAATGCAATAGTCCAGGTTGAGCCGGGTGCCGCTGGCTACGATAGATTCCATTTCATCCAGCAGTTCCGGAATGGTGATGCCCTTGTTGCGGGCGATGGTTTCCAGGGGAATGCGTTTATCAATATTTTGTATAATAAATACCTTTAACCCGCTTTTATTGACCACGCTTTTTATGATGAAATCTTCCGGCTTGTCAATATCATTTTCTTCAACGTACTTTTCAATCAGTGAGATGAACTGCTTGCCGTATCGTAATGCTTTTCCTTTGCTGACTCCCTGTATTTTCTCCAGTTCTTCCCGGGTGGTCGGATAATGGGTGGCCATATCTTCCAGTGAATTTTCAAGAAAAATGACAAAAGGGGGAAGCCCTTTTTTCTTTGCCACTTCTTTTCTCAGGTCTTTCAGCATGGCAAAGAGGGTAGGGTCTGCGGCCGCCGTTTGCCCCGGGCCTTCCTCCTCATCGTTTCCTTCTTCCTCGAACTGGTGGTTCAGAACCATTTTGAAGGGATAAGGCTTTTTCAGGAACTTCCGTCCTTTATCCGTGATCTTCAGGAGCCCATATTCTTCAATATCTTTCTCCACCAAGTGCTCCAGCATCATCTGGCGGATCAGGGAATTCCAAAAATGCGGTGTCTCTTCGTTGCCTATTCCAAATATTTTGAGTTGGTTGTGCCGGAAGGTATTGATCTGGGGAGTACTTTTTCCCGAGAGAACATTCACCACATAATCAATGGGAAAACGTTCGTTAAGCGCGTCTATGGTTTTCAATACTTTTAAGGCCCGGCGTTTGACTTCAATCTTTTCTTTCGGGTGGCGGCAGTTGTCGCATGTTCCACAATTTTCTTTCGTATATTCTTCTCCGAAATAATGCAACAATAATTTTCTCCTGCATACGGCGCTTTCTGCATAGGCGACGGTTTCATTGATCAGCTGGGCGCCCATCTCACGTTCGCTGAGCGTTTTGTCGCGCATCAGGTGTTCCAGTTTTTGAATATCCTTATGAGAGTAAAAACAGAGACAGTGTCCTTCCAGCCCGTCACGGCCCGCGCGGCCGGTTTCCTGGTAATAGTTTTCCAGACTCTTGGGAATGTTAAAATGAATAACAAAGCGTACGTCCGGCTTATCAATACCCATGCCGAAGGCGATGGTGGCACAAATGACATCTACATCCTCGTTCAAAAACTGATCCTGCCTTTTGGAGCGGGTAGAAGGATCCAGTCCCGCATGGTAGGCCACGGCCGAGATTCCGTTGGCCCTGAGCATGCCTGCGATTTCTTCCGTGGTCTTTCGGTTTAAGGTATAGATAATACCGCTTTGAGAGGTATGCTTTTGCAGGAATTTTACAATATCCCGTATCGCCTGGTCCTTATTTTTCTTGGGTCGGACTTCGTAGTACAGGTTGGGCCTGTTAAATGAGGATATAAAAATCTTGGGGTCTTTCAGCCCCAGGTTTTTCACGATATCGCTTTGCACCTTTGGGGTGGCAGTGGCCGTGAGCGCTATGATGGGCAGGTCTATGTTTATGATATCGATCATCTCCCGCAGCCGCCGGTATTCCGGACGAAAATCGTGGCCCCATTCCGAGATACAATGCGCTTCATCTACTGCTACGAAAGAAATGGGCAGGGCTTTAAAATAATCCAGATTATCTTGCTTGGTCAATGTTTCCGGTGCGACATATAGCATCTTGGTTTCACCCGATTCCAGGTCGGCACGAACCTTTTTGATTTGGGATTTGCTTAAAGTGGAATTGAGAAAATGGGCTACATTGTCTCTGTTGCTATAAGATCTCAACAGATCCACCTGGTTTTTCATCAGTGCGATCAGGGGCGAAACGACCAGTGCGCAGCCATCGCTTAAAAGGGCCGGTAATTGATAACATAAAGATTTGCCCCCCCCGGTAGGCATAATGACAAAAGTATCGTGTCCGGAAAGAATATTTTCGATGATTTTCTCTTGGTTACCTTTGAATCTGTCAAATCCAAAATTTTCCTGTAATGCGTCTTTTAATTTCCTGTTTGCAACTTCCATTTTCAATGGATTTATCCCTCATTTATAGGTTACACATTAAATAATTTATTTATGCAAATGCATGGCCCACGAAATTACGAAATTTTAATGAATACCGCTCATCCGATATTAAAATTCAGTGTATATTCTCTATCTTTACCTTCTAAAAGCATAAATTTAAGAATTCTTTAAAGTAAAAAAACGCATACTTTATGAATCAACATGAATATGCAGTTATCATGGCGGGCGGGATAGGAAGCCGCTTCTGGCCGGAAAGCAGAAACAACCATCCCAAGCAGTTTATAGATATTCTGAATACGGGGAAATCCCTTATTCAGTGGACCTACGACCGTTTCAGGAAATTTATTCCAAATGAAAATATTTATGTGGTCACGCACAAAAAATATATTGATAAAGTGAGAGCGCATTTGCCCGATTTGCCGATGGCCAATATCGTGGCAGAACCTTCCCGGAAGAATACCGCTCCCTGTATCGCTTATATTTCTTATAAGATATTGAAGAAGGATCCGCAGGCCAGAATGATATGCAGTCCTGCAGACCATCTCATCCTGGATCAGGAAATGTTTTCCCAAATCTGCCTGGAAGGGCTGCAATTTGTGGAAAATGAAGATGCCTTGCTGACGCTGGGAATTAAACCCAGCCGCCCGGATACGGGATATGGATATATTCAATTTCAAACCAAACCCCAGGCGGACCAGATATACAAGGTAAAGACCTTTACAGAAAAGCCCGATGCCGAGCTGGCGGCTACTTTTCTAAAAAGCGGCGACTTTCTCTGGAATGCGGGGATCTTTTTGTGGCATGTCGGCACCATTGTCCATGCATTTAAACAGTACCAACCCGAATTGAGCGAGCTTTTTGAACAGGCCTATGATAAATTGCTTACCGAGGAAGAAGCGGATGCCCTGGAATATGTGTACTCTCAAAGCATCAACATTTCTATCGATTACGCGGTCATGGAAAAGGCAGACAACGTTTTCGTAAAACCCGCCAATTTTGGATGGAGTGATCTGGGAACCTGGAACTCTGCGTATGAAAACATGGATAAAGATTACCTGAGTAATGCGGTGAATGGAAAAAATGTACGCGTGGTAGACGCCACGCGTTGCATGGTGAAGGCTCCTCATGATAAGCTGGTGGTGTTACAAGGACTGGATAATTATATTGTGGTAGATACCAACGATGTGTTATTGATCTGCAGCAAAGACCGGGAACAACAAATAAGGGATTATGTAGCCGATATTAAGCGAAATAAGGGGGAGAAGTATTTGTAGGGGCAGGAGGCAGTGGCAGTAAGCAGGAGCAGTAGATAAGGGGCGCTTTTTTACTTTTCCGAATGTTGGAGTTTTACGCTTCTTCCTGAAACAATGCCGATGCGATACCGTCCGCGAACAATTTCCCTTTTCGCGTTAAAGTAAAAGAAGGTCCGCGTTGTTGCATCTTTCCCGATCGGATAAACGGCAGGCTGCCTTTTATCAGATTTTCATAAGCTTCTTCTCCAAAGTGTGCTTTTACATAAAGCCCGTTGCACCCTTCTATCGTTCTCAGGGAGGTCATGATATACTCGTTGAACTGCATGACAGCGGTTAATTGTTCCTTTTCACAAGGGATGCGCCCGTTTTTAATATTTTTAATATAGAGGGCGTTGTTGGCCACATTCCATTGTCGCATGCCGGGCCGGTAGGAGTGTGCGGCCGGACCGATCCCCAGGTATGGAATGCCCTTCCAATAGCTGCTGTTATGCCTTGCGCGTCTTCCGGGTTTTGAAAAATTTGATATCTCATATTGCTCGTAACCGGCATCGGTAAGTTTTTCCATTAAGATCTCAAATTGCCGGGCCGCTTGTTCTTCATCCAGGGGCGGTATTTTCTTTTTTTTTATGGCTGCATTCAACGGTGTTTGAGGTTCAAGGGTTAAAGCATAACAGGAAAGATGGGGCGGTTCGAAGGCGATCATTTGATCAATATTCTGGAGCCATTGAGTATCCGTAAGTCCGGGGATTCCAAATATCAGGTCGGCGGAGAAATCTTCAAAACCTGCCGTTCGCACGTTTTCAAGGCATTGAAGCGCCTGTGTAGCATTATGTGCCCGGTTCATCCATTGCAGGTCTTTGTCAAAAAAAGACTGGACCCCGATACTGAGCCGGTTGATTCCCGCTGTTTTCAGCGATTTCATTTTTTCTATAGTTAAGTCATCCGGATTGGCTTCCAGGGTGATCTCACATTTGTTTTTTAAATGGTAAACCAAATGAGTCCTGGCGACCAGATTACCGATCTCCAAGCCGGTAAGCAGGCTGGGCGTACCGCCTCCAAAATATAAGGTATCTAATCCCCGTTCCGGAAAATAACATTTCTGTAGCTCCAACTCTTTTTCAATGGCTTCCAGCAGAGAAACTTTATTTTTTAAAAGCGTGGAGAAATGGAAATTACAATAAATGCAGGCTTGTTTGCAAAAAGGAATATGGATATAAATCCCCGCCATGATATGTTTAATTTAGCCGTCCCGCCTCGTTGGTCAGCTCCCTGTCGTTGAGTACCTTATAAAGAATATTCAGGTTTTTTGCATTTAGATCGGAAGTACTGTCTGCCGCTATTGTTTTCAGAACGAAAAAATAAGGATGATCTTTTTTCCTCAGCCATCCGATCAGCCATCCTGTTTTTTGATCGCCGGTTTTACCCACCCCTGTCTGATAACAAAGTGTATCGGTATGTGTTTCTTTTTTTATTAATAAGCCTCTTACCAACCTCTGGCTTCGCGACTGAAAAGCCAGTTTGCCGGAATACAGCCGCTCCATTAATCCCATTTGTTCATCGGGAGAAATTTGTAACGTGTTATCCAGCCAGAATGTTTTCAGATCGTTTCCCATTTCTTTATTGCCGTAATAGGTCGAATCGATCCAGTAATTCATTCTTTTTTTCCCGATCTCTTTGACGATCTGTTGAAAGTAGGGTGTATAAGATGTTCTGAAAGCCGTGGCCAACGTCATATTGAACGTGCTGTCCCGCGACAGGGAATCGGAAGAGAAGATGGAATTGGTATCTGCAATAACGCCGGTTTCCAATCCCGCCAACGCGATAACGATATTAAAGGTTTCTGCAGGGAGGGTCCGTTTTTGTACGTTTTCCAGTTTATAAACATCAAAGCTTCCGTCGTAATAATTATGCAACATAAGACAGCCATCCACGCCGGCCTCTTTAAAAAAGGCGCCCCATTCTTTATGCATGCGTATTTTACTCCTTGAGCAGGAGGCGCATAGGAAAGTAAACAGGATCAGCAGGCCCGGATACAGAATAAATCTTCTCATGTTCCTTTTTTTGTGCAAAGGTAAGGGTTTATTACCTGTATCCTTATCGCAAAGGATTTTACCGTATTTTTGAGCTATGAATACCACCCGCCAGCAATTAGAAGAAAATTTTGAGAAAGTTTTGGATCGCTTGAATGAGGAGCAACGCCTTGCCGTGGATCAGACAGAAGGTCCAGTAATGGTCATTGCGGGGCCCGGAACGGGGAAAACCCAGATCCTGGCTGCCCGGATTGGGAATATCCTCAGAATAACGGATACCCAGGCTGAAAATATTCTTTGCCTGACCTACACGGAGGCGGGAACTATTGCCATGCGGCAGAGATTACAGTCTTTCATCGGCTCCGATGCTTATAAAGTGCGGGTCCATACCTTTCATGCCTTTTGTAATGAGGTGATCCAGGAACATCTGCATGTTTTTAAAAAGAATGAGCTGGAACCTGTTTCCGACCTGGAGCGGTTGGAGCTTATCAAACAGATCACGGAGGAACTTCCCAAGGGCAATGCATTAAAGAGATACAGGGGAGATGTGGATTATGAGATCAATAATTTAAGTGCACTTTACGAAACGATGAAGCGGGAGCGCTGGACTCCCGAAGCGCTTATCCGGGGAATAAATGACTATGTGGAAGAATTACCCGGGCGGGAAGAATTTGTTTATAAAAGAGGAAATAAAAAGCGGGGAATTAAAAAAGGAGATCCTAACCTGAGAAAGATAAAAGAAGAAAGAAGGAAGATGGAGCAGACCCTGGCCGCCGTGCAAACCTTTGAGCGCTATGAAGCGCTGATGGATAAGAAGGGCCGTTATGATTTTTCGGATATGATCAATTGGGTCATTGATGCTTTTGATCAATATCCGAACCTGCTGGCTGAATACCGGGAACAGTTTCTGTATATTCTGGTAGATGAATTTCAGGATACCAGCGGATCACAAAATAAATTGTTGCAAATACTTTGCGGAGAAGATGACAGTCCCAATATTTTCGTGGTGGGAGATGACGATCAATCCATTTTCCGTTTTCAGGGCGCCAATGTGGAAAATATGATCAACTTCGCCAGGCGCTACGTGGAGCAATTGAAGACGATAGTTTTAACGGTAAATTATCGTTCTGTACAACCCATACTTGATGCTTCCCAGGCGGTTATTAAAAACAACCGGGAAAGGCTGGTCAATCAGATAGAAAGCCTTGAGAAAATATTGACTGCGGGAAATCCGGAGTTGAAGGACCTATGCAATAAGCCCCGTTTTTTGGATTATCAAAATACCTTTACCGAGATGGCAGGGATTGCATATGCAATTGAGGATTTGATAAAAAATAAAAGAACGGAGCCTGAAAAGATCGCGGTTATTTATCGAAACAATCATTACGGTAATGAATTAAGCCGTTATCTTCAGGCGAAAAACATTCCCTTTTTTATTAAGAAAAAGAGCGATATTCTCAAAGAGCCTTTCATTAAAAAATTACGGACCCTTTTGGAATATGTAGCTGTAGAGCTGGATATTCCTTATAGCGGAGACAACCTGCTATTTGAGATACTACATTATGAATTTTACGGCATCCCGGCTTTTGAAATAGCGCGTTTAATGAGTATGGTTTCCCGCCAGAGAGGAGAAGGGAAAAAGTCATTCAGAGCATACCTGCAGGAATGGTTGCAAACGAAGAACCCCGGACTTTTTGAGCAGCCGCCGCATGAAGCTATTTTAAGGGCCGTCACGCTCCTGGAACAGCGTATAAAAGATGCGGTAAATAAAACGCTTATAACGTTTATTGAAACCGTTATCAGGGAAAACGGGTTCCTGACGGCAGCTTTACAAAGTAAGGAAAAAGTATGGTATATGCAATTGCTGACTTCCTTCTTCGATTTTGTGAAGGCTGAAGCCCAGCGGCAGCCTGATCTGACATTAAGCGCATTTCTAAATACCATTGCCCTGATGGAAAACAATGGCCTGAGCCTGACCATAAACCGAAGTATAGAAACGGAATCGGGGGTCCACCTTCTTACCGCTCATGGATCAAAGGGACTGGAGTTTGAAGCGGTATTTCTGGCCGGATGCGAGAGTGATAAATGGGAAAAGAGCAGGGGAGCAAACAGGGGATATAAGATTCCCGATAACATTATACATTCTACCGGAGAAGCGCATAAAGTGGAAGAAAACAGACGACTGTTTTTTGTGGGGATGACCCGGGCGGAAAAAACACTTCTCATTTCCCGCGCGCTGACCGGCAACGACGGAAAGGAAAAAGAAGCTTCCCGGTTTATTGCTGAGATCAGGGATGAAATCCCCTTACCCGGGGAAAAGCCTTACCTCTCAGAAGTGCAACTGGTCGATTTTGCCGCGTTAAACTTTACCGAGATCAGAAGACCGGAGATACAACATATAGAGAAGCAATTTATAGACAGGCTGCTCAATCATTTTTCGATGAATGTGACTGCCCTGAACAATTACCTGGAGTGCCCCTTAAAGTTTTATTATAACAACCTTATCCGGGTGCCTTCGGGCAAGTCGGAGGCTATGGAGTTTGGATCTGCCGTTCATTATGCCCTGGAACAACTCTTCCGCAAGATGCAGGATACAAGGACGGAGGCCTTTCCCCCGGTGGAGCTCTTTATAAAAGATTTTAGCCGTTATATGGAAAGACACAGGGAGCATTTTACAAGAGAGGCGTTTAATCGCAGATCAGAATACGGTAAAATGATCCTTACTGATTATTATGACCAGTATGTGGATCGTTGGAATAAAGTGGTCAGCGTTGAAAGACGTTTTAACAATATAGTTGTAGAAGGAATTCCTCTAAAAGGTGCAATGGATAAACTGGAATTTAACGGCAATCTGGTGAATGTTGTAGACTACAAAACAGGTAATGTGGACCGACGAGAAACGCAAGATAAACTCAAAGCGCCTAATGACAAAAACCCTTCGGGCGGCAATTATTGGCGACAAGCTGTTTTTTATAAAATTCTCCTGGATCATTATCCTTTAAAAGACTGGACCGTAACCAGTACGGAATTTGATTTTGTAGAACCGGATAAGAATAAGAATTACATAATCCACCGGATAGATATTCAACCGGGGGATGCGCAGATTGTTATGGAACAAATAAAAGATACCTGGACAAAGATTCACCTGCATGATTTCTATACCGGTTGTGGCAAAAAGGATTGTTATTGGTGTAATTTTACCAAAGAGAACCATTTGGAAGCCGTGCCGGAGGAAGAGGAGGGATAAGGATCTTTATACCTTTTTATGTCCGTTTATTTTTGATCAGCTCATGTATTTTGTTTTTCCCGGCACGGGGACGGGA
>CAYZGR010000072.1:0-15171 GCA_964478125.1 uncultured Chitinophagaceae bacterium | reverse complement strand
AATGACGGAAAAGTTGCGTTACGTTCCTCTAAAAACCAGTTTCAGAAGCACTTTCGCTTATGATAATATTTTGTACCTGGTGGCGGGGGAAGTGATTCATGCCGTTTCGGGAATGAGCTGGGAAGATTTTATCAAGACCCGTATACTGGATAAGATAGGAATGAAAGAAAGTATCGACCGCATCTCCCAATTTAGTCGTCAGTCCAATATCGCAGTTTCAAATATACCTTTTGAGGGAAAAATAATAGCTAATCCCGGTTTTCCGGAGAACGAGCTTACCAACGCTTCCAATCCTGCCGGAGGCATTGCCTCCAATGCAATAGATATGTCCAAATGGTTGCTTACCCAGTTGGACTCGGGACGCGCGCCCAACGGCATACGGCTCTTTAAACCGATTACAACCCAGGCTTTATGGAATATGGTAACCCCTATCCCTATTGCAAAGGCCCCTCCCCTGTTACAACCGGAACAAAAGCATTTTTTTGGATATGGGCTCGGATTTTTTCTTCAGGATTACAGGGGTTACAAAATGGTTTGGCATACCGGAGGCTTAGCCGGTTTCGTCTCTAAAGTGACGTTGATCCCGGAATTGCATCTGGGGATTTGTGTATTGACCAACCAGGAATCCGGAGCTGCATTTTCGAGTATCACCAATCATATCCTGGATTATTATATGCACGCGCCGCCTTTTGACTGGTTGCAAGCATATAAGCAATATGTAACCGCCCGGGAAAAATATATCGGAAATACTGTCAACGAACAGCGGGCCCAAAGGGATTCAACGACCGGTCCTTCCTTGCCCTTGAAAAAATATGCAGGCACTTATCATGATGCCTGGTATGGCGATATCAACATAAAATGGGAAAACGACCATCTGATGATGCAGTTCAGTCATACGCCCGGCCTCAGCGGCAAAATGATCCACTGGCAATATGATACATTTATCGTTCGGTGGAAAGATCGACCGTTGCGAGCCGATGCTTTCATCACTTTTTCGCTTCATCCTGATGGCAGCATCTATGAAGCGCGAATGAAGGCGGTCTCTCCCGCTACGGATTTCAGTTACGATTTTCAGGATTTGTTGTTACTGCCTTCATCTCAAAATTAAAGCGGGAAGCAGGCCGGAAAGAAATCGCGAAGGTGCTCATTTTCAGGTATTTAAAAACGTACCATAGAATTGCCATGGTTTTGAACGGTTACGGTTTAGTATCTACGGCACTAACTAAAAGAGTGAGGTTTATTACTTTTGGGCGGTCTAAAAAGCAATCCCAATATCATAGCGAGGGAGAGATGACTGAAGCTATCTCATAATAGATCTATTAAGATGCGGCCTTATTTTACCGATCTTTGGCTCCTGACGGAGCCGTATCTCTACCGGCTTTGTGTTACGATTCTATTTTCTTGTACTTTTTCCGGACCTTCCCTCCTCATTCATACATTCGTGACAACTCCTACTTATATTAGCCGCCAATCGAAACCTTTCAAGAGTTGTTGAACCAGCCTATTTATCCCTTCCTCCGCGTCTCCAATCTTTGCGGTAGGATAATTACTCCCGGCATATCCTTTACATGCCGGAAATTGCAGGTTCATGAAATAAGCTCACATATAAAACCCGGTAAAAAACGGTTTCGATCTCCTTTTGCAAAAAAATGAAAAAAAGAACAGGAAAGCAGCTTTTTTTCACAAAACTATAAAAAAAGAGAGTTTTTTTACGAAACTAAAAATTTTTTTTAGTTATTTTATATTTTTATAACTACCTAACCATCAGTTATTTATAGCTAGGAAATTATATTTTTTTATTCTTCTCAAAAAATATTTTTTTATTCTAAAATGCTATCGTACCTTTGCGGCCGATTTGACGGGAGGGTTTAAAGAAAATCTGACCAAAAAAATCAAACTGTACAGTCGTTTTTTTGAGCATTTGTTCTTGGACATTCCGGCAAATTATAACCCTATTTTTTATTAAAAAATCAAAGATCATGAATCAGGAAATGTTAAACGAACAAAAGCACATAGATACCGAAGAAGTTTCTTTGGACGGCTTTATCGTAAAAGAGACCTTAGCCGGTCATCTATTGCCTAAGCACAAGGCTGTAAACAAAAATTTCAGTCTTGCCGAATTGAAAAACATCCAAAAAAGAAAAAGAAGCGTCACCAGCGCATTACGCAGCCGGTACTTTTAAGGATGCCGTTCTTTAAATTTAAATTTTGATGTGATATGTTGGGGCTGTGGCTCATGCTTCTAATGTCAGCCACAGCCCGGGAAGGCAGAGAATGTTCATTCTCTTTCCTTTAATCTTTTTTCTAACGCGAACATCTTATCCCTCAGCCGGGCGGCTTCCAAAAAGTCCAGATCTTTAGCTGCCTTATTCATCTGTTTTTTAGTTTTAGCAATTCCCTTTTGTAATTGCGCCTTACTCTCATAAACTTCCTGCTCTTCAGCCACCATGGGAGCGCTATCATCAACGGCAAACGCCGCCTTTTCATCATAATTTTTTATCTCAAGCACAGAAGTCTGCTTAAATATTTCGTCTTTTGATTTCCGAACCGTGGCGGGCGTAATTCCATGTTCTGCATTGTATTTCAATTGTTTTTCCCTCCTTCTGTTGGTTTCATCAATTGTACGCTGCATGCTTTCGGTAATCTGATCCGCATAAAAGATGACCAGCCCGTCCACATTTCTGGCGGCCCGGCCGGCCGTTTGCGTAAGCGAAGTCTCATTTCTCAAAAACCCTTCTTTATCGGCGTCCAGGATGGCTACCAGCGATACCTCGGGCAGGTCGAGCCCTTCGCGAAGCAAGTTTACCCCAACCAAAACGTCGATCTTTCCCAACCTCAATTGCCGCAATATCTCTACCCGGTCAAGGGTGTCTATCTCACTATGGATATAGGCAGAATTGATGTTGATCCGCTTCAGATATTTGTCCATTTCCTCCGCCATGCGTTTAGTAAGCGTAGTCACCAGTACCCTGTCTCCTTTCTCCACTCTTTCATCAATTTCATCCAGCAGGTCGTCTATCTGGTTTATACTTGGCCGCACTTCAATAGGCGGATCCAGCAATCCGGTCGGTCGCACCACTTGTTCCACCACCAATCCCTCTGTCTTGCCAAGTTCATATTTCCCGGGCGTGGCGCTCATGAAAATGGTCTGTCCCAACAAACTTTCAAACTCAGGGAAGTTCAACGGCCGGTTATCCAAAGCCGAAGGCAAACGAAACCCATACTCGACCAGGTTCAATTTCCGGGAGCGATCTCCGCCATACATCCCGCTGACCTGTGGAATGGTCACGTGACTTTCGTCCACTACCGTCAAAAAGTCCCCCGGGAAATAATCAAAAAGGCAGAAAGGCCGATCGCCGGGATTGCGGCGGTCAAAAAAACGGGAATAATTTTCTATGCCATTACAATACCCTAACTCACGGATCATTTCTAAGTCATAATTCACTTTTTCCTCAAGACGTTTAGCCTCCAGCGGCCGGTTTATTTTCTTAAAATAGGCTACCTGTGCCGCCAGTTCATCCTGGATCTCAAAAAGGATCTGCTGCATCATATCTTTTGGAGCGAGATAGAGATTGGCCGGAAATATAGCCGCATCCTGCATCCGGTTCATCCGCCTCCCGGTTTCGGGATCAAACTGTTCGATATCCTCAATCTCATCCCCAAAAAATGAAACACGGTAGGCATAATCAACATAGGGCAGATTGATATCTACCGTGTCTCCCTTCACCCGGAATTGCCCCCTTTCAAATTCCAGGGTCGTCCGGGTATAAAGAGAATCGACCAGGTCTTTCAGCAACCTGCTCCTGCTCAGGGTTTGCCCCTCATGAACACGGATAATGCTGTTTTCATATTCCTTCGGGTTCCCAATACCATAGATGCAACTTACGCTGGCCACCACGATCACATCCCGGCGACCGGAAAGGAGATTGGAGGTAGCCCGCAGCCGCAACTTATCCAGTTCATCATTGATGGACAGGTCTTTCTCGATATAAACATCCGACACCGGCATATAAGCCTCCGGCTGATAATAATCATAATAAGAAACAAAATATTCCACTGCATTACCGGGAAAAAAGCGGCTAAATTCCCCATACAGCTGCGCCACCAGGGTTTTGTTATGGGTCAGCACCAGCGTAGGCCGTTGTACGTTCTGGATGACATTGGCAATGGTAAATGTTTTTCCCGAGCCCGTCACACCGAGCAGTATCTGAAAAGGATCTTTGTTCTCCAATCCCTCCGTAAGCTGGCGGATGGCTTCCGGTTGATCTCCGGACGGCTGATAAGGGGCATCTATCTGAAAAGGCATGCCTACAAAATTAAGGGGAAAAAGGCATACCACCCTATTATTCGAAACAATAAACAGACATTAATTAATTATTAACTTTAGCCATTTGATGTAGTAGATTACCTCTCACTCAAAAATCTGGCTTTTATGGACACATCAACCGGCACGGCCTTCTTTTTATGAGAGGCATCAGCAAATAGAGCCCCCTGATCGCTCAGGAAGGCTCTATCAACCAAAATTTTAAAATTTAGACCGTCTGTTGTAATCTTTGCACAACCCGGATCTTTTCATTTTCTCCGATTTTTACACGCACCCAATTGACCCGGCTGCCCGATTGCTGCTTCAGCAGGATATAATAACAATGCATTTGCGGAGAGATACGTTCGGTCATACCTTGAGGAGAATAGCCCGGAAATTTCCTATACAGCAGATCCTGGAACTGAAACGGCAGGTTCCGGGCATCGCTGCTGACGAAAGTGGAGACCAGTTTTCCGTCCTTATCAAATTCAGCTCTTATTTTTTTATTTTGAAAGCTGAATTTTGCGATAAATTCGTCTCCTGATTGCATCCAGCGGACCTGCTCCGCCCGGGGAAAGTGCTGATGAAAGACAGCCTGCACTTTTAATCCGGGAGCGCCATCTGAATAATAAGGAGCGGCAAGGATATCCCGGGTACTCAACGCCATAACCGACAAAATCGTAAAAGCGAATACCGCGATTAATCTTTTCATGATTTTATTTTTTAAAGGTGAATAAATAGGTCCTTTTATTTCATAAACTGATTAGACGTATCCAATGGCGGCGTATAATAATGGCCTGCCGGATCCATAACAGGCTTAAGATCGTGAACCAACTCCTTTACCGGCTCGGGCGAATCCTCTTTA
Source organism: uncultured Chitinophagaceae bacterium (assembly GCA_964478125.1). Lineage (GTDB taxonomy): Bacteria > Bacteroidota > Bacteroidia > Chitinophagales > Chitinophagaceae > FW021-bin31. The sequence continues at coordinate 10,003 of CAYZGR010000072.1, read as the reverse complement.
CTGCAGGATGAAAAGCCTATGCCAACTAAGATTATGATAATAGAAATGATCGTTCTCTTCATTTTAAAATTTCAATAGCGGCTTCCTGTTTTTTAACCCGTTAATTATTTTTGGAGTTTTCATTTCATTAAGTAATGCAACAAAGATACAGGGAGGGCCGAGCGCGGGTTAGGATTATTCAGACAAAATACCGTAATTTTCACGCAATCTTTCTATAGCAGATAAATTTGAGTGCTGCAACCAGAAGAAATCACACGAGAACCCGGAAAAATCACGCATGGATCTCTTACCGGAAGCTGAATCGGAGAGGAAAGCCTGTAAGAAAGGCTTTTAGCACTTTTAAATCTTATTCAGGAAATTTATCCTTTTCGGAGGGCAGGCAACCGAAGTATTTCTTAAATACCCTGGTGAAATAGCTGGGATCGTTAAATCCCACCTGCCAGGAGACATCCAGAATAGTAGCCTGATCCTTCTTGAGGATATCCATAGCGCGCTGCATGCGCACGGAATTAATAAACTGCCGGGTAGTCTGGCCAATAAGCGCTTTTAATTTCCGGTTGATCTGTGAAGCGCTCATATGAACCTCTTTTCCCAGATCTTCCACTGAAAAATGCGCATCGCCCATATGATTTTCAACAGCTGATAATACATTTTCCATAAATTCTTTATCCAGGGGAGTCACCGTGATCTCCCCCGGCTTGACGAATAGCTTTTTACTGAAGGCCGCACGCATTTTATTCCTGACAGCAATCAGATTTCGGGACCTGATCAATAATTCCCGGGAGTTGAAGGGTTTGATCATATACGCGTCGGCTCCTGTTTCCAATCCCGTTAATTTATCGGTATCCTCGGCACGCGCGGTTAATAATATAACCGGGATGTGGCAGGTAAGCTTATTTGTTTTTAGCTTCCGGCAAAGTTCAAACCCATCCATTTCAGGCCCGCCCGGATGGCCCGGCCGCACCGGCATCATGATGTCGCTTATGACCAGGTCAGGGATCTTTTCCAACCCTATGGCCCATCCTTCTCTTCCGTTTTCGGCTTCTAATACTTCAAAATGCCCCTGAAGTTTCTTCCGTATATAGTTCCTGATATCCCGCTGATCTTCCACAATCAGTACGATCGGGATACTGTTATCCCCAGGCGTATTTTCCTCTTCCGTCATATCCGGAGCCTCTTCGACCATCATTACGCCATCCCCGGCGCCTCCCTCCTTTTTTTGTGCCTGTTTATGTGCCTGCGTTATGATTTTTCGATTGAGGGGAAGATAGCAGCTAAAAGTAGCGCCCCGCCCCTCTTCGCTATTTACTTCAATAGCACCCTGATGCAATTCAACCAGCTCTTTGATCAGGGCCAATCCAATACCGCTCCCTCCATATTTGCTTCGATCCTTACCTGCCGCCTGGTAAAAACGATCAAATATATAAGGCAATCTTTCGGCAGAGATACCGGTCCCGTTATCCTGTACCTTTAACTCCAGCATATCCTTCCGGGCCTCCTGCAGGCCGAGGCTTACTCTAATTTTTCCCCGGCCGGTTGACGATGTATATTTAAAAGCATTGGATAATAGATTACTCAAAATTTTTTCTAAAATATCATCGTCAAAGTAGCAGTGAATATTTCCATTTTGTAAACGGCTTTGCAGAACGGCGTCCAGGTCCAATTCCAATACAATGTTCTTCTTTTGGGCTAAAGAAGAAAAAGAATAGGTCACCTGTTTTACAAAAGGTATGACATCTTCCCTTGATGTATTTACATGATAACTGCCCGCCTCTAACTTTGACAAATCCAGCAGTTGATTAATAAGTTGCAGCAATCGCTTCGAATGGCGGTGCATTTCAGAAACAGTACTTTTAAGGTGCTTTGAATATGCTCCGTTCAATAAGTCTTCCATAGGTCCCATGATAAGGGTCAACGGCGTCCGGAATTCATGTGATATATTGGCAAAAAAGCGGGACTTCAAGTGATCCAGCTCCTTTAATTTCTGGGCTTCGAGATGCTCCATTCGCAGTCTGTTATTTAGCTCGATCCTTTTCAACTCGTATCTGCGAAAATAATAATAAAGAACAGCGAAAATCAGTAAATAGATAAGGTATGCCCACCAGGTTTTCCACCAGGGCGGTAAAATAGTCAGGCTTAAGGAGGCCGGAAGTTTGCTCCATATCCCATCGCTGTTGGCCGCCTTCACGTGAAGTATATAATGGCCGGGGGCCAGGTTACTGAAGGTGATCAGCCGGTTGGACCCCATGAGAATCCAATCTGTATTTGAAGGCGTTAATTTATAGGCATATTGGTAAGTGGCGGGATTGGAATAATCCAGCCCGGCCACCTGAAAACTGATCACATTATTTTTGTAGGGCAGGGTGATCTGAGCGGTTTCTGAGATCGGATACCTTAGAGGAGAATGCTCCTCCTTTATAGATACGGAATGATTGAACAGGCGAAAATCAGTAAAAACCACCTCCGGCGCATGCGGATTACTTATTATATCTTCGGGATAAAAAGCATTAAAACCATTTACGCCTCCGAAAAAGAGCTTCCCCTGCTTGTTTTCATAAAAAGCGCCCGAATTAAATTCATTGCTTTGTAAACCTGCACTGACATCATAATTATGAAACTGATGGGTACCGGGATTGAATTTTGATATCCCCTTGTTGGTACTCATCCATAAATTTCCTTCTTTATCCGGCAAAATCCCGTAAACTACATCATTAGGAAGTCCATTCCTTTCCGTAAAATGAATAAAGCGTTTTGTGTGCAGGTTCAACCTGTTAAGGCCGCCTCCCGCGGTGCCTATCCATAAATATTGTTCCGGCTGTTCCGGGTCCGGTAATATACAACGTACGATGTTATAGCTTAAAGAGGAATCATCGGAGGGGTTGGTGGTATAGCGGTGGAAGGTTCCTCTTAATGTATCAAAATAAAACAATCCTTCGCTTGTTCCTATCCAAAAATTACCTTTTAAATCCTGATCAATATCTCCATAAGAAGGTTCTTTAAACCCGTCTTTGGATTTAGAGGTATAAAAATAATGGGTAAATCTTTGTTTGGCAATATTAAATTTACTGAGTGAAAATCCGGTCAGGCACCAGAGATCTCCCCGGCCATCCTTATATAATTTATAAATGCTGTTAGCCGGATCCTTATGTTCTAAAATGCCTGGTGAAAAAAACCGGCTTTTATTTTCCAAAAGACTATAGCGCATCAATCCTATATTACAGGCAATCCATACGGCATTGGAATCTGCAACCATATTATAGATAATAAGAGGATAGGGCATCCCGCCTAAATTTGCTTTATACATCAAACGGGTAGCTTTATCTGCTATCCATAAGCCGTCAATCGTGCCGATCAGCAAATGGTTTTGGATATCCAGAAAAGAACGAACACTAAAGGATTTTGAGGAAACCGTATGGTCCGCATTATAAAATGCAGGGATAGGAAACAGATTTGACCGGGAGGCAAATTTACCTAACCCATATCCGTTACTTCCCGCCCACATGCAGCCGGATCTGTCCCGGAAGATCTTAATGATCCAGCCCTTTTGAATACTTTCGGGGTCTAATGGATTGTGTTTAAGCATTTGCAAGGTGAGCCTTTTAGTATCGAAAACACCGATCCCATTAAAAGTACCCAGCCAGAGCATGGGGCCTGATTTACTATCATGAGCCGGAACCGAACTAATGGAGGCAATGGTTCCCTGCTTAAGATCCTCGCTCTTTAATTCAAAATAAGTCGCTGTTTTCTGTGAATGATCGAACAAAAACAATCCGTCTACTCCCCCCATCCACAAGCGGTGCAGCGAATCCTCATAAAAAGTAAGACCTACCGCAGACGCCATTTTTGAACAATCCATTGTATCAAACCGGAAGCCTCCCGGAATGGCCTCTCTGTCCGCCTTCCGAAAGGTATAATCCGTAAAATGAAATAGTGTTTTTTTCTCCTGTGGATCGGCATATTGAATGGGAGAAAAAAGGCTGCTGATCCATAACCTGCCCTTATGATCCACAAAAACATTACTCAGATAGTTGGATGCGAGGCTGTTGCCGTCTCCCGGCTGATGCATATAATGAGTAACGACGGCAGGCAGGCTGTCCGGGTTTTCTTCTGGAAACTGCAGTTCGAATAAACCATTTCCGGCAGTACCTACCCAGAGACGGCCTTTTTTATCCTCGGTAATCGTACCTACAGAATAACGGGCGGTATGATCCGGATTTTCAGGATTTAATAAAACATGAATAAAGTTATCATGGAGCCGATCATATAGATCTAAGCCTCCATTAAGGGTTCCTATCCATAATCGACCCCTTGAATCCGTAAATAAAACGGCGATAGAATTCCCTGAAAGAGAAAGAGAATCGAAAGGGTCATGCTTATAGGTTTTAAACGAATATCCATCAAACCGATTCAGGCCATCTTTCGTTCCAAACCACATGAAACCCTGTGCATCTTGTGTAATACCGGAAATCAACCCCTGCGAAAGCCCGTCATTAATCGTATAATGGGAAAAGCGGGGGTTAATAAGATGCTGTCCGCTGACAGGAAACCCCACGCACAGAAGCAACAGTCCTGCTCCCAAACATTTTAGGTTTAAGCGGTTAAAAGGCTGGAATCTCATTCCCTCATTTTCTGAACTCAAAAACAGGTATACCCGTCCCTTAAGTCTTCATTTAGGTTATAACTATATGCAACAAATTTAAGATCTTTTTACATTTTATAACTTTTTATTCAAGCCGCATACTGTTCAACCTTATAAAAAGAGATATTCTATTACCCCGGTGTCATTTTATTAGTCGCCTTCATTAAAATATCATCCGCTTATGGCCGGCATTAGTAAAAACTATATATATATTTCACCACACTATATATTTTTTGGGTTCCTACCCTTTTGTGAGCATTGTGTTTAAAATACAAAGATTAAATAGCACACTTATTGAAGACCTATTAACCAACGACCTCACAAAGTTAACTAGGGTTCTTTGGGTTCCTCGTGCCTTCTTTGTGGGCGTTGTGACTTCTTCACGTCCATTGCGGTTAGTTTTAAAACATCATTGGCTTATATAATCACCTCAATAACTCCCCTTTCAACTGCAACAATTTAGTCTCGGCCAATTTTGCATTGTAGCGGGCGGTAATCAGGCGGATACGTGAATCGGCCAGGCTTTGTTGCGCCTCTTTTACTTCTATGGAGCTGATCTGCCCCAGGCGAAAAGCGGCCAGGGAAACGTTTACATTTTCCTTTGCGACATCCAGATTCTCCAATTCCAGATTCATGGCTTTTTTATAGTAATTATAGTCTTTATAAGCATTGCGCACCGCCAGTGATACTTCCGATCTCTGATTTTGCAGGCCCAGTTTCTGGTATGCAATATCTAATTTGGTACTTTTCAGCTGACGATTGATATCGAATCCCCGAAAAATAGGTATGGACGCTTCAAAGCCGTAATTAAATCCGTTACTTTGGTTAAAAAGGAAGAAACCGGCCTGTGAGTTTTGTCTGCTGAAGGAATAGCTGGATGTAAAATTGATCACCGGGAAACGGCTCCGGTTGATCTCCTTGAGTGATAAGCGGGATACTTCAATGTTCTTTTTTGTGGATAACAACCCGAAATTCTGTGTCAGGGCGGTTTGTTTTATATTATTATAATTCAGGTGCATGTTTACCGGAATGGTATCTTCTACATGATACTGTTGTTCCTCAGGCAATAAAATAAGACGATTAAGAGTCGCTTTGCTTTCATCAATATTCACTTGCTGACGGAGGGAGTCGGCTTTTTGTGCATTCAGGTCCACTTTGGCCTGCAAATAATCTATTTTAGATCCCAGGCCGCTCTGCATTTTATTATTGGCGATCATCACCCGTTCGCGGGAAATGGACATCTGCTCGCTGATGGTTTCCAATTCCCGTTTTTGCAATATAATGGTGTAGTATGCATTCATAATATCGGCCACGCTATTGACCACCTGATCTTTTACATGGATGGCCCCAAGCTCCTGAATGGCCTTTAATTTATCTTTGGTGGCAAATACTCTCAGTCCATCGAATAAGGTCCAGTTCAGATCGGCAGAAAGCGCCGTATTGCTTGAATTAGAATTTTTACGTTCCACATTATTACCGGAAGAGTATTTCTGATTCACGTGAACGGTAGACCAGGTACGGGATGCAGAGCCATTGAGCGTAGGCAGAAAAGCACCGTAAGCATATTGATAGTTCAGCGCCGCAGCTTCCTCCCTGTTTTTAGCCATCAGGATGTCATAATTGTTTTTAAGGCCTATACGAATGGCATCTTCTAATGAGAGCCGTTCCTGGGCATGGCCGTTAAAAACCATAAAAAAACCCGCCATGGCCAGGCCAAAAGACAACATTCGCTTCTTGAGTTCATGTTTGTAAATACGCATAAATATCAGGAGGTATGTTCGGTTAAACTTTCTCTTTTCATCAGCATGGCCTCTTCTTCTACCCGCCTGACCGGCTTTCTTCTTGAAAGAAAAGCATACATGGCAGGGATGACATAAAGCGTCAGTATTAAGGAAAAAATGATACCGCCGACAATAACAATACCCAGTGAGATCCGGCTGGTAGAGGCGGCGCCTAAGGAAAGGGCAATAGGCAGGGCGCCCAGGGACATGGCCAGACTGGTCATCAGAATAGGACGCAGCCGCAGGGAAGAGGCCTCGATCACTGCAGGCACTTTCCGCATGCCGCTGTCTCTTTTCTGATTGGCAAATTCCACAATAAGGATACCGTTCTTTGTCACCAGCCCGATCAGAACGATCATGCCTATTTCGGAAAAGATATTCAGCGTCTGATCAAACAACCACAGGCAGAGGACGGCCCCGGCAATGGCCAGCGGCACGGTCAACATAATGACAAAGGGATCCATCCAGCTTTCAAACTGGGCGGCCAGGATCAGGTAGATCAGGATCAAGGCAAGTAAAAATGCAAAGTAAGTATTGGAAGAACTTTCCGCATAGTCCCTTGAAGAGCCTGCCAGCGCCGTAGTATAAGAAGGCCCCAGCATGCTGTCTGCAATCTGCTGCATGCGTTCAATACCTTCAGCCTGCGTCTTACCGGGAGCCAGGCTGGCGGAAACGGTTGCCGATTTATAGCGATTGTAATGGAAGATCTTTGGCGGACTGGTAGACATTTGCATGGAGATCAGGTTGTCCAGCGAGATAGATTGCCCCTGATCGTTCTTCACATACAAGTTTCTAAGTTCTCCGGGAGCATCGCGGTAATTCCAGTTCAGTTCTCCAATAACGTCGTATTGTTTCCCGTTCATATTGAAATAACCATACCGGACATTGGATAATGCCAGTTGAAGCGTTTGGGAAATATCCGCGATAGAAACGCCCAACTCGCTGGCTTTAGCGCGATTGATATGTACCCGCAACTCCGGCTTATTGAATTTCAGATCCACATCTACAACCTGGAAAGTAGGATCATTATTGACCCTGGCCATAAATTGGGGAAGCACAGCTGCAATAGAATCAAAATTAATATTCTGGATCACAAACTCTACGGGAAGCCCTCTGTGATGCCCCACCTGAATGGTAGGGGTTTGCATGGCATAGGCTCTCCCCTGTGGGAAATAGCGTTGATGGCCGTTAAAATAATTCACCAGCTCCTGTTGACTGCGATCTCGTTGTTTGGGGGAATTAAGCGTAACAAAAGCGCGCCCCGTATTACTTCCTCCGCTTCCCCAGGAAGGAGAAGTAATAGACATCACCTTGATGGCCTCCGGAATAGAATCCATGATAAAGCGGGTTTCCGCATCTACATAATCATCCATGGCATCAAAGGAGGTTCCCTCCGGAGCCGTAAAGGAAATGCTGAATTTACTGCGGTCTTCCAAAGGCGCCAGCTCTGATTTTAGATGCGCCCCAATAAAATAAACCATGGCCAGGCAGCCTGCAATAAGAAGCAACGCCGCCCAGCGAACATTCATAAAGCCGGTCAGCGAATTTTTATAGCCGTCTTCCATCCATCGGAAAAAGGGTTCCGTTTTGATATAAAACCAGGACCGCCTGTGCTCGGCACGGGCCATTTTGTAATTCAAAACGGGCGTAAGTGTAAGAGATACAAAAGCTGATATCAGCACGGCGCCAGCTACTACAATACCAAACTCCCGGAACAGCCTCCCGACAAAGCCCTGAAGAAATATAATAGGTAAAAACACAAAAGCCAGGGTGATGGAAGTAGCTATCACTGCAAAAAAGATCTCATCAGATCCCTCGCGACAAGCCCGCATCTTGGGCATCCCGGCTTCCAATTTTTTATAAATATTCTCCGTCACCACGATCCCGTCATCCACCACCAGCCCGGTGGCCAACACAATAGCCAAAAGGGTCAGAATATTAATGGAAAAACCCAGAACATACATGATAAAAAAGGCCCCGATCAGGGATACCGGGATATCAAAAAGCGGGCGCAGGGCAATGATCCAGTCTCTGAAAAAGAAATAAATGATAAGGATAACCAATACAACCGCAATGACCAGCGTTTCTTCCACCTCGCTGATAGAGTTCTTAATGTACTGGCTGTCATCAAACATGATATCCGTCTTAAAATCAGACGGCATATCCTTTTTAATTTGCTTCAACCTTTTATAAAATTCATCGGCGATAGCCACATAATTAGATCCGGGCAAAGGAACCACTGCCAGGGCGACCATAGGCACCCCGTTATTTTTAAGTACCGTTTCGAGGTTTTGCGCACCCAGTTCCACATGTCCTATATCCGAGAGACGGATAATATGGCCGTCAATATTCCTAATGATAAGCTTGCTGAACTGCTCCGGGGTGTACAAGCGGCCAAAGGTACGGATGGTCAATTCGGTCGATTTCCCTGTTAACTTGCCGGACGGAAGCTCTACATTTTGTGAAGCCAGGGCATTTTGTACATCTACGGGAGTAATGTCATAAGCAGCCATTTTCAAAGGGTTCAACCATAGCCGCATGGCAAAGGTTTTTTCCCCCCACACCTGCACCGCGCTTACGCCGGGAATGGTCTGAAGTCTTTCCATCAATACATTGGAGGCATAATCCGATAATTGCAACTGGCTGCGCGTACGGCTCTGCAAAGTCATGGCCAGAATGGGAGAAGCGTTGGCATCTGCTTTACTCACCACCGGCGGGGCATCCAGGTCTTCCGGCAGGGAACGCTGCGCCCGCGATACTTTATCCCTCACATCATTCGCCGCGGCTTCCAGATCGACGCCCAGGTTAAACTCCACATTAATGCTGCTGGAGCCCTGAGAACTGGTAGAGGAGATGGTTCGTATGCCGGGAACCCCATTGATGGCTTTTTCCAGAGGCTCGGTCACCTGCGACTCCATAATATCCGCATTGGCGCCGGTATAATTGGTACGCACGCTAATCACCGGGGGATCAATAGCAGGATAATCACGTACCCCCAGGAAGGAAAAACCCACTATGCCGAAAATCACGATAATAATACTCATGACAATCGCCAATACGGGGCGCCGAAGGGATATGGAAGGTAAACTCATGGCTTCTCTTTAATGGTCCGTTATACTCAAAAACTGAAGCTCCGCCCCGGGATGTGCCTGCAGTATTCCGGTGGTCAGTACCGTATCGCCCGCCTGGATCCCCGAGAGGATCTGCACCTTATCACTCGTGCGTAATCCGGTCTTCACAGGAACAAATTCGGCCGTTCCATTCCTACAAACCACTATCTGATCATCTTTCGTGGTCGGGATCAAAGCATCCGTGGGCACCATCAAGGCATCATTAATTTCCTGCAACTTCACCTGAACCGATGCAAAGGAGCCGGGCGTGAGCAGGTTTTTATTGTTGGATACATGGGCCCGCATCGTCAGGGTACGGCTCTGCGGATTAATACCGGGATTTACAGCATAAACGGTACCCTTAAAAGTCCGTTCCTGCTGTGCAGCAGTGGTAAAAGATACCTGATCGCCCTTATTAAGCTGGTCGGAATAACGTTCAGGAATCGAAAATTCCAGTTTAAGGGGATTATCCT
>CAYZGR010000071.1:3100-15447 GCA_964478125.1 uncultured Chitinophagaceae bacterium | reverse complement strand
ATTGCTTTATGGTTTGATTGTTTATACTTTCAATGTGCTCCGCTACTGCCTACTGTCGCTATCAGCAGCTACCGCCTACTACCGCCGCCAACTGCTACTGCCACTGCTAACTACTCCTGCCCGCCCCGCATCACCGTTACTTTTTTCCCCTCTATCTTAAACCGTATCTCTCCCGTCCCTTCCAGCATCTCCAGCACCTCCGAAATATTATTATCCCGGTTGATAAAAGCCAGAAACTCTTTGTGTCCGACTCCTTTTTCATAACTCACTTCCACATCATACCAACGGGACAACTGGCGCATGATCTCGTGAATATCCGTAAAATCAAACCGGAAATACCCTTCTTTCCATGCCACGGCCTGCTTCACATCGGCATCCGGGTTCATACCCAGTGTGCCTTCCCCATCCAATAACGCCTGCTGACCCGGTTTTAACACGGCTTGTTGTCCGGCAGTATGCACTTCCACTTTACCCTTCACCAGGGTGGTCACGCTTTTGTGCTCGTCAGGATAAGCCTGTATATTAAATGCAGTCCCCAACACCCGAATATCCTGTCTCCCCGTATGGACAATGAAAGGATGACGGGCATCTGTTTTCACATCAAAATATGCTTCCCCCGTTAATTGCACCTCCCTGGTGTTTCCGTTAAATACGGATGGATATATCAACTTAGAATCGGCATTCAGCCAGACCCTCGTCCCATCTGCCAATACCAGGCTATATTCTCCTCCCCTGGGTGTAATAAGCGTATATTGTACCGGCTTGCCCCGGGTTACCTTTACATCTCCCTCCTGAATATCCACCGTATTTCCCGCCAGCACAAAGCTGGTATCTTTTTTATTAAGAACTACTTGTGCATGGCCGGCTTTCAGGATCGCTTTTGTACCACCGGGTTTTACATCATTTTTATACCGATTTGTTGCATGCTTCACCATTGCAACCGGTTCTTCTTCAACTTGGGAAAACAAATATCGCATGCCTACTCCCGCCAGCAGTATTAATATTGCTGCTGCAGCAACCTGATACCAGCGAACCATACCGTACCGCCTGCCTTTAGGGAACGTACCGGCATTTATTGCATGCTCTATCAAAAGATCTGCTTTTCTCTCCTCCATCCTTTTATCCTCACGGATATGCGCCCATAACTCGGCTGTTATTTCCTCGTACCGCTCCTCCTCTTCTGATCTTAAGTAATTCAATAATTCTTCTAATTCATCCCTTGAACAATCATCGTTCAGATATTTTCTCAAAAGGTCTTTTTTTCTGGAATAAGTGTCCAATTCTTTTAGGGTTTATTATTAATACAATCCCCGGATGGGGGTAGGACTATTGGGGGATAAAAAAATTATAGGGGTCACAAATGCTATTTCCAGTCATCCCGACCGCAGGGAGGAACCTCGTTGCGATTAACGAGATTCCTCCTTCCGCTTCGCTCCATCCGGAATAACATCATGACAAAATAAGGTACGGGCAAATCGCCAGAGCGGGAGATATTTCAAACTTTATTTACATCAGGCTCCACAAAACCAACATCACACAAAATCCCATTTCTGCATGGGTATTAAGATAGTTCCTGATGGACTTACGAGCCTGTACGAGCTGATTTTTCACCGTGTTTTTTGAGATTCCGAGCTGATCCGCAATATCTTCATAGTTCATGGACCGTTCCCTGCTCATCTCATAGATTTGTCGGCGCCTGGGAGGAAGTAAGGCAATTGCCTTTTTAGCTATTTTACTCAGATCATTGTATATCAGTTTCTCTTCCGGGTCACAATGGCTGTGCTCAAAGTAATAAAATAAACGCGCTCTAAGCGCGGCATCCGAAGCGGCCTTTTTAAGGAAATTGAGGCTATGGTTACGGATAATGGTATACAGATAACTACTGAAAGAAAGATTGGGATTGAGCTGTCCCCTGTTGGTCCATATCTTGATCAAAACATCTTGTACGATCTCTTCGGCCTGAACTTCAGACTTGGTAAACCTACAACAATAAGAAAACAACCTATTCTTGTAACGATAAAAAATCTCTTTAAAAGCAATTTCATCGCCCTCAATAATTCGCTCCACTAATTCTTTTTCAGGTGTAGATTGGTCGATCATTTCATCATAGTTAACGCTTTTTCATTTCAAAAATAAGGAAACTTTACGAACTAATAAAACCATAGGAAAAATCCATCGCAAAGCATAACCGGAAATCAAGAAAAAGTATTCATCGTCAGAATCACAAAATCATGAAGAAAACTATGAGTGTTGTAAAACTATATTCAGGAATTTTAGGGAGCTATAAAGTTCGATAAAAACATCTCACCAACCGGGATTTTGGCCCAGGTTGGGATTTTTTGCCAGATCTAAAGCAGGAATGGGGTGAAAATAAAGTTTATCATCCCAAACTCTTTTTTGGTCTTTCATAAATACAAGCGTATGACCATCATCCTCTAATTGCATCTTATTAGTTGCACCATTTCCGAGCTTTTCTCCGACATAGGAGTAATAAACTCCGGGGATCTTATCAGGGTTCAGGTTTTTGGTAAAGACCACGTCCGGATTTCCATCTCCATTCATATCATAAGGTACGTCCAGCTTAGGAATATAAATACCATCCCAGAGTTTGGTTAACAGTTTACCTGCTTTCCAGCGTTGCACGTCAGACCATGCAAAGCCTTCATAACAAAGTTCAATACCTCTCTCCCGGCGGATTTCCAGCAGTACCGGATCACTAATTTTTGGGAAGAAACGACGCTGCAGATAAGTATCTACCCGGGTAGGCTTGTTGTTAAGCCCTCCGGTTATACCGGCCCGGGCTCTCAATACCCCAATGGTCTTACTCCAGTCCGCATCCGTCAGCGTTCCTAACTCTTCTTTGGCCTCGGCATAATTAAGAAGTACCTCCGCATAACGGAAAAGGATCACATTATTTTCATTAGAATTGATGTTGTCAAGGGATTCGTCATCAACTGTAAACTTACAGGTCTGATATCCCGTTAACGCATAACCATAATCAGTAGGAACTTCCACCCTTTGCCCACCTGAAATACGGGTATATCCCGGAGTAATTATGGTTTGTGAAAGCCGGTAATCCCTGTTCCGACATTCATTTACAAAAGACATGGTATCAGCGCCAGGCTGATCTGTAAAGGGCGTGCCGTCCAGCATAAGATAGGTTTTGACAAAAGAACGGGTCAACCCCGTGACTATACTGTAAGTCACCGAGGTCCATCTATGATTAGCTGCATTGACCACTCCCAGGGACCGGTCAAAAGTAACAGCATAGAGTACCTCTGATGAAACCGGTACTTTACTGGTAAATAGTTCCCTGTAAGATTTTTTGGGGCCGGCTCCGGTATAAATAGAATAACCCGCATCCATTACATATTGTGAAGCCTTAACCGCCTCCTGCAACCATTGGTCCGCAGTGGATTCAAGCCCTGCTTCATCATGATATTTTCTATATGTGCCTTCCCAAAGGCAGACCCTGGATTTCAAAGCAGCTGCTACCGAGGAAGTAATAGTTGAACAAGTTTCATCTTTTTTCACCTGTATGTTATTTATAGCGAAATCAAGGTCTTCCTTAATCTTTTCAGCAATTACAGACCGGTCCGTTCTTCCCGCGGTAAGTAAAGAATCGTTTACATCCAGCGGATGATCAACCCAGGGCAGATCACCAAATTCTTTCATCATCTTAAAATAAAAATAAGCCCTGAAGAAACGAGCGATCCCAATATAATTATTACGAACGTCCTCAGGCAATGTCTCATCATTGCAATTCGCAATAAAATAGTTGATATTCCTAAGGGTCCCCCAATTCCAGCCGGAACTTTCTTCAGCACTATATCCCCCCGGAGTTAAATATTGGATAACCTGATCACTTGCAAGATAATAGGAGAGTGATGAAAACAAACGGGTCGTATTTGGGAAAGCATCATAAAAGGAATTGGTATACATCTCCAACCCCTGTTCGGAATTAAAAATAGGTTCCTTACTTACTTCGGCTTTAGGTAGTTCTTCCAGATTACAGGAATAAAGCCCTATGATTAAAAACGGTAAAAATATTAATTTCTTCATGATTTTGCTTTTAGAAAGTTAAGGATAAACCCACACTTATGCTTTTCAAAATAGGATAATTGTAAACCTGGCCTCCATTGGAGATAATGTCATTACTTCCGCCGGGGATCTTATCCGCAGCATTCACATCCTGATCGGATCCATAAATTCCTGCTACATCAAAACTTTTTGTATGTTTATAAAGAGGAGACCAACTCCATAAGTTTTCAGCCGAGATATAGATACGGGCATCCTGCAGACTTACCGCCTTCAACCAGTTCCCGGAGAATGTATATCCCAGTCTTAAATTCTTCAAGCGGACATAAGCCACATTTTGCAAGTAGCGGGACTGTACCACTGCAAGTTCCCTGGAACTCTGAAGGGCGACATACCCCCGGTATCGTGGGAAATAAGCATTGGGCTTGTCTTCTGACCATATATTCCCAAGCATGGATTTGGGGATCATGTTATACGGCCGGTTATATTGTCCCCAAAACAGAGCGTTATCCGTTCCGGGCCACCAGTCTTGTTTACCAATACCCTGGAAAAAGGCAGATAAAGAAATACCATGCCAGTCTGCACCCAGATTCAGGCTAAAAGCATATCGCGGAGTCGTATTACCTATGATCTTCCGGTCTCCGGGATTATCCACCGTATTATCTCCATAGGAAATAACCCCGTCGTTGTTTAAGTCTTTAAATTTAATATCTCCCGGTAACCACGTCTTGGTAGCAGATGGAGAATAGAGATTCTGATCGGCATGTTTATTTATATCTTCCTTAGAAGTAAAGAAACCTTCTGTGACATAACCCCATATTTCGCCCAGCGTCATCCCCGGATAATAATTAAACCTGGCATCCCAATTGGAACCGAGATCTTTCTTCGGGTTGGTGTACCTGTCAATTTTCGATAAGTAATCTGATAAGGTTGCCTTAATATTATAATGAAAAGGTTGTTCCCCAACCCTAAACTCATCTTGCCAGCTCAGGCTCAATTCCCATCCCCTGGTGGTCATATCTGCATAGTTTCCTTTGGGCGGGGTGGCGCCAAATACGGCAGGTAAATCCACTCCTATGGCAAACATATTTTTAGTCTTGCGTATATAGGCGTCGCCCGTAAACTGCAATCTATTCTTTAAAGCACCCAGATCCAACCCTATATCGGTGGTGGTAGCCGTTTCCCAGGTAAGCCCGTTTGGAATGACAGCCGGGCTGGAGGTTTCCTGGTTTAAAGTGCCCCTGATCAGGCGGCCCATAGTCCGGATGTTAAAGAGTTCCATGAAAGTATAGGGAGAAACATTCCCATTACCCAGTGAACCGTAGGAGGCTCGTAACTTGAGATTGGACAGCCCGTTATCATTCATCTTCCAGAAAGGCTCTTCGGAAATACGCCATCCTGCGGAAATGGAAGGGAAAAACCCCCATTGTTGCTTAACGGGGAATTTCGAGGAACCATCCAATCGTCCATTCACTTCAACCAGATAACGTTCTTTAAAATTATAATTAAAACGGAAAAATCCACCGGCTATACGCCATTTGTTATAACTATTATCAATTGTAACTCCCCCTCCGTCTGTCAGGCTTAAGCTCTCCGCATCCGGAAATAACAGTCCGTTCCGGCGGGTAGAAAGTGCATTATAAGCGGATTGTTCATAATTATACCCCAGTAAACCCTTGAAATAATGTCCCCCTCCAAACGTATTCTCATATTCCGCATATAAATTGGCTGCAAGATATTTTGTAGTATTATTGCGGACCGTTAAATCATTGGTTTCCGCTCCCACATAAGAGATCTCTCCTACCTTGGTACTATATGGTACAGGTACTCTTTTAGTAGACTGTTTCACATCCGTATTCCGGAAAGTAAAATCTCCTCTTATTCTAAAATTGTTATTAAAAAAAGAGGCTTTAAAAGAGGTTGTATTGCGAAGTACCCGTTTCCCTGTAGTGATGCCGCTTTTGCCATACCAAAGATCTCCCACTCCGTAAGCGGCTCCTGCGGTAAGGGTTCCGTCAGGATTGAACATGGGGCTCATAGGCTGGCTGTCGCTTTCCATGCTATACCATACGACCCCGTTACTCACGGTTACAGGATAGAAATAACGCTCATCCGCAAAACTCATGTTATTATTTACGTTGAGCCAGCTAAAAATTTGTGCCGAGCCCTTTGCCCGCAAATTCAGCATAGAATAATCATCACTATTATACCTAAACAGCCCCTGCTGTCCGTAGTAACGGCCCGAAACCATAAAACTCGTCTTTTCACCTCCCCCCTGTATAGAAAGATTGTGTTCCTGACCCAGCAAATGATCTTTATATAACAAATGCCACCAATCCGTACTGGCAAAGTATTCATAGTTCCCGTTATCATCCACCTCTACATCAGGTAAACCCGATCCGGGTTTGTGTTTAAGTAATTCATTGTACCAGTCCTGAGAATAAGATAAAGCCCTATGGAAGCTAACCGGGGTTCTGGTATAGTCATAATAGGCGGAATATGCATCTACAAACATATCTGAATAAAGGACAGGATCCGTTACGACTTCCGGGACTACCGTGGGTGCTTTTACTGAAAAATTACCATTATAGGTGATCAGGGTACGTCCTTTTTTAGGTGTTTTAGTAGTAATCAATACCACCCCAAAAGCAGCACGAGCCCCATAGATAGCCGCTGCTGAAGCATCTTTAAGTACGGATACACTGGCAATGTCATTGGGATTAAGGGTAGCCGGATCGCCTTCCACCCCGTCAATTAATACCAAAGCGCTTCCTCCTTGTCCTATAGAACCTATGCCTCTTATCTGATAGCTGGCGCTTCGATAAGGCTTGCCGTCATCAAGCGTAATATTCAAATTAGGAATAACCCCTTGAAGCCCCTGGGTCACGTTGGGCATCGGGCGGTTATCAAATACTTCCTCTCCCACCTGATCTACAGCCCCCGTAAGATTAGCTTTCTTCTCGGTCCCGTACCCTACCACAACCAACTGGTTCAGGGAAGATACGCCCGCTTTCATTTGTGCATCTATGGCCTGTCGACCCTTTATAGGGATCTCTATCTTATTATAACCGACATAGGAGAATACAAGTACTCCATTCAAATCAGGCACTTTTATAGAATAGCTCCCATGCACATCGGTTATAGCCCCGGTATGGGTTCCTTTTAAACTAACGCTTACGCCTATAAGGGGCTCGCCCGCCGCATTCTTTACGGTACCTGTTATCGTAGTATCTTCTCTTACAAATGTATTATTCAGGTCTTTTTCGGAAGAACTTAATATAGACGACTTCCCCGGCTTGTCCCTTTTCAATAAAATAAATCGGTCCTTAATTATATAGGTCAGCCCCCTGTCACTCGTAACATAATCCATGACCTGCTTTACTTCTGCATGGACAAAATGTATATCTATCCGCTCTTTATCATCGAGAATGTTGTTGTTATAAAACACAATGAAACCCGTTTGCTTCTGTAAGTCTTTAAACACCTGTGCAAGGGTCATATTTTTACCCTGAATATTCACAGAAAGCGTGTCCTGCATAGAATATGCGCTAAACCGGAAAAAGAAAAGCAATAAGAACGTAACAAGAAAGCCGAGCGGGAATGTAGTAGAACTTCTTTTCTTCATGTCTGAATGTTTAATTGTTAAAAGACAGGTTCTCCTATCAGGACACTTTTTTTGTAAAAACGGGTGAAGGGAAAAATAGATTTTTTACTTTGAAGAAATATATATCCTACCCTTCTTACGATAATAATGGATATCAGAGGTATAAACCAGGTTTTGTAAAAATTCTTTAAGAGGTCTTCTTTTTAACAAAGCCCCGGTGAACCGGCTCAAATGAGCACTCGTATCTTCAAATACAATAGTATCTCCATACCAGCGCCAAATTACCGGGGTAATTTCTTCCAAAGAAGCATTCCGGAAATAATAGATCCCTCTCATCCATGATAAAGTGTTATCGATATTGAAGGTATTCACTTTGAAACTTTCCCCCCGGCAAAAAACGGCTTTAAATCCGGGTTTAAGTCTAATCGTATGCCCCTCCGGGGCTTGCGCACTTACAGAACCGCTCACTAAAGCCGTCGTTACTTTCAGGCTGTCATAAGTATTTATATTGAACTCGGTGCCCAATACTTTTATTGTGGTAAGAGGCGTGTGAACAATAAATGGATGAGATTTATCCTTTGCGACTCTAAAGTAAGCCTCACCATTTACCCATACTTCTCTGTTGGCTCCTGAAAACACAAAAGGAAATTTCAGAGTGGTCATAGCATTAAGCGTAACCTCAGTACCATCAGACAAATTAATCTTATACGTTTTTGTGGCCGGGATAAACAGCGTATTTAAAGTATGGCCGAATGAGCTATCCAAGGCCGTATAGCTCAGACTGCCCTTCTTTAGTTTGAGACGCACATTTTTTAGTGCAGGGAGATTATGGGAGGTATTCAATTGAGATAAATTGATTGTCTTTGTTCCCGCCACATTAAGCTTAATACTGTTTATATTCACTACGCTTCTCTTCTCCGGTACAGGAAAGGTGCTGTCGGTATAGAAAATCAGGCTTATAGCAACTAAGGGTATAAAAATAGAAGTAACTACGGCCCATTTTCGCCTTCTTCTCTTTCTCAATCGTCTTTTTTCCCAAATCTCCCCCTTTACATACTCCCATGCATCCTCCGAATTGAGATCGCGGACATATTGTAGGGCATGCGATTCAAAATCTTTTTTTATTTTTTCCCATTGAGAACGTATTTTTTCATCCTTCTTAAGAAGATCATCCAAATAGCCGGCATCTTTATCACTGATCATGCCGGTAAGTTTCTCCAGCATCAGCTGTTTTATATATATTGCTTTATCTGTCACTGCTGTTATTTAGACAACCTTAAATTTAATTTGGGTGAATTCACTTGAAGGACTCCAATTTTTCCCTTAACACTTTTAAAGCAAGTCTTAAATGCGTTTTTACCGAATTAATGCTTATTCCCATCTCTTCAGCAGCGTCGCGATATCGTTTATTCTCCAGATAAATGAGCGTGAAGACTCTGAGTCTTTGGGGAGGAAATTCCTGTAACACACGCTTGATCTGAGCGGATAGCTCTTTTTGTTCAATCCATACAGGCATTCTTTTTCGAAGCTGATAATTTTTGTATTCCTCTTTCTTTTGCTTTTCAAGTTTTTCTTTCCGGAGCTTATTGAAACATTTATTTCTGACAGCGCTATACAGATAGCTTTTTAAGGACTGGTCAATTCTTCGATAACTCTTTTTGTCCCAGAGCTGTACAAATAATTCCTGTACCAGGTCTTCAGCCTGTGTCGTATCTTTTAACAGGATAACGGCCTGCAGGCACAGTACCTTATAATATTTCTTAAAAAGCAATTCATAAGCCTCCAATGAATCCTTTTTGAGCGCAACAAGTAATTCACTATCGTCAAATTCAATCATAAGCAAAGATATTTGATGAGAAGGCGTTAGCTAAGATAGCAAAATTTATTTCACCAGATAAGGCTCCAACGCCTTCCCCAATATCCGGTATCCTTCTGCATTGGGATGCAGCCGGCCATCGGAAAAAAGCGAAGGGACAATCTTTCCCGATCCATCCAGCAACTTTACTCCCGGATCCGCATAATTTACGTCTTCCATTCCACACAGACGCGTTATTTTCTCATTCAGATCAGCCACCCGTTTTTCTCCATCTTTGCGGGGATAAATACCAATAATCAATATTTTGGCATCGGGTTGGCGATCCTTCACTGCTGCTATCAGTAGTTTTAACCCTGCAATAATTTCTTCATCAGAATTGTATGCAAGGTTATTTGTACCGATATTGATCAGTACCTGCTTTGCCTGAAAGCCCTCCAATTCACCATGATATATCCGCCACAAAACATTTTCAATCCGATCCCATCCAAATCCAAAATTTTGCACTCCGGCCGGCTTCATATATTTGTTCCATGAGTCCTCGCCCCTATGAATAGGGTCTTCCGGTACTCCTCCCCAATAATGAGTGATGGAGTTTCCCAGAAAAACAATGTCAGGCGGTTCTTTTTTATTCAGCACCAATTCTTGCCTGTGACGTGCATTCCAATCATAATGCTTGTCCCTGTATTGTTTTACGGGTTTCATTGTAGAATACCCGCCAACCGGCTCGTGTAAAATATTCCGGATAATCTTTTCATAAGCCTTTGCATAAAGCTCCATGCCGTAATCATTAGAATGAACCCCTTCTACTGTACTTTCAATATCTAATCCAATATCTTTTGCCGTTAAATAATAAATTTTTTGCAGACCGGAAGCTTTGAGTTGTGCAAAAACCGAATCGGCCACCTTATTTACCCTCTCAAACTCTTTATCTCTCTTTTCATCCAAAGAAGGAATAGAAGCATCTGCATGTTCTACGATCAATATCGGCACATCCCGTTTTTTCTTCCTTAAGGTAGTAACGGTTTTAATCAATCGGGCCGCAACAGTATCGTTCGGGAAGCGGGTCATATTGGGAAGACAGTCTACTACGTAAATTTTAGGATCCAGTTCTGTTAAAAGACGGACCACAGATGCCTCCAGCCGGCCATTTCCTGAAAAGGCCAGGTTAATTACCGGTCGATGCAATCTCCGCCCAAGAATAGCAGGCCATGCCATACCCGGTCGCGAAGCACAAGCTCCCTGGGCGATAGAAGTTCCGTAAACAACAATGGGTTGCTCCGGCCTCAAAGGGAGTGGAGTCATTTCAGCACCCTCCGGTACGCCTATTTCCAACCACTTTACATTGTTATAAAGCGGTAAATATAAATGATATTCTCTCACATAATCATCAGGCAAAGCAGAAAAATGATATTGGATAGTATCTCCAAAGTGATATTTGCCGCCACTCCAGTTCCAACTTCCATTTTCGTCCACCGCATATAAATCTACCCCGCTCACCCCGGTGGAAGGCATATGTGGCATATTCAGATTTCCGCCAACAGTATAACGCACATAAATATCTGTCGCCTTTGTACGGAACCGGATCACCTCTCCCGCCGTTTCATGAGAAAGATACCACACCGGTTTCCGGACGGTTTTTTCGGCTTTTGCCGGCAACCGGTCATAAAAATATTTTAACCCCTTATGCCAGCCTTGTCCCTCTAATACCGGGAAATCGGCGGCCTGTGGATTCCACCAGCGAATACCTGATTGAGAGAAGGCCGGATGAAATGCAATACAAATGAGTGCTGTAAAAAAAAGACGTTTCATCATAGCTTCGATCGTTTATAAACTCTTTATTGATCTATTTCTTTCTTTTTATACTATTTATTGCAACAGGAATACTATATAATCAGCATCCGAGGCGGCAGGCGGAAGCACATCATATTTTATTTGACTCTCTGAGAGTTCAGCGAGCTCATATTCAGTTCCATTTATAGAGAGCTTCATTGCATTTCTATCAAGAAAATGGCTTTATCTTCATATTACTATACTTTAAATACTATATCTCAATTCTTTAGAATAGCCTATTACTTCAATTGCGCATATAGATTCGGATAATCGGTAATTTCTCCGTCTACACCCATGTCCTTCAGTTTTTGCATTTCTTCTACCGTATTGGGCGTCCATGGGATCACCCGTATGCCTTTTTCATGAAAGGCTTTTACCCGTTCTGCAGTACATAAATGATAATTCGGACTGAAGATATCCGGCTTGAATCCCAAATCTTTAATATATCCTTCTACCGGTTGTTTATCTTTCGCGCCTACAAGATAGGATATTTCAATTTTAGGCCATTTTTTGTGTACTATTCTCAATGCCCTTACATCAAAAGATTGGATCATGGTCCGGGGAGCAATTCCTTTCCTTTCAATTATATTCATGGCAGAATCCACATATTCAGCCAGGCTGGGATAATATTTACCATCAAATTTCGGATTGGTTTTAAGTTCAATATTATAATGATTGGTATGTCCCTTCCTTTTGGCATAGGCTTCAACCGAATCAATTAATACACTTAACAGCGGACGTTTGGCAGGTATGTTTTTCTGTTCGGGGAAGTCGGGATGAGGCTTAGAACCGACGTCATATTTTGCCAGACTGTCATAGGTCATGTTGTAGATCAGCCTGCTTCGGCCATCCGCTTTGGTCATGGTATCTCCTTCCGGGGTGAGAATAAACAGGCTATTCAGATAGGCATCATGGGAAACTACAATCTTCTTATCCTTTGTCATCTGCAGATCCATTTCCATGGTACAATTATAATCAATGGCATTTTTTTCGGAAGCAATGGTATTTTCAGGCATCAGTCCCCGGCCGCCGCGGTGAGCCTGCTCATCAAAATTTCGA
>CAYZGR010000071.1:0-3000 GCA_964478125.1 uncultured Chitinophagaceae bacterium | reverse complement strand
CTGATCGAGCTACACACAGATTTACGCTGATCTTTAATCTGCGAATATCTGTGAGAAGCTTTCCTTTTTCTAGCGGATTACCGCTGATCGAGCTGCATGCAGATTTACGTTGATCTATTGTTCTGATCCTTCGTGGAATCTACAGAAAAACGCTCAAACTTCTCCACCCATCAAAGGATCACTAATACTCTCCCTCCCTGTTTCCACATGGCCCGCATAACGGAAACTAAAGTCTTCGTTTCCTTTCAATCTGACTACAAAATCATACCAACCCGAAGACTTCTTTAAATCTAAAGCTATAAACCGGGTTTCTCCCGCCGGAATACGTCTCTGAACAGGGCTCTTTTTATAGGATTGGTCCTCGATCACCACATCCGCTGCATGATTTTTATTCTCGTTCGTAATTTCTAAAGTGATATTTCCGGTAGGTACGGTCTTTAACAGACGGGATCTTTGATATTCACATTTGATCTTGAGAGCGGGATCTTTTTTATTTCCCCTGAATTCTCTGAAAAAACCATTGGGACCATGGACGCGAAGATGATATCTTTCCTTTTCAAAACGATCTAAAGCCCATTTATCGGATAAATTATCCCCGGCAGTTATTGCATAATCCCAGGAGCGGCCGGCCTCATAGTATCCCGGTTTTTTAGGCTGCCGGTTTTTATCCTTATAATCGATATCTTTATATGTCGCCCTGGTCACCTTATACTTTCCCGGCGCATATACTTTAAAAGGGACGCCTGCTGACTTATCCCCGAATATATCCCGGCCCGCTTTCATATTCAGCTGAAAACTCTTTTTATCTGTACTCAAATGTCCATCTGCATACAATTGGTATGGAAGCGGACGGGCCATTTTCACTCCCGGCTCCTGGTGGATCATTAACCTGGAAGTCAAAGGGTTTTTATTGATCTCTGCTATCTCGCTTTGCGAGAGGGGTTTAAAATCATTAGGCGCTCTTTTGAATTTGGCATTATATATTCTTTCCACATACGCGTTCATCTTCAGGAAATCAACTTTATTTTGTTTATCCGGCTCATAGCGATCAAACACGGTGGTCAGATCCCCGCAAATCGTTCTGCGCCATTCACTGATATTTGACTGCCTGATTCTTTTATCGAATTTTTTATTCAAAAAATGCTCGAGAAATTGTAAAGTAGAAGTATGGTCAAATAACTGGGAACACACTTTCCCTCCACGGCTCCAGGGAGAAGCAATGATCATGGGAACCCGAAATCCGAGTCCCACAGGTCCCGTACGGGCACTGTTTTTGGATATCCCCTCTTCAAGTTCCTGCTCCCTCCAGCTAAATTCCACGCCCGTATTCCCCACTCCCGGAGAACATTTTCCCGTCTCGGGATTTCTCGGATCGGGAGCTACATAGGCCGGAATATGGTCAAAATATCCATCATTTTCATCATAAGTCATGATAAAAATCGTCTTCTTCCAAATTGCAGGATTCTTAGTAAGTATGTCCAGTATTTCCGAGGTATACCATGCGCCATACCAGGGAGCGCTGGGGTGGTCAGAAAAATTCTGCGGCGCAGCAAACCAGGAAACGGTAGGAAGATTTCCCGAATCCACATCTTTACGAAACTGATAAAACGGATCGCCTTTAGGAATAATGACTTCCCGGCTTTCGCCATTTTCCTTGTATTGGAGCTTATCCAGCTTCATATAATCCGGATCTTTCTCATTCGTAGTAAAGGCTTTTTCGTACAGGCTCTTTTGATAAGGAGTTAATTTCTTAAAATTCTCAGGAGCCCATTCCCGAAGTTGCTTTTGCGTATCGGCCAGCACCTCTTTTTTCTTTGCTATTTCTCGCCGGACTTTCTCATAATCCTTATCGGATGGAGCCATAACAGCAAACTTTTTTTCCAGATCGGATATCTGTTTGGGTAAGGTCGCGGCACGTGTCTTGAGCGATTGGTAATAGCGGGGATAAAACCGGGTGTTAAACTGTGAAAAGAACTCAAAAGTATTAAGACCAAAATTTGAAAGCCAGGAACGCTCATCTCCGGTCAATCCTCCTCCGGTTGAAAGGGCGTTCTGATAAAACTTCCATGAAATGTTATTGTCCTCCAGATGCTCGGCAAAGGTTTTCCAGTGTGCAGATCCCCACGGTATCGTATTATTTAAGATGGCCCGGCCATTGCCACTCATATTATCACGTACATTACCGGTAAAGAAAAACAGGCGGTTCGGCCAGGTACTCGACATTACGGAACAGAAATTATTGTCACAAATCGTGAAAGCGTCCGCTAAAGAGTAGTTAAAGGGCAGATCCTCCCTGTTGTAATGTCCCAGTGTAAGCGGCATATTGCTGTATTTCTTATTACCGGAACGTTTGGCGATAAGCCAGTTATCATATCTGCCGTTGTTATTGGCATCCACCTGTGAGGAGCGGCTGTGTGGAATAGATCCCATCCAGGTAGCTTTGGTATCCCGGATATTAAATCTGAAAGGAACATAGGTCTCTCCTTTTTCATTAGATTGTAACCAGACGGCATTCCCGTTGGGCTGTGTAATGTACCTGGGATCATTGAATCCGCGAACCCCTTTCAGCGCGCCAAAACAATGATCAAACGAACGGTTCTCCTGCATCAGGATGACCACGTGCTCCGCATCCATGTACGTACTGCCTTCTTCCGGATCAATGGAAAGTGCACGGCGAATAGATTCAGGAAAGATTCCGGACGCTCCCGCAGTTCCGGATAATAAAATAGCTTTTTTAAGAAAATCCCTACGCGTATCCATAATGGTCGTAAAAATAAAAAAAGAAATGAACAATACAAATCGAAATATTACGAAAGTAAAATTTTCTTAAAAACAATCCTTTTCGAAAGGATAAAGCAGATATATCCTATTATACCACCAATAAAGAAAGCAGTACGTGAGCTACATCCCACTTTTTTCCCCATCTTAAATAATAGACACCTATGCAGAGATTCAAAGAAGATAAGAAATAGCTTATTCTTCGATTATCGCTATCGAAAA
>CAYZGR010000070.1:0-16115 GCA_964478125.1 uncultured Chitinophagaceae bacterium | reverse complement strand
TTTTTAGCCACGAATGACACCAATATACACGAATAATATTATTCATTCGTGCATTCGTGGCTTTTTATTCGTGCATTCGTGGCTTTCTTCTCCCACCTTCGGGCTTACTTTGCCCTGCCAACCATCAATCGCTGCCGCCGACGTTCCCAAACCGGTCTATAAATTATCAATTTTATCCTATTTTGCGGCTTTTGTATACATACAAATAGGCTTGAAAACCCGCTATGATCAAATATTTGCTTAGCTCCATAATTCTATTTTTAGGGTCGCTTGATTTTTGCACTGCCCAACTCAAGATCAACGGGACTGTTTCTGACGGGGAACGCGTCCCCCTTCCATATTCAACCGTTTCTTTAAAAGCAAAAAATTCGGATACCCCGAAAGTTATTCAGGCAGATAGTATGGGCCATTTTAGCTTCGGGCTTTTAACTCCGGGCGCCTACTCATTAACCATACATGCGTTAGGATATTCAACCGGAAGCAAAATCCTCTCCCTGATCGGGGATACGTCTCTTTCTTTTATTTTGGAACCTTTGGAGGGCCGGCTGAAAGAAGTAACCGTCATTGGCAGCAAGCCGGTAATTGAACGCAGGGCAGACCGGGTCATTTTCAATGTGGATAACAGCATTCAGGCAGCAGGCAGCAACGGACTGGAGGTATTGAAAAAAGCGCCGGGTATAAGAATCGGGAACCATACCATCGGCATAGCGGGAAAAGGAAATGTGAGTGTGATGCTCAATGGCCGGCTGTTGCATCTTTCCGATAAAGCGCTGGTTGATTATCTGAAATCTTTTTCTTCGGAAAATATCTCCAAAATTGAGATCATCACGCACCCCTCCGCTAAATATGATGCGGAAGGCAATGCCGGACTGATCAACATCATTACCAAAAAAAGTATAAAACCCGGTTGGAGCGGGAACATAGCAGGTTCCATCAAACGTTTTTTTTATAAAGACCAGCCCGATTATAAAGGCATTCAAAATTATGGAGACGTAGATGGCAATCTATCGCTAAGCTACAACAACGACAAATGGTCCGCCTATACCCATGTGGATTATACCACGGGGCGCGAATTATGGGGGTATGGTATAGGGGTGCATTACCCCCATCAGTTTTGGGACATGAAAGACACGGGAGAATACCGGATCGCTACGCTCAACGTGCTGGCGGGAGCCAATTATAAAATAAGCCCCAATACCACGGTAGGAGGTGAATACAACTATGTCTATCATCTGGAAGACGGCGCCGATTATGTTAATCTGCCGGTGTATAACAACCAGGGGGCCCTGGATTCTTCCATACGGACTTTTGCCACCTACTATCCCATTGCCAAAAGCAATGCCTTTAACGTGCACCTGATCCAAAAATTGAGTCCCTCCGGAGCCAAACTTACTTTAAATGCAGATTATTTTAACTCTTTCAGGACGGATCGATCTGATCTGGATACCTGGAACAATACAGATGGACAACAAAAAAATTTCAGTAGCTTATATGATACCACCTTGCAGAATATAAAGATCTACACTTTCAAAGGGGATGTGGATGTCCCCACTCCTTTTGCACAGTTTACAATGGGTGCCAAGCTTAGTTTTATTGATAATTACAGCAATATCTTTTATTATCACAAAAAAGGTAAAGAGCTGATCCTGGATCCCGGGCTGAGCAACGAATTCCGTTATATTGAAAACACCCAGGCGGTATACGCTAACGGATCAAAGGAAAGGGGAGACTGGAAATGGGAAGCCGGATTACGGGCTGAGATCACCCAGACCAAAGCCCGGTCTTATTATGAGGACGAAGAGATAAAAAAAACATACTTAAAACTATTTCCTTCTTTATCGGCTTCCTATAAGATGGACCCTGACAACAACTTTTCGTTTAATTATAATAAGCGCATCCACCGACCTACCTTCTGGAACATGAATCCCTACAAGTCTTTCATGTCAGCCTACACTTACGTTGAAGGGAATCCCTATCTGGAGCCGGAATATATAACCAACATTGAACTCACTCATCAATATAAAAGCCGGCTGACTTCCTCCTTGTATATCAATATCACGAACAATGGTTTTGCTCAAGTGATAGAAACAAAAGATACGGGGGCTTATACGCATGTGACCACCATGCACAACTTCATTAAAAGTTACCGGTACGGTATTTCAGGGGCTATCACCCTCCATCCTTTCTATTGGTGGGAGACTTCCAATATGATAAGAGGCTATCATACCAAAGTACATTCCAGCCTGGATTACGTCGATGGAATAGCGGGTTGGGGGGTATACCTGGAAACCAACAATACTTTTTACCTTAACCGGGCCAAAACTTTTAGCGGATTCCTTGGATTTTGGTACCAATTTCCCGAGATCGATCATTTTGGCAGAACCAATGCATACTATAACGTAGATGCCGGCCTGCAATGGACTACACTCCAAAAGAAGTTGAATATTTCATTAAATTTTAGCGATATTTTTCAATCCAGCGCTTATAAAATCCATACCACAGTCAAAAACCTGAGGAATACCTATACCGCTTTCCAGTTGAACAGCCAACTGCGGCTCTCTGCCAGCTGGAGTTTTGGTGGGGAGACACAACGCGAACCCACACATACGGGGAACGAGGCCGAACGAAACCGGCTGAATTAATTAATATCCTGTTAAACTACGCATAAAGTTAAACTACTCCCTTTCAACAATTGTTCATAACTTTAAATGAAAGATAAAGCGATGGATCAAAAAAGTTTAATGGAGCGCTATAGCGATTACCTCCTGACCGAGGGGAAAAGGCCTGCGAATGTTTATTCTTTTGCAAAAAAGGAGGGCATCCCGGAAAGTGATTTCTATCACTACTTCTCCGGCTTCGAATCAATTGAGAAAGCCTATCTGAGCCATTTTTTTGATCGCTCCGCCGAACTGGCGATGCAAATGGATGGCTACGCCGATTTTAACTGGAAAGAAAAGCTCTTAAACCTCTACTATGTCTTTATAGAAAATTTAACCCTGAACCGTTCGCTGGTATTAATGATTTTAGATACCGACCTGAGATCCAGAATGCGAAAACTACATCACCTGAAAAAACATCACCGTGATTTTATCAGATCGCTGGACCTTACAAATTGGAGCTTATTGGACAAGTTGCCGGACGAGGCTAAAAAATGCAGCGATAAGTCTAAAGAAGAAGCGCTCTGGATACACTTTTTATCTGTCATCCGGTTTTGGAAAAAGGATTCCTCTCCCGATTTTGAAGACACCGATCTTTACATAGAAAAGTCCATAGATACAGGAGTTGAACTGCTCAACAGTTCATTTCCGGATAAATTATTCGATCTGGGTAAATTTCTGTGGCAGGAAAGATTTTAGCGCTTTCATTCAATAGATTTCAATGAAAACCTTAGATAAAATTCCCACGAAAAGGGTGGAACGAGCCGGAAAACTAATACGCACCGGGGTAAAGATTGGCGGCAATTATTTGAAATATTATGGAAGCAAGATCATTAAAGAAGAAGGCTCCGCCAAAGAGACTTTGGATAAAAACAATGCACGGGACATTTATGACAGTTTAAAAGAGTTGAAAGGGTCGGCATTGAAGGTGGCGCAAATGCTGAGCATGGAAAAAGGCATGCTTCCATCGGCCTATGTAGAGAAGTTTTCCTTATCTCAATTTTCGGTCCCCCCTCTTTCAGGCGCCCTGGTGAAAAAGACCTTTCGCAAGTACTTTGGGAAGAATCCGGGGCAACTATTTGATAAGTTTTCATCCGAAGCCGTAAATGCAGCCACCATCGGACAGGTGCATAAAGCGGTAAAAGACGGCAAAGAACTGGCGGTAAAAATTCAATACCCCGGCGTAAAAGACAGCATTTCCTCAGACCTCAGGATGGTAAAGCCCATCGCTATGAGAATGTTCAACATCAAAAAAGAGGGTTCTGAAAAATATTTTAAAGAGGTGGAAGACAAGCTGATGGAAGAAACGGATTATACGCTGGAGTTGAGACGCAGCAAGCAGTTTGCCCATGAATGTAAGAAACTTCCCAACATCCAATTTCCGAAATACTACCCGGAATATTCCTGTGACAGGATATTGACCATGGATTGGATGAACGGACTTCATCTTTCAGAATTCCTAAAAGAGGATCCCCCTCAGAAGATACGAAACCTTTTGGGACAAACGCTCTGGGATTTTTATATGTATCAGGTTCACGCATTGAAAAAACTTCATGCGGATCCCCATCCCGGTAACTTTCTGGTATCGAAAGACCATCAATTGCTGGTAATAGACTTCGGTTGTATTAAAGAAATACCGGATGGCTTTTATGAATCTTATTTTCTGGGGCTGGCAGATGCAAAAAGCTTTCAGGACGAAGCCCTGTTTGAGAAGAAGCTTTATGAACTGGATATGATACTGCCGGAAGATTCCCACAGGGAAAAGGAATTTCTTAAAACATTGTTTAGCGAGATGGTTGAAGCATTTACCAAGCCGTTAAGATCCGAAATATTTGACTTCTCGAACGATGCCTTTTTTGAAAGAATAGCAGATCTGGGACAACATTACGCCCGGCTGGGCGAAATGCGCAGCATGAATACCAACCGGGGATCCAAGCACTTTATTTATGTAAACCGCACCTTTTTCGGGTTATACAACCTGATGCATGAATTAAAAGCCGAGAAGGTGAAAATCAACCGGTTCAGGGATTTTCTTTGAATAAAAACTTCATGTATCTTTAGCCCGGCATTAAAGAGACCAAACATGAAGCTTAAACATTTTCTGCCTGCCTTATTTTTATGGATTACTCTGGGAGCCTCTGCCCAAAATTATATCGTGGGCAGCTACAACTTACGATATGCCAATCCGGGGGATTCCGGTAACTTATGGATACAACGGGAACCCGTTGTTGCGGCCCTGATCCGCTTTCATGATTTTGATATTTTAGGAACTCAAGAGGGCCTTATCGGGATGATTGACGACCTGAGCAGGGATCTGCCGGAGTATGCCCGTTATGGCATTGGCCGGGATGATGGCAAAGATGCAGGGGAGCATTCCGCGATATTCTACAAGAAGGACAAATTCAAACTTTTGGATTCCGGCGATTTTTGGCTTTCCGAAACGCCCGACACGCCCTCCCTCGGTTGGGATGCCACCTGCTGTAACCGAATTTGTTCATGGGTAAAATTAAAAGCGCGGAAAGGCAAAAGAAAGTTTTATGTTTTCAATACCCATTATGACTACCAAATGGACCTGGCCCGTAATGAAAGCAGCAAACTGGTTTTGAAAAAGATTAAAGCTATTGCAGGCGATGCCCCGGTTATCTTCATGGGAGATCTCAACGGCGACAACAGCAGTGAATGGGTTAAGAGGGTGGCCAATTCAAAGATCCTCAATGACACGTATAAAGAAGCGTCGCATCCTTATGCCCTGAATCCCAGCTGGCAAGATTACGGGAAAAGAGTGGACAGGTCGGATATTATTGATCATATTTTTGCAAGCAAACAATTCAAGGTAAAACGCTGGGGCGTACTCAGCGATACCTATTACGGGAGGTATCCCTCGGATCATTTTCCCGTTCTGGCAGAGCTGGAATTGAAGAAAAAGAACAGGTTTCTCTTTTTTCGTTGGTAAGAGGACTGTCAGATTTTAAATAGAAAATACGGAGCCCCTCCTTTTCTCACCGGAATGCCGGGTTATTTCTTATTTTTTTCCTTTTCTTTTTCCGAAAGACGCTCCAGTTCATGAAGAGAAATATCGCTTTCCACTTCCCGGTCCTTAACCCATACCGCATCGGGAGCAGGAAAAATATCTGAACCAAAATGCTGCGCATAGCGCATGGTAAAGGCGGCGCCGAAGTACAGGATTATGGCAGAATAATAAATCCATAAAAGGATGACAATGATAGAACCGGCAGCTCCATATGCACTGCCCACATTAAACCGGGTCAGATAAAATCCGATCCCCCATTTTCCCAGCATAAAAAGGGCGGTTGTAAAGAGCGCTCCTACGATCACATTACGCCATCGTATTTTAGCATCAGGCAACACTTTAAACAAGATGGCAAATAAAAGTGCCGGAGTGAGGAAAGACAAAAATATATTAATGAGCTTTATGAGAATAAGGGTTATCTCGGGAAAATAAGCAGACAAGTACCTACTAATGAATACCACTACGCCATCAAGGGTGAGGGATATCAGTAATAAGAAACCTATCACGATAACCATCGAAAACGAAATCGCCCTGTCGAGAAGTAATTTCACCCACCCGCGTTTGGGTTTTGCCCGCAGGTTCCATATAATATTAAGGGAATTCTGCATCTCGCCAAACATTTTGGTGGCGCTAAAAATTAAAGCGATCACGCCCACCACAACAGCCATAGTTGTATGTCCGGAAATGGCCACATTCCGGATCTGTTGCTGGATCTGAGCTGCAGCATCCGTTCCTACAATACTTGATATCTGGCCCTGGATGGTTCCCTGTATCGCATCTTCCCCATAAACGACATTAACAATAGTAACGATGACCAGAAGCATGGCCGGTAACGAAAATATAGTGTAATAAGCCAGTGCGGCGCTCAACTTCGTTATTTTTACCCTGGAAAAATCCCCAAAAGAAAGTTTCAAAACTTTCCACAGCCCCCCAATTATCTTCCTTTTCATAAAAAATCCTTCTTATGATCCTTCAAAATAGTCTTGCGGCTGTAAATTACACAAATAAGCCAACACGATAAAAAGTAGCTTTTCAAATATATTATTAAAATAGTTTTTATTTCAAGATTATTTTATTACCTTTGGATTACGATACAGCATATACGCCTTGTTTAGAAACAAGTACTCCGATAGCCCCTGGGTTAGTTTATTTTTAACCACACTTATCGTGCGCTCAATTACAGGTTTCCCACTTTCTTGAGTTAAAAATGCACTGTTTTCAAGCTTATATTTCTAACAAGCGCGTTTTTAATTTAAATTTAATTAAAACAAAAATTTAAAGACATGAGATTTACTCAAGTACTAAACAACTTTGCAGACAGGATTGCTACTACCCTCCCAAACATCCTTGGCGCTCTTATCCTTTTATTGATCGGCTGGCTCATCGCACGGGGGATTAGAACACTGATCATCAAATTATTAGATCGTAGTTCCTGGGATCAAAAGATCTTCAAGAAACCCTTGGGCGCAAACAGGTCTATTGGCAACCTTCTTTATTATCTGCTCATGATCATTGTTTTTCTCATTGTTCTCGAAACACTGGGTATAAGTTCGGTATTGACGCCATTGGAAACCATGCTGGACAGCTTTTTTGCCTTTATTCCTCATCTGGTGGCCGCCATTATTATCGGCCTCGTAGGTTATTTCCTGGCAAAAATCGTATCTGACCTGATCGGTCTTGCAGGTGATCCTTTAAATAGGCTTATTGCAAAAACAGGTTTTAAAGACACGGGAAAGATCATTAAAGTGATCAAAACGCTCGTTTTTATTATGATCTTTTTTCCCCTGTTAATCAGTGCCATCCATGCCCTTCAGATCGAGTCTATTGCCGATCCGCTGGATATGATCCTGAGCCGCTTTATCAGCATGATAGGCAACATCATCATTGCCGCAGCCGTTCTGCTTATATTTATTTATGGCGGAAAATATCTGACTAAGTTTTTGGGAGGCTTATTGAAGGACCTCGGGCTTGATAATATAGCTGAGAAGATTCAATTGCAAAATATTATTGGGCCTAATCGTTCCTTCTCGAAAGTAATTGCCGGGGTGCTTTATTTCTTCCTTGTATTTTTTGGCATCATTACCGCGTTGGAAATTCTGGAATTACCGGTATTGAACAGTGTGATGAATACCATTCTCGATGTCACGGGTTCCATTGCTTTCGGCGTAGTTATTTTGTTGATTGGAAACTTTATTGCAGTCATGATCTACAATGCAATGCTCCGTTCCGATAAGAACCGATTTATCGCCTCAGTAGTTAAATATGCTACTTTGGGAATATTTCTGGGAATTGCCTTCAGGGCCATGGGAATAGCCAACTCCATCGTTGAATTGGCATTTGGACTTACCCTCGGTTCTCTTGCAGTAGTTATCGCGCTTGCTTATGGACTCGGAGGACGTGAAGCAGCCGGAGAGCATTTCAGAGAGATCATCCAGAAGTTTAAAGGAAATAATAAGGAAAACAAAAATGATATGGGAAATGATCCGCTAAAACCATAGGTTACATACAGGATAGATAAGGGTATTACCATCACATCCCATGTCATTCCAAAGAAGACAGAACGAAGAAATCTCATCAGTGATAAAATCCTGCTCTGAGATTTCTTTCTTCCTTTTATTCCGGTCGAAATGAGGGCCTCCCTAATTTGCCGATGTGTACATTGGAGCCAACCTTGAAAAAAATCGGGTTCTTTGTATAAAGGAACCGGTGAAATTCTCTTTATATTGCAATGATTTTCAGGCCACGGGGTTTTTAAACCAACTGCAGGAGGACCACAATGACAAAAAAATGTTCTTTTAAATTACAAAAGAGCTTATTAATTATCCGGGTACCAATTCAATAATCGTACGTCAATGCTGCTGTCCTTGCTTTCCACCAATTGTTTAAAAGCGGCTACATCGCTCCCTTTATAATGATAAGGATAAATGATCTTAGGCTTAAAAGCAAGTACTCCTTCGGCGGCCTCATGAATATCCATGGTATAGGGCAAATTCATACAGACGAATGCAATATCAATATTTTTCAGACTTTTCATCTCCGGTGTGGCCTGGGTATCTCCACTGAGATAAATGCGTTTCCCACCCAGGTTAAGGATATATCCGTTTCCCCTGCCTTTGGGGTGATAAATTTGTTTGGAGTCGGGGAAATTGTACATAGGAATAGCCTGTAACAGAACATTTTTCACTGTTTTTTTGTCTCCGTTATGCATCACTACGATATGAGACTGAAATTTTTCAGGAAGTCTATCTGCAACCGCCTGGGGTACCACCCACTTGGTATGTTTAAGATGCAGCTTCTCCAACGTAGAAATGCTCAAATGATCCGGATGAATATCGGTGATCAATATCATATCGGGTGCCGGCATTTCATTAAATTCATCCACATGATCCACCGGATCCACAAAAATGGTTTTATCCGGCAGCAACAAAGCGAGAGAAGCATGCGCTACCGCATGGATGGTGACATTTCCGATGGTATCCGTCTGAGGGGTAATGGCAGGCTGACCGTAGGCATAGCCAGATAACACACCTATTAATGCTATAAGAGTGATCTTTTTCATGGTAACCGATTTAAAATGGAAATTACCGTTTCAAGGTAAGGATAATTCCTGATTATCCCTTTAATCCATTCCCGATCCCGACAAATATAATGGCAATAAGGATCACAATTATTCCGGTCGTAATGGTTCGCAGGGTACCTTTCTTAACGCCCTTCCATTCTTTCAGGATAAGTCCCCATACGTT
This sequence comes from uncultured Chitinophagaceae bacterium, assembly GCA_964478125.1. Taxonomy (GTDB): domain Bacteria; phylum Bacteroidota; class Bacteroidia; order Chitinophagales; family Chitinophagaceae; genus FW021-bin31. The sequence continues at coordinate 6,684 of CAYZGR010000070.1, read as the reverse complement.
GGCAACCATAATGATAAAAGCCATGTGTATAATCCAGGAACTGGCGCCATTTCCCATCTTGCTTTCTCCCATCCCATAAAAAAAGAATTGCAGAAACCAGGTGGTTCCGGCTAGAGCAGATAATAAATAATTGGCGGCCAGGGGCGATTTTTTATTAGCATAATCGGTATAAGTTCTGTTTCTAAAATTTAAAAAGAGACACCATATAAAGTTTGTTGTAAGTCCTCCCCAAAGCAACACTACGTAGATGACATTGTTTTGGAACAGCGGATTGATGCCCTTTGCCACTGCCATTTCGGCCATGGGTGTACCGGCCTCAATGCCATAATTAAAGCAAGCGCTCAGAACTCCGGAAATAATGGCAACCAATAATCCAAGACCTATATTAAATTCCCCGGTTCCTTCTTTTTTCTCACGTTCTTTTTCCTCTTTGGAAATTTCCTTGTCTTTCATCATACCAGCCTTTCCGCAAATGGCAATCCCGACAAGGCAGATCAATACCCCTATTAATACAAACTGTCCCCACCTATTATCCAACATTTCCGTAAAAGTAACTTTCCCCGGAGTGGGTACCAGATCATAATAAACCGAAGGAAGTAAGGCGCCAAAAGCCGCAGTCAATCCGAGGATTACAGAATTCCCCAGGGACATTCCCAGATAGCGTACGCCCAAGCCATAGGTTAACCCGCCAATACCCCACAATACGCCCATGAAGTACGTCCACCATAAAGTGCTGGCGTTCGTGGCCCTGATGATATCTGCAAATCCGGGAATCGTTAACCAGGCGGCAAGCGGGGGGACAATCAGCCAGGAAAAAAGTCCGCCTATAATCCACATACTTTCCCATGACCATTTTTTTACTTTTGTAAAGGGCATATAGAAACTGCCGGAAGCAGCGCCCCCCAGAAAATGATAAATAATACCGATAAATATTCCCATGATGTTGGTTTAATGGTGGTATGGAAGAATGATTATATGGTTATATGGCAGTATGGTTTGGTTCATGCCTCGTAATTCGTAATTAACAATTTCCGGCTCAAACAAGAAACTCCGGTATTTCATATCTACTCAAATCCAGATCAAATTGTTTGGTATATGGTATAACCGGACTTATTGATTTTGTCAATGGTTCCCTCTGCCAAACCTCATGTAAAGCCACCGCCGCACCCAATGCGGATGCTCTTTTATTTTCAGCAATAAACAGTTGCCAGTCGGGTAAAAATCCCTGCAGCAGTTCTTTGAAAATATCATTCTTTAAAAATCCGCCGCTGAGATACAATCTTTTGATATCTCCGGATACCAATTGTATACTCAACTTCTGAAGATAAGTAAGATCCAGCATCATTTTATAATAAGCAGCTTCAAAAGAATCAAATTTTGAAAGATCGGGCTGCGGGCCTTTTAAGTCGGGAAATGGGCCGGTGTCTTTCATAGTTTGCGGATAAAAAATCGCTCCCTTATATTGGTTTTTAACAGCCTCGTCGAAAAGTCCTTTTTCTGTACGCACCTCCTGATAATAACCCCTTTGTTTGTTATAATATGTCTCAAGCTTCCTGGTCTGGAAATCAAATTCATTCCCCAGGAATAGCCGGGAAGCTGCTACTTTCCGATTCCTGTCCAAAAGGTAATACAGGCAATCCTGCAGATACTTTTCTTTGTTTAACGTGCCCTTAAAAAACGGATTTAGCGTAATATTCCAGGTTCCGGTAGAAAGTAAAAGAAAGGGTTTTTGAGCGGTCTTTACAAAAGGCAACAGAGCTGCAGAACTATCATGAATACCGATGCCTACCGCCATTTTTTTGTCTTTAAATGAAACAGGATCGAAAATATGTACGGGTTCTGCTTCCGGAAGTAAAAAAGACAAGCCTTCATCCTCCAGCCATTGATGATAATTGTGCTTCCTAAAATCCCATAAACCGGTATGGCATCCTATACTGGTGATATCCGCATGTCTTTTCCCCGAGAAAAGGAAATTCCCATACTGCGGCAAGTGCAAACTGGAATGGATCGATCTGAATATATGTGGTTTTTCTTCTTTAAGCCAAAACAGTTGTATGCCGCTATTCAACATATTCAAAGAAGGAGAACCGGTAGAGATGGAAAATTTTGTCTTACCATCGAATAATCCATAAAACCGTTTGAGGAAATCACTATCTAAAGGCTTTAAATAATCATATAAAGGAGTCGCGGGCTTCCCCGATCCATCAATATGGACGAATGAAGCTCCATGAGCAGAAAAGTTAAGGGCTTTTAGATCATAATTCTTTTCAAAAAGAGCATTTTGTATCTGACTCTTCATCCAGCGGGATATTGCCTCCAGGTCTTCGCAAGAATACCCATCCTCATCCTTTATATCAGGGATAACCGTAGCGCTTTCCTCTAAAACATTGTAATCCTCATCAAAAACAAGGAATTTTTTATGGGTGCGTCCAAGATCAAAGATAGATATCATAAAAACAAGATAAAAGTATAAAGATAAAAAGAATAATAGGGAATGGCTTATTGCCTTCTCGTCTTTTTTAAAATAGCGCCGAGTATTTTTTTAATTGTTTGCTCTCATCTATTAACCATTCCAGTCCTTCACTAGATAAACCATTGTCTTCTATCGTCCTTATCATTCTTAACCAATAGTTGGACTCTCTCATTTCTCTCAGAGAGATCTTAATCTTATTGGCAAAGCCTGGCATTGAAGATCCAGTTTGAGACTCTTCATAATTGGCTCCAGCCGGGGTTGCACTCTTAGCTAATTGATTCTTGATTACTTTGTACTCGGAAGGAGCTGGCAGTTTTCGGATAAATTTCAAGCACCTCGCCCCAAAAGAAAATAGCCTTGATATTAGATCATTATTCATGCAATACCTTTCTCCCTTTAGCTTTCCTTTTATCTTTCCTCTTCTACAGCCCTGTAGCCACCGTCTTCTCCCCTCTCTGTTTGATCAATTCTCCCCGGACATTCAGGTCGCGATAAGTTGAGATGGGGTCTAAAGCGGCCCCCTCTTGTAATCTGGCCTCTGCCAGCAAGGGACGTAGGTCCGTCCGGAAGGCATCCTGTAAAACTTCCTGTGCCATTACGGGATCATTGCTTTGCTGTGCTTGCTCCAATTTTTCATCGTCGACTACCAGCGCCTGGGCATAAGCCAGTTTTATAGCTTCTACAGATTGTAAAAGGTCTTCTAAGGGATCTTTAATATTATGGCTGGCATCAATCATCCAGCTCAGCTCCTCCATGGATCTGCGCTTATTACGCATGCCTTCCACCAGTTCGTAAAAGATCAAAAACAATTGATAGGGTTTCATACTACCGGTAGTCAGGTCATCATCTGCATACTTGGAATCATTAAAATGGAATCCACCCAGTTTGTCCTCTGCCAACAAGGTGGAAACGATCTGTTCGATGTTGGTATTTGGTAAATGATGTCCCAGGTCTACCAGGGTATTCGCCCGCTTCCCTAATTTATTAGCCAGCAAAAAAGAAGTTCCCCAATCGGGGATGACCGTTGCGTAAAAAGCCGGCTCAAAGGGTTTGTATTCTATCAGCATTTCAAAATCATCCGGCATTCCTTTATAGATCTGTTCCAGTGAATCGTAGGTGCGTTGCAGTGCCTCCCGCATATTATATTGTCCGGGAAAAATAGCACCGTCCGAAAGCCATATGGATAACACATCGGTACCCAGTTCTACTCCATACCTGACCACCTCCAGGTTATGAGCTACGGCCTGATCACGAACAGCTTTATCGGTATGGCAAAGCGAACCATAACGATAAGAATGTTCCTGGTGGGGCTGATCTTGGAAAGTATTAGAATTTACCGCATCGAAACGCAAATCCAGCTCTTTCGCCAGGTCACGAATGGCTTGAGCATCTTCGGGAATATCCCAGGGGATATGTAATGAAATGGCTCCACTAGAACGATTTAATGCATGCAACAACCCGATGTCGTACATTTTCTCTTCCAGGTTAAGAGGAGCCCCCCCCATAGGGAAACGGCCAAAGCGCGTACCTCCTGTACCCAATGCCCAACTGGGAATCGCAATTTGGAACGCTCGTATTTTTTTTAAGACCTTTTCTGTATCAATATCTTTTCCCTCTAATTGCCCTTTTAGCATATTCCAACGGGATTGATGCTGCTTTAATTGTTTCTCATTGAGAGAAGCAATCCGGTCTTTGGATATTTTCATATTCTATAGCTTTTATTTATTTTAATTTTATAGAACGCAAATCATAATGACCTTCATGATACCCCCTGATCTTAACTCATAAATGATCCTCATCATAAAAGTCAGCGCCTGCCTTTGCCGAAGCGGCTACGTATAGGCGGGTTCTATTCGATTAATTTTACCGTACGAAGGCCGCAGCTACTCCCCCATCTACATTCAATACATTGCCGGTACTTTTATTCAACAGTCCGCCAACAAAGACGAATACAGCATTGGCAATATCCTCCGGTAAGATGGTTTCATTCAGTAAAGTACGACCGGCATAAAAAGCAGGCAACTCCTCTACCGTAATGCCATAGGCCTTCGCCCGGCCTTCGGCCCATCCGCCGGCCCAGATATTGCTTCCTTGTATTACGGCATCAGGATTGACCACGTTAACCCGTATACGGTCTTTTCCAAGTTCTGCCGCCAGCAACCGGCTCATGTGTAATTGGGCGGCTTTAGCCGTTCCATAGCCCACATTATTGGGCCCGCTTACCAAAGCATTCTTACTTACAATATTAATAATATCCCCACCCATTTCCTGCTTTCGCATCACAGTTACAGCTGCCTGGGAGGTAACAAATTGGCCCTTTACCAACACATTCTGTAATAGATTCCAATCCTCCTGTGTGGTTTCCGATAAGGTCTTTGATATAGACAAGCCTGCATTATTAACCAGCAAATCCAACCCTCCAAATGCAAGGCTGATCTTAGTAATGGCCTTCTCAATATCCTTCTGATCCGTTACATCCATTTTAACGGTAGTGAAAGCATCTTTCGAAAACAACTCTACAAACTCACCAGCCGTTTTCTCTAACCGGTCCTCCTGTATATCTGTCAAGACTACACAAGCACCCTCAGAAGCAAATTTCTGTGCCACGGCTTTACCGATTCCCCCGCCGCTACCCGTAATCAACGCTATTTTTCCCGACAAAGGTTTGGGTTTGGGCATTCTTTGAAGTTTAGCTTCCTCCAATAACCAATATTCAATATCAAAGGCCTCCTGTAAGGGTAATGAAACGTATTCTGATACGGCTTCCGCTCCTTTCATTACATTGATAGCGTTGATATAAAATTCGGAGGCTACCCTTGCCGTTTGCTTATTTTTTGCAAAAGTAAACATGCCCACTCCCGGATACAAGATGACCACGGGATTGGGATCACGCATGGCCGGACTATTCGGATGCTTGTGATCTTCATAATATTTTTTGTAATAATTACGGTAATCCTCAAAAGAAGGAGCAATCTTTTCTTTTAACTGTGCCACATCATCCAGATCCTCATCAGGAGAAAGTTGCAAAACCAGCGGGCATATTTTGGTCCTTAGAAAATGATCGGGACAACTGGTCCCCATTTTAGCCAGTCGTTCCACATCATTACTATTAATAAATTCCAACACCCGGTCATCGTCTGTAAAATGACCTACCATTATTTGTTCTGAAGAACAAAAACCACGTAATACGGGAGCTAACTTCGCAGCTTGCGCTTGTCTGTCTCCTTGATCAAGAGAGGCCGTTTTTACACCCCCGAATACCGCTTTGTTCTTTTTAAAGTTCTGTTCCAGATATTCTGAATACTGTTCAATGACTTCAAGCGTATTAATATAACTTTCATAAGCTGTATCTCCCCAGGTGAAAAGGCCATGCCCCCCCAACATAATCCCGCGTATATCAGGATTCTCATCGAGGCAGGCCTCCAATTGCAGTGCCAGGTCAAAACCGGGACGCTGCCAGTCTACCCAGCCCATTTCACCTCCAAACAATTCTTCATTGATCTTTTTCCCGTCTTTACAAGCTGCAATAGCTATGGCTGCATCCGGATGAAGGTGGTCGATATGTCTAAAAGGCAAAAAAGCATGGAGGGGGGTATCAATGGATGGCGCTTTAGAATCCAGATCAAAGATACAGTGATTAAACAATTCCACCATTTCATCTTCATACTCCAGTCCGCGGTAAACTTTCTTTAAATCTTGTAACTTATCCAGGTAAAGACCCGCGAGACCATTCCTTTTCAACGTGCCCAGATCTCCACCGGAACCTTTAACATACATTACTTCCGTATCCTTTCCTGTCAAAGGATCTTTTTCAGTTACTTTACAACTGGTATTGCCACCTCCATAATTGGTCAGTCGCAGATCCGCCCCTAACAGATTAGAACGGTATAATAACAGGCCTATTTCGTCCCCTGAGAGTTGAGCTGCTTTTTCCTTGTCCCAGAGGTAACTTACGTGTTCGAATTGTTTAATTGTTGTTGACATATTATTTTGTTTCTTTTTTTAAAATCTTTTATTTCTATGATCAATTAGATTACTTCTCTCCGTCGCCAATGACGAGCTATGTCACTGCGAGGGAGGCACGACCGAAGCAGTCTCGTTAATTCTATACATTCAATCCATGAGATTGCTTCACTCTGTTCGCAATGACGAAACAAAATGATAATTTCCTGATCCTACCTCAAATATAGCTTTCCCATTTTTCATTGAAA
>CAYZGR010000069.1:0-16353 GCA_964478125.1 uncultured Chitinophagaceae bacterium | reverse complement strand
TAAAAGTCGGGAAGACAGGATTCGAACCTGCGACCACCTGGTCCCAAACCAGGTGCGCTACCGGACTGCGCTACTTCCCGAGCAACTTCGCTAAAGCTTCGTTGCTTAAAATTACCTATGCCAAAGCTTCGGCAATTAAATTTTCATTAAGATTCTTTTCTTTAAAAGAACTTTTCGGGAACCGGCTTTAAAATATTTATCCAACGCTCTCGATTCAGCTTCTGTTCTAACAGCTACAAAAACGTCTGATTCAAAAGGCGCATAGTGCTTGGTTGTGTCGGTCCGGCATTATGTTCCTGCAGCCTTCTGTTTATATCATTCGTAAAGCCGATGTATACAATGGTTTTGTTGTACTCTTATATATAATATAAACATACCACATCAGTCGGCTATTTAAAAGAACCTTATGCGCTAATTCTTAATGAACTCGCCTTATTGCTTAACTGGCCAAACAAACGATATCAACGTTACTTATTGTTTGGTCGGCCAAATGGAACTCAGCCTTCGGGCTGGGCGTGGTTTGGCGGTGAGGGAGGGATTCGAACCCTCGGTACAGGTTGTAGCCCGTACAACGGTTTAGCAAACCGGCCCTTTCGGCCACTCAGGCACCTCACCTTTAAGAACCTTTTTGGGGGTCGGCAAAAATAATCAATTTTTTAGAATCACAAATTTAAATGGTCGCAATTTGCAATTGTTTTTGCAGGTTCATGACCCCATCCTTGAACTTGGAATCGGTATCCATTAAATTGCGGACCGTCTGGCAGGAATGGATGACTGTCGTGTGATCACGGCCCCCAAAATGATTCCCTATGGTTTTTAAAGAGTTTTTGGTGAACATCTTGGCCAGATACATACTTACCTGCCGGGCCTGTACGATTTCCCGCTTGCGAGTCTTATCCAACAGCTTATCGCTGGAGACATTATAATATTCAGAGACCAGTTTTTGTATGGCGTCAATGGTCAGTTCCTTGGAAGACCCTTTAATGAAAGATTGGAGTACATTCTTGGCCAGTTCCAGATCTATTTCTTTCCGGTTCAGAGAAGATTGTGCGAGCAGGGAAATGAGTGCACCCTCCAGTTCCCGAACGTTTGATTGTATATTATAGGCTACATACTTGAGCACTTCGGGGGTAATGTCCATCCCATCGGCCCTTTGTTTCATATCCAGTATTTCCACGCGTGTTTCGAAATCCGGTATTTGAAGATCGGCGCTCAACCCCCAGCGAAAACGGCTGAGCAACCTGGTTTGAACACCTTCCAGATCTTTGGGAGATTTATCGGAAGTAAGGATCAACTGCTTACCGGATTGATGCAGGTGATTAAAGATCGTAAAAAAAGCATCCTGGGTTTTTTCGGCCCGGGAAAAAAACTGGATGTCATCTATTATCAATACCTCAATAAGTTGATAAAAATGAATGAAATCATTGATCTCATGTCTTCTGGCACTGTCAATAAACTGATTGATAAATTTTTCGGTGCTTACGTAAAGAACTGTTTTTGAAGGATGGAGCTTTTTAACCTCATTGCCGATGGCTTGTGCGAGATGTGTTTTTCCGAGACCGACACCGCCATATATGACCAGGGGATTGAAAGAGGTAGACCCGGGTCTTTCAGCTATGGTTTTCCCGGCCCTGCGCGCAACCCGGTTACATTCTCCTTCTATAAAGGTGTCAAAAATATAATTGGGGTTGAGTTGTGAATCAATTTGCACACGCTTTAATCCCGGGATGACAAAAGGATTCTTTACGGTTGTACCGCTGTTTCCCACAGACAACGGCAAATCCATCTGATTTTCTGCACGGGGCCTGCGGAACCCGGCAGGCATGTTGATGGTTACCGGATTGGGTTTTCCCGAATTGCCATCTACCACAATGCGATACTCCAGGCGTGCTTGTTTTCCAAGTTCTCTTTTTAAGGCTTTACCTATAAGTCCGACGTAATGTTCTTCCAGATATTCATAAAAGAACTGACTGGGTACCTGTATGGTTAAAACCTGTTCATTTAATTTGACCGGTTTGATGGGTTCGAACCAGGTTTTGAAAGGTTGCCAATCAACAATATCCCTGATGATCTTCAGGCACCTTTCCCAAACTTGTTCGTGTGTTCCGGTCATTTTTTTAGCGTGGTTTATGTAGAATGAAACTTCAAGCTCCTTGATTATGGCAGGAAGTCTAAATTTATAAAATTATATTCAATTATAAAAAAATATTTTCCCGGTAGACGGTCCAGCTGACAAAACCGGGAAAGCGAAATTCTTAATAATTTGTTGAAAAAAAAAATTGATTTTCATTTTTTATTTTTGATAAGAGGTATTACGGAATTACATTGCCATATTATCAAAAATAACGAGTAATCATGCCTAATCCTTTGCTGATATATGCTACGGTAAAAACATTCTTTAGTATATTTTTTTCTTTGCATAAGTTCTTGCATATAGGTTTGTTTTAATAAACGCTTGTTATAATTGCTTTATTTGTATCATCTCCGATTTAGGTTGAAGCAATGAACGTAGCATACTGATTCTTAATCTTTTTAAATGCTTTTTATGAGAAAAACTTTTTTTTCGATTAGGGAATTTATATCTTTGAATTCTTAATCTTAATCGTTTAAAAAGAATAGAAATGGCTTTAGAGATCACAGGCAAGGTTCAGCAGATATTAGAAGTTCAAAGTGGCGAAGGCGCAAATGGCCCATGGCAGAAAGGCGGCTTTGTGGTGGAATATGGTGACAACTTTCCTAAGAGCGTATGTTGTACCGTGTGGGGAGATCGGTTAAATGAGGTGAAAGCGCTTCATACGGGGGATACAGTCAAAGTATCAGTAGACCTTCAAAGCAGAGAGTATAACGGTCGCTGGTATACGGATGTGAGACCCTGGAGAATTGAAAAGGTTGAAGCAACCCCTGTTACATCCGGAGGGGGAGCATCCGGTCAAACCGGTGGACCGACTCCACCTCCCCCCATGAACGATCCTGCTTCTGATAGTGATAACCGTTCTGCTAACGAAGATTCTTCGGAAGATGACTTACCTTTTTGATAAGCATTATGTCGCTATAAATAAGAATCTCTTTGCTGCTTGTTAGCAAGGAGATTTTTTTATAATAATGTATTTATATCTTTAAAGAGTTTGCATGGAAGACCTTTTAACCGTTACCCATCTTAAAAAGTATTATGCTGCTCATAAGGCGGTAGATGATATCAGTTTTACATTATCGGGAGGCGCCGTTTTCGGATTATTAGGGCCGAACGGAGCGGGCAAAACTACTTTGCTTCGTATGATCACCGGGATCCTATATCCCGATGCAGGAGATATTTATTTTAAAGGTAAACCCTTTAATGCAATAAAAGACAATAGCCGTATAGGTTATATGCCGGAAGAACGGGGTTTGTATAAGAAAATGAAGGTTGGCGAATTGCTACTTTATCTGGGACAGCTAAAAAATATGACAAAAGCTGACGTCAGATCTAAAGCGATGTATTGGGTGCGGAGATTCGAACTTTCCAATTGGTGGAATAAAAAAGTGGGGGACCTGAGTAAGGGAATGCAGCAAAAAGTACAATTCATTTCTACCATTCTTCATGAGCCGGGATTACTCATCCTGGATGAGCCCTTTTCCGGATTGGATCCGATCAATTCTAATTTGATCAAGCAAGAAATTTACGATTTATGTGAAAAAGGGACTACCGTTATTTTTTCCACACACCGGATGGAGCAGGTAGAGGAGATCTGCCAGCATGTGGTTTTGGTGAACAAAGGGAAAAAAGTATTAGATGGCAAAATAAATGAAATAAAAGAAGATTTCAAGAAAAATGAATTTAGCATTTCGCTGGATCGTCCATTTATAGAAGCATCCGTTAAACCGGATGCTTTTATAATTGAATCGGTTAAGGAGAACAGGTTGAGAGTGAAACTCTGTGAGGAAACCGCAAATAATAGCGTATTGAAATACTTTATGCGGGAAGGGTATGCTATCCAATCCTTTAACGAGATCTTGCCTTCCATTAACGAGGTCTTTATTGAATTGGTTCAGAACTAAATGATAAATTATGCATAAGAACTGGTTGATTATAAAACGGGAATATTTATCGCGTGTTAAGAAAAAATCATTTATCATTATTACTTTACTCATTCCTTTTATCATTATTGGTTTTATAGCGTTAGAGGTGTTTCTTGTTGCAGGGGGAAGCAAGGGGACCAAGAAGATCGCAGTGGTTGATGATAGTGGGTTGTTTCAGGGACATATTCAGGATGGGCAGCATATTTTTTTTACTTTTATGGGTGGCAAATCGGTAGAACGGGAGCGCAGGGTATATAAAAAAGAGGGCTTCGATGGTCTGTTGTATATTCCTGATATTGATGTGCAGGATCCCAGGGGATTTGTATATTTTTCTGAAAATCAATTGGGGTTAAATTCTTATTTATATATTACCGGCCAGATTAATCAGACCATCAAGGAAAGGCGGATGATTTTAGCCGGCATTGATCAAGAGGCGTTGAAAAAAATGGACGTTGATGTCTCTATATCACAGCCTGTTTCTTCCGGTGGTACTGCAAATGATACTCAATATCTAACCTATGCCTCTTCGGCCATCGGCTATGTTTCGGGGTTTTTGATATACTTCGCGCTGCTGCTTTTTGGTACGCAGGTTCTTCGTGGCGTGGCAGAAGAAAAAACGAACCGTATTTCAGAAGTGATGATCTCTTCAGTAAAGCCTTTTCAACTTATGACGGGAAAGATCATCGGAATAGGAGGGGTAGGGCTTACGCAATTTATTATCTGGATAATTTTAGGTTTTATCGGGTTTTCTGTAGCCGGCTCTTTTTTCCCGGATGTTCAATCCCTTCAAAGCATGCAGCAAGTGGGAACGGAGCGCAATCTGCAAGCTGCGCAAGCTTTTGAACAAGTAAAGAACCTGCTTAGTATCCTGCCCGTGGCAGAAATTATTGTATGTTTTATATTTTATTTTTTGGGTGGATACCTCTTATATGCGGCACTTTTTGCGGCAGTTGGTTCTGCCGTAGATCAGGAAATGACAGAATCTCAAACGCTGACCCTACCGGTTACCATGCCCATCATTATTTCGTTCTTTATTATGTTCAGTACCATACAAGAGCCCAATAGCGCTTTGTCGGTATTCTGCAGTATTTTCCCATTATCTTCTCCTTTGGTTATGATGGCGCGAATACCTTATGGTGTGCCCGCCTGGCAATTGATATTATCTATTGTATTCCTTATTGCCGGCTTTATTTTTACCACCTGGGTGGCTGCTAAAATATACCGTACCGGTATCCTGTTATATGGTAAGAAAGTTACTTTGAAAGAAATGCTGAAATGGGTGGTACGTAGGTAAATCATTTATAGATTTCGAAAAATAAAAGCCTTAATAAAATCTATATTTTGGTTTATAATATTTTGTTGTATTTTGAACACTGATTTCTCTTAAATTGAAAAAGTATGAAAATCAGAAAAAAATCGCTCAGCGTTATTGCCGGAATCGTTTTTGGGGTTTCTTTGATACAATTTTATGCTTTTACCCCTCAACAAAATCCTGTAAAAGATTCCAGGCCACAACCTCAATGGAAAAACCTCAAGGTGCTTCCTCAGGATATTTCCCGGGACAGTCTATTCGATCTTATGCATGGCTATGCCAATGCCTTAGCCGTGCAATGTGGTTATTGTCATGCCCCGCGAAAAGATAATCCGCGTAAACTGGATTTCTCCAGTGATGCCAAAATTGAAAAAGAGATTGCCCGGGGAATGATAAGAATGACCAATGAAATCAATGAGAAATATTTTAAACCTCATTTTCCTGATCCCAAACCCAAACAGGTGCAGGTAATCAACTGTGTAGTGTGTCACAGAGGTACGTCTAACCCGGAATTGTATTTATCCAGGATGAGTTCTATGTATAAAACCTATAAAGAGGGCAGAGATAATAGAAAGGAAATGTTTTTGAAGCGGATGGGTAAGGAGAAATAAGACTTTTTTATCACTTTTCCGCTTTCCAGGCAACCTCCTCCACATTGAGTTGTAAAGCGGTATACCGGGAAAGCATGAACAGATAATCGCTCAGTCTGTTCAAATAGGGGATGATAAGGGGATCCGTACTTTTTTCTTCTTCGTTAAGCATTACACAAAGCCGTTCGGCCTCCCGGCAATGACAACGTGTGATATGACAGGCAGAAACGGCAACGTGGCCCCCCGGGAGTATGAAGGAGCGAAGGGGAGGTACCTTCTTATCTATGTTGTCTATCGCCTTCTCCAGAAGATGAATATCATCCTCTTTTAATCCGGGCAATTGCATTCGGATTTTCTTCTGAGGATCACAGGCCAGTCTGGAACCAATGGTAAAAAGACGGTCTTGTATCTTGCGTAAAAGAGATCGCACTTCTTCCGCTGTCTGAAGGTCGGCCACCCATCCCATGTAGGAATTTAGCGTATCTACCGCACCGTATGTTGCGATACGGAGGCTTCCCTTGGACACACGGGTACCGCCTATAAGAGAAGTTTTACCCAGATCTCCCTTTTTTGTATAGATCCTGAATGCCATTAGAAGAACTTTATTTTGTTTCTTGTATTGCAGTTTTTTCATTTTGCCGGTCACTCTCAATGATTCCGTCACGCAGCCGCACGATGCGATAGGCATGTTCGGCGATATCTTCTTCGTGGGTCACCAACACAACCGTATTGCCGTTGGAGTGAATCCTTTCGAAAATACCCATGATCTCGATGGAAGTTTTGGTGTCCAGATTCCCGGTAGGTTCATCGGCTAATATAATGGACGGATCGTTAATCAGGGCGCGTGCGATCGCAACCCGTTGACATTGCCCTCCGGAAAGTTCATTAGGTTTATGGTCTGCACGATCCCCCAATCCCACCTCGTCCAGTAAATCCAATGAGCGGGCTTCTCTTTCTTTTTTGGGAATGCCGGCATAAATTAAAGGAAGCGCTACATTTTCCATAGCACTCAACCGGGGCATCAGGTTAAATTGTTGAAAAACAAAACCAATTTCTTTGTTGCGTATTTCTGCGAGGCTGTTATCGTCCATTTTACTGACATCCTGGCCGTTCAATATGTAGACGCCCGAACTAGGAGTATCAAGGCAGCCCAGGATGTTCATTAATGTGGATTTGCCAGAGCCCGATGGGCCCATTAAAGCGACATATTCATTGGTATTGATGTTAAAATTCAGACCTTTTAGTACAGGTAATTCGTTTTTACCTATATAATAATTCTTTCGCAGATCTTTTACATGAATAACCGAACTCATGAACAGCAAGTTGATTAATTTTTCAAAGGTAACATTTCTGTTGGTTATGCTTAACTTTGCCTTCCTATGGAAAAAGAGATCGTCGTTAGCGGTATCCGGCCCACGGGGTTTCTGCATTTGGGAAATTATTTTGGGGCCATTCGTAATTTTGTAAAAATGCAGAATTCCTATAACTGTTATTTTTTTGTAGCTGATTTACATTCTTTAACCACGCATCCGAAGCCCGAACATTTACAGGAGAATGTATTTCGGGTGCTGGCCGAAAACATAGCTTCCGGTCTTGATCCGGAGAAGGTGACTTTATACGTACAAAGCGATGTACCTGAAACATCAGAATTGTATTTGCTGTTGAACATGTTGGCATATAAGGGAGAGCTGGAGAAGGTACCTACTTTCAAAGAGAAAATAAGACAACACCAGGACAATATTAATGCGGGCTTATTAACCTATCCCGTCTTAATGGCTGCCGATATTCTATTGCATCGGGCTCAAAAAGTTCCCGTCGGGAGGGACCAGCAGCAGCATCTTGAGATGGCGCGTAATTTTGCCTCCCGGTTTAATAACAGGTACGGTCAACTTTTTCCCGAGCCGGAAGGATTCAGCGATAATGGAGAACTGATCAAGATTGGCAGCCTTAACGGGGAAGGAAAAATGAGCAAGAGCCAGCATGAATCCGCCACGCTTTACCTTGCCGACAGTGATGAACAGATCCTGAGAAAAGTGAAAAAGGCCAAAACCGACACCGGTCCTACGGAACCCCGTACGGAAAAACCGGAATATATCGAAAACCTTTTTACACTTTTAAAATGGGTCTCTTCTCCCGAGGTACTGCAACATTATGAAAGAGCTTATCAGGATTGCTCCATTCGTTACGGAGAGATGAAGAAACAACTGGCGCAGGATCTTATCGGCTTTATAGGACCCATTCGCGATAAGGCTGCTGAGATCCAAAAAGATACCGATTATCTGAAAAAGATCATAAAACAGGGAAGGGAAAAAGCGCGTCAATCCGCCTCTGATACATTAAAGGAGGCCAAAAGACGGATGGGATTGCAATATATTGTTTAACATGCATTATTTATCGGTAGAAGGACTTAGCAAGTCTTATGGCGTAAAAAACTTATTTCGGAATATATCTTTTCATATTTCGCAAGGTGATAAAGTAGCGATCGTAGCGAAGAATGGCTCGGGGAAGTCTTCCCTGCTTAATATAATTGCGGGAGCGGACGGTGGGGAGGAAGGAAGTGTCTGGATACATAAGGATGTGCAGGTTGTTTTTTTGAATCAACAGCCCCGACTGGAGGGCGGGGCTACAGTTTCACGGAATATTTTCGGGCATGATCATCCTACATTGCAGCTTATTAACCGGTATGAAAAATCGGTTCGGGAAGATAAGGTGGCGGTGGCGGAGCTGGCGGCTGAGATGGATGAGCTGAATGCCTGGCAATTTGAAGCAAAGGTAAAAGAGATCCTGGGAAAGCTCGGTATCGCCTTTTTGGATCAAAAAGTATCTACACTTTCGGGCGGACAGAAAAAAAGAGTAGCCCTTGCAAAGGTGTTGATAGACGTGGGATTTGATCATCAACATACCCTTCTTATACTGGATGAGCCTACTAACCATCTGGATGTAAAGATGATAGAATGGCTGGAAGAATATCTGAGCGTGGCAAAGATGACTTTGTTGCTGGTTACCCATGATCGTTATTTCCTTGATCAGGTTTGTAACGAAATCCTGGAGCTTGATGAAGGGCGGCTCTTTATTCATAAGGGAAATTATACACGTTTCCTGGAAAACAAAGAACACCGGCTGGAAATAGAGAGCGCTTCCCGCGAAAAGGCCCGGAATTTATATCGCAAGGAGCTGGATTGGATGCGTCGCCAGCCGCGTGCACGCGGAACAAAGGCCAAATCTCGTATAGATGCTTTCCATAAAGTAAAAGAAAAGGCTTCCGAAAAGGATACAGATCCCGGCCTTTCCCTGGGCGTAAAAATGACACGGCTCGGCGGGAAGATCCTTGAGTTAAAGAAAGTGAGAAAGTCTTTTGGAGGTAAATTGTTGCTGGATGGCTTCGATTATATTTTTAAGAAAGGAGAGCGGGTTGGCATTATTGGTAAAAATGGAGTGGGCAAATCCACCTTTTTAAATATCATCCAGGGGATAGAAAAGCCGGATTCCGGAAAAGTTAATATTGGAGAGACGGTAACCTTCGGCTATTATCATCAGCAGGGATTGCACCTTAAGGAGGATGAAAGGGTCATTGACTGGGTAAAACATATCGCAGAAAATTTTCCGCTTGCGGATGGTGGCATGGTCAGCGCCTCTGAATTCCTTACTCGTTTCCTGTTCACTCCCGAGCAGCAGTACACTTATATTTCCAGGTTGAGCGGCGGGGAGAAAAAAAGGCTGCAATTGTTATCCGTATTGTTCCGTAACCCTAATTTTCTGATCCTGGATGAGCCGACCAATGATCTGGATATTGAAACCCTTCAGGTTTTGGAAGATTTTTTGGAAAACTTTCCGGGTTGCGTGATCCTTGTTTCCCACGACCGGTATTTTATGGACCGGTTGATTGACCATTTGTTTGTATTCGAGGGAGAAGGAAAAATCCGCGATTTCCCGGGAAATTATTCCCAATACAGGATAGCCGCAGCAGAGGAAGCGCATGAAGAGAAAAAACAAAGACAGGAAGATGAAGGAAAGAAAAACCCGAAAGCTTCTTGGGAAACGGAAAGGAAGAAATTATCATATAACGAACAACGTGAACTGAGACAACTGGAGAAAGACCTGCCCCGGCTGGAAGCTGAAAAAGCGGAACTTACCAAACGGCTGACAGACCCCGGCTTGCCTTATGAAAAGTTGCAACAAGTTTCTGAAAGAATAGGTCAGATTACGGTGCAGTTGGAGAACATGGAATCCCGCTGGCTGGAGCTGGAGGAGCGAAAATAAATTCCTGGACTTGACAAGAATCGTAATGGAAAACAAATACCTTACTCCTTTTATCAAAATCCGTTAACCGTTTATCATAGAAGCGGTATGGAGCGAACCTATAATCTTAACTTTGCGCGATAATTGAGAACTATGTTTTCCCTTTTCAAAAAGAATGATTCACGATCTGTTGCTTCAATAGTACGGCAAACAATTTTCATTACGATGGCTTTCTCTTGTTTTTCACTGCTTTCCTTAGTGGTGAGAGGGCAATCTGCTCCGGACGATCAAAAATCGTTTCAATTCAATATGGAACAATGTGTGAATTATGCCCTGGATCATCAGCATGATGTGGTTAATGCACGCCTGGATAAAAAAATGGCCAGAGAACAGATAGGAGAGACCCGCGGCAGACTGCTTCCCCATGTAAATATTTCAGGCAGCCTTGTAGATAATTTAAAACTGCCGACTTCCCTGATTCCCGATCTGAGTGATCCGTCTTCCGGGAAAAAAGTTCCGGTCCAGTTTGGCAATAAATATACCTCTTCTATAACGGCAGAAGCTACACAAACGCTCTTTAACAACAATTATTTTGTCGGACTGAAGGCGGCAAAAGTTTTCCAACAACTTTCTGTGAAAGCCTTGCAACGAACGAGGACAGAAATCATAGCCGCTGTGAAAAAAGCCTATTTCAATGTTTTGGTGAATAGGGAAGCCATCCGCCTGGCAACATCCAATGTCCGGCAACTCAATAAATCTTTGAATGATATAAAAAATAAACATCAGGTAGGGATAGCGGAAACGGTAGATGTCAATCGGATCCAATCTCAATTTAATACGGCTCATACCGGGTTGAAGAATCAAAAGCGTTTATTGGCATTGAGTCTTCAGGTCTTGAAGTTCCAGATAGGCATGTCGCCGCAAGACTCCTTATCTTTAACAGAATCCGTCGATGATTTTTCCCCTGATCTGAAGCATGCCGAGCCGCTGAATTTTAACCTTACCGACCGGCCGGAATATGGGATGCAACAGGTACAGGTTGATCTGGATAAGTTAAGCCTGAAAAGTACCCGTTCATCTTTTCTTCCTACCTTGTCGGTATACTTAAATGGCGGTTACAACTTTTTCGGAACCAAATTTTCAGAATTGTATGGTAGGGGGTTTGGCAATTCCGCTTTGGGGCTCAACTTGTCTTTTCCCATTTTTTCCGGCACGGAGCGTATTCATCAGACCAATCAGGCACAGATCACTTTAGAACAATCTCAGAATGATCTTGAATACCTGGCAGATCAGATCCAGGTGGAAGTCCGGCAGGCTTACGTAAATTATCTTAATAATAAGGATCAGCTGGAGACTCAAAAAAAGAATATGGAACTTACGCAAGGTGTTTATGAGCGGATCAACTATAAGTATGAAAAAGGGGTTGCCACGAGTTTAGACCTGCTGTCGGCGGAAAATGAATTGCAACGCGCTCAAAGTGATTATATTGATGCGCTCTTGAATACCATGATAAGCAGGGTGGCGCTTCAAAAAGCGACCGGACGACTGGATTCCGCAAACCCGTAGAACCTCAAATTATCTAAATAGACCCTAATCCATTTTATTTATTATTAACTGAAGAATACATGAAGACCAATAAAAGCCTGATCTATAGCAGTTTCGGAATTGTATTAATCTTTCTGCTCGTTTCTTGCGGCGGGAATAAAAAGCAGTCTGCTGCGACAATGCAAGGCGCCGGTATGCCTAAGCCTGTAGTGAATGTTATAACGATAGAACCGCAATCCTATGTGATCTCCCGTGAATATGCAGCTACTTTGGAAGCTTATAGCATCGTAAAGCTGCGTGCAGATGTGAGTGGATACCTGAAATCCATTAAAGTTCAGGATGGTTCCTTTGTGCATAAGGGACAGGTGCTTTATGCACTGGATAAAAGCCGTTACCAGGCGGCCTATGACCGGGCAAAAGCCGATTTAGCACAGGTAAAAACATCCCTGGCCTTAAAACAACGGGATTTGGAAAGGTATCAGGACTTATTGAAACATGATGCCATTTCCAGGCAAACTGTAGATCAGGCCACCACGGCTGTTGAAGCTGCACAAGCGAATCTTAAAGCGGCCGAAGCCGCTGTGGAAAGTGCGGCTACCGATTTAAGGCATACCCATATTATAGCGCCTGAAAGTGGTAAGCTTGGTATTGTTCAGGTAAAAGTGGGAGATCTGGTGAGTGCAGGTCAAACATTGATTAATACCATCGTTAATGAGAATCCGATGTATGTGGACTTTGAAATTCCCCAGTCGGATATTGCCGAATTTACAGATCCTGCTATTAAAAGAACCTATTCTCTTCAATTTTCGGATGGATCTGATTACGACCGGAACGGAAAATTACTGGTGGTGAACAATGCGGTGGATCAAACCACCGGTTCCATTCAGATCCGTCTCCAGTTTCCCAATGACAAAGGGATGCTCAAATCTGGAATGAGTGCAGTAGTTTTGGTACAACATCCAACTGATTCTGACGGAATAGCTGTTCCTACTACTGCATTGGTGCATATTCTTGCGGAAACTGCCGTGTATGTTTTGGATAAGGATAATAAAATAGAATCGAGAAGTGTTGTAACGGGACCGGAAGTAGGTAATAAAACCCTTATTATCAAGGGGCTTCAACCGGGAGACCGGATAGTGGTGGAGGGTCTAAAAAAAGTAAGACCCGGAATGGAAGTCCAGGTTCAACCGGAAACACAAAAGGGTGGGAACCCCTCCGATTCTTCCCTGCAACAGTAAGTTAAAATATATCTATTTTTTTAGTAACCATATTTCAAGATGTTAATTTCAAAAACTTTCATAAAAAGGAAGAATACAACCATAGTCATTGCCATTTTACTGGTATTGCTGGGGTTGATTTCCATGTTTAACTTACCGGTAGCGCAGTTGCCGGACATCGCTCCTCCGGTGGTGTCTGTACGTTCTAATTTTATAGGTGCGGATGCTCAAACGGTGGAGGAGACGGTAAATACGCCTATAGAGAACCAGATCAATGGTACGCCGGGAGAAATGTATATGGAGTCTACCAGTGCAAGTGATGGTTCGGGTTCTATAAATGTGACCTTTAATATTGGAACCGATCCGGATATTGCTGCATTAGATGTGCAAAACCGCGTCAACCTGGCTATGCCTTCCGTGCCGGAAGAGGTAAGTCGTACCGGTGTAATCGTTAGAAAGCGGTCCAACGACATGTTGATGGTAATGGCGCTGCGATCTCCTCAGGAGAGTCATGATCGAAATTTTTTGGATAACTACCTGGAAATCAATATTCTTCCGGAAATTTCTCGTGTAGAAGGGGTGGGAGATGTAAATGCTTTTGCCCGGAATTACAGCATGCGTATCTGGTTGAACCCGGATAAGATGGCTTCTTTGGGTATTACGCCCGCACAGGTTATCGGGGCGGTTTCCGAACAAAACCGTCAGGTGCCTGCAGGTATTGTGGGGGCTCCTCCGGCTAAGAGCAACCAGGCATTTGAATATAGTTTGAAAGTAAGTGGAAGACTATCCACTCCGGACCAGTTTGGCAATATTATAGTGGCTACGAATCCTGAAAATGGATCTGCAGTTCATCTGAAGGATATCGCACGTATTGGAATGGGATCGGAGTTTTATGGGATTGATAACAAGGTGGATGGCAAAACGGGAACAGGAATGGCCATCTATCTGGAACCCGGGGCCAATGCGTTGGCTACAGCCGAAAGGGTAAACGACAAAATGAAAGTGTTGTCCAAATCTTTTCCGCCGGATGTGGAATATGTGGTCCCTTTTGAAACCACCTCTTTTGTCCAGAAGTCTATAGATGAGGTGGTTGAAACGCTTCTTATAGCGCTTTTGCTGGTTGCTTTTGTGGTGTTTATCTTTCTGGAGAACTGGCGGGCTACCATTATTCCCATTCTGGTCATTCCCATATCTATTATTGGTGCGCTTATTTTCTTTTATTTGCTGGGCTTTTCCATAAATACCTTGACTCTGTTTGGTTTCGTGCTGGCTATTGGTATTGTGGTAGATGACGCTATCGTAGTGGTGGAGGCGGTGCAGCACCATATTGATGTGACGAAGCTTTCTCCCCGGGACGCTACTTATAGGGCTATGTCGGAGGTGCAGGCGCCCGTTATTGCTATTGGTATCATCCTGGCAGCCGTGTTTGTTCCGGTCGCTTTTATTCCCGGCGTAAGCGGCAGGTTGTACCAGCAATTTGCACTTACGATTGCTTTTTCGGTATTGCTTTCCGCCTTTCTTGCTTTATCCCTGACACCTGCCTTGTGCGCTATGCTATTGAAACCGGAAAAGTTTAATAAACGTTCCCGGGGACTTAATAAATTTTTCTATTTTTTTAATAAATGGTTTGTCAGGCGTACCGAGAGATATAGTAATGGAGTGCGGTGGGCCATCAAGAAAGCACCTTTGATCCTTGCGGGATTGTTGGTCATGTTTGCGGTTACCTACTACTTTTTTATAAAAGTACCTACAACGTTTATTCCGCAGGAAGATATGGGAGGACTTATTATTTCGGTGGAATTACCCGATGCCGCCGCCTCCGGACGTACGCAAGCCGTATCGTCCAGGATCAATGAAATGCTCGGAAAGGATTCTGCCATAGCCCATTATATGGCTATTACGGGAATAAACATTGCCGGGGGCGGTGCGATCAAGCCCAATGCAGCCACCTATTTTGTATCGCTAAAGCCCTGGGACGTGCGATATAAACACGGTCAGGATATGGGAACTGTTGTGGGCCGGTTACAGCAACGCCTTGCCGGCTTTAAAGATGCACAAATAATTGTTATCCCATCACCCACCCTTCGCGGTTTTGGAACCAGCTCCGGGTTTTCTTTTGTATTGGAACAAAGGTCCGGTACCGACATCCAGGAGTTCAATCGGGTTCTGCAAAGTTTTATACAAAAGGCTAATCAGCGTCCGGAAATCGGCCGTGCTTATTCCTTTTTTACAGCGTCGACTCCTCAATATAAATTAACTGTAGATCGGGAAAAGTGCAAACGGATGGGGGTTGCCGTTGGAGATGTTTTTCAAACCATTGGCGCCTTTCTGGGCGGGGCTTATGTGAATGACTTTACCCGGTTTGGACGTAATTACAGGGTCATGCTACAGGCCGACTCTTCGTTTCGGAGCAATATTAACGACCTGTCTCATTTTTACGTAAGCAACAACAGGGGAAAGATGGTACCCCTTAGCGCCGTTACTACTACAGAGCCTACGTCAGGTCCCCCGGTTATTAATCACTTTAATTTATATCGGGCAGAGACCATTAGCGGTAATGCAGCCCCGGGATATAGCAGTGGAGAAGCTATGGATGCCTTGAAGGAAGTTGCCGCAGAGACTTTACCTGCCAATTTTGGCTATGAATGGTCCAATATTTCTTTACAAGAGGTAGAAGCGGGGAATAAGACCATCATGATTTTCATGTTATCCATAGTTTTTGTATTCCTTTTGCTTACTGCTTTGTATGAAAGCTGGTCGGTTCCTTTTTCTGTTTTGCTGGCCGTACCGGTAGCTTTATTTGGTTCCATTATTGCGTTGGCTCTTACAGGTCAACAAAACAGTGTATATTCACAGATCGGGTTAATTACGCTTATCGGGTTAGCGGCTAAAAATGCCATTCTGATTGTGGAATTCTGTAAGGACCGGGTAGATAACGGCATGGCGGTGATTCCGGCTACTTTAGAAGCGGTAAAACTGCGTTTCCGGCCTATATTAATGACCTCCTTTGCTTTTATCTTTGGGATACTGCCTTTGTGCGTGGCTACCGGCGCCGGTGCCGCCTCCCGTGTAAATATCGGGTTTACTGTTTTAGGAGGTATGCTTGCTGCAACCTTGGTGGGAATTTTCTCGGTACCTGTTTTGTATGTGGTCATTTCCAGATTCACGCTTGGAAAGCAGCGTTTAACCAAGAGTGCGGCCGTAGTGAATGCGCTGGCTAATATGAATAAAGAAAAGGGCGGGCAGTAGGGTTCATTTCCGTTTGAAGGGGGTTCTTTGATTACCTGGAAAAACGTTTGAAAAATTTTTTCAGAAACTTTTTTGAAAACATAAAATATAGGCATACCTTTGCAGCCGCGTTGGCAGTAGGGTCGGCGAATGTTCTTTAAGATAT
>CAYZGR010000068.1:0-16546 GCA_964478125.1 uncultured Chitinophagaceae bacterium | reverse complement strand
GGGATCATAACGCAGAAATTGTAAAAGGGAAAACCGCCGAAGTCAGGTCAATAAACGAACACATTGATAAAGTTCGATTTCGCCTCCGGGAAACTTATTACAATAAATATTTCTGGGGTTTATAGCCGGTCCGGTCAATGAAAATGAAAAAAGCAGGTAGCTCCACTCCTCAAATAGCTTCCTGGCAAGACAATGGTAATGGGACCTGTGGTGGTTGTTCGGTGATAATGCTTCACGAATTGCGGACAACTATAGGGATTATCCACCCTTTCTTTATACTCATGATAGTGATACAAAAAGATAAAACTATCCAGAAGATTCGCCGTCCGGAAAAGTGCAGATTGACTCTTTTAATACCATATCTGAGGTTTCTCGATCCGGAACATTTGCTCCTCCCAAACGGCATCATTTCTCTTTCCATTGGCTGCTCTAATATATTATGTGGCATGCGCACTCTATATGGCATGATTTTGAAAGTAAGGATATAAGTAACCATGAAAGGAGCTATTCATATAGGGACATCCGGCTGGAGCTATAAGCATTGGCGCAAGCGTTTTTACCCGGAAGACATAAAGCCTGTAACGTATTTAGCATACTATGCACAGTATTTTAACACAACGGAGATCAATACAAGCTTTTATCATTTGCCAAAAATGGAAACAGTTCAGCACTGGGCTCAAACCGTTAAGAAAGGCTTTAGGTTTTGTCCCAAGATCAGCCGGTATATTACCCATATCAAAAAACTGAACGATCCCAAAGAAACTCTTCCCAAATTCTTTGAAATATTTGATCCTGTAAAGAGCCGGTTAGGGCCTGTTTTGATCCAATTGCCACCCCATCTTGCCTTCCATGAAGAAAGAGCAAAGGATTTTTATCAGGCATTGAAAGGATACAAAGGTTATCACTTTGCCCTGGAGCCCCGGCACGATAGCTGGCTTGAAAAAGAAAGCATTGATCTGCTGAAAAAGCACCATATCGCTTTTGTTATAGCGGACTCCGGCGGCCGCCGGACCTATGCTGAATGGGTTACTGCCCGCCATATATATATCCGCTTTCACGGCGCTGCCGGTTTTGACTCCTCTTACAGCGATCAGTTCCTGCGGCAGTTCGCTGGTAAAATGGAGGAATGGGCAAAGGCAGGTCACATCATATGGGCTTTTTTTAATAACGATGGAAATGCATATGCTGTTTATAATGCAAAAAAGCTGATAGAGCTGACTGCTTGAGATTCGACGAATATTACAGAAAATACCCACAAAAAGGCTGTTTATTGTTGCACTTTATCATGAAACAGGTTTAAGAGCAAGAAAGCGGTATAATCCACGGCCTGTGATACAATTTGCTCCGGCGATCCTGCAAACACTTTCCGGAAGCCTTCTGAATAGTTTTTAAATATAATATGGAAAAACATGGTGCCCACCGGCTTGTCCCGCGTTTCACTCCCGCCGGTGCTGGTCAGTCCGGTAACGGCCACCGAGATATCGCATTCAATAAAGCGCGGAAGCCTTTCTGCCAACGCTGCAGTGACCTCTGCCGATTCAGGCGTATATTTTTCGATAAGCTTCGCCGGTATATGCAAAACATCTTCTTTCAGGCAAGCATCATAACAAACCAATCCGCCTTTGAATATTTTGCCCGCATCAGGTACCTGCGAAAACGCATAACATAGTCTTCCGGCCGTGGCGCTTTCCACAAATGCAATAGAAAGACGCCGACTGGCTATGGCACGGCTGCATGCTATTATGCCGGCTGAAGACATGCTATTTTCTGTAGAATTTATGACTGTGGTTTCTCTTGCCAATGCTCTTTTTTAAAGAAGACTTCTTCCGTGGTACTTTGTTCCCTTCTCCACCGGCCCGGGACCAGTCTATTGCTGCGGTTTCTTCCCTACTGGTATGCACCCTACTACGACCGCTCTTCAATTCTCTCTCCTGCATTTCATCGTATAATGCTTTTTCGACCTTGTCTCCGCTTATCTTTAAATATTTTGCCATGGCTCAATGAATAAAAGATGTAATGACTATTCTTTTCAATAACAAAATACAAGCCGGCATATATAACATTCGTGGCATCTTGCACCGGGTCAGAAAGAGCCTATGGTGAAACGCCGCCTGTATGGGGAAACTTTTCTACATTTTTTCAAATAAGGTACCGAGGCATCACTCCAGGATCTTCATTCCCTTTCTTTTAGCATATGCACCTCTTTAAAAAGCATATAATATTACTTTTCAAATAAACATAATATAGAACGGTGGATAATTGGCTTTTTACTATGATCAATAATTTCGCATGCTATACGACCTATATTAAGTATATTTCAATACAGAGCCTTCCTGCCTGACATAATCTCTGCCTTATATCACAATGGATCAAATCACAAATCGTATGGAGGCGGGGGGGTAAGCGGCGAACTTTCTTCAATAGAACGCTCCTTTATCCCAACAAAGATCGCGATAGCAGATATAATAAAAGCCATTATAGAACTTAATAAAAAGAGATAACCGCTCAGCATGGCCAGCCCATGACTATCAGACCATCCCCCAATAGCCGCAATTAAAGCTCCTACCCAGAAAAATAACAGAAACAACATTCTAATAATGTTACTTTTTCCTCTTGCACTTACATGAATTATAGAAGCAATCCATAAATAGCAAAAATAAATGGCCCATAACAATGCAAACCACCCGTAATAGCCCGAAAAGTTGGGTTCTCCTAAGATACCGGCAATGTGCCCTACATGAAAGCTAAACAGTAAACCGCCCATCCCGAGGAAGATCACGTTATCGAATACATCTCCCTTGTATACTATGGATAAAATCCCCATAACAGGAAGCAATATGCTACCGAGGGCATAAAGAGATCCAAATGCAATACCCGGTATATCAGGCGCGGAAAACCAACCGGCCATCAGCATCCCCAGTAACCACCAGGTAATGGCAATACACATATAACCCACAGTACGAATACCTACTGTTCTTTCGACTAAAAGAAGAGGTATTCTTTTAGTTTCTCTTTCATTTTTCATAACACTAAAATTAAAATATAAGTAAACAAAACAGGAAGCAGCAGCCTCTTCCTCTACCCATTTAATAAAAATATTATGCCAATAATTGGGCCCTATGAGATATAACTTCAATCTTGTTTTATGGAAATATTTCCCTTTCTTTTAATCGTACCCTTGTACCATAGAATAAGCGTTTCCTCCCTGTAAGGCAATAGATAGTCCAGGCTTCCTTTATACAATTTTGATTATTCTCTCCGGAATCTGGCGGAGACAAAATAAGGTCCGGTAGATAAGGATCTTATTTTGCCAGTTTCTGCTATAAGTTTATCCACTCCTTAGGAATAATTTTTGCCCTCTACTTCTATATATTGATCCCATTATGAAACAGCCACTCAATGTTACCCAAAAACTGATCTTGAATCATCTCCTCTCAGGAAAGATGATCCCCGGGGAAGAGATCGGTTTAAAAATAGATCAAACACTTACGCAAGATGCGACAGGAACCCTGGTTATGCTGGAGTTGGAGGCGATGGGGTTAAAAGAAGCCAAAACAGAACTATCCGTACAATATGTTGATCACAATCTGTTGCAGGCGGATTTCAGAAACGCGGATGACCACATTTTTCTCCGTTCCGCGGCCGAATCTTTTGGATTGTGGTTTAGCAGGCCGGGAAACGGCGTCAGTCATCCGGTTCACATGGAATACTTTGGTATTCCCGGAAAATCGCTTGTTGGCTCGGACAGCCACACGCCTGCGGCAGGAGCCTTAGGCATGCTGGCTGTGGGAGCAGGCGGCCTGGATGTGGCATTTGCCATTATGGGCGAACCTTTATTCCTTAAAATGCCAAAGGTATTGGGTGTAAAGTTAACCGGCACACTTCCCGGCTGGGTCAGTGCAAAAGACGTGATATTGGAAATGCTGCGGCGGTATGATGTACAGGGTTGCCGGGGAATGGTGATCGAATATTACGGACCCGGGCTGGCTTCACTCAACGTGATGGATCGTCATGTCATGGCCAATATGGGAACAGAAATGGGCGCTACTACTACCGTGTTTCCATCTGATCAGGAAACCAGACGTTTTCTTCAAGTAAAAAACCGGAAAGAAGACTGGATAGAACTTCGGGCTGACGAAGGAGCCGCATATGATCTGTATGAAGAAATAAATCTCTCCGAATGTATACCGCTCATCGCCCTGCCAAGCAGTCCCGGAAATGTTGTCCCGGTAACTGAAGTGGAAGGCCTTCCGGTGGCGCAGGTGGTGATTGGATCTTCTGCAAATCCCGGATTAAGAGATTTTTGGATCGTTTCTGAAATTCTGAGAGGGAAAAAAGCGCATGAAGATGTTTCCTTCGATATCAATCCCACATCCAGGCAAATGGTAGAAAACTTAATTGCGATGGATGCAATGCTTCCTTTATATCAATCGGGCGGGCGATTGCATCAGGCCGGCTGCATGGGTTGTATTGGTATGGGACAGGCGCCGGCCACGGGGAAAAATAGCCTGAGGACTTTTCCCCGGAATTTCCCCGGCCGGTCGGGAACACTGGACGATAAGGTGTTTCTATGCAGTCCTGAAACAGCGGCCGCGGCTGCGCTCACCGGAAAAATAACCGATCCCCGGAAACTGGAACAATTGTATGACATGCCTTATCCTTTATATCCCCTTCCCGAAAGGGAAATTATTAACAAAGAAATGCTGTTGCCGCCTTCCGGGGAAAAGTTGGGTACGCCTCTTCAAAAAGGGCCTAATATCATATCTCTTCCGGCTTTCGATCCTCTAAAAAATCAGTATACTTTGCCTGTCCTGCTAAAGTTGGAAGATCATATTTCTACTGACGAAATCATGAAGGCAGGAGTTAAGGTATTGGCTTTCCGAAGCAATATCCCGGAAATCAGCAAGTGGGCTTATTCCGTTATTCGCGAGGACTTTTATGATGTAGCCCGAAAAGCCAAAAAAGAATATGGCGGTCACATTGTAGTGGCAGGTGATAATTATGCCCAGGGCTCCAGCAGGGAGCACGCTGCCATAGCGCCCCGATACCTTGGCCAGGTAGCCGTGATCGCTAAGAGTTACGCCCGCCTGGGCTGGCAAAATCTGGTGAATTTTGGTATTATTCCTTTTGAATTTGCAGATCCTGCCCACTACGAACATATCTCAGAAAAAGATATTTTAATACTGGATCACCTACTGGAAAGTTTCAATAACGGAGGTAACTTCGAAGCAATAAACCAAACCCGGAACCAGGTCTATCCTTTAAAACACCATCTTAGCCCGCGACAGGTTAAAGTAATATTACATGGAGGAGTGATCAATTACTTTCGCATCGCCAATACCGCTCCCGAAAATACGAAAGTCGATTAGAAAGGTCAATCCGTTTGAAAAAATCGACTGCTTTTAAATAAATTATTCCTTATCTAAAGGCCTGCCGGTAAAAATATCTTCTTATAACGATACAACATATAAAAAAATAAATATTATAGGAGTGAAGACCTTTTCCTAAGAACATAGTAGATTCACTTAATGAGGTTACTTAAACCATTTTTGGGCTTTTGGCCGTCGATGAGGACATCCGGGCCAGCAACAAGGTCGTTTTTTGCCTTCCAGGATTTCTTCACACAATCGTTTTATATGTGCTTTTCGTGTTTTTTCCTGCTTTACAATAGTGGTCCAGCAAATCCATTCATTGCGGGCAAGAGGCGTCAGCTTATTCCATTTCCCGATGAGTTCCGGAAGAGAAAGCAAAGCCTTTCTTAGATCGTCCGGCACATCATGTACCACACCTTCTTCAATAATTATGTTTTTCATCTGTGCAAGATCATTTTGGGTTAGATAAAATTTTTTGTAAACGATCATGAGCTCTATTCAAACCATATGCAAACGGCATTTTTAGTTGCATCGCTCTGTGTTCTACAGACCGGTATATAACTTGCATAGTCAATTTACTAGTGTCGCCTGTCAATTTCTCAAACTCCAGAAACTCAAGCTGAACTCCCATTCCGGCGTTTTCCATTTCAAAAGTTCGTATGATCTTTTGATTGGGGATAAATTCGTGTATCGTTCCATTAGCCCTAAAAACTACTTTCCCATTGTGAGATGTTTCAAACGCATACGAGCCGTGTTTCCTATTGTCCATCTTCAAAACCTTTGTCCCCATCCATTGCTCCAAAAGTTTTGGCTCCTGGTAGGCCTCGAAAAGCCATTCTACAGGCAATTCAAATTCTCTTGTTATCGTTAGCTCCTGTTTGCCTGTTTCAGCATGAACTTGTGTTTTTTGTTCCATCTTTATCGGTCTTTGAATTTTTTCATTACGTATTCTAATTTATTAAATCTATCATCCCATATTTGACGGAACGGTTCGATGAAATCTGCTATTTCTTTCATCTTTTGCGGGTTTAAATAATAATAAATTTCTCTTCCACTTTGCTCCTGTTGCAGCAAATCGCATTCTGTCAAAATTTGTAAATGTCTGGAAACAGTGGGCCGTGCCGTATCAAAATTGGAGGCTATAGCCCCCGCCGTCATTGCCTGTGTTGCAACCAGCAAGAGAATTGACCTCCTTGTCGGGTCAGCGATTGCTTGAAATGCGTCTCGCCTTAACTTCATCACTTAGCTATTTGGCTACAAATATATACGAAGCTATTTAACTACACAAATTTTATTCAAAATTTATTTAGTGGGTGAGAAATTGGGATGGGCCATGCTCCATCTAATTCTTTTTTTTCTTTTTGATCTGCTCCAGTTCTTCGGTCATTTTTTTGACCTTATCCGGATATTTCAAGGCCAGATTATGTTGTTCCTCCTTATCCTCCTTCAAGTTATACAACTGTGGATCCTCGCTGAATCCCGATGCTATGTCTACATTTTTTAACATCGCAGGGCCTTGATGAGGCTCGATATACTTCCATCCTTCTTTTATATAGGCCAGTACCGCTCCGTTATTTTGCTCCACGTAGGTTTTCCGGCCTTCTTTAGAGCGTCCGAACAGCGTTTTTTTCAGCGCTTTACTATCCATCGCATCTTTCTGCCTTAATTCCACGCCATTCATCTCTGCAAAAGAAGCCAGAAGATCCACCTGGCTGATCAGTGCATCCGATTTTCCGGGCTTTACCACTCCGGGCCATCGTACTATAAACGGCACGCGCGTACCTCCTTCGAACAAGCTGTATTTTCCTCCGCGAAAGGGACCGGCAGGTTTATGTCCGTCAGCCTTCTCCACTGCACCATCTACATAGCCGTCGTCTAAAACCGGGCCATTATCGCTGGTAAAGATGATAATCGTATTCTTTGTCAATCCAAGATAATCCAACGTCTTCATGATCCTTCCCACCAGATAATCCATCTCAAGGATCACATCTCCTCTATATCCCAATTTGCTTTTCCCCTTAAAACGGGTATCGGGCATCCGGGGAACATGGATTTCATTAACGGCATAATAGAGAAAGAAAGGATTCTCTTTGTTCTTTTCTATAAACCATTGTGCACGTGCCAAAAAATCATCCGCCAGTTCCTCATCTGTCCATCTGGCCAGATTCCCACCCGACATCCACCCGATGCGGCCTATTCCATTCACGATCGTTCCGTCATGTCCGTGAGAAGATTTCATTTTCAATAATTCAGGATGTTCGCGACCGGTAGGATCATTTCCTATCTTATGCCGGTAGCTCACCGTTATCGGATCAGCGGGATCCAGGGCAATGACCTCGTGGTTTTCCACATATACGGTTGGGACACGATCGGCCGTGGCGGGAAAAATAAAGGAGTAATCAAAGCCCACTTCATTTGGACCGGGCTTTATCTCTCCATTCCAATCCGGCCCTTCCTTTGGCCCCAATCCCACATGCCACTTCCCTATACAGGCCGTCTTGTAACCCGCATCCTGAAAAACGGTCCCCAGTGTGGCCTGATCCAGCGGAATGAGCAGGGAAGCATTACCCGGTAAAATGTGAGCGTTGTTATTTCGAAAAGCATATGCTCCTGTCAATATGGAATAACGTGAAGGCGTACAGGT
The DNA here is from genome assembly GCA_964478125.1 of uncultured Chitinophagaceae bacterium. GTDB lineage: Bacteria > Bacteroidota > Bacteroidia > Chitinophagales > Chitinophagaceae > FW021-bin31. Next base: position 8,530 of record CAYZGR010000068.1, on the reverse strand, counting down.
AGAAGCCGTGCTATGTGCATTGGTAAATCGCAGACCTTCGGAAGCCAGTTTATCGATATGAGGCGTGTTAATTTGCGTCGCCCCGTAACAACTCAGATCACCATAACCCAAATCATCCGCATAGATCACGATCACATTGGGCTTTTCTCTTATTTTTGCCTGGTCTGTCTTTTGACCGCAACCGGTAAGGAATAATGCCGGCAATAGCATCGGTAACAGTAAAAATATTTTCTTCAATTTTTATCCTTTTTTATCGTTCCTAAATTATTTTAATAAAAACAGCCCGCGCTTTAAGATCTACACCTCGTACCGCTCGCCCTATTGACAGATCTACCATGAATCCGTTCTGAAGGGAGCCAGCGGAAGTCCGGCCGTATTATATAAATTCCCTACGGCAAAAGCTTTAAATAAATAACGAACAGCCACGGGATGAGTGACTTCATCACATTTTATCAATACCTTCCCCTTCCCTTTTATTTCAGCTTCTGCGGGATAAAATTCTTTATCTTTCCCCGCCACCTCAAAGCCCTTTATTTTTTGATCATAGGAAGTTAATCCCAATGGGGTCTGGGTAAATGTGACGGTTACACTATGGTCTTTTACCTGCATAGACTTAAATGTCGGGCTCCTATATGAAATGCCTTCCCAATGATACGCATCTCCCAGGGCCCAATACTGAAGCCGACGGGCGATAGTGGTTTTATCGGGCGGATGAATCGTGTACTTGCTGCCCACGTCCATGCTCACGACCATACCTGCATGGGGAATTGTTTCCATGGCTTGGGCCTGGGCTTCCCGAACGTAAGGTACCGAATCTTTGAACTTACCTTTATATCCGTACGGAGCAATTTGTACATAATAAAAAGGCAGATCATCTCTTTTCCATAAAGTACGCCATCCTTTTACCATATGCATCATTAAAGCTTTGTACATAGAAGGCTTACGCCTATCCCACTCTCCCTGGTACCAAATAAAACCTTTGATGCCATATCCTGCTATCGGGCTAATCATCCCGTTAAATAAACATGCCGGATGTTGAGAACCAGGCTTCTCATTGGACAATATCTTCAACTCCGGAAAATGTTGTAAGCTTTTTTCATCCATCCATGCTTTTATCGGGGTTCCTCCCCAGGCGGCCTCAATGATCCCGACCGGAACTTTGAGCGTCTTCCGCAGCATCCTGGCAAACTGAAATCCTACCGCACTAAAAGTAGCCGCATTCTGTGGTGATGATATTTTCCATGCGCCTTCACAATCCTCCATCGGGCGGTTGGAAACTTTCCTTTGCACATGAAACAGACGCAAAAGAGAATCATGAGCATGCATCAATATCTTGTTGGAATTTAATATGGGTTGATTACTATAGCCCTTCATGGAGATCTCCATATTGGACTGCCCCGAACAAACCCAAACTTCACCAATCAACACGTTCTTCAATTTAAATTTGCTACCATCGTCAAAAATAATTCTATATGGACCGCCGGCCACAGGGGTTCGCACTTCCACTTTCCATTTTCCTGCCTTATCCGAACGGGTAACGTATTGTTTGTTATCCCAAGATGTAGTAATGGTCACCTTGTGGTCTGCGCTTGCCTTTCCCCAAAGCGATGCCATGGATCTTTGTTGGAGTACCATATTATCAGAAAAGATAGCGGGCAGACTGATCTCTGCAAATGCTGTTTGAGAGCAGACAATAAACAAGAGCAGACTTATTATTTTTCTCAAATACATATTTTTTTATTTTATAACCTATAAAGCGGTGTTCTTTTACTCGACCTCATCAATATGTAATAATGTTTTCGTATCCGTGTTTAAATAAAGAATGTATTTCCGTCTTTCGGGGCTTTAAGATAACTATAAAATAATAAAATCCCACTTTTATTCCTTTTGCGATCTTTATTTACCTTCATTTGGATCGATTCGCCGGGAATGCTTTTCTTCAAAATATTTCCCAAGAAAATCATGGCCCTGGCTTGTCTAATTCATTCCTTAAACAACTTCCCTATGGCTACCGGTCTCATGCTCCAATATGCTGCAGGAAGGGCCGGATTTTTTATTGTATAATAAAAAGGCTATATTTGTTACTCCCTTTGGCATGAAATTTCTGCTCTCACACAGGCACAAGCTCCTGTACACTCGACATGAGATCCCTTTTCATTACAGGAGTAAACGCATACCCGGGACACAGCCGTCGTACGTGAAGGGCGATTTTGGGGATTACCTGACCCAGATCGTTACCGGGGAACGCTTCTGCATACAATTCAATATCTTTACCATTCTTACGGCCGATACCTGGCTGCATCCTTTTGTCGCCCGATCGCTCATCACCCTGCATCTCATGTTGCAGGGAAGTGTCCGCTGCAGGCTGAAAGGTTTCGGGGAAGCCTGGCTGCATGAAGGCAGCTACAGCCTGTTTTACATTCCAGACGGCCGGTTGCATGATGCATGGTTTGAGCCTGGTGTGTATTTGTCCTTTCATATTGATCTCTCCCCGCAATTTCTGCAAAGGCTGGCCATGAAATACCCCGAGCTGAAGGAGGTGCTGGAAAGGCTGCGGCGCCGTTCCGGCGAGGGGGTACGGCAGCATTCGACACACATTACCCATGAGATCATACGTCTTATCGAAGAGATGAAGCATTGTCCTTACAAAGAGGAACCGGATAAAAGCTGGTACCTGGAAACCCGGATACGCGAACTGCTCGGCCTGTATGTACAAGACCGGCCGACCGCTAAAGAAAAGCTTTTTCACCGGACGGCATTCCTGATGAAAAAGATCGACTATTACCTGGAATCTCACCTGGATGAACACCTGACCATACCCGGGATAGCGCAACGTTTTTACCTGAGTAAAAGCACGCTGCAGCGATGGTTCACCCAATACTTTAACAAGCCTTTTCACCAGTACCTGCTGGAGCGACGCATGCAACAGGCCCAAATATTGCTGCGGGAAACGGATATGACTCTGCTGGAGATAGCAATTAAAACGGGATACCGTGACGCGGCAAGCTTTTCACATGCGTTTACCCGTTATACCGGCGAGGCGCCCGGCCATTACAGGAAAAACAGGAACTGAAAATAATGGAATAAAAAGACAATTTCCCAGGAACAAAAAGACAAACAACCCGGACTATTGCGATCGTATCTTTGTCATAACAAGCCAAAAGACCTATCATCATGCGACGCACCCTTATTATAGAAGCTATTGCAGCGGCCCTGATCGTGTTGCTGGTTTATGCCTCCCTGAGTAAGCTGCTGGCTTATCCGGTATTTGTGGCACAATTACACCTGCACCCCATGCTGAAGCCGTTTGCAGGATTATTGGCCTGGGCGGTACCGGTAGTGGAGTTGGGCATCGTGGCGTTGTTGATCATCCCGGGGACAAGATGTGCAGGCTTATACAGTGCGGCAATACTATTACTGGTATTTACGGTTTACCTCGTGCTGATGCTGCTCACGGATAAAAACCTGCCCTGCAGTTGCGGCGGTGTGATCAGTACATTGACATGGGGACAACATATTGTTTTTAACGGACTGTTCATACTATTGGCGGTAACCGGAATTATCCTGGATAAACGAAACGATAGGCACAACATGGCTGTAAACTTCGAACCTTAAAGATTTTATTGCAATAAAGCCCCCCTGCCCGGGCAAAGCGGCAGCAGGAAGTAACTGAAAACCTGATAGAATAGAGTAGGACTATTTTTAACCCTCTAAACACGGTGTTTTTATTTATTGTATTTTTTCATTTTTAAATTTAGAAACATGCTTAAAAGAAAATTCATGCTGCCTATCCTGGCTGTTATAGTCGGGATCGCAGCGAGCGCATTTACGTCAACAGGAAACAGCTACAACACTGATAGCCAGGCTCCTTCTTACTATTGGTTTGATCCAGGCGTTACAACCTATCATGACCAAAATACTGTATTAAATGAGCAGGATATAACCGGTTGTAAACAGACTGAACAGCTATGCGAAAATGGATATACCCAGGATCAACTCAATGATCCTAATGATCCAAGCCAGGGCGTAAGAAGTGACCAAATCAATTCACCTGCATCTCAAATATTTAAAAATTAAGCGGAGCAGGTAGAAACCTCAAAGGGAATAGTTGTAGATGTTCCTATTCCTATTCCCTTTGTTTATATTTTCATGGATGTATATTACTAATGATTAGAACATTTACCTTCCGTCTCTCTTTCTTAATGTCCAACCCATACTTCATTAAAGACTTTCTCAATAAATCCATATTAAATCCTTTATCAAACAAAGAAGCTGGAATAGCAATATCTACTTTTCCTTTATATTCGGTTGCATCTACAAAAGGAGTAGCAAGCCTTTGGTTATCGAATAATCTATGCAAGATACTTACAAAATATTTGAAATACCAGTTACGGAAATAATATAATGAATCATAAGGAGCTTTACGAAATGCACGTTCAGGATTTCCACCTTTAGAATGCAGTTTATCATTCTTTGTTGTTCTTACTAAAACAAAGCAATCAATTTTTCGTTGCTCAATTTTGCCATAGGCATTGAAATAATTTTCAAGATCATTCTTCATGATGTCATATATCCGGTTTGCCTGATCAGGAGGAACCCATAAATCGTAGCAATAACTATAATGTGTGGCCCAATAATTATACTTTTGAGGGTCTTTAGGCCTAACAAACTTATCATTGTCTCTAACATCTAGGATTACACTGTTTTTAGCACCCCAAAAATCATATTTCCCGTTTTCTTCAAAAGCAAAAACAAATAGAAGCCGGGCAGACATCCCATTGTATCTGATATGATATGGGTTCTCTGCGCCTTTCTCTTTTGAGCTTGAATAACCTATGACGCCATCTATTGAAGAAAAAAGACTTGACGAATATTTCATCTTATTCAAAAAAGGTTCGTTATTTTGCGCCATGATAGGCATCTCGCTTTTAAAGCCAAACACATCTCTCTTAATCCTAAATTCTATATGTTGTCCCTCCAATACCTTTTGTATATTTTTAGACGTTGCATTATTGGGATCGGTGATCGCTCTAACAACCCCGCTTTTATCTATCCAAATATGCTCCGGTACTGTACGATGTGGGAAGTAGGCGCTTAAAATACTATCTTCAGTAACAAAGGGTACTTTAGGCAACTTAATTTTAGGACGTAAAGAGAAAAAATGCCTGGTAGAATCTTTACTTTCACGATTTACCATAATAAATTGTATTTTATTGCCAAACTTATTCTGTAATTGATCGATATGTGGAAAAGATGCTATACATGCTGTACATCCCGTTCCCCATAGATCGAGTATAACCAATTTTCCTTTCAAGTCAGATAAACGAATATGATCCTGGTTATAATTGATCACATTATGAAGGACAACATCAGGCATTTTTTGACCGGTATCTAATGGATGAATATTATTTGTTGATTGGCCAAAACAAAGAGAATGTGTAAAGACCAAAAGAATAATTATTGTATAGATAATTTTGTATTTCATTTTCTACCTAATTTTTTTAAGGTTTTGCTTCACGGATAGTAGTACATCAATATTCCGTATTCTGCTTTAAGTTTGGATTGCTCATCATCTCTTGATAAGGTATTGGATAAAGTTTATCACTGGGCCGCCATCCTGGCTTTTCATCCAACAATACCTTGTCTATTATGCCCCAGCGTTTTAAATCGAACCACCGGTGTCCCCATTCAGTAAATAGTTCCTCTCTTCTCTCATGTCTAATAGCGTTTATAAGGCTTTGCTTATCCATTGCATTTGTATTCGGCAGACCTGCACGATGTCGAATTTTATTTAAGTCGCTGACTGCATCATTCATTTTATCAAGTTCAGCCCTGGCTTCGGCCCTGATCAGGTATTGCTCTGCAAGCCGCAGTATCATGTTATATTCAACCTTATCAGAACCACTGGCTATTTTATATTTATAGGGATAATAATAGGTGATCCCATTAACAATATTACTATCCAGCCAATCAGTTTTTCTTTGATCTCCTGCTTCAAATGAATTTAAGAGTCCTGAATCAATTTTATAATTTGGAATAATGGAGGATGAAGAAGGGATAAACCCATATCCTTCGGCGGTATTAAAATATGGAGATACCGGCATAAGCTGCCAAATAGCTTCTGTACTATTCGCAAGAAACACTTTGTTTAAATCTTTTTCTAAGCTGTAATCACCCGAATTAATAACAGTACTGGATGCCGCTTCTGCTTTGTCATATTGTTTCCGGTAAAGATAAACTCTTGCCAGTAGGGCTGTAGCAGTCCATTTATTGGGCCTTACCCGTCCGTCTGAAGGATAAGGCACGCTTAATATTTGATGTGCATCCTGTAAATCAGCAATAATATGCTTATAGATCGCGTCAACGGAAACCCGCGGCTTTAACTCATTCTGTTTGTAATCTGTAGCCAGGATTAGGGGAACGCCACCAAAGAGATTTACCAGGTAAAAGTAGCAAAATGCCCTTACAAACTTTGCTTCTCCGGTTAACTGGGATTTTACGTTTTTGCTGACCGAATTTGATTGGCTTAAACCTTCTATTATAGCATTGGCCTGATAGATATACATATAAGCATACCTCCATAGATTATTTTGGATAATTCTACTGGTCACAGGAATGGCATTTTGTTCAAAAGGCAATTGTTCCTGATTTGGCACAGCCAAACGAAGTTCATCAGCTGATAATGCAGGATAAAGGCTCATTGCTCCATTTATAAAATATAAATTACTTTGCATCATTTGGCTATATAATCCGGATATGGCAGCAATTGCACTCTGGTCATTGGAAAATACTTCAGAACTGACAATCTGATCTGTGGGCGATGGTATTTGAACAAATTTTTTACAAGATTGAATGATCAGGCCCGTCATAATGATCAGGCTGATGATAAATAACTCGTCTAAATTCTTTATAAGCTTAGAGCTACTATTTTCAGAAAACTTCTGATTACACATGAGAGTACGTTTTTATAATGAAAATTTTATTCCGGCGGTAATGGTTCTTAAGGGTGGGAGGAAATTGAGTCGTTGGGTCTCAGGATCAAATCCTTTATAACTGGTTATGGTTAGCAGATTTTACGCCGGTAGATAAATTCTTGCTGTCTCAAACCCAATATGATTGATCCATGTTAAAGGCAGGGAATAAGACAGATTGACATTTTTGAGACGGATAAACGAAGCATTGCTATAAATGGCATCTGAACTACTTAAATAGTATAAAGAAGAGGTAGTAGCGTCTGTGCCATAAGTAGTAGTAAATTTCTGGATGGTAGTCTGGTCTCCGGAATGCCGCCATCTCTGAAGGAAAATCCGCTCGGGTAAATTGATATTGTTACCAGGAGGCGGATAAGTAAAACCAGCGAGAAGGTTACGACCCTTCTGTTTTCTAAATTGGAGGAAGAAATTGAGGCTCAAACCTTTGTAACTAATACTGTTACCGATTCCACCATAAATTTTTGGATCAAGATCTCCAGAATATACATTATCATCTGAGTTGAGATCGCCATCTTTGTTTACGTCCTCAAACTTGTAAACACCCGTTTTAGGATCAACACCCAATAGATGAAAAAAGTAGATCAAATTTAATGATTTTCCGACAAGATAGCTGTGGGCATAACTGGACTGCTCAATTCCTCGGAATGAAACCAATTCATTATTAGGAATACTTAAATTGATTCGGCTGCTCCAATAAAAATCACCATGATCAATTTCATTAAATGTAATACTAAATTCCCATCCGTTATTTTGGACCAAGGCAGGAAAATTTTCAAGAACATTATTAAATCCAGTTTGAGAAGGTACAGGATAATTGATCAGTTGATTGCTACTTCGATTTCGATACCAATCTATGCCAACTAGTATCCTATCTTTGATAAAACCCAAATTAATAGCTGCTTCAAGTTTTCTGTTGATTTCCCAACTATATTCAGGGTTAAATAATCTTGAAGGTTTTAAACCGGAAATACCCTGATACGGATAAGGAGTGCTTTCCCAGCTATTCAGATACCTGTAATTGCCAATCTGATCATTGCCGGTAGTACCATAACTGGTTCTGATCTTTCCAAAAGACAAGAAGGACAATGCATGTTTCATGAATTTTTCTTCTGTGAATATCCATGCCGCACCGACTGCACCAAAATTAGCAAATCGCTTATCCGGCCCAAAGCGGCTGGAACCATCTCTCCGTCCCGATAGGTTAATGATATATTTATCAGCATAGTTATAATTAACTCGTCCGAATACGGCATTGTATCGGTAGATACTAGAATGATCGCCAGTAATACTAAGGCTGCTGGCAGCAGACATAGATTTTAGCAAAGCGTCATTGGAATAGCCATAAGCGAAAAAGGTAGCACTATTATTAATACTTTGCTGCCAGCTACTACCTACTAGTATGTTTATTTTACCTTTTCCAATCTTCTTATTATAAGTAGCTTGCGGTTCAATGATCCAGCTTTTATAGCCATTATTTGAAAAATGAGAATAGCCTTGAGGATGATATTGAGGATTTTGTGAAGTGATAGGATTCGTTC
>CAYZGR010000067.1:0-16715 GCA_964478125.1 uncultured Chitinophagaceae bacterium | reverse complement strand
CAGCAAAAAGGTAAAGGAAAAATAGAAAAAGCGATTGCCTGTCCGTCTCACGCCCTCCGACCTTAGAAAAAACCAGTTAAAGAAATACAGCTGTAGGGCGTAAAGAAATAAAATACAGCCTTCAACAGCCGTATTTACAACAACCGTAAGAATAAGTACCCGCCTTCAACCCTTTCACCCAATGGGCCTTATTTTATTTTAGCCCGAAAGATTCATTTCCCGGTTTTTTCGTCCGTCTTGAACTTTTGGTCCTTTTGTTTCAAGACAAAAGGACAACGAAGAAAAAAACGTCCTTCCTGATCCGCTTCTCAATTGAGCAGCTCAATGGCCCAGACCGTACTAAACCGGACAAATCTGAAACAACATGCCTAAAATGAGATTTTTGGATAAAAAGGAAATGAAGGTATTATCTCTAATTATCAATGCGCTTCCAGCCAATTTTTCCCGGTGCCCAGTTCTACCTTAATCGGGACCTCCAACTTCATAGCCTGTTCCATCTTTTCTTTTATGAGCGGCTTGATGGTTTCCAGTTCTTCAATATGGGTATCAAATATCAATTCATCATGCACCTGAAGGACCATTTTTGACCTGTACTTACGTTCCTTAAATACTTTAAAAATATCAATCATGGCCAGCTTTATCATGTCTGCGGCCGTCCCCTGGATAGGCATATTGATGGCATTGCGCTCTGCATACCCGCGAACCACCGAATTGGACGAACGGATGTCTCGCAACCATCGTTTTCTTCCCAATAGGGTTTTTACATAGCCGTTCTTTGCGGCAAAAGCCATTTGGTTATCCATGTATCTTTTGATAGCCGGATACTCTGCGAAATAATTATCGATCAGTTCTTTAGCCTCTGTCCGGCTGATACCTAAGTTTTCTGATAATCCAAAAGCACTTACCCCGTATATAATTCCGAAATTCACACTCTTGGCGTTGCGTCGCATTTCAGGTGTCACTTCATTAAGAGGCACCTTGTATACTTTTGCCGCAGTGGTAGCATGAATGTCCTGCTCCTTTTTAAAGGCAGCGATCATGTGCTCATCTCCGCTGATAGAAGCAATAATACGAAGTTCAATCTGGGAATAATCGGCAGAAACCAGAACAAAATCCCGGTCCCTGGCAATAAACGCCTCTCTTATGGAACGCCCTCGTGCTGTACGGATCGGGATATTCTGAAGATTGGGATTGTTCGAGCTCAACCTGCCGGTGACTGCAACGGCCTGGTTAAAAGAGGTATGGATCCGTCCCGTCTTGGCATTTATCAACTGGGGAAGCGCATCCACGTAAGTCGATTTTAATTTGGTCAGTTCCCTGTAATTCAGGATATCATCTATAATCTTATGCCTGGCCGCCAGTTTTTGGAGGATGTCTTCTCCCGTCGCATATTGACCGGTACGGGTTTTTTTGGGTTTTTCCTCCAATTTTAATTTGTCAAAAAGAATCTTGCCCAATTGCTTTGGAGAAGACAGGTTAAAAGATACGCCGGCCTGTTGATATACCCGGTGCTCCAGTGCTTTAATCTCCACGGCTAAAGCAGCTGAAAGATCCTGCAGTACCTTTTTATCTACTTTTACGCCCTCGTCTTCCATAGAAGCCAGTACCTTTATCATAGGAATCTCCACTTCCCTGAAAACCCGTTCTACTTCGCGTTCGGCTAAAAGGGGCTCAAATATTTCCTTAAGCTGAAGGGTAATATCTGCATCTTCACCTGCATATTCTACTACTTTTTCCGGCGCCACATCGCGCATATTGCCCTGTTTTTTCCCCTTCTTACCGATTAGTTCCGTAATGGGCATCGGCCTGTATTTTAAATACTGAAAAGCCAGCAAATCCATGCCTCTCCTGCCCTCGGGCTCTATGAGATAATGTGCTAACAGGGTATCAAACAGAGGGGCTTTAATATCGAGGCCATAATTCTTGATAATCAAAAGATCATATTTGATGTTCTGCCCGATAAAAAGGATGTCTTTTCGTTCGAAAACCGGTCTGAATTCTTCCATAATGGCGCCGGCTTCTTCTTTATCCTCTGGTAAGGTAACATAGAAGGCCGTCCCTTTTTTGAAAGAAAAGCTCATGCCAACGATCTCTGACACGTGCGGATCCATACCGGTTGTCTCTGTATCAAAAGATATTTCCTTTTGCTCCAATAACTTCCGGATCAGTTCCTCACGCCCTTGCGCATCCTGAACCAGATGATATTCATGAGGCGTATTGGAAAGATCGCTGATTGATTCCTCTACCGCCTCTTTTTCTGTTGGCGGGCCGGTCTTTACCGTATTATCCCCAAACAATTCCAGCTGGCTGCCGGCTTGATCCGCCGATTCCATAATAGAAAAGCCTTCTCCAAAAATACGCTTCCCCAGGCTTCTAAATTCTAATTCTCTGAAAACAGCTTCCAATGCTTCGGCGTCGGGCTCTGAAAGCGTCAACTCATTCTCCTTAAATTCTATGGGCACATCCGTAATGATCGTTGCCAGTTTTTTTGATAAAATAGCTTGCTCCTTATGATCGCGAAGCTTTTCTCCCAGCTTTCCTTTTATGCGGCCAGAGGCCGCCAGCAGGTTCTCTATAGTATGATATTCTTTTAATAACTTGCAGGCCGTCTTCTCTCCGATCCCCGGCACGCCGGGGATGTTATCTACTGAATCACCCATTAATCCCAACATGTCTATAACCTGGGAAACTTCCCTGATATCCCATCTCGCACAGACTTCCGCCGGCCCGAGAATGGTTTCTTTATTTCCCCTGTGAGGCGGCTTATACATGCGGATTTGTTCGGTTACCAATTGTCCGTAATCTTTGTCGGGGGTGACCATATACACGGTATATCCTTTCCCGGCCGCTTCCCGTGCCAATGTCCCGATAATATCATCCGCCTCATAACCATCCAATTCAATACAGGGAATCTTAAAACCTTCTAAAATTCGTTTGATATCAGGAACCGCCTTTATAATATCCTCGGGCGTGTCTTCCCGATTGGCCTTATAAGCCTCATAATCGGAATGTCTTCCCGTAGGAGCATGCGTATCAAAAGCTACGGCGATATGAGTGGGATCTTCCTTCTGTAAAAGATTCAGAAGCGTGGAAGTAAAACCAAACTGGGCGCTGGTATTTTTTCCTGCGGTGGTCAGACGGGGGCTTCGAATCAAGGCATAATAGGCCCGGTAAACGAGCGCCATCGCATCTAATAAAAAGAGTTTCTTGCTCATGAGGCGAAAATACGGAATAAAAAAAAGCCGCCACATAGAAATGTGGCGACCATGTTACTATCTTATGAAAACCCTATTTGGAATCAAAAGTAGATAAATCTATTTGAAACTCCAAGTATTTTTTAACTTTTTTTTAGAATTTAGCTGCATCCCATACTATTGCCACAGTTCAAACACTTATAACAGGTTCCGTTTCTGATAGTTATATGTCCACAAACATTACAGGCAGGCGCGTCGCTTTGTAGGGAAGATAAAAATTCATCCGTGGTATTTTTACTTCCCCAGCTCGCCACTTTTTCTTTTTTTTGCTTGGAGGTCTTTGGCAAAATCTGTTTTTCCCCGGGTGAAGCATCTTTCGGCGCCGGGAGATCTTCACCGGGCGTCCGGGAGATCTGGTCGTCCAGTACATGGACCAGATCAGAACGCTGAAGATATTCATACCCCAAAACCCGGAAAATATAATCTACGATAGAAGTTGCCGATCTAATGTTTGGATGATCAACCATACCGGCGGGATCAAACCGGGTAAATACAAATTTATCCACAAATTCCTCTAACGGAACACCATATTGCAGCCCAATGGAAATGGCTATGGCAAAACAATTCAACATACTTCGCATGGTAGCGCCTTCCTTGGCCATATCTATAAATATTTCACCCAGCGTACCATCGCCATATTCGCCGGTCCGGAGGAAAATGGCCTGCCCCCCTACCTTGGCCTTTTGGGTAAATCCCCTCCGCTTGGCGGGAAGCTGTTTCCGTTGTACTATTCCGGAAAGTTTTCGCATTAATTTAGTATCCGGACTTTTTTGCAAACGCGTGGTGATCTCCTCCAACAACTCGTCAATCGTCAGCCTGTCGAGTTCAGGGAGCAGTTCCGTCACGGCATTTTCGAGGCTTTCTTTCTTCTTCTTTTTGTCCGACCTGTTACTAAGCGGTTGCGAAAGTTTGGAACCGTCCCTGTAAAGTGCACAGGCTTTCAGTCCCAGCTCCCAACTAAGCCTGTAGGCATCCTCTATTTCTTCAACGGTAGCTTCGTTGGGCAGGTTGATGGTCTTGGAAATAGCGCCTGAAATAAAGGGTTGTACACTGCCCATCATGCGAATATGACCGTGCGTATGAATAAAACGCACTCCTTTATTACCACATTTATTGGCACAATCAAATACCGGCAAGTGTTCTTCCTTCAGGTAAGGCGCGCCTTCTACCGTCATCGTCCCGCAAACATAATCATTTGCTTTCTCAATCTGTTCTTCAGTGAAACCCAGCGCATCAAGCAGGTTAAAGGACGGATCTTTATATTCTTCGGAAGAGAATCCCAGACGCTGTAAACAGGGCTCGCCCAAAGTATATACATTAAACACGAATCCAATCTCAAACGCCGTTTTTACGGCCTCGTCCAAAACCTTCAATTCTTCAGCCAGAAACCCTTTCTCACTTAACGTCTGATGATTAATGAAAGGCGCTCCTACAAAAGAACCGGCACCTTTTGCATAGTCTACAATAGCTTTCACCTCATGGGGTTTATAGCCCAGATGGTCTAAAGCAGGCGGAATGGATTGATTGATAATCTTAAAGTAACCGCCGCCCGAAAGTTTTTTGAATTTTACCAATGCAAAATCAGGTTCTACTCCTGTCGTATCGCAATCCATGACCAGGCCGATCGTACCCGTAGGAGCGATCACAGTCGTTTGTGCATTATGATAACCGAATTTTTCACCCAATTGAACAGCCTGATCCCAGGCTTGGGTAGCGGCCTTCAACAAGTAGTCCGGGCAAAACTGCGCATTGATACCCTGCGGTTTGATCTCAAGATTGTCATAAGCATCCACGGCATCATAAGCAGCCGCCCGGTGGTTCCGCATAACCCGCATCATAGATTTCCGGTTCTCTTCAAATTTAGAGAAGGGGCCCAGCACTTCCGCCATCTCTGCAGAAGTTTTGTAGGCAATACCTGTCATAATAGCGGCAATAGCTCCGCCAATGCCACGGGCCTCTTCGCTATCATAGGGGATGCCGCTCACCATAAGAGTAGAACCGAGGTTTGCAAATCCCAATCCCAGCGTACGATAGTCATAACTCAATTTGGCCACCTCTTTAGAAGGAAATTGCGCCATTAAAACCGAAATTTCGAGGACCACGGTCCACAGCCGTACCGTATGCTCCAGGCTGTCCACATCAAAACGGCTTTTTTCCAGATCAAAAAATTTTCTCAGGTTAACAGATGCCAGGTTACACGCGGTATTGTCGAGAAACATGTATTCACTGCAGGGGTTGGAGGCATTGATACGTCCGCCTGCCGGACAGGTATGCCACTCATTTATAGTGGTATCGTATTGCGTCCCCGGATCGGCACAGCGCCAGGCAGCATAGGCAATTTTATTCCACAGGTCTTTGGCAGGGATAGTCCGCATGGTCCTCCCATCCGTGCGGGCCTTCATTTCCCATTCTCCGCCTTCAGCCAGTTTATGAAAAAAACGATTGGGTATCCGAACGGAATTGTTAGAATTCTGACCTGAAACCGTTCGGTATGCTTCCCCTTCATACCCGCCTTTAAAGCCGGCATCCATCAATGCCGCTACTTTTTTCTCCTCTTCTACCTTCCAGTCAATAAACTCAATGACCTCGGGATGATCCAGGTCGAGGCAAACCATTTTGGCCGCACGGCGGGTTGTCCCACCGGACTTAATGGCCCCCGCCGCCCGGTCCCCGATTTTCAAAAAGCTCATCAGGCCGCTGGACGACCCCCCTCCGGAAAGCGTTTCTCCTTCGGCGCGGATATTGGAAAAATTAGAACCTACCCCGGAGCCATATTTGAAGATACGGGCTTCCCGAACCCAGAGATCCATAATTCCTCCTTCATTGACGAGATCATCCTCCACACTCAGGATAAAACAGGCGTGAGGCTGAGGGCGTTCATAAGCTGAAGTGGACTTTTGAACCCTTCCCGTTTCGGGATTGACAAAATAATGCCCCTGCGGTTTTCCGGTAATGCCATAGCTCTCATGCAGTCCCGTATTGAACCATTGGGGCGAATTGGGCACACATGCCTGGTTCAGCATACAATAAACCGTTTCATCATAAAAAATCTCAGCGTCTTTTTCGGATGCAAAATAATGATAACGTTCTCCCCATACCTTCCAGCAATTTACCATCCGATGCACTACCTGTTTTACCGAAGTCTCTCCCCCCTCAGAACCATCAGGCTGCGGCACACCGGCCTTCCGGAAATATTTCTGGGCAAGAATATCTGTGGCTATCTGGGACCATCCTTCGGGTACTTCTACATGGTCCATTCTAAACACGACATCCCCCTCCGGATTCCGAATGACCGAAGTCCGCATCACGTAATTAAACATATCATAAGGGCTCAAACCCTCCCGCGTGAAATGACGGGAGAAATGCAGCCCTTTCTTTTTTTGATCACCCATAACAACAAGTTTTTATATTTATAATGTAGGATATTAAAGTATTCTCTTCCCTGCAGAGATGAACAGGAGATACATTAACGAAAGTAAAGTTTTTGAGGATGGGAAAACCTATATTTTATCCCCAAGATGTGGATAACTGATATCCTAACTTATTTCTTCAGCTTTTAGAGAAGAAGGCGGGAAATCGCCTAAAAAAATATAGCTTTGTACCTTTTAACTAACCGATATTTTATGAAGGACGCCGTCTATCAAAGTTTTGTTGAGAGAATGTCGAAAGGTAAAAAGGCTTTCGCCCTTCTGATTGATCCGGATAAGGTTCATCCTGGACGGTTGGAGAAACTGGTTCAACAGGCAGAAGCAGCCTCAGTGGATTATATTTTTATCGGTGGAAGCCTGGTTTTAACCGATAATATGGATTCTTGCATTCTGGAGATCAAAAAAAACAGCTGCATACCCGTTGTCCTGTTTCCCGGGCATCCCACACAGGTCTCTGATAAAGCGGATGCACTTTTATATTTATCCCTTATATCAGGAAGAAATGCCGATCTCCTGATAGGGCAGCATGTCATTTCCGCCCCTTCGGTACGGCAAAGCGGTGTTGAAGTGATCCCTACCGGTTATATGGTCATTGACGGAGGCGCCCCCACATCGGTTTCTTATATCAGTAATGCCGAACCCATTCCCGCAGATAAAGACGATATTGCTTTTTGTACGGCCATGGCGGGAGAAATGCTGGGAAAGAAAGTGATTTACATGGATGCCGGCAGTGGGGCAAAGATCCCCATATCCGAAAGCATGATCCAGAGAGTACGGGAAAATATTTCTCTGCCGCTCCTCATCGGAGGCGGCATCCGGGAACCGGAAAAGGCCTACAGGGATTGTAAGGCCGGCGCCGACATAATCGTAGTGGGCAATGCCATTGAAAAAAGCCCTTCCCTCCTGGGAGAAATGGCTTCCGCGGTACATTCCGCTCCCGAAATTGCACAACAATAGCTTAAATACTTAATGAAATCAATAAAATGCCAAGCAAAAACTCCAGCCCGAAGATTTTGATTGTTGATGATGAATTGAGCATAAGGAAAACTTTATCTGACATTTTAAGCTATGAAAATTACAAAGTAGAAACTGCGACCAACGGACTGGAAGGACTCAATTTATTTAAAAAACTTCCTTTTGATGTGGTTTTATGCGATATCAAGATGCCCAAAATTGACGGCATGCAGTTTTTGGAAGAAAGCAGCAAGATCAACCCGGACGTCCCTATTATAATGGTATCCGGGCACGGAAATATTGATACAGCCGTGGAAGCCGTAAAAAAAGGGGCTTATGATTATATTGCCAAGCCGCCGGATCTGAACCGCATATTGATCACGATCAAAAACGCGTTGGAAAAGAACACACTCACCACGGAGACCAAGACCCTCCGCAAAAGAGTTTCCAAGATCCATGAGATCATAGGCCGGTCCGGTCCGATCCAGCGTATTCATGAAACCATAGAAAAAGTGGCACCGACAGATGCGCGCGTCCTGATCACCGGCGCCAACGGGGTGGGTAAAGAGCTGGTGGCGCGCTGGATACATGACAAGAGCCGCCGGAACAAATCCCCCTTAATAGAAGTCAATTGTGCGGCTATTCCCAGCGAGTTGATAGAAAGCGAGTTGTTCGGACATGAAAAAGGTTCTTTCACCTCTGCAGTGAAACAACGCATCGGCAAATTTGAACAAGCCGATGGAGGCACCCTCTTCCTGGATGAGATCGGAGATATGAGCCTCAGCGCCCAGGCAAAAGTATTGCGTGCATTACAGGAAGGAACCATCTCCCGTGTTGGGGGCGATAAAGAAATAAATGTAGATGTCCGCGTCATCGCCGCCACCAATAAGAATCTTCAGGAGGAGATCCGGGAAAATAACTTCAGGCTGGATCTTTATCACAGGCTAAGCGTCATCATTATTCACGTCCCCGCTTTAAAAGAACGCAGCGAGGATATTCCGTTGCTCATTGATCACTTTATGGAAAGCATCTGCGAAGATTACGGGATCGCGGTAAAAAAAGTGGAAAAAGATGCCATGAAAGAACTGGAAGCGTACGAGTGGACGGGAAACGTACGTGAACTCCGAAACGTCGTGGAACGCCTGATCATCTTATCCGGTAAGAAAATTACCCGCTCGGATGTACTGACCTATGTGATTCCCAAAAAGGGCACTCAGCCATCATAAAACTCCCTAGTAAAGACTTGTAGCTATCAAGCCCTTGAATTTAACTTCGCCAGCCGAGAAAGCACTTCATAGTTATGCAGAAAAGGTATAATACAATAGAGAGATGCACCTGCAAACGGGAACGAAATGGGTGCATCCACAACAATTTCAACCAGTTTTTTACGTCCTATGATAGCGGGTTTTCCCCTTCTATATTTAAAATCTCATGCGGTATTACGGCCATTTCGTCAATCCAAAGGGCTTTCACAGGTAATCGCAATGCGATTCCAACTATTTATAGCAACGATGGACATGATGAGCGCGGCTAATTCCTTTTTCTCAAAATACTTTGCCGCTTCATTATATACTTCGTCCGGCACATGTCCATCTGCAATCAGCGTAACGGCCTCTGTCAAATTCAACGCGGCTCGTTCTTTTCCTGTAAAAAGATCGGTTTCTCTCCAGGCATTTAAAAGATACATGCGTTGATCAGTTTCTCCTAATTTACGGGCATCCCGGGTATGCATATTGAGACAATGGGCACAACCATTCAATTGAGAAGCACGTATTTTAACAAGTTCGCGTAATTTGGAATCCAATGTGCTGTTTCTTACATATTGTTCCACTCCTATCATTGCCATTCGGGCATCGGGATTCTCACCCAGAAGGTTTATTCTGTCTGTCATGATTTTTAAATTCATCAATCCAAATCGCTCTCGCATGTAATGGCAATACGATTCCAACTGTTTATAGTCACAATAGCCATGATCAGTGCTGCCAGTTCACCTTTCTCAAAATATTGGGCTGCTTCTTCATAAATGACATTGGGTACGTGATCCTTTGATATGAGAGTAACCGCTTCGGTTAATGCCAACGCCGCTCGTTCTTTTTCTGTATAAAGTTCCGTCTCTTTCCATGCATTTAAGAGGTGCATCCGCTGGTCGGTTTCTCCTAATTTACGAGCGTCTCTTGTATGCATATTTATGCAATATGCGCAGCCATTGATTTGAGAGGCGCGAATTTTTACCAATTCATATAACTTTTTGTCCAATCCGCTGTTACGTACATATTGTTCAAGTCCGGCCATTGCCTTGTAGGCTTCAGGACTTTCTTTCAGCAGGTTTATCCTATCTGACATGATAATTTTAGTTTTTTATTTGAATGAAGAATGAAGTACTAACAAATTTATGGCCTTCTTAGTTTATCATTAGCGGTAATCACTTGCCAGATCCAAAAGATCCAAAGATTCAGAATCCAATGTAAGCGCCGCGGCATCAAAGAGAGACTGTAATTGATTGATACGGGTAGCGCTTGCAATAGGCGCCGTCACCACAGGACGGGAAATAAGCCAGGCGAGCGCCACTGCGGCAGGGGTAGTCTTATAAAGTTCGGCTACCTGATCCAATGCTTTCAGGATCCGAAAGCCGCGGCCGTTAAAATATTTTTTCATACCCGCTCCCCTCACACTTTTACCAAAGTCTTCTTCAGAACGATATTTTCCCGAAAGAAAACCGCTTGCCAATGAAGAATAGCACAGTACGCCTATACCTGTTTCTTTAATATAGGGTTCAAGATTCTTTTCAAAAAATTCACGACTATACAGATTATACTCCGGCTGGATACTCTGATATATCGGGTAGACCAGGCGGCGGGCAGTTTGTTGCGATTCCTGTAATCTTTTTACGGTAAAATTTGATGCGCCTATATAACGAACTTTACCTGCTTTTATCAAACGGTAATAAGCTTCCATCGTCTCCACCACAGGCGTATCCATATAATCAAAGTGTGATTGATAAAGATCAATATAGTCGGTTTTTAAACGACGCAAGGAATTTTCCACTTCTTCCATAATATAATCTCGGGAAAGACCCTTTTGGCCATTTCCCAAATCTCCTCCTACTTTAGTGGCTATCATCACTTTATCCCTGCCGCCCTTTCGTTTTAGCCATTTCCCAATAATGGTCTCAGATTCCCCTCCTTTATTCCCGGGGACCCAATGCGAATAAGTATTGGCCGTATCAATAAAGTTGAATCCGTGATCCAAACCAGCATCCAGTATATTCCATGATTCTTTTTCATTTAGGGTCCATCCAAATACATTCCCTCCTAAAGCTACCGGGGGGAGTTGTAAATCCGTATTTCCTAACTGTCTGTATTCCATGTAGTTATATTTACGAGCAAAGTTAGCTCCTTTTTTAAGGAAGGCAAGGACCTTATCGTACGTAATTCTTCTTTTTATTCCATCTAAATAATCTATAGCCCATCCTGCAATTAATAATTTTTAAAATGGTCTTGAATATTACGCTGCCGTAGAAAGCGGCTGTATTTGCATTGTTACCGGAAACAAGAAGGATTTTTATTTTCCGGAAATAGAAGTATTGGATAGTAAGGAATTTATGCAAAAATATTTTGGTAAATAAGATCGCCCCGCTCCATGGCATATTTCCTTCGCAGACGCTGCGTGAAAGGATTTTACTTTTTACTTTTTACTTGACTCTCATTTCCTTCTATAGATTTATTAAATTCTAAAGGATTAGGAACCGGCGGACGAACCAACGTATCATGAAATACTTTGGGAACATGTATCCAATACCCGTTTTCCCATTTAAATCCCTCATAAGTTCCATCTGGAACCAGCGTGGCCTTATTTTCCGGGTCCTTCTTTAAGGAAGTCAAATGATCGTATATGATCATTTGGAGACGGGGATTATAGTTCATACCGGCATTGCCGTCTCTTTTATATTCAAGAAAAAAACGATTTCGGATGCCCCTGTCAAGGCTATCCTTCTCAAAATTGAAAACAGGGGCGCCAAAAACAGGATGCCCCTCCTTAAAAGTTAATACCTCCAAAACTTTTTTATTCGTTCGAAAAGAGAACCCACACCACCCCATTAAAGTATATAGAGGCCGGCCTTTCTTTTTTGTTTCCACCATATTATAATATAATGCGCCTAACCAGGCTTCGTTACTGGTAATCGTGTCTGGGTTATGCGTATACAGGGTATTATCGAAAAACGGGAAAAGACGGAGCTTTCCATCCCTGGAATTCATTTGTAAAGCGCCGTAAAACCGGTACTGTATATCCGATCGGGCGATGGCCCATGTAAAAATTCTGAAGGTGCTGTCTTTATCGTAAAGGATGGATACCTGCTTAAGAGAATCAAACGGAAAATCATAAGAGTATTCAACCTTCAACGCGTTTACCAGCGCCGGGATAAATTGATCGCAAGCGCTTTGGCGATCCTGCGACATGGAGGCATTGACCATTTCAAAGCTTAATTTTTGAAGGGAATCCTGTTCCTGCAGCAATCTTTTCCGGTCCATTCCGGAAAGCTGAGCGCGGGCTGAAAAACCCAGAGATAAACAAATCATACCCCAAAATAAATGCTTCATGACCTCCACCACCACTTCTTAATTTAATATAACAGCAAAAACCTACAAAAATTGTACAAATACCTCACTTTTCCCCTATATTCAGTATGGCCTTGGTCATACGGGACCAGGCATATTGCTTCTTTTCTTCGCGAATAAAGGGGAGGAAATAACCTGCTTCATAAGAGAAGAAATCCTTTACAGCCCTTGCAATGGCTTCAGGCGTGGCCGCCGTTACCAGCCCGACCTTTTTATCCGGTACCCTTTCGGGCAGCCCGCCCACATTGGTCACCACCATCGGCACCTCAAAGTGATACGCCATCGGGGTAATACCGCTTTGTGTGGCAGAACGGTAGGGCTGGACCACAAGATCGGCTGCACAAAAATAATATTTCACTTCTTCATCAGAAATATAATGGGTATGAAGCAAAACCTGTTCATTCAAACGAAGCTTTTCAATAATTTTTTTATATTCTTTTTCATCCTCATAAAATTCTCCTGCCACCAACAGGCGGATCCCGGCGGCTTTAAGATAGAGCATGGCCTCCAGCAACAGATCCAGTCCTTTATATTTCCTTATAAAACCAAAGAATAAAATAATCCTTTCTCTATTATCCAGCCCAAGATGTGCACGGGCCTCTCTTTTGGATACGCCCGCTCCAAAATGATCATACAGCGGATGCGGAATAAGCTCCGCCGGTTTCGTTTTTGAAAAACTTTTTAGATCTTGCATCACACTTTCACTCATAGCAATAAACCGGTCGCAAGGACGAACAAAATAATGGGTAAGAAGCCGGTCCCCCGGCCGCCTTTCATGGGGAATGATATTATCAAGAATGGCTATCACTTCTGTAATATTCTTTCTTTTAGCCACCCGCAAGATGGTCCCCAGACAAGGCGCCATAAAAGGAAGCCAATACCTGCAAACAACAATATCAGCCTTTTCTTTTCTAATCTGCAAACCCGATCTAAACCAATTCAGGGGATTAATGGAATTGACCTTCACTTTTATATTGAGATCCGCGGGAGCCGGATCGTCTGACAATTGCGTTTTTCCCGGGAATAAAAAAGAAGGATATTGCAATGAGAAGGTATAAAGCACTACTTTGTGTCCCTCCGCCTGAAATTCTTTTGCAAGCCTTTCATCAAATGCGGCCAACCCTCCACGCAGAGGATGTGCCGGTCCGATAATAACTATTTTTTTAGGTTTCGGCATATTGTTTGCTTACAACCCCACTCGCTTATCTATAAGATACTGGTTTCGCTCTACGGCATTTCGTGTAATCAGCTCCGCAATAAAACCAGTCAGAAATAACTGCGCCCCGACAATGATAGAGATAAGGCCAAGGAAAAATATGGGTCGATCCGTCATATTGTAAACATGAAAGAAAAACTTGGCGATACCCAGGTATAGCCAGATACAGAAACCTATAAAAAATACCAATGTACCCAGGGTACCAAAAAAATGCATGGGCTTTTTCCCAAACCGTCCCACGAACATGATAGACATCAGATCCAGGAAACCGTTGATGAAACGTTCCAGTCCAAATTTAGAGACCCCATATTTGCGGGGATGGTGTTCTACTACTTTTTCGCCAATTCGTCTGAATCCGCTCCACTTGGCAATAACCGGTATATAACGGTGCATTTCTCCATAAACCTCGATAGATTTGACCACCTTTTTCCTATAAGCTTTCAGTCCACAATTAAAATCGTGAATTTTAATCCCCGTTGCCTTTCTGGTAATACCATTGAAAAACTTTGAAGGAATGGTTTTGCTCAGGGGATCATGTCTCTTTTTTTTCCAGCCGCTCACAATATCGTAGTTGCCCTCCATGATCATTCGATACAGCTCGGGAATCTCTTCCGGCCGGTCCTGCAGATCAGCGTCCATCGTAATGATCACCTCCCCTTCCGCAGCACGGAAGCCCTCATTCAGCGCGGCAGACTTTCCATAATTGCGTTGAAAGCTCAGTCCCTTAAAGGCCGGATCTCCCGCGGCAATTTGCTCGATCGTACACCAGGAATGATCCGTGCTGCCGTCATTCACCAGTATCACTTCATAAGAGAAGCCATTTTTGACCATTACCGATTGTATCGTTTCGCACAATTCAGGTAAGGATTCCTCCTCGTTATAAAGCGGTATGATCACAGATATATCCATTCAGAACCTTTTTATCGAAGCGCCATCACTTCCTCTTTGGACTTTTTGGGAGCAACGGCGGCCCCAACCAGCGACGCAATTAATCCGAGAACCAGCTCCCCGATCACGGCTCCCGCAATCGTTGACACCATAAAAAACTTCCGGACCATGGCCATAGCCGGTTTGATCTGATCAGAAGACATTCCTTTTTCAACCATTCCCTCTCGGCTCATTTCTAACACCCGCTCCTTATAAGAAGGATCCACCAGGAGAAAAATGATGAGAAATACCACGTAAATGCAGGTGGCCACGGCAGCTGTCTTAAAACCTTTCGCAAACAGGTTGCCATAAGTAATGTACCCGTTTACGGCTTTCGCATGAGTAAATTGCGCGAGCAGGATAAGGAGCATAAAGACAATCGAAGGGATCCAACGGATCACCCCTCCCTTAAAGCTCCAGCCTATCACAGCATATAACACAAAAAGGACAATAAGTACCAGCCCCGCGATCAGGCCGTATTGCAAATGGGTCCTGGGCTCTTTGGCTTCCGGTGTTTTGTTACCGTTGTCGTCCGGCAGCCCTCCTGAAATTTCTTCCAAATTGATCTCGTTTCCCATAATTTTGAGTTGAAATTTAAAAAGAATGATTTAAAAAGACCTGATCGTTATGAAGGATCCCTAATACTTTGCCTTTCATCCGGGTACCGTCAAAAGGCGTGTTTCGGGATCTTGAAAAACTATTTTTCACATCATAGATCCATTCTTTATCCGGATCAAAGAAAGTAAGGGAAGCCACCCGCCCTTCTTTAACTTCCGGTATCTGCAGATCAAAAGCTTTTCGCGACCGACAGGCGAGGATTTCCACCTTCTTCACTATATCAAGGCCCGGCAAAGCCTTACCCAGCAGCCCAAAGGCCGTTTCGAGGCCCGTCATGCCCACGGCGGCATATTCAAATTCTTTATCCTTGCTATCTATATCCTGTGGCAAGTGGTGGGTGGCCAGACAATCAATAATGCCCGCTTCCAAACCAAGCTTCAATGCCTCCAGATCTTCTTGTTCCCGCAAGGGAGGATTTACTTTATAATTACTGTTAAAAGTATACAGGTTTTCATCGGTTAAAAGCAAATGATAGGGTGTAACCGAACAAGTGACCGCCAATCCTTCTTCTTTGGCTTTTTCAATGAGATGCACAGACCGGGCGAGGGACAGCCCGGTGATATGTAACCGCGATCCGGTATAACGCAGGAGGTCCAGGTCCCTTTTAATAAACATTTCTTCTGCAATATCCGGAATCCCGCTTATACCAAGCCGGGTAGAACACAGGCCTTCATGCACCAGGCCCGGCCCGGAAATACTCCGGTCATCCGGGATCTGTATGATAATTCCCCGGAATGCTTTTACATATTGCAGGGCTTTCAATAGCAAACCGGCCGTCTGTACCGGTCGTAGCCCGTCTGAAAATGCTTTTGCCCCCCCCTCGTGCATGTCATACATTTCTGCCAGAGCTTTGCCCTCTAACCGGTTACTGAGCGCGCCAATGGGATGCAGGGTAACCGGCAGCCCCGCCGCCCTGCGAATGATATATTCGATCGGACTGCGGCTATCTAAAGAGGGACGCGTATCGGGCAGGATCATGACCTCTGTAAAGCCGCCCGCAGCGGCAGCCTTAGCGCCGGATTCCAGGGTTTCTCTATATTCATAACCGGGGTCGCAAAAATGAGCAAAAGGATCCATCCATCCGGGCGACAGATGCAAATTATCCGCCGAAATTACCTGATCCGCCTCCTTCTCTATCTCATGGCCAATCTCTTTAATGACCCCGTCAATTACCAACAAATCTTTCGTTTGTCCATCACAGGACTGATCTGGAGCAATGATCCGGGCGCTTTTAATTAAAACTTTCATCTGCCATTTGCCTTCAGGAGGTAAAATCTTCTCAAAAATTTGAACAAAAGTAAGATAAAACTGCTTTGGAATAAAATGTAAGAATTATAAAAAGCCCGGTAGCGGTTTCCCCAAAAAGAAAAATATGACTTACTTTTGCATGGCTTGTTGAAAGCAATCTATTCGAGATGTAGCGCAGCCCGGTAGCGCACTTCGTTCGGGACGAAGGGGTCGCTGGTTCGAATCCAGTCATCTCGACTGACTACCTGTCCGGACGGACACAAAAGCCCTTAAAACGCATGTTTTAGGGGCTTTTGCTTTTTTTACAAGTCAATATTTACCATACTATTTCAGGTTTTATGTACCAAAAGTATAACCCGCTAAAATGCCCTTTCTTTGTAGGTTACACTTGCAATCTAAATAATTGTTATACAATTAATTAGATTCATCTTTTGGTTCTACGGAGAATCATGTG
>CAYZGR010000066.1:0-17126 GCA_964478125.1 uncultured Chitinophagaceae bacterium | reverse complement strand
TGGCAAGCCTATGATGTCGTTTGGACGGCTCCACGTTTTAATGATAGCGGCTCCTTAGAATGTCCGGCAACAGTAACTGCTTTTCATAATGGAGTTTTAATTCAAAATCATAGCATATTAAAAGGCGTAACTCTTTTTCATGGATATCCATATTATTCTAAACATGGTGCGGCTCCCATTAAACTCCAAGATCATGGCCATAAAGTGAGTTTTAGGAATTTTTGGATTAGGCCACTATAAAACAAAGAAGATATAAGTCGAAAAATATTTTATATACAACTAGATAATTATTAACATGAAAGAACAAAAATCGAGAAGAGATTTCCTTAAAACCGCGGCAGTAGCTTCTGCGGGTTTTGTGACTGTACCCCGGCATGTATTGGGCGGGAAAGGTTATATTCCTCCGAGTGATAAATTGAATATTGCCACCATAGGCGCAGGCGGGAAAGGGCATTCAGATTTAGAAAATTTTACTAAGAACGGGAACGTCAATGTAGTTGCTTTATGTGATGTGGATGATGTGCGATCGGCAGAAACCCGAAAAGAATATCCTAAGGCCAAGTATTATCATGATTACAGGGAGCTGTTGGAAAAAGAAAAGAACAACATTGATGCGGTTTCTGTTTCTACTCCGGATAACGTACATGCCGTAGCTACTTTGGCAGCCATGCAGTTAGGGAAACACGTTTATACGCAAAAACCGCTGACCCATGATATCTGGGAGGCGCGCCAGTTGGCTAAAGCAGCAAAACGCTATAAAGTGGTGACCCAGATGGGAAATCAGGGCGGCTCCGGCGATGGGGTTCGTCAGGCTCATGAAATGTATAATGCCGGATTGATTGGAGAGGTGCATACTGTACATGCCTGGACCAATCGCCCTGTTTGGGCCCAGGGTTTTCCTTTACCCAAACAAAAGTTCAGCGTTCCTAACACCCTGGATTGGAACCTATGGCTGGGTCCATCGCAGTTTTATGACTACAAACCGCAGTATGTTCCCTGGAGTTGGCGGGCCTGGTTCCCTTTTGGAACCGGCGCATTAGGAGATATGGCTTGTCATATTTTAGACCCGGCATTCCGCATTTTGCCCATTAAATATCCTTCTGAATTCCAGTGCAGCATTCCTAAGAGCTGGACTGCTGAAGGAGCGCAAATTGAAAGTACAGACGGATTCCCTTCCTCTTCCATTATTCATTTAAAATATCCGAGAACAGACGGAAAAGGAGAAATTAAATTGTCCTGGTATGATGGAGGCGCTTTACCGCCCCTGCCGGATGAATTGGAACCGGGAGAGACTTTTGGAGACCGGGATGGAGGCATTTTATTCGAAGGAACAAAAGGAAAACTGGTAACCGGTTGTTATGGTCGTAATGCAAAACTGTTGCCTTACAAACGAATGGAAGAGATAACAATGCCTAAGGAAACAATTCCCCGAGTACCGGAAGGCCATTATCTGCAATGGATCAATGCTTGCATAGCCGGATATGGCAAGAAAGAAACCAGCTCTCCTTTTGAGTATGCCGGTCCATTTGCAGAAAGCGTATTAATTGGTAATCTGGCCATTAGAAGCCATAGCTTAGAAGTGGCAAAGGGCGATCGTAAAGAAGATGATTACATGCTCCCAAGGATGCTTTGGGATGCGGAGGCCATGAAGGTAACCAATTATGAGGAAGCCAATCAATTTGTAAAAAGACAATATCGGGAAGGATATAGTCTGGATTTCTAAAACTATAAAACATTGCCATGAGAAAGATTATTTCATTCACTTTTCTTTTATTAGCCACCGTTCTAATTTCAACGAGTGTTTTCGGACAAAGCACAACCGACAACGGATGGGTCAGCCTTTTCGATGGGAAAACACTAAAGGGTTGGAAGGCCAGCCATCCGGAAACTTTTAAAGTTAAAGATGGTGCTATCGTCACAGATGGTCCAAAATCTCATTTATACTATGTAGGCCCGGTAAAGGACCATGATTTCAAGAACTTTGAATTTAAGGTAGACGTGATGACGAAGCCCAATGCCAATTCAGGGATATAT
The DNA here is from genome assembly GCA_964478125.1 of uncultured Chitinophagaceae bacterium. Lineage (GTDB taxonomy): Bacteria > Bacteroidota > Bacteroidia > Chitinophagales > Chitinophagaceae > FW021-bin31. The sequence goes on along the minus strand of CAYZGR010000066.1, from coordinate 15,092 downwards.
TTCCATACTAAATTTCAGGATAATGGTTTTCCTGATGATGGTTTTGAAGTGCAGATTAACAATTCCCATAGTGATTGGAAAAGGACGGGCAGCTTATACGACATAGCGGAGCTTGCCCATAAGTACGTGAAAGATAATGAATGGTTTACCATGTATATCAAAGTATATGGAAAGAATGTACAGGTGAAGATAAATGGGAATGAAGTCATCAACTGGACACAACCGGCTGCCTATGTGATCCCGAAAGGACATCCGGGCAGGATACTGTCCAGCGGCACGTTTGCGCTGCAGGTGCATACCAATGGAGACCATCTGTATTTCAAAAATATTATGGTGAAACCATTGTCTTGAGAGATATGCTATATTAAATGACGGAAGAACATTTTAATCAAAAAAACATAAATTAGAAATGAAACCAATAGTTCAAATTTCCCTCGACTTAACCAACATAGAGGAAGCATTAGAAACGGCTGCCATGGCCATGCGTGCGGGTGTGGATTGGCTGGAGGCGGGTACGCCCCTTATCTTGGCTGAAGGTCTGCATGGGGTTCGAAAGTTGCGCGAAGCATTTCCGGACGTGCCTATCGTAGCGGATTTAAAAACCATGGATGGGGGATATCTGGAAGCCGAGATGATGGCTAAGGCAGGTGCCACCTGTGTAGTCGTGATGGCCAGGGCACATGAGGAGACCATCAAATGTGTGGTAAAAGCAGGTAAAGACTTCGGAGTAAAGGTAATGGGTGACAATCTGGGAAGTACCGATATGGTAGCAGCCGCTAAGCGGTTGGAAGATCTGGGCTGTGATTACATTATCCATCACATTGGTTACGATCAGCGCCGGGGGATTGCAGCCCGCGGGGAGCAGATGCCCAGTCCGCTGGATCAACTTAAAGAAGTAGTGGCTGCCGTTACAGCGCCCGTTCAGGCGGTGGGAGGCTTAACATTGGAACAGGCGGTTCGTTGTCCGAAATATGGCGCTCCGCTGGTCGTGCTGGGCGCTCCGCTCACAATTGACAGCGACAGTTTCAAAACAGCAGCAGGAGACCTGGAAAGTTCCCTGCGGTTGATCTGTGAACAGATTCATGACTATCAGGAGTAAACATCTGGAAATTAGAGTATAAATCAAAAACATTAAAAGAATACAAAAAAGATGAAATCACCAGCAGTTGTAAATTATGCAAATGAAAAAGGAGCCGTAGAAATCCGGGAAATAGAGCAGCCGGTTATAGACGAGGAAGATGTATTGCTCGAAGTATCTCATGTAGGGGTATGTGGGAGCGATTTGCATCAATGGCAGGCCGGGCACAGTTGGCCGGTCAACTATCCGGTAGTTTTAGGTCATGAATTCGGAGGGGTGATTGTGGAAACTGGAAAACGGGTGGTTAACTGGAAACCCGGCGATCGGGTAGTTAGTGAAACTGCCGCCATTATAGATCCGGATAACCCGATGACCCGAATGGGGAAGTACAATCTGGATCCGACTAGAAAGGGGTTTGGCTATGGCGTGAATGGCGCCATGACCCGCTATGTAAGTACACCTGCACGCTGTCTCCATAAAGTTCCTGATCAAATTCCATTTGAGCACGCATGTTTAACTGAGCCCTGTTGCGTAGCCTTCAGCGCAGTTGTTGGAAATACACGCTTGAAACCCGGAGACCGTGTCATAGTACTTGGTCCGGGGACCATCGGTATCCTGTGTGCAGCGATGGCCAGGCTTTGTGGCGCACAGGTGGCAGTTGTAGGATTAGAAACAGATAAGCACCGGCTGGAAATTGCTAAGCAATATGGCTGTGAAGGCATTATTGGTGACGCAACAGCCTGGGCAAAGGAACGAGACGGGCTGGGCGCTGATTGCGTAATTGATGCAGCCGGGGTGAGTGCAACAATGAAAATGGCCTTGCAACTGGTTCGCCCTAATGGACAGATTACCAAAGTAGGCTGGGGTCCTCAACCTCTGGGGGTTTCTTTGGATCCGCTGGTTCAAAAGAATGTAACCCTGCAAGGCAGTTTTAGTCACAACTGGCCGATGTGGGAGCGGGTCATAGCTTTAATGGCAAGCGGACAATTGGATGTGAAACCCATTATCGGTGGGATCTGGCCGGTCACAGCATGGCATACTGCTTTTGAAAAAATGCATCAGGGAGAAGTAGTAAAGAGTATCGTTACCCCCGTTTAGTCTAAAAAAGAATTAAAAATGAGATTGAAAGACAAAGTTATCATTGTAACCGGAAGTACCACCGGTATCGGTAAAGCCATCGCAGTCTATTGTGCAAACGAAGGTGCACGGGTTGTGCTTCATGGTCGGGACCACCAAAAGGGAGAAAAGGCAGTGGCTGAAATTGGAAAGGATAAGGCAGTATTATATATCGGGGACTTAAGCGATCCGAATACGCCCGAAGCATTAGTTGATACGGCTTTAGACTCCTTTGGTAGGTTAGACGGCGTTGTGAACAATGCGGCAAAGGTAGTCAACTCAGATATCGCTACTACTACCCCGGCTTTCCTCCATGAGATATTAACAATCAATACGGTTGCTCCGTTAGCCCTGATTCAGGCAGCCCTGTCTCATCTAAGTAAAGTGCAGGGGCATGTGCTCAATATCGGATCCGTAAATGCCTATAGCGGCGAACCTAACCTGCTGGCCTACAGCATGTCTAAAGGTGCCCTGATGACCATGACTCACAATTTGGGGGACGTCCTGATGAGAGAATATGGTGTTCGTGTGAATCAGATCAATCCCGGCTGGGTTTTAACCGAAAACGAAACAATTAAAAAACAAAAAGATGGGTTGGCCGAAGACTGGTATAAAGATTTGCCTAAAATTTATGCTCCCGGGGGACGCATCTTGCGTCCGGAAGAAATAGCCGCCGCTGCTATATACTGGCTCGGAGATGAAAGCGGACCCGTTTCCGGACAAGTATTTGAACTGGAACAGTATCCTGCCGCCGGACGCAACATGCCCAAAGATACTTCCACCATACCCACACATCAAGGTAAAAATTAAGAGTTACAAATTAAAAATACGATGCCAAAATTAGCAGCATTTCCCAAAGCTTTTATGGATGCCCTTTGTAAAGACGGTACCATGCGTGTTTCCGAATGGGTTCAACTCGCTTCAAAATTAGATATAGAGGGGTTAGAATGGTATGCCGGTTTTCTTGAAATGGAAGAGGAGAAAAACTGGCCTGTTTTTAGACAACTGGTTGCCGATCAGGGAATGGAAATTCCCATGATGTGCTGTTCACCGGATTTCACGCACCCTGACCCTGCTTTTCGCCAAAAAGAAATTGAAAAACAAAAAAGATGGATTGACATGACATATGTTTTAGGAGGCTCTTTTTGCCGCGTGTTATCCGGACAAAAGCGCCCCGAGTTATCCATTGATGAAGGCGTCAAGTTTGCAGCCGATTGTATCATGGAGTGTCTGCCCTATGCACAGGAGCGGGGCATCACGCTGATTATTGAGAACCATTATAAAGATAATTTTTGGGACTATCCCGAATTTGCTCAAAAGATGGATGTTTTATGTAAACTGATAGACCGCATCCACCATCCCAACTTTGGAATCAACTATGATCCGAGTAACACTTACCTGGCGGGGGAAGATCCATTAGAATTGCTCAACCGGATATCCGATCGTGTAGTAACCATGCATGCCAGCGACCGGTATCTGAAGGAAGGAACTATAGCAGATCTTCGCAAAGAAGAAGGAGGTGTAGAAGGATACGCAAAGCGGCTGAGTCATGGAGAGATCGGAAAAGGACTGAATGACTATGATGCCATATTTAAGGAGTTGAAACGCGTGGGATTTGACAGCTGGATCAGCATTGAAGATGGAGTGGACGGCATGGAACAACTGGAGCGAAGCGTGAGCTTTTTAAGAAAAAAAGTGGCTCAATATTGGAACCTTTGAAATTTATAGGAGCCTCATTTTAAATAAAAGCTTATGAGCAAATTACAACAAGCTCCCTCTATCTATTGCTTTGGTGAAATCCTATGGGATGTATTGCCTGATGGTCCAAAACCAGGAGGGGCCCCCTTAAATGTAACTTATCATCTGAATAAATTAGGTATATCTGCACACCTCATCAGCCGTGTTGGAGCAGATACAGATGGCAATAATTTAAAAGAACTTATGGAAGAGTGGAACTTGAATGTGGAATTCTTACAAACTGATCCTGTGCAAGATACCAGCCAGGTACTGGCTCATATTGATGAACAAAAGGATGTAAGCTATGAAATTGTATTCCCGGTAGCCTGGGATTATATTGAAATAAACCCATCCCTACTTACTGCGGTAAAGACAGCCGAATACTTTGTTTACGGGAGTCTTGCCTCTCGTAATGAGATTACGAAAAACACATTAAATAAATTGATAAATTTTGCACATTGTAAGGTTTTGGATATCAATTTACGCCCCCCTTTTTATAAAAAAGAATCTTTAGAAAACCTTTTGTCTGAAGCCGATATCCTTAAAGTAAACCAAACAGAGTTGGAGATTATAAATTCTTTATTTAATGTAGATGCCCATGATGAAGAAGAACAGGTAAGCCATATAAAAGACCGATTTAGTATAAAGGAGGTCATTATAACAAAAGGCTCAAAAGGAGCCTCATATTATCCTCCGAAAGGAGTATTCCATTCTGTAGGTAAGATTGTGGAGGTCAAGGATACCGTTGGAAGTGGAGATTCCTTTCTTGCTGCATTTATTACTTCTCATTCCCGTAAAGAAGCCCCAAATATTATTTTGAAAAAAGCAACCGCCATGGGAGCTTTTATTGCAGGAAAGGAAGGCGGATGCCCAGAGTATCAAATAGCTGAGTACATTGACTTTTTATCTAATTCAAAAATCTCTTAACTCTATCTAAAAGGAAATCATGAGGAAAATAATTCAACCCAATAAGTTATTTCTGGCAAGTTGTCTTGCACTGTTAGTAACCTCTTTATCCTTTGGCATTCGTGCCGGTATTATGAATAACCTGATGGTAGCATTTCATTTGGATGCTAAACAAATGGGATTAATTACAGGAACTGCTTTTTGGGGATTTCCGCTGGCTGTTATTATAGGGGGAATGATAGTGGATGTAGTTGGGATGAAACGGTTATTAGTAATTGCATTCTTCTTTCATCTGACAGGCATTATTTTTACCATCTATTCAATTGGCTTTTTTAGTTTATTTATTTCCACCTTGTTTATTGGAATAGCCAACGGGACCGTAGAAGCTGCCTGTAATCCGTTGGTAACTACTATTTATCCAAATAATAAAACAACCAAGTTAAATCATTTTCATTTTTGGTTTCCAGCAGGTATCGTTTTAGGAACGCTTATATCATTTGGCGCTGCACAAACAGGGATAGGATGGCAATGGCAGATGGCTACTATGATATTACCCACCATTATTTACGGTTACCTGTTTTTTAAACTTGATTTCCCGGTTACGGAAAGAGTTTCTATGGGGGTATCCACGATAGGGATGTATAAGGCCGTTTTGACTCCCTTATTTATTTTTATGCTTATCTGCATGTTAGGAACCTCCATTACAGAGTTATTTACGAATCAATGGGTGGGGGTATTACTTCAAAATGTAACAGGTAGTGCAATATTAGTATTGACATTGGTATCGGCAGTACAAGCTTTTGGAAGAAGTGTAGCCGGACCAATAGTACGCCGGGTATCATCAGCAGGATTATTATTGGTTTCAGCGATTATTTCTACAATTGGCCTCTATCTATTAACTACTTTGTCTGGTGGAGCCATCTTTATAGCAGCCATAGTTTTTGGTATTGGAGTCACCTATTTCTGGCCAACCATGTTAGGGTTTGTATCAGAAAATATTCCAAAGTCAGGAGCTGTGGGACTGAACTTCCTGGGTGGAGCCGGCAATTTTGCAGTAGCCTTTTTCATGATTTTTATGGGCGGATATTATGATAAATTGATAACAGCGGCGCTTCCTTCAAACGCAATTGTAGATGTTTATCGCTCAGCCCCGGAGGGAAGTAGTGAGGCGCTAACCTTTGTCCAGGCTCAACTGGTAGCTGGTCCCGAAATTATCAAAACGACCAGTATTATTCCACTTATACTTATTTTTGCTTTTCTATTTCTCTATATTTATATGAGAATGAAAAAGAAACAAAGGAATTTCCAGCCTATATAAAAAGGTTTGCCTTTTTTAATTCCCGAATAATCTCTACATTAGCCCTTGTTTTATGTGAACAAAGGCATGTCATATCCCGAAAAAGACTTACTTCAGAAGATTGCCAAGTCGGATCAGGAAGCTTTTAACCAGCTTTTTGAAAGCTATCACGACCGACTGTTTAGCTATTTATTTTTCATAGCTAGAAGAGACGGGGTAAATAATCGGAGTTAGGGATTATATCATTAAGTATGTGGATAGAAGATAAGATTATTGCTTTGGTCAATAATCATTACGATTTACAGGTTAAAGTAAAATCCCTCCCGGGCTACGATGAATGGAATTACCTGCTTACCTCAAAGGAGGGGGATCGATACATCCTCAAGGTGGCCGATTCCAAGCACGCCCCCGGGTTACTATACGCTCAGGCAGCTGTAACTACTTATTTAGTTGAACAGGGAATGTCCGGTTTATTTTCTGAATACCTTCTCAACCGGGAAGGAGAAGCCATCACCTCTGTGGCTTCTTCAAATGAAAGGAAATACCATATCCGGGTAATGAAATACCTGCCGGGTATCTTTTTGACCGAAGTTCCAACCTCCCCCACCCTATTGAAAAGCCTCGGAGCTTTCATCGGAAAGATGGATAAGCTTCTAAAAGGTTTCGACCATTGTGGCGCACACCGGACATACGAATGGGATATTCAGCACGTCCTGAATATGAGAAAGTACCTCTGGGATATTCCATCACACGAAAACAGACGCATTGTCGCCTATTTCCTGTTGCAATTCGAGATGAACGTCCGGCCGGAGTTACCTTCCTTACGCCATTCCGTGATCCACAATGATCTGAATGATTCGAACATATTGGTAAATGAGGACCATATTTGCGGATTAATAGATTGGGGAGATATGGTTTACGCCCCATTGATTAATAATCTGGCAATCGCTCTTGTCTATGTGATGTTGGATAGTGATACGCCTCTGCCGGATGCGGAAACCATAATCCGGGGATACCATGAAATTCATAACTTAACCAAAAAAGAGGTGGCACTGCTTTATTATTTGATGGCCGCCCGGCTGTGTCTCACGGTTATTCAAGCCGCTCGTAAACGCGCATCCGGAAGTAACAATACCCACCATTTCATTAGTGAAGAGCCCGCGTGGAAGCTGTTGCACTGGTTGATCCGCACCAATCCGGTCAAAGTTCATAATGCATTTCGTAAGGCATGCGGCATGCCTGCCTTATATCATGAGAATGATGATCACAAGGCCTTGTTGAGTAAACGGAAGGAATTTATAGGTAAAAATCTAAGTATGAGTTACCGAACACCTTTAAAGATCGTTCGGGGCGCGCTACAATATCTTTATGATGATCAGGGAAATACCTATCTGGATTGTGTGAATAATGTAAGTCATGTAGGTCACAGCCATCCAACCGTGGTCAAAGCCCTGCAAAGACAGATGGCCACTCTCAATACCAATACCCGTTATTTACATGATTATATAGAAGAATATGCACAACTGCTTTGCAGCACTTTACCTCCAAGATTGAAAGTCTGTTATTTTACCAATTCCGGCAGCGAGGCCAACGACCTGGCCATACGCATGGCCAGACATTATACCGGTCAAAAGGACATCATTGTATTGGATCATGCTTATCATGGCGCCTCTACTCTGGCCATAGAAATGAGTCCCTATAAATTTGACGGCCCGGGAGGATTTCCGCAACCTTCTTTTATTCACAAAGCGGAAAATCCGGACGGCTATCGCGGAAAGTTTCGATATGAGGATCTTCAAGCAGGAGAAAAATATGCGGAAAGTGTACAACAGATCATAAAGGACATCGCTAAAAAGGATAAAAAACCCGCGGCCTTTATTTGTGAAACCTTATTGGGCGTAGGCGGACAGCACCCTTTGCCCGACGGATATCTCAAAGCCGTTTACGACCATGTGCGTCAGGCGGGAGGAGTCTGTATTGCCGATGAAGTTCAGGTAGGATTCGGGAGGGTAGGTTCAACGTTTTGGGGATTCCAGTTGCAGCAGGCACATCCGGATATAGTGGTCATGGGCAAACCCATGGGAAACGGTCACCCGCTGGCTGCCATAGCAGTCACCAGGGAGATCGCCGATGCGTTCGATAACGGGATGGAATATTTCAACACCTATGGCGGAAATCCGGTATCTATGGCAGCCGGTAAAGCAGTCATGGAAGTAATAATAAATGAGGAATTGCAAAATAATGCTTTCCAGATTGGGAATTATTTATTGGGTGAATTAAAAAAATTGCAAGAAAAACATGAGATCATTGGAGACGTGAGGGGAAGCGGACTTTTTCTTGGAGCCGAATTGGTAAAAGATAGGGAAACACGCGAGCCTGCCCCAAAAGTTCTTGCTGAAGTAATTGAACGAATGAAGGAAAGAGGATTTCTGTTAAGTGCGGACGGACCTTCCCACAATGTGCTCAAGATCAAACCTCCGATTATTTTTTCAAAACAAAATGCAGATGAGCTGGTGGGTAATCTGGATGTCGTTTTAAGCGGATTAGAATAACATCCATTTCAAATTAACTAACAGGAAATATTGAATGTTCAAGGAGTGAGCCCGCTTCGAATCATATTCTTATGCCACGAATGCACGAACAAAAGAAATAAAAAGAGATATCCAAATACCGATGAGGGATCTGCCTATATCAAGAAGTGCGGCATCCCGGCCTTCAATATGATTAAATTAGTAGAAACACCAAACGCCTCTTTTTATAGCTATAACTTTGTGATATAATAATCAGTTAAAATTCGTGCGTTCGCGGCTTTACATAAGTTACTGATCTTCCTAGCGGACTTCTGATTTCCTCAGGGGAAAAATATCCGTAATTGCATAAAAAAGAAGAATTTTATATTTTTATCCCATGGAAAATTCACGTAGAGATTTTATCAAAAAGGCGGCTTTGCTGGCCGGTGCTACAGGCGCTCTGAACACGATCCCTCCTTCAATCAGGCGGGCGATGGCCATCAACCCGGATCCGGGAACCACCTTTGAAAATGCAGAACATGTCGTACTACTGATGCAGGAAAACCGCTCCTTTGACCACTTATACGGCACGTTGCAGGGCGTGAGGGGCTATAACGACCCCAGAGCCATCAGATTACCCAACAAAAATTTGGCGTGGCTGCAAAACAATAAAAAAGGAGAAACCTATGCCCCTTTCCGGCTGAATATCAAAGAAACCAAAGCGACCTGGATGGGATCGCTGCCCCATTCCTGGGAGAGCATGGTAGACGCCCGCAACAACGGGCGGTTTGACAACTGGCTGGAAGCCAAAAAATCCGGACATAAGGACTACCAGGATATGCCCCTCACGATGGGTCATTACGGCAGGGATGACCTGCCTTTCTATTATGCCCTGGCGGATGCCTTTACAGTTTGTGATCATCACTTTTGCTCCTCATTGACCGCCACTTCACCCAACAGGCTGTATTTCTTCTCCGGCACCGTAAGAGAGAAACCCTCGGGAGATTCACCCGCCAATATTCACAATTCCAATGTGACATACGGTTCTCCCGCGCATTGGACCACCTTTCCCGAACGGCTTGAAAAAAACGGGATCTCCTGGAAGGTATATCAAAATGAATTAAGTTTAGAGGTCGGTTTAGAAGGGGAAGAAGAAGATTGGCTGGCCAATTTTACAAATAATGACTTAGAGTGGTTCTCACAATACCACGTCCGGTTCCATCCGGCTCATGTTCGCTATATGCAAAAAAGAGCAAAAGAATTAAAAGCTGAAATTCCAAACTATCCGAAAGGAGATAAAGAACGGATCAAGCGGGAAAAGCTACTGAAACGTATTACCAAAGGGTTAAAAAAGTACACTCCTGAAAACTTCAAGAAATTGCCGGAATGGCAACAGGAGATTCATAAAAAGGCCTTTGACACCAATGTAAATGATCCTTATTATCACCAACTTGAAACTTTGCAATACGATGATGAAGGTACAGAGAGAACTATGAAAATTCCTAGAGGAGATGTATTAGACCAGTTTAGAAAAGACGTTCAGAACGGACAATTACCTTCGGTCTCCTGGTTGGTGGCGCCGTGCAATTTTTCAGATCACCCCGGTGCGCCTTGGTATGGCGCATGGTATGTTTCAGAAGTCCTGGATATATTAACCCGGGACCCGGAAGTATGGAAAAAAACGATTCTTATACTGACTTATGATGAGAATGATGGATACTTTGACCATGTCCCGCCTTTCACGGCTCCTAATCCTGAAGATACCGGATCGGGAAAATGTTCTTTAGGAATAGACCCCACGGTGGATTATGTAACGGAAACGCAGGCGAAAGCATTAAAAGGGAAGCCCAAAGATCCCCGTCGGGTGAGCCCTATCGGTTTGGGATACCGGGTACCCTTTGTAGTGGCTTCCCCCTGGAGTCGCGGCGGCTGGGTCAATTCAGAGGTTTTCGACAATACTTCCGTATTGATGTTCCTTGAAAAATTTATTTCTAAAAGTTTAGGAAAACAAATTAAGGAAGACAACATCAGTCCCTGGAGACGAACCATTTGCGGCGACATGACCTCCGTATTCCGGCCTTACAACGGGGAAGAGATCCGTTTACCGGAGTTTGTAAAAAAGAAACCTTTCGTAGAAAGCATCTACAATGCAAAATTCAAGAGTTTACCTCATGGTTATAAAAAACTTACCAACGAAGAAATAAAGCAAATTAATGCCGCCCCGGGGCAGTCGCCGCTCATTCCTCATCAGGAACCGGGCATTCGATCCGCATGTCCGCTACCCTATCAGCTCTATGCTTCCGGACGTATCCATCCGGGCCGGCAGACCTTTGAGTTGACTATGGGAGCCAAAAATGAACTGCCGGGAGCTCATGCAGTCGGGGCTCCTTTTACAGTATATGACTTAAAAGATTTTGCTACTCGAAATTATGCCGTCCGAAGGGGAGATACGCTTTCGGATAACTGGGCGTTTCAGGGAAGTTATCACTATGACCTTTATGCCCCCAATGGTTTTTTTCGCTCTTTCAAGGGGGACGATAAAGATCCTAAACTAAACATCCTTTGTGAATATGAAAGAAAAAGAATGAACAAAGGTAAATTTTCGGGGAATATTGAATTAAAGCTGGAATTGACTCAGGGCCAGAAAGAGGTTGTTGTAATAATAACAGACAATGCCTATAATGGAAAAGGAATTACAAAAGGGGTGACCTCGGGTCAATCTGTATCGGTTCCCATTAACTTAAAAAGGAGTCATGGCTGGTATGATTTCACGCTCCACATAAAAGGGAACCCGGATTTTGAGCGCCGTTTTGCGGGCCATGTAGAAACAGGGGAAGCCTCTTATACGGATCCGTTTATGGGACAGGTAGAAGTTTGATTGGGCCGGTACTTCAAATTCATTAGAATGGGTTACTTTTGACCGTTAAAAAAACTGCACGCAAAATCAAATATACATGAAACGAGTACTTGTAGTGGTGTTTATACTCATGCCTGCTCTATTGTTGGCACAAGTAAAAGGGGTTAAACATGTTATTCTTATCGGACTGGATGGAGCCGGAGCCAACTACCTGGCCAAAGCCGAAAATATTCCTCATATGAAAAGAATGATGCAGGATGGAAGTTACACCCTGCATGCACGTTGTGTAAGGCCTTCTTCCAGCGCTGTCAACTGGGCAGCTATGACAATGGGAGCCAACCCGTCGTTGACCGGATATACCGAATGGGACAGCAAGAAGCCTGAAATCCCTTCCAGGGCGGTGGGTAAGTATGGAATATTTCCCACTATTTTTGAGATCCTTCATGAGCAAAAGCCACAATCCCAGATCGGCGTTATTTATACCTGGTCCGGAATAGGTTACCTGTTTCCTCATCAGGTGGTCAATAAGAATGATCACACGGATGATGACAGCCTCACTGCTGCAAACGCGGTGCAATATATCACCTCACACAAGCCCAATTTACTCTTTCTCCATTTTGATGGTATTGACCATGCAGGGCATACCATAGGGTGGGGAACGCCTGCTTATTATCAGGCTATTTCAAAGATTGACAGCTATATAGGACAGATACTGCAGGCCGTAAAAGAGGCCGGGATCATGAAAAGCACCATCATTCTGGTCACCGCCGACCATGGCGGAAAAGGAAAAAGCCACGGCGGAAAAAGCATAGAAGAAATGGAAATTCCATGGATCATTTATGGCAAGGAGGTCAAAAAAGGAAAGGAATTGAAAGAAAGCATCATGACTTTTGACACTGCGGCTACCATTGCTTATATCTTTGGATTAAAAACACCGCAAGTTTGGATTGGCAGACCTGTAAAAGTTGCCTTTAAGTAATATTTTATTTATGGGCCTTAAGCCCTATCTTGCACCTCGTAGATCATCTCTATTTAAATTATTCAATTATGAAAAAAACACTGTCTTTATTACTTCTTTGTCTGATCTGTTCTGTAACCTTTGCCCAAAATAAGAAGACGGATATTGCGATTATCCCCGAACCCGTTTCCATAACAGAACAATCCGGCACCTTTATTTTACCAAAAAATATTATAGTAGAAGCGCCAAAAGACAATGCACTAAAACAAACAGTGATCTTTTTATCCAAAGAACTGACTTCTGCCACCGGTAGCCGGCTTCAGGTTGTTCATACTTCATCCTCAAATGCCGCTATCAGGCTTTTGATAAATACAAAAGCCGATGAAAAGATCGGGAAAGAAGGCTACCATCTATCGGTAACCCCGCAACAGATCGTCATTAAAGCCAATAAACCGGCCGGTTTATTTTATGGTATTCAAACGCTGCTCCAGCTTTTTCCACCGGATATAGAAAGCGATACCCTGATGAGTGGAATAGCCTGGGAGGCGCCCTGTGTAGATATTACAGATTATCCGCGTTTTGGCTGGAGAGGTCTGATGTTCGATGTTGCGCGTCATTTCTTTACAAAAGAAGAAGTAGAACAATTTATTGATGAAATGGTACGCTACAAATACAACCTGCTGCATCTGCATCTCACAGATGATCAGGGTTGGAGAATAGAGATCAAGGGACTCCCCAAGCTGACGGAAGTAGGAGCATGGAATGTCAAAAAGGTGGGCTATTTCGGCACCTTCTCCCCTCCCGCTGCCGATGCTCCGCGCAATTACGGTGGGTATTATACGCAAAAGGATATTAAAGAGATCGTGCAATATGCCAAAGATCGTTTCGTGGATATTTTACCTGAGATTGACGTACCCGCTCATAGTCTGGCAGCAGTAGCTTCCTACCCGGAATTATCCTGTACCCCCGGCGCCGATAAATATCAGGTCAATTCCGGGGAATCTTTTATGGATTGGTCTCACGGCGCTCCGCCTATTGCTTTGGTGGACAACACCCTTTGTCCGGCCAACGAAAAGGTATACCAGTTCCTGGACAAGGTCATTACCCAGGTAGCACAATTGTTTCCCTTCGAATACATCCATATGGGAGGCGATGAAGCGCCTCACAATTTTTGGGAAAAGAATCCCCAGATCAAGGCCCTGATGAAAAAGAAAGGGCTAAAAACCATGAATGAGGTACAAAGTTACTTTACCAAACGTGTGGAAAAGATCGTGGAATCAAAAGGCAAAAAGCTTATCGGATGGGATGAGATTCTGGAAGGCGGACTGGCTCCAAATGCCGCAGTAATGAGTTGGCGCGGCATGGAAGGTGGTATTAAAGCTGCTAAAATGGGACACGAGGTGGTGATGAGCCCTACAACCTATGCCTATCTGGATTATATGCAAGGGGATCCCATCATCGAACCCCATGTTTATGCCACCCTTCGATTGAGCAAGGCCTATAAATTCGACCCGATACCGGATGGCTTCCCTATGCAATATGCCAAGTATATCAAAGGAGGACAGGCCAACTTGTGGACCGAACAGATCTACAATATGCGCCATGCCGAATACATGCTGTGGCCCAGGGGTATGGCTATTTCCGAGGCTTTATGGTCTCCCAAAAACAAACGCAACTGGGAAAATTTTTTCGGCCGCCTGGAAAAACAATTTAAAAGATTAAAGGTCGAGAACGTAAAATACGCGCCAAGCGTTTATGATCCTATTTTTAAGGCAGTTAAAACTGCTGATAATCAATTAAAAATTGAACTAAGTACCGAAGTAAAGGGACTGGATATATATTACAGTTTTGATAACTCCTTCCCGGATCGCTTTTATCCCAAATATACGAAGCCACTCACCCCGCCCGAAGATGCGGTAATGCTGAAAGTGATTACTTACGAGGGAAATAAGAAAGTGGGACGGATGATATCCATGCCCATAAAGGAATTGAATAAGCGGGCGGGAATTAAGGCGGAGAAGGAGCAGTAGGCAGCGGCAGTTGACCATTGTCTCAGATCAATCCCATTTTATTCGTGCATTAGCGGCTTATTTTTAGCCACGAATGACACCAATATACACGAATTATATTATTTATTCGTGCATTCGTGGCTTTTCTTTCCTGTATTCATAGCTTCGTCAATCCTTGATTTATCTCACAGTACAATCCGCTTATAATTCAATTTTAATTCTCCAAAATTAACGATGAGCGCCAGCCGATTTTGAGATACCTTTAAATAATTCAAGGCTTGTGCTATGAATTCATCAGCAATACCAGACACTCCTTTGACCTCTAATATGATCTTATCAAAAATGACAAAGTCCGCATAAAATTTATGAGGAAGAATAAAATCTTTATAATTCACCAGGTATTCTTTTTCCCGTTCATAGAGCATATGATCTTTCCTAAATTCCAGTTCCAATGCATCTTTATAAACCATCTCCAGGAAGCCGGGGCCTAATTGATTGTGTACCTCTATACATTTTCCAATAATTTGGTAACTTTCTTCTTTATAAATAAGATCTGTCATTTTAGTCTTTTTTTAGCCACGAATGACACCAATATACACGAATAATATTATTCATTCGTGCATT
>CAYZGR010000065.1:0-17648 GCA_964478125.1 uncultured Chitinophagaceae bacterium | reverse complement strand
TTATTTACAGAATAAGGCGGATGCCCTTCATCAATAACATAAGGTAATCCTTGCCCTTTTAACACATCCAAGTTGCTCCCTGCTTCTCCTGCACCATGAAAAAAACAAAGTAAAGGATAGTCCTTCCCTGAAATGTTATAGTCCCAGGGTAAATACAAAAGTGCATTAGGCGTTTTTTGACTCGTAGGCACCTTTATCGGAACCTGTTTACCGGCCTGCTGGCCAAAACCGAAGTGAATAAAAGGAAGAGAAAGAAGAAATATTAAAAATAAAAATACTACACGATATATCTTTAGCATTAGCTTCGGCATTTAACAGGCTTTCTGGTGGGGAATTTTAAAATTGTAGCAATGAAAAGGGCAATTCTTTTTAGCTTATCAAAAATTATACCACTTATAATAAATATTATTAATAAATAATATACACATTTAACTATAATGACATACGTTTAAATCAAACTTTTTTTAGCTCTTTTTCCCGATGATTTTAAAGCGAAAGTAGGACTTTCCCCTCCTATTTTCCAAAAGAATTTGTCGTGTATCAGTAAATTTTTTTTAGGGAACGGCATAATCTGATTAGCCAACGTCGTTTTTGGGAAGGGGAAATATATGGTTTATAAATTTTTATGACAACCAGACCACATTGAAATAAATATTTCTATCTTTGTTTTCTTTAACGGTCAAATAAATCTTTTAATATTCATGGACTTTATCGTATCATCTTCCTCCCTATTAAAACACCTCCAAAACGTGAGCGGCGTTTTGAGTTCAAACAACGTACTTCCCATCCTTGAAGACTTTTTATTTGAGATAAAAAAAGATAAGCTCGTTATTACAGCTACCGATCTGGAAACGGTTATGAAGGTGAAGCTGGATATAGAGGCTAAAGAAACGGGAGAGATATGCGTTCCCGGCCGTATCCTTCTTGATTATTTAAAAAGCAATCCAGATCAGCCGCTCACTTTTCATATTGACCCGGATACTCTGGCCATTGACATCACTTCGGATAACGGAAAATATAAAGTCGTGGGAGAGAAAGCCGATGATTTTCCAAAATCGCCCGAACCGGACGAATCTCATTCTTTTACCCTGTCTTCCGAGGTTCTTTCTGCAGCCATTCAAAAATCTCTGGTGGCCGTAGGAAATGACGAGTTGAGAGCCGCTATGACCGGGGTGTACTTTGAGCTGGAACCGGAAGCACTGACCTGCGTGGCAACCGATGCGCATCGGCTGGTTAAATACCGGTATACAGGTATTTCCTGCCCCGAAGAAGCCGGTTTTATAGTGCCTAAAAAGCCCCTCAACCTGTTAAAAAACACCCTCCCGGGGAAGGGAACCGTTCTTACCCTTACCTACAATAAGAGCCATCTTTTTGTGGCATTTGATGAATTGGAATTGATCTGCCGGTTAATTGACGCCCGTTTTCCCGACTATCGCGTAGTTATCCCCAAAGATAATCCTTATAAACTGTTTTTGAACACTTCGGACTTCCAAGGTGCCTTAAGAAGGGTAGGTATTTTTGCAAACAAAAGTACCAATCAGGTGGCCCTCTCTATAAGCGGAAGCGAATTACAGCTGAATGCCCAGGATCAGGATTTCTCTTTTGAAGGCAACGAACGAATGAATTGTCGATATGATGGGGAAGACATGGAAATCGCATTCAATGCCCGTTTTCTTGCAGAAATGTTGAGTGTGGCCGGCAGTGAAGAAATCAGATTGGAATTATCCACCCCGGGAGGAGCGGGTATCATACGCCCGGTGGACAAGGAAGAAAATGAGGATATACTGATGCTGCTCATGCCGCTCCGGTTAAAAAATTAGGTGACCAAGCTTTATATGTCCATAAAGACGCTTCTGAAGATATTTTTACCTGCCGTTATCTCACTCGCTGCCTGCCGGCATAAAGAACAACAGGCGGCAGAACACGCCATTAATGCTTCCGTCATTAAAAAGCATATAGCGGTTTTATCAAACGACTCCCTGCAAGGGAGGAAACCGTTTACCAAAGGAGAAGAAAAAACCATTCGATACATCAGTAACCAGTTCAAGAAGTTGGGACTTGCTCCCGGCAACAACAGAAGCTATTTTCAAAAAGTACCGCTGGTGGAAATAGACAGCAAACCTTCTGAGATCATGTTCGTCAGGGGAAATAAAAATCCTTTACGCCTTCAGTATGGAAAAGACTTTATAGCCTTAAGCGAGCAGGAGCTCCCAAAAGTAATCATCCGGAATTCGCCTTTGGTCTTTGTAGGATTCGGAGTAGTCGCTCCGGAATATCACTGGAATGACTACAAAGGGCTGGATGTAAAGGGAAAAACGGTAGTGGTCCTGGTCAATGACCCCGGATTTCGGTCAGGGAGATCTGATTTCTTCAAAGGCGACACCATGACCTATTACGGACGATGGACCTATAAATATGAAGAAGCCGCCCGACAGGGAGCGGCCGGGGTATTGATCGTCCATCAAACCAAAGCGGCCGGCTATCCCTGGAGTGTGATACAAAGCAGTTTCAGCGGAGGACAGCTTTATCTACAAGACCCTCATAAACATTTAGACCGCTGTAAGATGGAAGGCTGGATCTCTTATGAGGCCGCACAAAAGCTATTAACCCGCGCAGGCATCACCGGTGATTTTACGGCTATGGCCCGCAAGACAGAGTTTAAGGCAATTCCGCTCAATCAAAAGGTATCCGTCTCTTTTACCAATCATATTACTTATAATGTATCTCATAATGTAGCAGGTCTCCTCAAAGGCAGCCTAAGACCCGACGAGTATCTTATTTACACTGCCCATTGGGACCATTTCGGCATTGGGATACCGGTAAACGGCGATTCCATATATAATGGGGCAGTGGATAATGCCAGCGGAGTGGCTTCCATGTTAGCGATAGCAAAAGCATTTACTCGTCTGCCCACACCTCCAAAACGTTCAGTTCTTTTCCTCGCGGTCACAGCGGAAGAACAAGGCTTGTTGGGCTCCCGGTATTATGCCGAACATCCGATCTATCCATTAAATAGGACCGTGGCCGATTTAAACATGGATGCGATGGGGATCTACGGAAAAACCAAAGATCTGGTTATCACCGGACTGGGACAAAATCACCTGGAAGATTATGTGGAAGCATTAGCTAAAAAAGACAGCATAAAGGTTCGAGGCGATCTCAACCCTTCCACCGGTGGATATTTCCGTTCGGACCATTTTAGTTTTGCCAAGGTAGGTATACCGGCACTGGACGTACACAATGGGCTGGAAAGCGTAGATCATAGTAACGCCTGGGTACAAAAACGACGAGCCGACTACGGTGCAAATAAATATCATCAGCCCTCGGACGAATATGATCCACAAGCGGACTATAGCGGAATGGTCCAGGTTTCACGTCTGTTATTTGAAATCGGCCTTACACTATCGAATGAACGGGTCTTTCCCAACTGGAAAGCAGGATCAGAATTTAAAGCGCTCCGTGATAGTATGATGCATTAGCGGCTATTGGCTCAACACCCCTGTGAAATTATGCCTTCCATCTTTTTAACGTATGAACAAACATTTCAATGTCCATTTCCGTATTATAATAATGAGGGCTGATGCGAATACTTCCCTGCCTCCATGTCAAAGCAAATCCTTCTTTCTTAAGATATTCCGCAACAGCTTTTTCCGCCTTAAAGCAAAAAATATGAAGGCGGTTTTTCAGGTCTTCTCCACCTATTACCGGATAAGGAAGTTCCATCATGGAATTTTGTAATTTTCGCATCAATTCCGCATTATGCTTATTAATTGCCTCTAATCCGATTTTCAATTTGTGTAACATACCATCGTTTAACTGGAGCAAAGCGGGCGCGTTCATATGACCAGGTTCAAAACTCTTATTAGACGGCCGGTATTCCGACTGCAGTCCATGTTTATCCAGGCTGCCATAACCGGCGGTCCTAGGGGGAAAACGGTCTATAAATGGCTCCTTAATACAAAGAATGGCCGAACCAAATCCCCCATTCAACCACTTATAACTGCTGCCGATAAGTACATCCACCGGTAAATGCTGAAAAGCGATAGGAACGGCGCCCATACTTTGAGTTCCATCCACAATAAAGACCACGCCCTTCTCTTTGCAATATTGGCCTACAGCATCCAGATCTATTTTGAAACCTGATAAGAATTGTACATGGCTAAGCGCTACCACTTCAATCTTTTCTTTATTGATCTTCCGGATCACATCATCAACAGAAATATGAAATCCATCTGTACTGTCTACATAGTGAATTTCAAAATTTCCCAGTTCAAAAGGAAGGTTCAGCGAGGGATAATCCGCTTTATATAACAACACCTTTTTGACACGTCCCTGCAGGCCTTGTATAATCGCGGATAAAGCAAATGAGAAATTGGGCAGAAAAGATATCTGCTCTTCGGATGCATTCAATAGTCCAGCGGCATTTTTCCTTATCCCGGGAAGGTCTTTTTCCATCCAATTTAAAAAAGCCTTACTTGGATCTACAAGTGTTTCATTCTGGAATTTTTGAGCGGCAGCAACCGCAGCAGGAGATAGTAAGCCCGTACCGGCCGTATTCAGATAGACTTTCATGGGAAGCAATTTACGATTAATGATCCATTTACTAAAAGCGATAGGATTCAAAAGCTCCTGTCCCAAACAAGATCATAACCCGTGCCAATGTTTATGTATGATTGTAAATGAATCCCTTTGAAAACGCCGTCATTTCAGGCATAAAATCAAGATAACATTTTTGCAGCTCAGGATAATGGGTAATAAAGCCCTTGTATGCGGCATCACTTTCTTTTAAATAGGCGGCACGGCGATAAATTCCTTTAAAAGCCCCTTTTATTCCTCTTTTTGAATGGTAACCATACAGCCAGTCCTGCTCTTTCATAAAAGGAAACATACGCTTAAAGCGGGGAGGCAGCTGTCGTTCATGGGCATCCAGTATCCGATATACATTCCTGCTAAAAACAGCGAGTCCCTCGGGAGAAAAACGGCCGGAATCGGTAGCCAGAAAATGATCATAGATCACATCCAAGAATACGCCGCAATATCTTCCGCAGGAAGCGCGCAAATATTCTTTTGCAAATAAGGTTACAGGATGCTTATCGGTAAAATCATCAATTGCATAATGTAGCGCAATACCTGTTTGAACAGCATCGGGAAGATCCTGTTTCGGATATCCGCGGATAAAATCTGTGATCAGGTTCCCTACGAGAAGCTCCTTTCGTCCAAAAGAGAGATATGCATGCGCCAGAAAATTCATGTGCCTAAGATAGCATATTCTTTAAAATTTCTTTATATTAGAGCATGCCTACTGCCCACATTCCGCTATGGAAGCAGGCTCCTTTTCTACAGTTCCTGCCCGCGCTTGTGGCCGGTATTGGGATTGGGTGGTTTTTCCCGATACTCCCGGTCTTTTATCCACTGGCTGCAACGGGGGTCTTCATCTTTGTAGCTACGGGGATAGCTATTGTATTTTATCTCCCGGGCGGCAACATATCAAAACGATATGCCGGAATCGGAATTCAAATTATTTTATTCCTTTTTGGCATTTTTCTTTGCCTGTGGAACAATATGAGCTTGCGGCCCGACTTTGCCGGCCGTTATTTGACCGACCACAGTTTTGTAAAAGTAAAACTGACCAGTCCCATAACTGAGAAAGAAAACAGTTGGAGAGCGGAAGCAAAAATAAAATCAATATTCAACAAAAATGAACTAGAGGATGTACGTGGTAAAACGCTTTTGTATTTCGCAAAAGGTACACACAAGCCTCTTTTGAGGTACGGCGATGTACTTCTTATACCCAACAAGCTGGAAAAGATAAAATATTCAAACAATCCCGGAGCCTTTAATTACAGCAGGTATTGTAAGTTAAGAAATACCTATTTCAGCGCTTATTTACCGGAAGGACAATGGCAAGTGCTCAAAAAGAGAAGAACGGCCGACCTGAAAGCCTTTTTTCTAAGGTATAGGAAAGTCTGTTTGGGAATCCTGGGAAGATATATTAAACCAGATCGAGAATTGGGAGTTGCAGAAGCCTTATTATTGGGCTATAGAGAAGACCTGGACCCAAAACTGTATCAGGCTTATGCTAATGTAGGAGTCGTCCACCTGATTGCCATTTCGGGATTGCATATAGGATTGATCTATCTGGTATTGATCTGGTTGTTCCGGTTTCTGCCGGAGAGGGGTACAACCCGTCCCTTAAAAGGGACGCTCATTCTCATATGCTTATGGAGTTTTACCCTGCTTACGGGCGCCCATCCCTCGACCTTGCGGGCCGCTATCATGCTAAGCTTTCTCGTAGCCGGAAAAAACTTTTTTAAACGGGAAGCCCACACCTTTAACTCCTTAGCAGCTTCTGCATTTTTACTGCTCTGCATCAATCCCTTTTTTTTATTTGACGTAGGCTTTCAGCTCTCATATCTGGCAGTGGCCGGTATCCTGGTTTTTCAAAAACCGATCAATAATCTGCTATGGTTCAAACAGAAAGCAGGCAATTATATTTGGGAGCTGCTTGCAGTATCCCTGGCGGCACAAATTCTCACTTTCCCTTTGGTATTGTATTATTTTCATCAGTTTCCCACTATTTTCCTGATCAGCAACCTCATCCTGATCCCTGCTGCTACCGTTGCTCTATATGGAACAATCGGGTTACTCGCCTTTTCTTTTATTCCGTCTTTGGCAAATGGTATAGGTACCATACTGACCAAATTGTTAGGATTGATGAATGAAAGCATTCTTTGGGCAGATCAATTCCACTTCATCCGGTTACAACACATTTACCTCCACCCGATAATATTCTTGTTCATCTATTGTTTTATTATTCTGATATCTGTCTGGCTCTTTTATAAAAATAAAAAAGCTTTAGTGACAGCCATGATAGTGGTCGCAATAGCAGGCGTATTCTCGCTTGTGCAAAAATGGAAGATCCATACACAGAAAAAATTAATTGTCTATCAGATCAGAGGACATTCCGCCATTGAAATGGTCGATGGCAGCCGGTCCCGTTTCTATGGAGATCCTTCGATATGGAACGATAAACAGATTCAAAAATATATCCTGGCAACCGCAAAAGAAAAATTACACCTTAAGAAGCGTACGAGAATGCCGAACCACACTCCTTTTTTCACATTTCATCATAAAAAACTACTCCTCGTTCAGAAGACTTTCCGGTACGATTCTTTAATGAGTATTTTACCTCTGGATTATGTTATCTTATCGGGTCATAACCGATTAAAAATGGCAGAAATAAAGCATCATTTTTCTCCGAATGCTATAGTCTTAGATGCATCAGTGGCTCCCTGGCAAAGACAAAAATGGAAAACTGCCTGTAAACAATTACATTTGCATTGTTTTTCGGTTCCCGATCAGGGGGCATGGATTTTATCATTGAAATAATAAAATTTGTGGCATATTATGCAAAAGCCAATCAAGTCTGCACTCATCTCCGTTTTTCACAAAGAAGGTCTGGAAAGTATTATTAAGCAACTACATCAATTGGGTATTACCCTATACTCCACCGGTGGAACGCAGCATTTTATTGAGGAACAGGGAGTACCCTGTCATTCGGTAGAAGAGCTAACCAACTATCCTTCAATCTTAGGAGGAAGGGTAAAAACCTTACATCCCAAAGTGTTCGGCGGGATCCTGGCAAGGCGGGAAAATAAGGCAGATCTGGATCAGCTTAGAGCATACGACATACCGGAAATTGATTTGGTGATCGTCGATCTGTATCCCTTTGAAGAAACTGTAAAAAATACGACTGAGGAACAGGCGATCATCGAGAAAATAGATATCGGCGGCGTATCACTTATAAGAGCCGCCGGTAAAAACTACAAAGATGTCCTGACCATTTCTTCAAAGGAGGATTACGAGGGTCTGTCACACCTATTAAATGAAAACAAAGGGATCACCTCTCTGGAAGAACGACGTTATTATGCAAGCAGGGGCTTCGAACTGTGCGCTCAATACGATATTGCCATTGCAGAATATTTCCTTAAAAAGGAAGAAAGGCATTATTTCTTTTCTTCTGCTACTCCTTCCAATAGCTTACGCTATGGTGAAAATCCGCACCAGAAAGGTACCTTTTATGGAAACTTCGGGAAGCTATTTGAACAAATGAATGGGAAAGCCATTTCTTATAATAATCTTGTAGATATTGACGCTGCCGTACGCCTGGTGCAGGAATTTCCAGCTGGGGAAAAAGTATTTGCTGTTATCAAACATACCAATCCCTGTGGTCTGGCTATCCGTCCTACCCTTAAAGAAGCCTGGGAAGCCGCCCTGTCCGGTGACAGTGAAAGTGCCTTTGGCGGGGTTCTGGTGACCAATTCCATCATGGAGGTAGAAACTGCCGAATCAATAAGCAAAATATTTTTTGAAATATTGGTAGCTAAAGATTTTAGCATTGAGGCGCTCGAAATACTCAAAAAGAAGAAAAACCGCATTCTGCTAAAACAAATAGCACCCCTTACGGATATGACTTTATATAAAAATGTGGTCAACGGGATTCTGGAACAAGAAGTGGATAGCGGAAATTATGAAAAATGGGAAGAAACCGGCCGGCCGGCCACTGAGGAAGAAAAGGAAGAACTCCGGTTTGCAAACCTGGTTTGCAAACATTTAAAATCCAATGCCATCGCACTGACTAAAAATCGGCAGATCGTGGGGAAAGGGGCAGGTCAAACATCCCGGGTGGATGCATTACGGCAGGCTATTGCCAAAGCCAAACAATTTGGTCATGATCTGAATGGCGCCGTAATGGCCAGCGATGCTTTTTTCCCATTTG
This sequence comes from uncultured Chitinophagaceae bacterium, assembly GCA_964478125.1. Classification (GTDB taxonomy): domain Bacteria; phylum Bacteroidota; class Bacteroidia; order Chitinophagales; family Chitinophagaceae; genus FW021-bin31. Next base: position 8,869 of record CAYZGR010000065.1, on the reverse strand, counting down.
ATGATTGTGTAAAGTTAGCTCATGCAGAAGGAATCCGGGCCGTTATTCAACCGGGCGGTTCTATCCGCGATAAAGATTCCGTTCGCTTTTGCGAACAAAATGATATGGTCATGGTGATGACCGGAAAACGCCATTTTAAGCATTAAAAGAGAAATAGATTTTTGACGGGAATGTTCTTGCAGTAGAATTATTAATAAAAGATTTTGTCTCTTCTGAGACAAGATATCCTCTTATTCTGTTAATTGCTCATCCTCTTCCTCGGGCAGGTTGCTCTTATACCAGCGATATCCTACGATTCCCACCACTGTAAACGGAATGGCTGCAAGGTAAAGGATTCCTGCATTAAAGCTCTTGGCCACTCCTTCGCTCTGGTCAGCAGAAACCTTGGTACAGATAGCGCATTGCGCCCAAACGTCCGGCATGCTTATCAATAAAATAAGCAACGTGCATATTGCAAATCCAATAAAATGCCTGATCTTCATTTTTAAATATTTAAACCTACCTAAGCAAAACTACACCTTTTTTTAAAGCCGGCCAAAAATTCAAAAACGCGGGCAACGCAAGGCATGTAAGGTGCTGTTCGGCCGGTTAAAGAAGCCTTTGTACGATAATGAAATCTCAAATCCTCCGAGTCCACGGCTTGCCATATTCAATTTGGATATATTAATGTCATAGCTGAATCCCACAATATATTTTTCAAGTTCCAGTTTGATAACGGGTACAATAGCATCATTCCAGCGTACAAACGCCCCTCCGTATATCATATCCATATGCGATCCGGCCCCTTGTCTTAATTGAATGGCATATCCGAGCAATCCTCCCGCCATGACTTCGGAATAATCCCCCTGTTTCAACTGATTATATTCAACGATAAGTTTGACATAATCGTTAAGGGGAGCGCTCAGGCCTGCACTAAAATCAAATTTGGGAGCAAGTTCGATGGTTTTATCATCAAAAAAGCTCAACTTGGGTTTGTTGAAGTGATAATAGGAAACTCCTGCGAACCAGTTCACATTTTTTCCAAAAGTACTGTTGAAACTTATACCTGTCGCCATATCGGCATACAGATAACTATACCGGCTAAAAGTTTCACCACTGGGGGATGTGGGATCAAACTTGCCATTGTTGTATTGATTATCAAAGGTGAGATTAGCCGGATCAAATTGCCGCTGTGTAAATCCGCCCATAAAACCCACAGACAAATACATATTACGGACATCACTCAAAGACTTATGGTAGTTGATAACAGGGAGTACTTGTGTTGTCTGGAAATGAGAAGTACCTGCCACATCATAAGTAAGTTGGAGCCCCCCCGTAATATAATCATTATGCTGCCCGATGGGAAATTTCATTTCACCGCTTAATGCACCGGTCTGATAGGGGATATTGATGCTATTCCACTGATTGCGATAAACAGCTTCTATACGATAATCTCCGGTAAAAATGCCAGCCAGGGCCGGGTTTCGCAATAAGGGAGTCTCATAAAATTGCGAAAAATGAATATCCTGCGCCCTTATTTCTGTAAAGGATAAACTCCATAGGAGCGCTAAAAGCAAGCAACCGGTTTTCAAGACACGCACATACATAGCAAACCACCATAATTATAGCACAAGGTACGGGAATTTTGAATGAGTAAGGTCCATTTCTGAAATTACCAAAGAAATATGAGAGCTACATCCCTCTTCCTTTGACCCGCGATTCCGTTTCCCCATCGTTAAAATAAAGCATTAGTCGAATTCAGTTTTTGCCGTTCCGGTAAATAACATCCCCCGCCTCTTCTCAAACAACCGTTTCTATTCCTACTGAAAATCACTCTCTTTCAGTCCACTATTTACTTTTATGGAATTCACGGTCATATTCATTTTCATTTGACCATTTTGAGTTTTCATCTTCAATGGAAATTTCAAACCCTCAATTTCTTTGTAATCACTAAAATCAGTAATGCTGCTTACCTCCCCTTTAGGCGTCTTGTTGCTGGTCGCCTGCCGCAACTCCAATCCGGTTTTTGTATCAAAATAATAGGTGGTTGTTTTCCCGTCCGCATCTGTAGACTTAAGTACATAAGCCTCTTGTCCGTCGATATCTTCAATACCGGTAAGTTCTAATTGATACTTACCATTTAATAAAGAAACTTCCTGAAAAGGGTCAGCTTGTTTTTTCAGACCTTCTTTTTGAGTTTCATCAAGCGGAATATTTTGCCCCATCCTTTGAGAAAGGACCTTATCTCCATTCACCAGCATCTTAGAAACAATCATGTTTTGTGAAGAAAGCTTCACAGTCATCAAGAACTTATCAGGCAATAAATATTTTTGTTCAATTTCAATTTTCTGTCCCTGCATTTCCGTACTTGCCTCTATCACCAGATCTTTCACACTTTTAATTTTCTCTATTCCTCCCAAAGCATTTATGTAATTATGAATTACGCGATCGGGAGTCACATCTTTCGGTACGGCCTTATTTGAAGGCGCCGCTACAGGATGACCATAAATATCCACATATTGCACTTCTCCATACTTACTCAGATGCTTTGAAAAAACTTTCGAATTCCCAACCAGTACCATATTGGCCTGCCCGGGTGTAACATATTTGCGGGCAACTCTTTGTACGTCGGCCGCGGTCACTGAATCGATGCTCTTCAGATAGTTCTTATAAAAGTCCGGGGGCATATTATAACGGGCAATATTAAGAGCAAACTGGGCAATTCTGGAAGGGTCTTCCAGAGAAAGCGCAAAATGCCCCGACATCACGTTTTTTGCGCTATCAAGTTTAGCTGCATTTACCGCTTCATTTCTTATGCGCTTGAGCTGATATATAAAGCGGCTCAGCGAACTATCTGTAACTTCGGTACGTACGGCAGCAGAAGCAGAAAAACTACCCGACAGGGGATCGGATCCAATACTGGAATAAGCTCCGTAAGTAAATCCATATTTTTCCCTCAGATCCTGAAACAGCCAACCGGATGAACCGCCTCCCAGGATCTGGTTCATGATATGGGCTGCAAAATAATCGGAGGAACCCGGTTTGAACTCAATAGGATCGGTGATTTCAATATTGGTCTGTACGGCAGAAGGGCGATCAGCGACATAAATCATCGTCTTAGCAGGCTTTACCGGCTCCGGATATTGGTGCTCCGGGACATCATCTTCCTGCCACTGTCCCAGATACTGAGTAACCAGCTCTTTCGCATGTTCAGTCGTAATATCCCCTACGAAAGCCATATAAGCAATATTGGGCCTCCAATAGGTATGATAATAGTCTTTAAGGTCACTTATTTCAATATTCTTAACTGTTTGCTCCGTTTCCACCTCCCCATAAGGATGATCTTTACCAAAATTTACCACAGAAACCACATTACTCATAATAGAGGAAGGATCATCCTTAGCGGCCTCCAGACCGGAAAGTGTCCGTTTTTTAACTTTTGCCAGTTCCGAATCACGGAAAGCCGGATGCAGGATTACGTCGGAAAAGATGTTGAAGATCTTATCAAAATTTTTGGTGAGCGCAGCGGCCGAAGCGCTGGTACTGCCGGTATTGATACTTCCGCCCAGGAAAGCGATTTCTTTATCCAGTTCTGCTTTTGTTTTGGACTCCGTCCCACGACGCATCATAGTACCTTCCATACTCACAAAACCTACTTTATCATCTTGTAATATCGGATCTCTCTTGAGAATAAGAGAAACATTCACTTTCGGTATCTTATGATCTGCTACCACAAAAACTTTTATGCCATTGGTAGTTGTAAAGCTTGCGGGGGTTCCAATGTTAATCACAGGAGCAGGTCCCGGTGCGGGCGCATGGGCCCGGTCAACCGATATCTGGCTAAAAGCGGGTAATCCCAACAGCAAGATGATTATAAAGAATATATATTTCATAATAAATATTGTTTAACTTAAAGAGAAATAAATCAACCTTTTGTATTTTTTGCAGGTTTCGGCAAATAATAAAGAATGATGCGGTTATCATCATTCAAATATTTATTAGCCACTCGTAAAACATCTGCCGGGGTCACCTTTTTATATCTATCCAGTTCCGTATTGATCAGATCAGCATTTCCAAAATATACGTAATAGTTAGCCAGCTGCTCGGCAATACCCAATTGTGTTGATGCACGGCCTACATACTTCGTTTCAATCTGGTTCATCACCTTTTCAAATTCATGTGCGCCCACTTCAGTCGTCTTGATCTTATGAATTTCTTCATCAATCGCTTGCTGCAGCGTCTGAGGTGCTACCCCGGCATTGACAATACCCAGATTAATATAAGCACCCACCCCTTCCATGGACAGGGGAATAGAAGCCACCTGCAGGGCAAGTTCCTTTTTATCAATCAGATCGCGATGCATGCGTGAGGAGGCTCCCCCACTCAGTATACCGGACAACACCTGAAAAGCATAATAATCGGGAGTACCTTCCACAGGACCCCGATAGGCCTCTATTACTGCCGGTAATTGAATATTATCATAAACAGTATCCACCTTATTGGCCAATTTTCCCAAGGGGGATAGATGAATTTCAGGGCGGGGAATAGAATGTGTTCCCTTAGGAATGGTCCCAAAATAAGCGGCTATCATTTTTCGGGTACTGTCGATATTTATATCTCCCGCTATGGAGAGTACCGCATTATCAGGTACATAATAGGTTTTATAAAAATCAATAAAATCCTGCAATTTGGCCTGATTCAGATCATGCATGGTACCAATAGTGGTCCATTCATATGGTGTCCCTTTGAATAAATGGCTGCATACTTCTTTGAAAATGGTTCCATAAGGCTGATTGTCCACCCGCATTCGCTTTTCTTCCTTCACCACTTCACGTTGCGTATTTACCCCTATCTGCTCGATTTTGGCATGCATCATACGCTCCGATTCAAGCCAAAGGCCCAGTTTCAATTGATTGGCGGGCAGATTTTCATAATAAAAAGTACGATCGGCAGTAGTGTTGGCGTTAAGCTGGCCGCCGGCATTACTCACATATTTCATAAACTGGCCGCGCCCGATATATTCGGAACCTTCAAACATGAGATGTTCAAAGAAATGGGCAAAGCCGCTTTGCCCCGGTTTCTCATTTTTTGATCCCACGTGATAAAGCACTGTATTGGCCACCACGGGAACAGAAGTATCCTGGTGGAGAATAACCGTAAGCCCGTTAGGGAGTTTATACTGGACAAATTCAATTTTGTGTTGTTGAGCAGATACGCTACAGACCACCAACAGCCCTAAGATCACCAAGGTATTAAATTTTTGCATAAAGATGTGTTTTGGTGTTAAGGAGAGATTTATAATTTTGGGTGTAAATGTAAGGATAATGTTATAAATGGGACGAAAACCTCTTCAATCTTCAAAGTAAAAAAGCAGAAAGAATTTCATTCATATATAAATAATAAATATGTTATATATGCTCCTGTTCTAAAATTTATCAATAAGTTATTCTAATTTTAACTAATTTCTAACAGAAATACAATTTCTTAGTATTTAGATTTGTCCCTGACAAAATTACTCCTTGATTAATTAAACCTTGGAAATAAGTTTAAGCACCCTAGAAAAAATAACCATTCTTCTATATTCCTAGATCCCTTTGAAAAACCATTTTTTATTGTTCATCTTTAAAAACTGATATTTCAATGCAGATACGCTTACCTGTTTCTTATCGTTGGTGTTTCCTTCTGTCCGTATTTCTATTCTCTCCTTTTTTCAATTCTACTGCCGGGGCCCAATCGCTCCAGCTTTATACGCCCTACAGCAGAATATCGGTAACACCCGGTCAGACGATCAATTATTCTATCAAGGTTGTTAACAACAGTAAAAATGTGCAAACCGCAAGTGTTTATCTTCTGGGATTACCCAAAAGCTGGACGCATACTCTGAAAGCTGGAGGATGGGAGATCAGTCGGATATCCGTATTACCGGATAAGACAGAAACCCTGTCTCTGGAGGTGGTCGTTCCTTTAAAAGTTAAAAAAGGATACTATCGATTCCATGTAAAAGCCGATGGCTACGACGATCTGCCCCTTACCATCAACGTTTCTGAAAGCGGTACTTATAAAACGGCTTTTACCACCAAACAATCGAACCTTGAAGGGGCCGCCAATACCTCTTTTACCTTCAATGCTTCCTTGAAAAATGCAACGGCAGATACACAATATTATGCGCTGAATTCCCGTGCGCCCAGAGGATGGCAGGTAGATTTCAAGGCCAGCTACAAACAGGTGGCGTCTGTAAAGGTAGATCCCAACCAAACACAAAGTATCACGATAGAAGTACATCCCCCCGATCAGGCAGCTGCCGGTACTTATAAGATTCCGGTAGAAGCCTCCAGTTCCAAAACTTCTGCAGGGTTTGTACTGGAAGTGGTAATTACAGGTTCGTATAAACTATCCCTGAGTACTCCGAGCGGGAGGTTGAGCACTGACATCACTGCCGGACATGATAAAAAGGTGGAACTCTCTGTCGAAAATACCGGTTCGGCTCCGCTCAAAAATATTGATATGAGTTCGACCACCCCTGCAGATTGGACTGTATCATTCGCTCCAAAAAAGATCAATGAACTGGCTCCCGGCCAGAGAACCAAGGTAATGGCCACCATTCATGCAGACAAAGATGCCATAGCAGGAGATTATGTTACAAATATGAAAGCCAGCACTGCCTCGGCATCCTCGAAAGCCGCTTTCAGAGTTTCTGTTAAAACTTCTGCCCTCTGGGGATGGATCGGTATATTAATTATTATTCTGGCATTGGGTACCATCTACCTCTTATTCAGAAAATACGGGAGGAGATAAATATGGAGCAACAGGAGCGAAAACCTATTATAGAATTAAGCGGATTAACCAAAAGATATGAAAGTCTGACGGCCGTTGATCATCTGAACCTCTCTATATATAAAGGAGAAATATTTGGGTTACTGGGCCCCAACGGCGCCGGGAAATCTACCACGATCCTTATGATGTTGGGGCTCACAGAACCAGACACAGGTAGGGCCATTATCTGTGATATGGATGCAACCAGATTTCCTGTAGAAGTAAAAAAAAAGGTAGGGTACCTCCCGGATAATGTAGGATTCTACGATAACATGACAGGATTAGAAAATCTGGTATATGTCGCACGTCTCAATGGCTTTCCTATAAAAAAAGCCAGAGAAGACGCCCTACAATTGCTTAAAAGAGTGGGGCTGGAAGAGGCTGCCAATAAAAAGGCAGGAAAGTATTCTCGGGGAATGATTCAAAGGCTGGGACTCGCAGACGTTCTGATCAAAGATCCCATGATCATTATTCTTGATGAACCCACACTGGGAATTGATCCCAAAGGAGTTCGTGAATTTCTCGAACTGATCCTGCAGCTCAGCCGTGAAGAAGGAATTACCGTTTTGCTTTCCTCTCATCATCTACATCAGGTGCAGCAGATCTGTGATCGCGTAGGACTTTTTGTGAGTGGCAAATTGATTGCGGAAGGCGACATTGCTTCTTTATCCCAAAGATTGTTTTCTAAGGAACCTTATGTAATAGAAGCGCGGATTGATGACGCCTATGGCAACCCGGATGAACTGGGAAAACTTGAACAATTGTTGCTTCGGGATCAGGGAATAAAGTCCATTACTATGGAAAAAAACCTTTTAAAAATATCCTGTATAGAAGATCTTTCAGCAACCATTGCCAAAACAGTTGTACAATCAGGGTTATCATTGACCGGACTGGCCAAAAGAGAATATGGCTTAGATGATATTTATCAACGTTATTTTGAAAAAGAAGAGGTATTGTCATGAGGGTAAAAACAAGTTCTCCATTTTGGGTAATGGTTTATAAGGAAGTATCGGATCAAGTTCGCAGCTGGCGTTTTATAATCCTGGGGGCGCTGATGCTGCTAACCTGTATGGGGGCACTTTATACTTCTCTTACCAATCTGGGTCAGGCGGTTAAACCCGATGATCCTAACGGCACTTTTTTCTTTTTGAAGTTGTTTACCCTTTCAGACGGTACCCTCCCCCCCTTTCATGTATTTATCACCTTTTTAGGTCCGTTATTGGGAATAAGCCTGGGATTCGATGCTATTAACTCGGAGCTGAACAACCGAACGATGGGACGGATCATGGCACAGCCTATCCATAGAGACTATATCATCAATGCTAAATTTACTGCATCCCTGATTGTAATCGGAAGCATGCTTACAGCTCTGACACTGCTTGTCATAGGTTTCGGTTTGATCATGATCGGCATTCCTCCGTCACCGGAAGAATTCTTAAGAATCGTTTGTTTTTTGATATTAAGCATCATTTATGTAGCCTTCTGGCTCAATCTTTCCATTCTCTTCTCTATCCGCTTTCGACAGGCAGCCACTTCTGCACTGACCTCCATAGCTGTGTGGCTTTTCTTTTCAGTCTTTTATCCCATGATCGTAAAGCTTATTGCCAGTTCTTTGATGCCCGCTTCTCCCATTTCCGGAGCAGGTATGATCAAGCACCAAAAGATCACGGCCAATCTTTTCAGCATCATGCCTTCCCAGCTATTTAGTGATGCGACTACTACCCTGTTATTACCTTCTGTTAGAAGCCTTGGTCCTCTCACCATGCGGCAGGTCTATGGCGCTATTCCCAGTCCCCTTCCGCTGGGACAAAGCTTGTTGCTGGCCTGGCCACAGTTTGTCGGGCTGATCGCCGTCACCATTATTTGTTTTGTGATCTCTTATGTGTTATTTATGAAAAAGGAAATACGTACCCGATAACGGGTACCGCCAGATCAAGGTCGAAAAAGGTACAAGAGGCCCCGTATAAAGCAAAAAGCCTTCATTGCTTATTGCAACGAAGGCTTTTAATAAATATGGCAACGTCCTACTCTCCCGGAAAAATACCAGTACCATCGGCCAGGCGGGGCTTAACTACTC
>CAYZGR010000064.1:3144-17704 GCA_964478125.1 uncultured Chitinophagaceae bacterium | reverse complement strand
TTTGAACAAATAATTGCGAAACCGGGGACAAAGATTTTCCGTGACATCAACAAGAGCCAGGAAATCCTTCTGAATAAAGGCTTTAAATTGAGAAAGACTATTCTCTAAATGACGATTTCCTACAATTTTGTTGTTATCAACATACTCTTTATAGTAGTTGAGAAAATTGCGTTTATATTTATGCGCCAATAATAATATGGTAGTTCCCGTTGCCTGGCTCTCTAAGGTAAGTTGATCCCTTTCCCTTCCAGAATGGCAAGTGCTTCCTTATTTGGGTCTTTTCAAGTGTATTCTTGGGTTTGACATAAGTAAAATATCCGCTGCCCGCCCATTTCCCGGGCCTTTTCCATTCAAAAGTGTAATAGAATCTTTTCCCGTTCCGGGATATTCTTTTGGTCATTTTAATTTCCATAATCAAACCTCTTTTTGTATATCAAAGCATGTGTCATTTGTGCACCAAAAAGAGTGGAAAAAGGCGGAAACAAGCGCCCATGTAATTACTTGACCGCCAATAAGAACGACTGTAAATCAATAATTTACATATTTGTGAGTGGTGCCCGGGACTGGATTCGAACCAGCACACCGTTGCCGGCGCTGCGACCTGAACACAGTGCGTCTACCAATTTCGCCACCCGGGCATTCTGATATCCTGTGATATAAGGACGTGCAAAGATAAAGGGTTCACCCAAAACCACCAAACAGAAATTGACCCGGTTCGGGACTAAAACAAGCTGCCCTGCCGACCTGCTTCCGTATCATCTTGCACTTCTTCTGTAGGCGTATTTTGCCTCAAAAGTTCCAGGCTCAACAGATCCTTATCTGCCAGCTTATTACCTACAGCCTTCCACCCTTTTACATCAACCATTTCCGTGAGATCTGCTTCCCATTCCTCCGCCTCCGATTTCTTTTTACCAGTTAACATATACACAACAGGATGCGGCTCCGTGGTAACCAACTCCAAATAATTCTTTTTGCCTTCCTTAATAAAGATAAAACGCTGATTTTGCGTGCTCGTTTCTACCCGAAAACGCTTAACGCTATACTGTTTTTTTTCATGATCATAATAAATAGCGGTAATGATGGCCTCAGGATCAAATTTTTCAATAGCCACCAGATCTTCCAGCTCATACCGGTTGGTCAATTCATAAGTAGTGAGTTCATAGGAACCATCCCTGTAAAAGGCAATAATCTGATCATCATTTTCAAAATTCCCTACGAAAGTTCCTCTTTCATCCGTATTCAACCTTCCGATGGTATCATCAAACCAGATTTTAATGGCGCTAAGCGTGGTAACCCCGCTTTCTTTGAACCGAACCGAACGAACAGGATATTTTGTTACCGTATTTCCTTTGGAGCCACGCCCTTTAATTGCCAACTCCTCAAAATAAAAATCAAAGGTTTTGTTACGTGCTTTACAGGCCGGGCTCAGAACAACAGTTACCACTTCAGCTTCCCCATTGGGATTGGCAGAAAAATAATGGACTTTGGATTTGTTGTCTTTCCCAGCCAAAAGATAAGCTCTCTCGCGGGTAACGGCCGTCACATTAAATCGCTTGGCATAAGTAGTTCCCGATTGCCCATCCATATAAATCATGTTGTAGGTCGTTCGCTCGTCTCCTTTGTTAAAAACAGCTGCATACAGGATATTTTTTCCTACAAAAGTTTTATCTGCTACTTTAACAACCTTCATGATCCCACTTTTAGTAAATACAATGATATCATCAAGATCGGAACATTCGCATACGAAATCATCCTTTTTGAGAGCGGTCCCGATAAAGCCGTCAGCAGCATTCATGTACAAGCGGGTATTGGCAACGGCCACCTGTTGCGCCTGAATGGTTTCAAAACTGCGGATCTCCGTTTTGCGTTCCTTCCCCTTCCCGTATTTTTTCAGGAGATTTTCATAATAAGCTACCGCAAAATTCACAAGATGATTCAGATCATATTTAACTTGCTTCATCTCATTCTCCACCCCTTTGATATGCTCGTCCGCACGGAAACTGTCGTATTTTGAAATACGTTTTATTTTTATTTCTGTCAACTTCACAATGTCTTCCGTTGTTACGGCTCTCCGAAACCGTTTTTTATAGGGTTCCAAGCCTTTATCAATGGCCTGAATCACGCCCTCCCAGGTGGTCTCTTCCTCAATATCGCGGTAGATTCTTTTTTCAATAAATATTTTTTCCAGGGAGGAATAATGCCAATCTTCCTCCAGCTCATGCAACCGTATTTCCAACTCCTTTTTCAATAACGACTTGGTATGATCCACCGAAAGCTTCAACAAGTCTTTTATACCCAGGAATCGGGGCTTCTCATCAATTATTACACAGGCATTGGGAGATATGGAAATTTCGCAGTTGGTAAACGCATACAAGGCATCAATAGTAATATCCGGCGATACCCCGGAAGGCAGTTGCACTTCAATCTCAATCTCACTCGCAGTATTATCTACTACTTTCTTAATTTTAATCTTTCCATTATCATTTGCTTTGACGATGGAATCCATCAACTGGGTGGTGGTTATTCCATACGGGACATCTTTGATCAATAATGTCTTTTTATCTTTGATCTCTATATGCGTACGCACTTTTACTCTCCCGCCTCTTTTACCATCGTTATAACCTTCTACATCTATCATTCCCCCATTAGCAAAATCGGGATATAGTTGAAAGCGTTTTTCTTTCAAATATTTTATGGCCGCCTCCAGTAATTCACAGAAGTTATGTGGCAATATTTTCGTGGCCAGTCCCACGGCAATCCCCTCTACTCCCTGGGCCAGCAACAGCGGAAACTTCATGGGAAGGGTCAGCGGTTCTTTTTTACGGCCATCGTAGCTCAACTGCCAGACCGTGGTTTTGGGATTGAAGGCCACTTCCAGCGCAAATTTGGAAAGCCTGGCTTCAATATAACGTGCCGCGGCGGCCGAATCTCCGGTACGGATATCTCCCCAGTTTCCCTGCGTGTCAATGAGCAGATTTTTTTGTCCCAGATTAACCAGTGCATCGCCGATAGGGGCATCACCATGAGGATGATACTGCATTGTTTGCCCTATGATGTTAGCCACTTTATTGAACCGTCCGTCATCCATTTCTTTCATCGAATGGAGTATCCGCCTTTGCACGGGTTTTAACCCATCTTCTACCGCCGGTACCGCACGGTCCAGTATAACATACGATGCATAGTCCAGGAACCAGTTTTCGTATAACCCGCGAACAGAGGTGTTACCAGGTAATTCCTTATCTTGTTCCAGAATACGGTCGCTCATTTATTTTCAACTTTTTTGAGTTAGTGTTTTAATTTGATCCTTCTATACGTACAGCATCTTTTTGTACATCCTCCAGGGCATTCATTTCCCAAAAAGAACAATCGGTTACCGCTATCAGCTCGTGCCATACGTAAACGGGAAAAAGGATCTTTACAGGAGCTTCTACCTTTATTTCTTTCACTCTTTTGATCTCCTCTTCAATCCTTCGCCAACGAATACGGACTTCCCCACTGAGCAAATATAAAACTTCCGGATCTTTATAAGCTGCTTTTCCGGTATGGTAATGTCTCCCGCTGCTGCTTCCCGCTTTGCGATAAGCCAGCATGAAATTTCCGCTACGATTGTTTTTGATATGGAACGTTTGTCCTCTTTCATCTTCTCCTATAAGCGAGAGGGAGTGTATTTCTACCTCCGTAACTTGTTTTTCATTCATATCCTATCCAATTCAACAGATATCTCAGTGATCCTGTAAAGATTTGTCCGGTAAAAAGCTCACTTCTTTTACCCCTTTAATGTTTCGCAGGCTGTCTACAAAAAGGGTCAGCTTTTGTCTTGAGGTTGCACGACTTAATATCAACTTGATATAATCTTCATCCGCCGCGTCTCCTCGTTGAATAGTCATTTGTTCCAGTTCTATCTTTTGTTCGTTTAACAGTTGTTCAATAAGATCCAGAGAAACATATTCCCGGCTTACCACGAGCTTGAAATTCCGGCTCTTGCTTCTTACCACAATAAATTTCTCTAAAGGCTTCATGGCGGCAAGAATGATCAATGCCAGGATGGTAGTAATAACACCCGCTTCATAAAGGCCGCTTCCCACGGCCAGCCCCACAGCTGCAACAGTCCAAAGTCCGGCTGCAGTGGTAAGCCCGCGGATCACCTCATGCCTCAGAAATAAAATAGTGCCCGCACCCAGAAAGCCTATACCACTCACTACCTGTGCAGCCACCCTGGAAGGATCCAACATCACTTTGTCTTTAATAAGGACGTCGTTAAATCCGTAGGCAGATACGATAATGACCAAAGCGCTGCCTACACACACCATCATGTGCGTACGCAGACCGGCGGCCCAGTCCAGCCGTTGCCGTTCCAGTCCCACCAGGCTTCCCAGCAAAGCAGCTACCACCAGCCTGATAATTAATTGTTCGGTTGTCAACATATTTGTAATCCTGTAATAGCCCGAAGGTAAAGTTTTTTTAGAAACCGAAGAAAGGGTAAGATTACTGAGAATTGAGATCTTAGAGCTAAAATTTACTCTTGAGTTCTAAGATCTCATTAGTCCTCTGTCTACTTCTCCCAAATCCTGCCACGCTGCTGTTCTAATAACAGCAAATCTGCCAACACCACCGCCGTAACAGCTTCTAAAACGACCGGCACCCGTAAAGCAATACAAAGATCATGTCTGCCAACGACCCGAAAAGGTTCGACTTTCCCCGTCTCTCTATTGAGGGTTTCCTGTTTTTGGGGGGTGGAGGAAGTGGGCTTCACCGCTATTCTGAAAACCAGCGGATTGCCATTGGTGATCCCTCCTACCATACCACCGGCATGATTAGTTTTTGTTTTACCGGTCTTATCCATAATAGCATCGTTATGTGCCGAACCAAACATCCTCGCAGCAGCAAAACCGGTTCCAAATTCAATGCCCCGGATAGCCGGGATGGACATGACCGCATGTGCCAATAGCGATTCTGCGGAATCAAAAAAAGGCTCTCCCAATCCCACAGGCAGCCCAAGGACTTCACATTCTACGATCCCCCCCACGGAATCTTTCGCCCGGATAGCCTTTTGCAATCCTTTTTCAAGATCCGATTCTCCTCCAATCTCCTTTAAGGTGGCCATGACCTTTATATGGTTTAAAATCTTCTTGGCCATGACGCCGGCTGCCACCAGGCAAACAGTAAGCCTGCCGGAGAAATGTCCGCCACCCCGGTAATCTTCAAAACCGCCAAACTTTTCGGAAGCCACGAAGTCTGCATGCCCCGGCCGGGGAAAGGCCCTGAGTTTGTCATAATCTGCAGAGCGGGTATTGTTGTTTTCGAAGAGGATGGTGATCGGCGCTCCTGTCGTATGTCCGCTAAAAATTCCCGACTTAAAAATAGGGAGATCTGCCTCTTTTCGCGGGGTAGTTCCTTTCCTCGTCCCGCCTTTTCTCCGCTCCAGGTCAGGTAGAAAATCCTCTACCCGTACCGGAATACCGGCGGGGCAGCCGTCAATATTTACGCCTACGCTTTCCCCGTGGGATTCTCCAAAAATATGGATCCTAAATAACCTTCCAAATGTATTCATATTCTTCTTTTAACGTGTTATGGCCACTGCCTTTACTTTTCCTCCTATCCTTTGCCAGTGTTTCCAAAATTCGGGATAAGATTTATTAACAGCTTCCGCCATTGCAATTCTCACGGGTCCGTCGGCATTCAAAGCTACTGTTGCACAAGCCATGGCCACACGATGATCGTTATGAGAATGAACCGAAGCCCCATGTATCTTCCCGCCGCCGGTAATAAACATATCGTCTCCATCCACCCTGACCTTGATACCCATTTTTCCAAATTCTTCCTGTAAGGCCGTACTCCGGTTACTTTCTTTATGAACAAGACGTTCCGCCCCTTTTATTTTGCTTACCCCTTCGCAATTTGCAGCCAACGCGGCCAAAGGGGGAAATAGATCCGGACACTGGGTGGCATCAAATTCAAAAGCTTTTAGAGGCGCTTTTTCAATCACAATGGCAAACATGCCCTTCACTACTTTTGCTCCGGCTTGCTCCAATGCCTGCAATATTGCCGTGTCCGACTGAGCGGAAAGGACATTCAAATTATCTACTTCAATTTGCCCGCTGACCGCACCTGCTACCAACAGAAATGCGGCCCCGCTCCAATCACCCTCTACCATGTAGTCCCTCGCTCTGTAGGTCTGGCGAACACCAAAATGAAAACGTTCCAGATTTTCATGCTCTACCCGCACGCCGAAATGCTGCATGAGCCGCAGAGTCAGTTCTATATAAGGCTTGCTGGTCAGGTTCCTTACGGTAATGGTTTTATTTTCCGCAGCCGCCCCATAAGCCATCAGCAGGCCGGTCAGGAACTGTGAACTCAGGCTGCCGTCTATCGTAATATCTCTAGCTTCTAAAGGTCCACGGATCTTTAAAGGAGGTTTCCCGCTGCTTGTCTGGCACGTCACTCCCAAGTCGGGTAAAACCCCTTCAAAAAAATCAACCGGACGGTCGCGCAGACTTCCTTCTCCTTCTATTGTAATTTCTTTCGAACTTAATGCCGCAATGGGCGTAAACATGCGGATACCCAATCCGGATTCTCCACAATTGATAGCCTTCGAACGCGGATGAACTCCATTACTGATAACCTCAATCTTTTCATTCTGATATTTAACCGTAGCCCCGAGATCCTCCGCCACTTTCATTGCAGCTAAACAATCATTACTCAAACCCGGATTATTAATGGTGCTGTGTCCCCTGGCCATTAAAGCGGCTGCTATGGCGCGCTGCATAGCACTTTTTGAGGCATTTGCAGACACTCTTCCATCAACCTCACCGGGCGTAACAATTACATCCATAAATTTATTCCTTATTGCTTTTTTTAATAAATTCTGTCAACAGGACAGATAATTTCGACAAGCCGACAGGCACTGTTTCCGCCTGCCCGATCTGTGACAGCAGGATAAAATGAATAAAATCCTTTTCCCTCTTCTTGTCCATCCTGAATAACTTCTCAATAGCTGCCGGGTCGCTCTGAATATCCAGAGGTAAATGATAAGCCCTGAGAAGGGCTATAATCCTTTCTACGTCCTGCCCGGGCAGATGTTTTAACAATGCCGAAAAACGTGCGGCAATCCCCATTCCCTTTGCGACTGCCTGTCCGTGTGGGATTTTTTCCAGTTTCTCCACAGCATGTCCGATCGTATGTCCAAAATTCAACAGCCTGCGGAGGCCGCCCTCAAATTCATCTTTTTGAACAATGTCAGACTTAATCTCTACAGAACGACGCACCAAATGTCCAATCACTCCCGGATCCCCTCTCAATGCTTTTTCCTTTTCTTCTTCTAAATATTTAAAAAGAGAAGCATCACAAATACATGCATACTTGATAATCTCTGCAAACCCGTTGTATAAATCGGCAGCTTCCAGCGTATTTAGCAAACTATAATCAAAAAGTAAGAAATCAGGCTGGCGGATGATCCCCAGGATATTTTTATACCGTCCATAATTAACCCCATTTTTACCTCCTACAGATGCATCCACCTGTGCCAAAAGTGTAGACGGGACAAAAGCATAGGGGATACCGCGCATATATACGCTTCCTACAAAACCACACAGATCCGTCACGACCCCTCCGCCAATACCCACCAGCATGGTTTTGCGGTCGGCTTCCATGTTAATCAGTTGTTCCACCACCTGTTGAAAACAATGCATGCTCTTGCTGGCTTCCGATCCCTCGACTACGATCTTTCTCCAGCCTTCCAATTTTTCACTATGCAGATTGTTTACTTTATTGTCAACTAATAATATGGTTGTTGAGGGATCCACATACCGGGACAGTTCATTTAATGATGCTCCAAAATAACATTTTACCTTTTTACTCGAAAAAGCATATTCTTTCTGTTCCACTAACTATATTTTTAGTCTGAATAAACTATTGGTCGTCCCGTACTTCATTCATCACACGATTCTGACGATTAATAGATTCCAGATGAACCGCATCCATATGTTTTAAGATAAAATCCTTGGTAAGGCCCAGCTTTTCCCCTTTGGCAATGGACTTTTCAAGGATTTCATTCCAGCGGTTGGTTTGGAGGATGGTGATGTTATTTTCTTTTTTATACAACCCGATCTGTGCAGATATCTTCATCCGGTTCCCGAGCAAAGTCAAAATTTCGTCATCAATGTGATTGATCTGCTCCCTGAATTTTGCCAATGCATTCAGGAAGGCTTCTTTCTGGGAAGTCTCATGTCTCCATACTATCTTGCCAAGCAATTCATCCAGCTCTTCGGGGGTAATCTGTTGTTTGGCATCGCTCCAGGCCTTGTCAGGTTCAATGTGCGATTCCAGCATCAGGCCGTCGTAATCCAGATCAGCAGCCTTTTGGGAGACTTCGAGAAGAATATCCCGGCGTCCGCAAATATGGCTCGGGTCACAAATAATGGGAAGCTCGGGCCTCAGCCTCTTGAGCTCAATAGGGATGTGCCACATAGGTGCATTGCGGTATTCCGTATTGCCAAAATTGGAAAAACCGCGGTGAATGGCGCCTATTTGTTTAATACCAGCCTTCTCAATACGTTCCAGGCCGCCAAGCCACAGCTGAAGATCGGGATTAATCGGATTTTTGACGAATACCGGAATATCTACCCCTTTCAAAGCATCTGCTATTTCCTGAACAGAAAAGGGATTCACCGTTGTTCGTGCTCCCAACCAAAGGATATCCGCATCATGTGCCAACGCAGCCTCTACATGCTTTGCCGTAGCCACTTCCACCGTGAATGGCAAACCTGTAATATCCCGTGCCTTTTGAAGCCAGGGAAGCCCTTGAGAGCCGATGCCTTCAAAGTTTCCCGGCTTTGTCCTCGGCTTCCAAATTCCGGCGCGAAGCATATCTATTTTTCCGGTTCTGGCCAGGCGAATGGCCGTATCCAACACCTGGAATTCCGTCTCTGCGCTGCAGGGTCCGGAGATAATGACCGGTTCTTTTCTGGCAATTTTCTGCCACACCGTTTGTGCTGTTACTGTCTGTTCCATCTTGTTTGTTGTTGTGTGATCGTATAGTTATATAGTTATTTAAGTATTCGTTTTATTTTATTGGCTTTCTCTATAAGTTGATGAAAGCCTTCTTCGTCCTGGTCTATTAACATCTGTTTCATTTTTTTAAGCTGAAAGATCATTTCATATAAAACATCCAACACATTATATCTGTTTTGCATAAAAATGGGAGTCCACATATCGGGGGAGCTTTTAGCCAGGCGCACGGTAGATTCAAATCCTCCACTGGCCAGATCGAAAATATGCTCCTCCTCTTTTTCCTTCTCCAATACCGTCAGCGCCAATGCAAAAGAACTGATATGCGAGATATGAGATACATAGGCCGCATGCATATCATGGGCCTCTGCATTCATATAAATGATTTTCATCTTTAAGGTCTCATACAGCTTTTTTACCTGTTCTACCGCATCTGCATCGCTGTCTTCCACATCACAAAGCACTACCGTTTTTCCCTCAAACAGCCCTTCAAGGGCGGCTTCCGGTCCAGAATATTCCGTACCGGCCATGGGATGGGTAGCTACAAAACGTCCCCGTCTTGGATGGTTTTTCACCTGTTTCAAAAAGGCCGATTTGGTGGATCCTACATCAATGACTACCTGTTTATCCTGCACCAGGTTCAATACCGCCGGCAATAGTTTTTGAAACGCGCTCATGGGTACCGACAGAATGATCAGATCAGATTGGGAAACAGCCTTTTCCATGCAGGCCTTCTCATCAATCAGCCCCAATTCCAACGCCTTGTCCAGACTTTTTTCCGTACGGCCCACCCCGATAACTTTATCTGCAAAATGCTCCTTTTTTAAAGAGAGCGCCATGGAGCCTCCGATCAACCCGACACCTATAAC
Organism: uncultured Chitinophagaceae bacterium; assembly: GCA_964478125.1. Lineage (GTDB taxonomy): Bacteria > Bacteroidota > Bacteroidia > Chitinophagales > Chitinophagaceae > FW021-bin31. Next base: position 7,829 of record CAYZGR010000064.1, on the reverse strand, counting down.
TGTAATGGTCATTCCGCAATAGATTTTGTTTGTAATTCAGGCCGCTGTTTCATGACCTCCTTTATTCTCTCAATAGCTTCATCCACGGTTTCCAGAGTACTACATAAACTGATCCTGATATATTTTTCTCCATTCTTTCCAAATATTCCTCCGGGCGTTATAAACACCCTTCCGCCATAAAGAAAAGTATCGCTCAGCTGATATCCATCCTTATATCGGGAGGGAACCCTGGCCCATAAAAACATCCCCTGCTGTTCTTTTTCATATGTACAGCCCAAAATATCCAGCATGTCTTTTACACGATCACGTCTCTTCCGGTATACGGCATTCACGGCTTTATACCAATCCTCTCCCAATGACAAAGCATGTGCAGCAGCCCTTTGGAGCGCTAAAAACATGCCCGAGTCCATATTGCTCTTAAAGCGCATCACTTGTTGAATAATTTCCTCCTGAGCTGCCAGTACCCCTATCCGCCATCCCGCCATATTGTGGGACTTACTCAGTGAATTTAGTTCCACAGCAACGGACTTGGCACCCGGGACCTGTAAAAGACTTTGCGGTTCACTGTTTTCTCCGGGAAGAATAAAACTGTAGGGGTTATCATGGCAAAGTAAAAGGGTATTCCGCTCTGCAAAGGCAACCAATTCTTCAAAAAATTTAGGATTGGCCCCGGCTCCTGTAGGCATTTGCGGATAATTGACCCACATCAGTTTGACCTTGCTCAGATCTCTTTTTTCCAGTTCTTCCAGATCCGGCTTCCAACCCCGTTCTGCTTTTAAATCATAGGGTACACATACTGCCCCCGCCAATTGTGAGGCCGAACGATAAGTGGGATAACCCGGATCAGGGACCAAAACTTCATCCCCCTCGTTTAAAAAGGTCATGCTCAGATGCATAATGCCTTCTTTAGACCCCATAAGAGGCAACACCTCTTTGTCAGGATCCAGGACAACTTTAAAGTAACGTTGATACCATTTGGCAAAGGCCGCTCTCAACTCCGGCGCACCTTTATAACTTTGATACCCATGAGTATTATCCTGAAGCGCCGTCCGGTGTAGCACCTCAATGACTTCCGGATGAGGAGGGCGATCCGGACTGCCGATCCCCAAGTTGATCACCTTAGTTCCAGCTCTATTCATTTCCGCTATTTCTCTCAGTTTTTTAGAGAAATAGTATTCTTTTGTTTCTCCTAATCTTTTTGCAACAGGAATAAGCATGCGTATAGGGTTATAGAGTTATATGGTTCAATTTTTCTACTGTAGTCGTGTGTCGTAGTACCTCATCTTCGCAGGTGAGTCCTTTATGATAGATCCCCAGTATTCTTAATCTTTTAGTTAAGGGCGTAATGCATTCGATCACATCATCAAACTGGTTCATAGACGCAAATTCGAGATCCGCATGGAAATAATATTGCCAGTCAAGCCCCGGAATAGGGAAGGATTGAAGCTTCGATAAATTGATCTGTTTATCTCCTATGCAACTCAATACTTTGGCAAGACACCCAGATCGATTTTCAACCTGAAAATAAAGAGAGGCTTTATGATCCTGTTCCAGATCTTTCTGTTTCTCTTCTTTATTTAATATTAGAAACCGGGTATAATTCTTTTTCTCAAAGTGTACATCATTCTTTATTATCTCCAAATCATAGAGGTCCGCTGCAAGGCTGCTGGCTATGGCAGCCACATTCCGGGTCTTATGTTGACGAAGTTCTTTGGCGCTCAGGGCCGTGTCTTCCGATTCTACCAGCCGCCATTCGGGATGTTCTTCCAAATAAGGCCTGCATTGCAACAGGGCCATAGGATGAGAACGGACTTCTTTGATTTCCTTCATGGCAACCCCCGGCAAGGCTATTAAATGTTGCCGGATATGTAAATAAATTTCGCCTACGACATAGAGATCAGACCGCTGCAACAGATCATAATTAGGAAGAATACTTCCGGCCGTAGAATTTTCGATAGCCATTACCCCCGCCTCCACTGTTCCTGATGACACTTTTTTAACAACCTCGCTAAAACTCACACAGGGTGCGATCTCTACATGATCTCCGAAATAATTTTGTGCGGCTATCTGATGAAAACATCCCTCAAAACCTTGTATAGCAACTCTATTTTTCATTCTATTTTTGATTTCCTTCTTATCATAAATAAAAATTCCCGCCAGGCCTTGGCGGGAATTTTTCAAAAAATACACTTTAGCATATTACCTTCCCGCCCGCTTCTATCTTAAAGCCGTAAAAGAAAGAATAAGCAAAAAAATAATATTTTCGTGATCTCCACATTTGTTCTCTGACTTGGTAAAATAAAAAAGGCCTTCAGCAATAACTGAGGCCTCTTTTCAATCTATTTACGACATATCAACCTCAGTTCTTCTTTTTGAAGAAATAAAAGCTAAAATTAAAAAGGTAAAAAGACGTTGACATGATCATTTCGTTCTTCGGGGGTAAAGGTACGAACAGATTTTATAAAAACAATACCTTTTTTAAATTTTTTAATATTTTTCAAAAAAGAGCTTTCTTTTTTTGTACTTTTAAAATATAAAATGCCGCTATCCTACCTGAATAGCGGCATTATAAATGTTTAATACGATAAATTACTTACATATCGGAAGTATCCGCATTGGTAGAATCCGGAACCGCATTGAGAGAATCAGGGGTAGCAGCCGGTGGTTGGGCTTCACTGGGGGCCTGCTCTTCCATTGCAGGAGGTTCCTGAGAATTATCATTCTGATTTCCACCGGAATTACAAGCAGTTGCAAATAATCCGAAAGCGAAGGCAAAAATGCCTAATTTCACTAGACTTTTCATAATACTGACGTTTTTACGTTTAAAGAATCTGTTTATTAATACGGCTTTAAGAAAAAGGTAACCCGCTAAAGGAGATTTTTTTGACGCGATTCAATAATTTTCAATTACTTTGGGTTACCAAAGCCCAAAATTGGTATTAAATAGTGAAGCGCAGAACTCTGAAAACACCCTCAGATGAAGCCTTGTTAAAAGGCTTAGTGAAAAAGGACCATAAAACTTTACACACCCTCTACGAGCAGTATTTTCCCATAATCTGTAAAATGGTTCTTCAAAACAGCGGGAGCGAAGAAGAGGCCAAGGACTTGTTTCAGGAAGCGCTGATGGTTCTTTATGATAAAAGCAGAGAAAAAAATTTTATCTTAACAGCACGGCTTCAAACGTACCTTTATGCAATATGCAAAAGGCTGTGGCTCAAACAGCTGCAGCAGCGAAGGAATAATTTCATCTTCCCAAAGAATTTCAGGGAAGAGACTATACCCGACATCGAAGAAGATCTTGAAGATCATGAAGAAAAAGAACGTCAATTTGAGAAAATGAATAAGGCATTGGATCAGTTAGGTAGTCCTTGTAAAGAACTGCTTGAAGACTTTTATATCAGACAGTCATCAATGCAACAGCTGGTAGAAAAATATGGTTATACCAATACAGATAATGCCAAAACACAGAAATATAAATGTCTTCAAAGGCTGAAAAAATTTTTTTTCGACAACCATTGAATTAAAAAACAGGAAAGGTGATGAACGATAAAATGAAATTTATTGAACAAGTAGACCGCTTTCTTGACGGTACCATGACAGAGAAAGAACGGAAGGATTTTAAAAAGTTGTGTAAAGAAGATCCGGAAGCCCAAATAATATTCGAAAAACATCATGCACTCCGTGATCAGATGGCGGAGCGGACGGATCGGCTAAAAGCAAAAAGTGCTATAGAAAGCGCTTATTACGAATGGAAAGCAGGTCGGCAAAGACAGAGAAGGCCATCCAGGCAACTGGCTTTCCTATGGAAAGCGGCAGCAGTGGCAGCCGTACTCGCACTGATCGTCTCCATCGGGGGATTGTGGTTGACAATGAACCGTATCAACAATCACAAAACCAATAGCTACACCATTTTAAGAAGGGAAATAGATAATATCAAACGGTCACAAAAGGATTTGCGTGACGATCTTCAATCCTCCAATACCCAGGTTAACCCCGGCCAATATGGAGGAACCGGATTTGCCATATCCAATAATGGCTATATCGCTACTAATGCTCATGTAATAAAAGGCGCCGACTCCATTCACGTGGTTTCTCATGAAGGCCGTTCTTTAAAAGCCAGGATCGTTTATAAGGATCCTGAATGCGACCTGGCCGTATTAAAAATAGAAGATTCCACTTTTAAGATGCCCCCGCTGCCTTTTGCCCTGTCTTCCAAAGCAGCTCCTCTGGGCGAAGAGATCTATACACTGGGCTACCCGCGAAATGAGATTGTGTATGGGAAAGGGTATATAAGCGCCGAAACCGGATTTGAAGGAGATTCAAGTTCCTACCAGCTTACCCTTCCCGTCAATCCCGGTAATAGCGGCGGTCCGCTGATAGACGCCCAGGGATATATTTTGGGGATTATCAGCGGCAAGCAATCCGCGTCTGACAATATTGCTTTTGCCGTAAAGTCCACTTCTTTATTAAATATGATTGACAGCTTACCTGCAGATTTCCCTAGAAAGCCATTACGGTATTCCGGCTCCCCCCTTCATCATCTGAACAGGATCAACCAGATAAAGAAATTAGAACCGTATGTCTTTTTAGTAAAAGTGTTTAACTGAAAGCCCTATTTTAAAAGAACCTATTCCAAAAAGACCTGAATCATTTCAGTTTAAACAGAGATCCCTCCGGCCTTCCGG
>CAYZGR010000064.1:0-3044 GCA_964478125.1 uncultured Chitinophagaceae bacterium | reverse complement strand
ATTTGCGAAGATCTGCGGGTCCTTAATCAGCGAAGATCTGCGGGAAAACTTGGCCATTATTTTGCACGAGGGTGGGCGGAAGAGTTTGGGGTTTGGGATTTAGCAATTGATCATTATTTGATTTTTGCTATTTGTATCTTGGAGTTTTTGCCAACGGGCTATAATGAAATAGCCTGTTTCCAGGGAATAAAATCGTCTTGCCCCAACCCCATGGCCCGGGTATCATATTTTCCACCGGCCAGTTCTATCACATAATCCAATATTCGTTCTCCTACTTCTTCTACGGTCTCATCTCCGGTAATAATAGTACCGGCATTCAGATCAATAATATCAGACATCCTCTTGGATAAGGAGGTATTACTGGATATTTTCACCATGGCAGAAACCGGGTTTCCCGTAGGTGTGCCCAATCCGGTTGTAAACAACTGAATGGTACATCCTGCCGCTGCCATACCGGTAGTGGCCTCCACATCATTCCCGGGAGTACATAATAAGTTTAATCCGGATCGGGTAGCATATTCGGGGTAGCCGAGAACATCTGCCACGGGAGAAGTGCCACCCTTACGTGCCGCACCTGCCGACTTAATGGCGTCTGTGATCAGGCCGTCCCGGATATTTCCCGGAGACGGATTCATAGAAAAATCGCCCCCCCCGGCTTCCGCCTTCGCGGCATATTCCCGCATCAGCCGTGCAAATTTATCTCCAATATCCTTACTTACACTTCTGTCTATCAATTCTTGTTCTACCCCACAGAGCTCCGGAAATTCTGCAAGCACCACCTTACCCCCTAAAGCTGTAATTAAATCAGCACAATATCCCACGGCAGGGTTTGCCGATATTCCGCTAAATCCATCTGATCCGCCACATTTTACTCCGATGGTCAATTTGCTGAGAGGAGCAGGTTGGCGTCTCAGTTTATTAATTTTTGTCAGGCCTATGAAAGTTTCTTTGATCGCCTGGCTCAACATTTTATATTCACTGGACCATTTCTGTTGCTCAAAGACCAAAAAGGGTTTGTCAAAGTGGGGGTTGCGTTTTCGAATTTCCTCTTCGAGAATGGAAACTTGTGCATTCTGACAGCCCAGGCTCAATATTGTTACTCCGGCTACATTCGGATTTATACAATATCCGGCCAGCAATGCACAAAGCCGGTTGGAATCAGCCCGGGTACAACCACATCCGCCTTCATGTAACAAAAACTTGATCCCGTCTACATTTTCGAAAACCCGCCCGGAAGAGGCGGCTTTCTTTTCCGCTTCAAATGTTATGTCGCTTAATTCCTGCTCACCCGCCCCCGATTTAAAAGCGGTTGTCAATGTCTGTACCTGGCGGAGGTAAACATCAGGCTGTGCGTATCCCAATCCTTTCAGGAAAGCGTCCTTCAGCATCATGACATTTCTGTTTTCACAGAAGACCATGGGTATCACCAGCCAGTAATTGCGGACGCCCACCTGATTATCAGAACGATGATACCCCATAAAAGTCGAGTCTTTCCAACGGCTTACATCGGGAGGCTGCCAATGATATTCCTTCGCTTTTTCTCCAAAATCCTTAGTAGAGTGTCTTACTTTTTCCTTACTGATCAACTCTCCGGCCTCCACATCCTGCAATAATCTCCCGACCTCTACGCCATACATCACCAGTTTATCTCCTATGGATAAGGCTGTTTTGGCAAATTTATGTTTTTGAGGAATCCGTTCCTTTATTTGAATAACTTCGCCATTCAAGGATACTTCTTCTCCTTTTTCAAGATTGGTCAGCGCCACAATAATATTATCCGAGTGGTGGACCTGCAAAATGTGATTCATAATCATTCAAACGTTTGTGCAAAGGTATAACAAGTTGCGAATGAAAATGATTAAATATTACCTGATCTTCATGCTATTTTGGCTCTTTTGCTTTCCTCAGGCTGTCTTTCCAGGATTTATAATGCAGGGTGATCCAGGACCAGAACTCCAGCTTCGATGCATAACGGGTATAGGCATAGGTAGGCCGGTGGTGAAACATAAAAAGACGTAGAGTATCTTTTCTGAGTCCCGTAAGCTTCTGCACCAACTGCGGAGTGTATCGGGAATCCACAAAAGCTTCTTTCTCAAATTTCTTATATCTTTTATGAAATTTCCGCTTCCGCCGCTCCCCTTTTGAAAAATAAGTAAATGGGTGAAAGGTTATGCCATTACTAAATTGTGGGTCTATCAGATGCGCTACCGGCAGGCTTAGGTAATGCCCAAAGGTCTTGATTCTGTCCAGTGAATCTCTCTGGTATGGTGTCGGCGCCCGTATTTCCACAGCCTGTAATTTTTGCTTTTTAGAAGTTAATTCGACATTATGTGTAATATATTCCAACCTTTCAGGGACAATATATCTTTTTGAATAGAATCCCAGATAGCTAAACAAGATCACATCTCCTCCTTTCACATTAATACGATATTGACCGGCAGAATCCGCGTAGGTGGCCACTCCTGAGGTGGTATCAAAAACGGTTGCCGGATATAAGGGCACGTGGTATTTAGAATCCGTGATTTTACCGGAAACGATGGTTTGGGCGCGGGTAGAAACGCTTATAAGAAAAAGCATTGCTGCCATCACGGGCCACATTATCTTCAGTAACCTTGGGAAATCAAAAGACGAAGATATCATAGATCGAAGATACCAAAAATACTGATTGCGTTTTTTGGTCTTAGATAAGATACAGCCCCTGAATACTCCTTTTTTACATTTCTCACATAAACACTCCTTTTAGAGCTCCGTCAATGGTTCATTGGAGATCCCGAGTACTTTTTTAAGGGTACAGTAGTAAATATCTTAACCGTTAAATCCCGAAAAATGGCTATTTGTCCTTAAATAAAGGTTGACGATTTCTCTTATAAGGAACCCAATATGGCGAGACTATAAGGCCCATCCCGGACAAACCAAAGGTACCGAATAGTAGAGCGGTCTTCTAAAATTCTGTATGTATTCTTATTAAAACCAATAAATAACCTTAAGAATTAAATGCAGGTCTTTTATAGGCTCTTCTACGATAAAACATCCAAATGGTATAA
>CAYZGR010000063.1:0-17830 GCA_964478125.1 uncultured Chitinophagaceae bacterium | reverse complement strand
CTATGCAAATAGCCGGTTTTAAAACGGGGCTTCTGACACTGGAAATGGGGTGGGGAATGAAGGTTTCCTTTAAGCAATATTGAAAAAATAAAAAATAGGGATTTGCTTTGAACTGTCGTTGATTTCCTACTTTTGCAGGAATCCCCGGGTAGTATAAATCTTAAGTTAATTAGGAATGAATTTCAAAGCAATAAGTATCTTATTCTTAGTTCTCCTGTTGTGGGGATGCAAACAGTTCGAAGAGACTACCTTTTCTGTGAGCAACCGGACCGATACCAATTTGCAGGTGACAGTATTCGAGAGATGGAGCAATAAAGATTATGAAATATCTCCCGGCCACTCACAAGTTATCAAAACGATTAAAGGCATGGATGGGACGGATTTCGAAATCTTTTTCCTTATAGATTCGGTGGTAATAAAAGAGCGCACCGCCCACAAAACTATCAAATGGTATCGCCCGGATAATCAGTTTGGCTATATAGGCCCACAAATAGGCGAGGAAAGACCAATACCCAAAGATTTCTATAACAAATCCAATTGGGCGCCTAAACACAAAATAAATAAGGATGAGTGGTACTTTAATATATCCCAGGAAGATCTGAAGTGGTTTTATTAAAATTATATTTCTTTTTTGCGGGGAAATAATCTAAAATTTCATGATACTCATCCGGACGACTTTCACCTATCCCGAGGGAGCATCCGTTCCTATCTTTCATTGGCAGCCTGTCTTTGGATGAATGCAGATAATTATATTATTATAGATCCGGGTACCAGTGATGAGATTTTTTAATAAGGTGAGTATCAATCATACTAAAGGAAAGCAATGGGAAATGGGAGCCATCATTGATTTACTGAACATATAATGAATATATTGGGCATAAGTATTTACCCCAAAGCTTTCAAAATCATAAAGCGGCTGAAAGTCTGACGGGGTTTCTGATTTTTTAAATATAAATTATCGGAGGATTATTCCACTGATATGACCTATATCATTGTTGAACCTTCTAGTCAGACATGCAGATAGCCGGTTTTAAAGTGGGGCTTCTGATACTGAAAATGGGGAATGAAGGCTACCTTTAAGAAATATTGAAAAAATGATTACCTTGTTGTTCAAAAAATTATATGATGAAGCAATGCCAAAAGATTAGCAAAATGGACAGGGATATGTCCGGGCAACAACTAAAGTGGGAGCTATAAACTGAGTGGTCGTACCACGCATGGCAATAAGTATCTTAAAAGCATACTTGCCTGCCGGCAAGCAGGTTGCAGAAGCCGGATGGCGGCAACCCGAAAAAAAATACTTATTTGCGTGTCAAATACGACAGTATGGTAAGCAGGAAAGGAAGAAAAAAAGCGCTATTAATATTAGAACATAAGATCCTGTGCGAATATACCAGTACTGTCTACCTTACAGCCGTACAAGGGTTATTCGATAGTAGAATTTGGGACCAGGCGTATAAACAAAAACGCATAACTTATTTACAAACAGGGGCTAAACAGCTAAACACACAGGGTTGAGCCTCGAGCTCGTGGATGAAATTTTATAACGCTTCGCTGTTCTTATTGAGTTGAACTTTATTTTATAACCAGTTGAATCTTGAGATTCGGCAACATAATTATTTACGGATGAAAAAAAAAGTACTTCTGCTTGCGGTTGCCCTTTTCACAATTCCGGGCTTTACCTACGGTCAGCAACATGATCACAAGAGTTCAACTTCTAAACGATCGTCCGAAAAGACAGGGCAGAAGCAGAAGATATCTACAGATAGCCTCTGGCATATGAAAGGAATTACCCATCATACTGTGTCGGTGAATGGGAAAACGATACCTTATACAGCTACTGCCGGTTATCTTCCTGTAAAGGACAGTAAAAGGAAAATCATTGCTCATATATTTTATATCGCTTATACAAAAGACGATGTAAAAGATGAACACAACCGGCCTGTCACTTTTACTTTTAATGGCGGACCGGGATCGGCCTCTGTTTGGATCCATATGGGGGCCGTTGGGCCGAGAAGGGTGGCCCTGGATGACAAAGGGGTTTCTCCCGCTCCACCCTATCATCTGGTAGATAACGGAAATACCTGGCTGGATCAGACTGACCTCGTCTTTATTGACCCCATTCCTACAGGGTACAGCAGGGCTAAGCCCGGAGAAGATATGCAACAGTTCCACGGCTATGAAAATGATCTCAAATCAATAGGTGATTTTATTCGTTTATATACGACCAAATACAATCGTTGGAGCTCTCCCAAATTTATTCTTGGAGAAAGTTACGGTACCACCCGGGCCGCCGGTTTATCGGGCTATCTTCAGGATAATTATAATATGTATTTAAACGGAATAATCCTGGTTTCTTCCGTATTGAATTTTCAAACCATCAGTTTTGCATCCGGGAACGACCAGCCATATATTTTCTTTTTACCTACCTATGCTACCACGGCATGGTATCACAAGAAGCTGGGGCCGGATCTGGAAAGTAAAACGGTAGAACAGGTGGCTAAGGAAGTAAAAACTTTTGCTGAAGGAGAATATGCTCATGCCTTATTGGAAGGAACTTCGATCAGCGAACAAGGAAAATCTCAGATCATAGATCGGCTACATAAATATACAAGCTTGCCCAAGGCTTATATTCGCCGTGCTAACATGCGTATTCCCGCTTTTCAATTTTTTAAAGTGTTGCTTCGTGATTCGGGAAAAGTAATAGGGCGTTACGATAGTCGTTTTACGGGTGATGATGTAAATCCCTTAAGCAATTATTCTCAATACGATCCCAGTGATGCCAATATCAGTGGATCTTTTGTAGGAGCTTTCAACGAATATATTCGCAATGAATTGGATTTTAAGACGGATGTCAATTATGCCGCCATGGCCCGGGTTTGGCCATGGAAGTATCCGGAGAACCGGTATCTGAATGTAGCGCCTACTTTACATAAGGCCATGATCAAGAACAAGTATTTGAATTCCTGGGTGGTATGCGGATACTACGACCTGGCTACTCCGTTTGCTGCAGCGGAATATGTAGTTGACCACATGGATCTTAATCCGGATCAAAAGGACAGAATGCAAGTGACATTTTACAAGGCCGGCCACATGGTTTATATCAGTAAAAACACCATATCCAAATTACACCAGGATGCCGTTCGGTTTTACAGTAAAGTATTGAAAAGATAGTACCATCACCATGATCTGGCGGAAAGTGTGCACTATACGTCCGTATTATCTACAGGGGCCTTTGCATCCATTAACTTTTTATAGGCTTTGATAAATACCGCACCCAGATTTTCCTGTGGAGGGATATAGTCCTGAAACAATTCATAATAATGAGGCGAGCTTTTAAAGAAGGCATCCAGATGTTTCCATATCTTTTCCCATTCCAGATCTTTTCCTTCCCGGATATTTCGCTCAATAGCCCTTATAATGGGTTCATTTACGCCCATAGCGCCGGTTTGTTTGGAAGTAATAATTTGTGCGTCAGGTGCTACATTTAATACATTGGCCAGGCTGTTGTATCCACCGCAAGAACCCAACATAACCAGCTTGGCAGAACTCTGTAACTCCTGAATGGTAGCTTTTACGTGATAGCTGTGTCCCCGATGTATAAAAACAGTAGGGTTGATGTTATGCTTCTGTAAATACTCCTGAAGCGCCTGCATTCCCTCTTCATCTTCCGTTTTCATGGGTTTCTTTGCAAAGATGGTAATAGGTTTGCCTTTCGTGGATGTGATCTTTACCCAATATTTATTATTCTCAATCTGCCAGTCGCTGTTTCTGAAGCTGGACATGAAGCTATTATAAGACATGAATCCATCTTTATCTCCATAAAAAAAGACCTCTTCATATACATGCCCCTCACTGTTGGTCAATTCCTTAAAGGGGATATAATCCAATGGGGGCAAATTTAGTTTCTCAGCCATTTTATCTGCCCAGTCGCTGGCTTTGCTACTGGAATTTCGTGTATTAAAGAGCGTGGCCAATAGGCCGTAAATGACTTTTCCTCTTTCATTGTCCTCACTGACCATTTTTTGGAAATTCATATTCACCTGTTGCTGAAGGCTTGTCAACAGTTGCGTATCTTTAATACTACCAAAAGCGTCTGCCACATCTACTGCATCTTCCAGACCGGTGGTATATTCCAATCCGCTCACGAATTTACGCATCAGCAGGCTGGCATTGGCGGGTTTCATGGTTTCCAGAAACGGATCCAGGGTATTGTAGGCTGCTGAAAGCGTGATAAACTTTCTGAAATGATCAAAGACCAAAGAGACCAGGAACCGATCTCCTTTCGGGGGATCCATGCGCTGCATCATCCGCTGGTACAACCCGACAAAACTGGAGGTATAGATCTCTTCCTGTCCATTTACCAAAACGTAATAAATTTCCTGAGGCGTCAGTTTATTGGCAATGGCAAATCGCACACTGTTGGGACTTTCATGAAGCTCGTTTACAATTCGAATATAACGCATGGCCCGTTTTTTCACATTTGCTTCCATGGTTTTCAATCCGATAGGATGCGTATTGGCCAGTGCCTTTTTATTCATATCGATAAGCGTTTTTACAGATAACTTGTAAAAAGCGTCATCGTTCGAAGCGATCTTTTCCAGTTCCGATATGGAGTAGGTGCCGTTGGCTATGTACTCCAGAAAGGGGAGAAGCCGTATGGCCTTGGGGGAGGAACCTATATTGACTATGGTTTTTACCAGGGTGTCCGGATTATGGCGGATCCTGCGTCCCAAAGCCGTATAGGAAGTGGCGTAATTGTACACTTGTACAGGATAAATGTGTGCTATATGAGCCACTATTGTATCTATAAACGACTCATTAATAAGATCGGAATAATAACGATTCAGGGAATTGAGAAAATCCTCCGGATGCTCCTTACCGTATTTTCGCAGTAAATAAGTACGGGCCTGGTTGTACCCATAATTCTGGCTGAATAAGGACGTGTTGATGGCACCTACCTCGTAGGGTACTTTTTTGACAAGCCCTGCTATACTTTTTCCTTCTTGATCGGTTTTTAGCATCTCTGAAAAGTTTTTTACGAGCAGAGGCGCCAGCTTACCCTCCAGTTTCCCATCCTGACGCTCCAGGTTAAACTTTTTCAGCATGCCATATATACTGTTCAGATACAGTATCTTATGACGTTTATCTTCAGAAGAAGTCTCAATTTCGGATCGCATTTGGTTTACCTGATTGAAAATAGCGTGGGTGGCCTTTTGATTAAGGTCGTCATCTTGTGAAATTTTAACCCTACGATCTGCCGTGCCATCAAATTTATCTGCATTTTGTTGTTGTTCAGATATCCGATCATGCCACAATTGGAGATAAATAGGGATAAGAGTGACAGAGGTGTCTTTTTTTGTGCTTTGCAGAACCGAGGCGGTTCCGGTTATGCAAAGGCATGAAAAGATACCGGTGAATCCAGTTACAAAAAGAATAAAAAGCTTTTTCATCAGTTTCCGTTTAAATTCCTACAGCTACTGCAAATTTATAGCCATTTTTTTATTATACCTTTAACAAACCCTTCGAATGCCCTGGTTTGATGGAATTTAACAGTAATTTTTCAAAATGGAGGGTAGTATATTAAAAAATGTCTATTATTGTCTCCAAATTATTCTGAACCCTATGAACTCCGAAGGTCCCAAAGTTTTGATAGTAGATGATGAAACGGATATTCTGGAAATCATCCGTTACAATCTGCGTCGCGAGGGATTTCTGACGGAGGTGGCAACCAATGGGGAGGAAGGGTTGTTGAAGGCAAAAGAATTTTTGCCGGATCTCATTCTTTTGGATATTATGATGCCGGGCAAAAATGGTTTTGAGATGCTGATAGAATTAAGAAAGCAAAGCCGGTTTAAAAATACCGCGGTTCTCTTTCTCTCGGCATTGGGAAATGAGCGGGCTCAGGTACAGGGTCTGAATATCGGCGCCGATGATTATATTGTAAAGCCCATTAAGCCGCGTTTGCTTTTGAGCCGTATCCAGGCAGTCCTTCGTAGAACCTCAAAGGATATAAATGCGGATTGTATCCGTGTGGGGTCCCTTGTGATTGACCGGACCCGTTTTATGGTCGGTTATAAGAATAAGACCTTCCATTTGGCCAAAAAGGAATTTGAATTATTGGAATTGTTTGCATTGCATCCGGGCCGGGTGTTCCTACGTGATGAAATCTTACGGGAGGTATGGGGAACAGCAGTTATTGTCGGCGATCGGACAATTGATGTACATGTCCGGAAAATAAGAAAAAAAATGCAGGCCGATATCATTAAAACGGTGAAAGGAGTTGGATACAAATTGGAAGTATAAAACGTGAAAAGGATGTATCTTTTTTTGATACGCTGAAATTTATTAAATTTGGAAGAAGCAGAAAACTATGTTGGAAAATAAAAATACTTCTCCAGGCGCCCTTGCGGCATACAATGCCCTTATATTAGGCGTCGCCTTCGGGTTATGCAGTCTTATCCTGAGGCTAAGGTGGGAGAGTGCCGTGATCGCTTTTATCGTGGTCTTTATCGTTAGCTATGCCCTTTTTAAATATTCGCTGCAGCAATTTGTTTATCGAAAGATCAAGCTGATCTATAAATTTATTTATCAAACCAAGGCTACGAATCGGGAGGCCTTTTTTAATAAACATATTCTTCCTCAGAAGAGCATTGATGAAGTGAGCGAGGATGTGAAGAAATGGGCTATTCAAAAAAAAACCGAGATAGAGGATCTTCAGCGCAATGCCAAGTATAGAAAGGAGTTTTTATATAACCTGTCGCATGAATTAAAAACGCCGGTTTTTGCGATACAGGGATATGTCCATACGCTGTTGGACGGAGCCGACAAAGATCCGGAGGTCCATCGTCAGTTTTTGGAGCATGCCGCCAAAAATATAGACCGGTTGTGCGGTCTGATTGATGATCTGGATGAGATTACCGAGATTGAGAGCGGCAGTATCAAGCCTGATCCTACTACTTTTGTTATTCAGGAGGAAGCAAAAGAGGTTTTTCATACGCTTGCTTTAAAAGCCGCGCAGAAGAATATTACTTTTTCTATTAAGAAGGGATGCGAGGCTCCGTTGAAAGTTTTTGCCGATAAAGATAAGATCCACCGGGTTTTAATTAATCTGATAGACAATGCGATCAAATATGGTAAAATCGACGGTCATGTGATTGCCAGTTTTTATGATCTGGATGGTCAAAAAATATTGATCGAGATCTCGGATGATGGCATCGGAATGAATGAAGATCATCTGGCACGGGTTTTTGAGCGTTTCTACAGGACGGATAAAGGACGGGACCGAAATATCGGGGGATCCGGCCTGGGACTGGCGATTGTCAAACACCTGGTGGAGGCGCATGGTCAGACCATTAACGTACGCAGTAAGCCTAAAGTAGGCTCTACATTCGGGTTCACCTTAGACAAGGCGAAGGAATAAATCCCAATATTAATTTAATATTAAGAATTTCTTTTTATACTTTGAATACGAAAAGGATTTTTATTTTTGTCCCGAATGTTAAGAAAACAATATGAATTTTAACAGCGTCCTCAAATTTTTTCTCCCCAAAGACAAAGTTTTCTATGCCTTGTTTGAACAGGTTTCTAATACTTTGGAAGAAATGGCAATCCTTTTAAGAAAAGGGGTGGATGAAAGCAATTTTGAAAAGAAAAAAGAGATCTTTAGGCAAATAGCAGACCTGGAGCATACTAACGACGACACTACCCACAGAATTTTTGTAGAGTTGGGACGAAACTTTATTACTCCTTTTGATAGAGAAGATATCCACATGCTGGCATCCAGACTAGACGATGTAGCCGATTATATTCATGGGGCATCCAAAAAAATAATTCTTTATAAAGTTGTTGAAAAAAATGAAAGTATTTCAAAGCTGAGTCGGATCATTTTCGATTCTACCATGGAAGTGAAAATGGCGATCCATGAATTAAGTTCTATGAATAATATACGGATTATTACCGATGCCTGTGTGCGGATCAACAGCCTGGAGAATCAAGCGGATGATGTATATGAAGATAAAATTGCCTGCCTTTTTGAAGATAACGGAGATGTATTACGGGTCATCAAATTAAAAGAGATCCTGCAATCTCTTGAAGGGGCAACCGATAAATGTGAAGATGTAGCCAACGTTTTAGAATCTATCATTATTAAATATGCTTAAATCGGTTTCTCTTATTCCACAGCTGACCTGATATGATTTTACTTGTTGTCATTATAGGCCTTGCCATCGTTTTTGATCTGATCAACGGATTTCATGATTCGGCCAATTCTATTGCTACCATCGTTTCCACCAAAGTACTTACTCCGTTTCAAGCGGTGTTGTGGGCGGCCTTTTTTAACTTTATGGCCTATTGGATCTTTGACTTGAACGTGGCAGATTCGGTAGCCAAGGTGGCTAATACACTCCAGATTAATTTATGGGTCATCCTCTGTGGGCTGTTAGCAGCTATCACCTGGAATTTGATTACTTGGTGGCTGGGGATTCCTTCCAGTTCATCACATACCTTGATAGGCGGGTTTGCCGGTGCGGCTATCGCGCATGCAGGCTTTGACGTGGTTAATCTGACGGTTATATCAAAAGTTGTACTATTTATTTTTCTTGCACCGATCATTGGTATGATAATCGCCATAATAATTTCCCTGATCATCATTCAGTTCAGTAAAAAATCCTCTTATGGTAAAACCGAACATACCTTTAAGTACCTGCAACTTATATCTTCGGCTGCTTTAAGTCTGGGGCATGGCGGAAACGATGCTCAAAAGACCATGGGTATTATAGCAGCGGCCGTAGTGGTGTATATCCTAGGAATTCATGGAAACGCGGATTCTGTTCCTCATTGGTTACACATTGGTTATGCCCTGGCCGATGGGAAAATTCAAATAAATCATCTGCCGGAGTGGATCCCTTTTGCCTGTTATTCGGCAATGGCTTTAGGAACCATGATGGGCGGATGGCGAATTGTAAAAACGATGGGAACGCGCATTACTAAGGTAACCCCTTTTGAAGGAGTGGGAGCCGAACTTGGAGGGGCCATCACCTTATTTATTACCGAGAGTTTAGGCATCCCTGTTAGCACCACTCATACTATTACAGGCTCTATTATTGGGGTGGGAGCAACCAAACGCTTGTCCGCCGTTAGATGGGGAGTAACCTATAGTTTGTTATGGGCCTGGATATTAACCATACCGGTCAGCGCTTTACTGGCAGCCGGTATTTATTGGATCACTTCCATTTTTCAGTAAAGCATTTTTAAAAGGGAGGTTCATCGGGATCGTCAAAGGTCATGTCGTTCATGCGGGAACCTTTTTGGATGTAAAGACGAGGCCCGTCTCCGCCGCCCTGACTGTCATCTCCACCGTAAAATCCATCATATCCTCCGGTTCCATCTTCCATATTATCCATTTCTTCGAAGCGTTGAACTTCCAATAAGGCACGGAAATTCAGGGTGTCTAACCGTCCGTTTCGGTGCTTGGCGATCTTTACCTGGGTGAGCCCTTTAATAGATTCCCCATTTTCATCGGCAGTCTGATCGTGATATTCCGGACGATAGAGGAACAACACCATATCGGCATCTTGTTCGATGGCCCCCGATTCGCGCAGGTCGCTCAACATGGGCATTTTATTTCCGTCCCGGCGACGTTCTACCTCCCGGCTTAACTGGGATAGGGCAATCACGGGCAATTCCAGCTCTTTCGCCAGCGCTTTAAGGTCTCTGGAAATTTTACTGATCTCCTGCTCCCGGTTGGTATTGCGATCATTTCCTCCGGTCATTAACTGCAGATAATCAATGATAACCAGCCCCAGATTGTTTTTATGCTTTAAGCGGCGACATTTTGCGCGGAGTTCAAACATGTTCAATGCAGGGGTATCATCCAGAAATATTTTTGTTTCGGATAAAGGTTCAATGCCTTTAACCATCAATTGTTTCATTTCATAATCTTCCATCTTCCCGGATGAAATACGCTCGAGCAATACATCCGAGGTCATTGACAGCAGGCGTTGTACAATCTGTCCGGCGGACATTTCCAACGAAAATACTGCGGTAGCGGTGGGTTTATGAGGATGGGTTGCGGCTTTTAGCGCCAAATTTAAGGCGAAGGCGGTCTTACCTACAGAAGGGCGGGCGGCCAGGATGATCAGGTCTGTAGATTGCCAGCCCCGGGTAATGCCATCCAGGTTTTTATAGCCGGAGGGCACGCCATTGATATCTTCTTCATTTTTCCGGAGCTCTTCTATACGTTCCAGGGTTTGCTTTAAGACATCCCCTATATTGCTATAGTTTTTTCTGAGATGGTTGTCGGTGATCTCATACAATTTCTGTTCTGCGGTATTCATCAGGTCGAAGACATCGGTGGAATCTTCGAAGGCCTCTTTAATGATCTCACCCGAGATACGGATCAGCTCTCTTTGAATAAATTTTTGCAACACAATACGGGCATGTGCTTCCATGTTGGCGGTAGAAGCTACCATATTGGTCAGGCGGGTCAGATAATAGGGACCTCCTACGAGTTCAAGATCCCCCTGCATCTTTAATTCTTCTGCTACAGTGAGCAAATCTATGGGCATGGATTTATCCGATAGATCTTTCATAGCTCTGAAAATCCGCTGGTGGGATTCTACATAAAAGCATTCCGGGCGTAAGATCTCAATGGCGGTATCAAAAGCGCTTTTTTCCAGCATGATGGCGCCTAAAACGGCTTCTTCCAGATCTTTGGCCTGAGGGGGGATCTTACCATAAACAAGAGAGGAAATATCGGAGCCTTTTCTTCTTACATTGATATCCTTTTTGAGGTTTGAGAGTTCCATAGATTGTTTAAAAGAAATATTTTAATCAGGTTATTGTTGTTCAGCCGGATCTTCCTGTACCGCTCCGGTCTTTTTGGTAAAACCAGAGGAAGAACGAAAGTACCGTTATTTTTTTACTTCCTGCAACCGCGAGCTAAAAATATTTGTTAGAATGCAGGCAGAGATTTTCCACCTAAAAAAGGCTTGTATGCATTAAAATAGAGGGAATTTCCACAAGAAAGACACGCCTATTTAAAATAATGAACAGGTTATGCACAAATAAGTGTGGAAACATCATCTGTCAAAAAACAAGATGGAATAAGCATCATTGCATCTCGTTTTCTTTCAATTTTTCCGCATTTTCCGCAAATTGCAGGGCGTCAAGCATATCCTGAAGGTCTCCGTTCATGAAGGCGTCAAGGTTATAGGAAGTTAGCCCGATCCGGTGATCGGTGATTCTTCCCTGGGGATAATTGTAAGTACGAATCTTGGCGGAACGGTCTCCTGTGGAGACCATGCTTTTGCGTTTACCGGCAATTTCTTCTTCTTGTTGGCGAACGGCATCTTCATAAAGTTTGGTACGCAGCATTTTCATGGCCTTTTCCCGGTTCCCGAGCTGGGTACGTTCGGTTTGGCATTCTACTACAATCCCGGTCGGCTCATGAATTAAACGGACTTTGGTTTCTACTTTATTGACGTTTTGTCCCCCCGCACCGCCACTGCGGGCGGTTTCCATCCTGACATCGCTGTCTTTAATTTGTACGTCTACCTCCTGGGCTTCCGGTAACACGGCTACCGAGGCGGCGGAAGTATGTACCCTGCCGGAAGCCTCTGTCTGAGGGACTCGTTGTACACGGTGCACGCCGGATTCAAATTTTAGGGTTCCGTAAACGCCTGTGCCCTGCACTTCGGCTACCACTTCTTTATATCCCCCTGCCGATCCGGGCGTTTCGGAAAGTACCAGAGCCTTCCAGTGACGATCTTCGAAATAATGCAGGTACATGCGCAACAGATCGCCGGCAAAAATAGCTGCTTCATCTCCCCCGGTGCCGGCCCGGATTTCCAGAATGGCATTTTTTTCATCCTGGGGATCTTTAGGAATGAGCATCTGGCGAATGGTATTTTCAAGCGCTTCCTGTTTCTTTGATAAATCGTCAGCCTCTTCCTTGGCCAGTTGCCGCATCTCTTCATCTTCGCTGTTCAACACTTCCTTATTAAATGCAATATCATCCAATACATTCTTATAGGCTTCATAGACTTTTACGATTTTTTCCAGCTCACTGTATTCGCGGCTCAGATCGGCAAATTTCTTTTGGTCATTGACCACTTCCGGATTCGTGAGTGCGATCTTCACCGATTCAAAACGGGCCTTTATGGCTTCTAATTTATCTATCATGTATAATAGCTTGTGAATTTCCTGGGCAAAATTAGCAAGATTAATGGCAATAAATGATTTAACTTCGGAATGATAAATGCAAGAACAATTTTTCCGAATAAATAAAACGGTCCAAACAATTTTTAGAATGCATGGAAGGCTATAGCCTTTCCTGTGCCCTCAGCCAGCGTTCGGGGATTTCGCTTTTCCCCGCTGTGAGATAGTCTGCATAGGCACATGGAATGTACGTACCATCGGGAAGCTGGAGCCACCAGCGGCCGGTCCGCTTGCTTTTTCTAAAGGTAGTTTCCATTCCATCGAAGGCAATATGAAACTCGTTGTATGCCGATGTGGTGCTTAAGTCGGCTTCATTGTGCGCGATGGCTTTGCCGTCTATAAAATACCAGACCATCTGGGCGGCCTGTATCGCAGTGAGTTCATCCCGGTCATGTTCAGGAATGTATCCAAAAAGACCTGCTATGGATAGTTGTGTGCTCATGCCTGCAAAACGGAAAAGAGCACAGGCTTCCGCTCCCGAAAATCCATTGGGAGACAACCGGCTTGCAGGTGCATCCCCGGAACAAAGCGCACACATATCAAAGCTGAACAGATCTGAAGAACGGATGGCCGGTTCCATATTCTCCAATATTTCCCGGGCCTTTCCCAGGCGATAAAAATCAAAACGCAGCTTATCCAATGTTTCCAGCAGGCGCGGATGCACAAAATAGCTTTGAAAGCCGATGTGATTGTAATGCCTTATAAAGTTGGGGCTGCCGGTGAGCATTTCCATCAGGAAATGGCGCGACGGCATGTACTCTTCTTCGTGAAGATCAATGAGCGCATCCACAACGGTAGCCTCTATGATCTGTCTTCTGGAGGCGTATGCCTTGTATTGAGCCAGTGTCAGGTCGTGGCTGCCCCCCAGGACCAGGGCGGTCTTGCCCTGATCAAGCAACTCTTCCAAAACTTGTTGCAGGGCGGCCCTCGTATCTTTCAAGGATTTTCCTTTTTTAACATTGCCCAGATCTGCTATTTTCAACTCGGAATGCCAATGATACAGGGGATACAGCTGCTTCCGTATGGCATCTGCAGAAGCACTTTCAACCGGATACCCGCTCCCCCTGAAGTCTTCAACCCCCACTAAAACTAGTGCGGCGTCCGAAAGATCGGGAATGTGATGCTCATACTTGTCTATTAAATGACCCAGTTGATGGTTGTTAAAGGTCTGCTCATCAAAAATCCGGGACGTGGAAAGAGGAATGAGGTAATCCTCCAGGGGAAGTGATTGATCCATTTCAGAAATCGGGTGTAAAACAGTTTAATTTTTGTGCAGGATAAATTGGAAAGATCCTAATACGGGTCTACGTAAAGCGTTTTCGATCCGTAAACGGTTGTTGGTAATACCTCCTCTGTGAAGGTTCATAAACTCTACGGCCACTGCGGTATGGGCAAGGGTATCTATATTATCCAACATTTTATGTAAGTGAACCGCCTGATGTTCCAATGCGATGTCATCATAACGATCATCGGGTAATAAAATCAGCAATTCTCTATCCAGCCTTTTCATTTTTCACGTACTTTGAACATCAAATTTACTACAAAAACTGAAAATAACAGTGATTAGTGTTTCATTTTTCCGGTAGAAGGAATAGGCGGACAACCGCAATCCTTTTTCTTCAATATTGCACAGCTGCTTAAGGCCATGATTCCTACTATTAAAAACAGCAAAAAAAGCCACTTTGTTCTATTCTTCATTGAAATGCTATTTTTACAAATGTAAAATATTCTACCTTCGGTTCCAACATATGAATAGGTTGAATGCGTCGCCGGCAAAAAAAATATTGGTGGCCCCCCTGGATTGGGGCCTTGGACATGCTACGCGTTGTATCCCCATAATTAAGGAGCTGAAAGATCTGGGTTGTAAGGTTTTAATTGCCTCCGAAGGCCGACAGGCCGCTTTATTAAAAGAGGAATTCCCTGAAGCGGAGCATCTTTCTCTGCCGGGTTATCGCATGAGCTATCCTCGTTACGGGAAGAATTTCGGTTTGAAAATGCTGGTCCAGTTGCCCAAAATGAAAAGAGCTGTCAGAAGGGAACACAGGTGGCTGGAGAAAATCATCGGGATCCATAAACCGGATGGCGTGATTTCGGATAATCGATTGGGCCTATATGATTCCGGTATCCCTTCCGTCATCATGACACATCAGCTTCGCATTCCTTCTCCTTTCCCAGGTAAGCCGGAAAACTGGCTTCAAAGCGTAAATTACCACTATCTGAAAAATTTTGACGCCTGCTGGGTTGTTGACTTTGAAGGAGCGAAGAATCTGGCCGGAAAGATGTCTCATCCCCGTGTACTGCCTCCCTTACCTGTCAGATACTTGGGAGCGCTTTCCCGTTTTGAGAAAATAAAGGTTTATGAGAAAGAGTATGATCTGCTGGTACTTATTTCCGGGCCGGAACCGCAGCGCACGAATTTTGAGATGCTTGTCCGGAAACAGATCAAACAACTGCCTGTTAAAGCTATTGTGGTTTGCGGACAACCGGATAAACCAAGAGCGGAACAACTCTCTTCAACAGTTAAGCTCGTCCATCATATGGATGCGAAAACATTGGAACCGATCCTGCAAAGAAGCCGTATTGTTCTGAGCCGTTCCGGCTATACGACGGTGATGGATATGATCAAATTGCAAAAGAAGGCTGTTTTTGTTCCTACACCCGGACAAACAGAGCAGGAATACCTGGCAGAAAGCCTTCAGGAGAAAGGTTATTTTTTATCTTATCTCCAAAAAGACTTTCGACTTAAAGAAGCGCTTGAAGCGGCTGCGGGCTTTCCCTTTCACAAGCCCGGTCTTCCCCGTATGGACAGCTATAGAAAGGTGGTCAAAGAATTCGTTAACGGCTTATAAAATGGCTTGTAGCTCCCGTAGATCCATAATGTTGTATGTAGGATGAATGCCGTTATAGGGCGGAGTGGATGGGTTGTAATATACGGAATCCATGCCTGCTTCTTTGGCTCCCAGAATATCTACTTCCAGCGCGTCGCCGATCATCAGGCCTTCCGCCGGTTCGCAACAGGTTTTGCTAAGAGCACAGGTGAATATTTCAGGATACGGTTTGGGTTTTCCTGCAATTTCAGAAGTGACTACATGCTTAAAATAGGCTCGGATTCCAGAGGATTCCATCTTAAGATATTGGGTGGCCTCGAAGCCGTTGGTGATCATATGTAAAGGATATCCCTTGTTTTTCAAATAATCCAGTGTTTCGATCGCTCCCGGAAGCAGGCGCTCTTTTAAGGGAAGTATCTCCAGATACCGTTCACCCATGGTATTTGATAGTTCCCTATCTGTAATTTTAAAATCCAGAAGAGTGTGCCACATGCGCTTCCATCTAAGGTCCTTCCTATTGATATAGCCTTTTCTTAACCGATCCCATAAAATCTCATTGTGCCTGAAATAAGCCTTATAGAAGCGGTCAAAGCCGGGGATCCCTTTTTTATTCAGTTCAAACTCGTCAAATAATTCCCCAAGGCTTTCTAATGCGTTGGCGTCAAAGTCCCACAGGGTATGATCCAGATCAAAAAATATGTGCTTGTATTTCATAAACAAGGTCCTTTTTCTAGTTTGAATGTATGCCCTCCGGAGATGCAGGCATTATTTTGCAAAGGTACGCCTTATCTTCTTAGTGATAAGATCGATAAAATTGCTTTTTAGTCCAGTAGAAGGAGGTCTCTTAGTATTCCTGAATATTTATATTACTATAATATCGAAGGTCTCATCGACCGGCAGTAACCGGGATCCCGGAAATCGTCAGTTCCGTACAAGGCTGTATTCTTAAAGAGCCATTCTTTATCAACCTTTAGATCCAACGGGTTTTAAATACTTATTTCAATGAATGTAAGAGGTACGGCTGTGAAGAGGATCATCATAGATATTAATAAATATTCTAAATAGAGCAGATTGTTCTTGAAATGATCATGAGAATAGGCCCGCCTTCCGCTCTTTTCTGGTAAAGGGAGAATGGCTAAAGCCGCTCCAAAATCCCGGCTATACCCTGTCCTCCGCCGACGCAAGCCGTTACCAGTCCGTATTTTTTATTCAGCCGTTTCAGGTCGTGTATATTTTGTATGGTCAGCTTGCAGCCGGTACACCCTAATGGGTGTCCCAATGCAATAGCCCCGCCTTTGATGTTTAATCTTTCAGGATCCATATCCAGTTTTTGTACTACGGCGAGTGATTGTGCTGCAAAGGCTTCATTGAGTTCTATCAAATCTATATCTCCCAGTTTCAGACCGGCCATTTTCAGGGCCTTGGGAACCGCTTCTACAGGGCCTATCCCCATAACCCGTGGCGGTACCCCGGCAACAGCGGCAGAAATCAGTCGGGCAATGGGTTTGAGGTTGAGCGCTTTTACTAAGGATTCACTCATCACCATTACGAAGGCGGCGCCGTCGGATGTTTGAGAAGAATTGCCGGCGGTTACGGTTCCCTTTGCTGCAAACACAGGTTTTAACCCGGCAAGCAGTTCGAGAGAGGTATCTGCCCTGGGCCCTTCATCCTTATCCATCACATAACTTCTGACCGCCCGTTTGTTGTGCTTATCCACATATACTTCTTCTACGGTGATAGGCAGGATTTCTTCCTTGAATAGATTTTCTTTTTGGGCGATTAGCGCCTTTTGGTGGGATTCATAGGAGAATTTGTCCTGAGCTTCTCTGGAGATGCCGTATTCTTTTGAAACCGCTTCCGCCGTCAGCCCCATTCCTAAATAGTAATCCGGATGGGTGCGTGCCACTTCATAATTGGGAGCTGTTTTCCATCCTGACATGGGGACCAAGCTCATGCTTTCCGTCCCTCCGGCAATGATGCAGCGAGCCATGCCACTTCGGATCTTGGCGGTAGCGATGGCAATGGTCTCCAGCCCTGATGCACAATAGCGGTTGACCGTCATCCCAGGAGCGTGCGTTCCAACAGCTCTCAGAGAGATGCGCCTTCCTATTTGAAGTCCTTGTTCTGCTTCAGGCACGGCATTGCCCACGATCACATCATCTATTAATGTCTTTTCTACCTGAGGCAGAGATGCCAGCAAGCCCTTAATGACCTCGACAGCCAGGTCATCTGAACGAAAAAAATGAAAACCTCCTTTCTTAGCTTTTCCTACGGCGCTTCGGTATCCCGCTACTATATATGCTTCTTCCATGTTATCTCTTCTTTTATTCAAAGATAGGAGAAATTACGGGAAAGCGGATGGACGGATTTGAGAGGTAAATCTTGTTGCCGGGCGATGAAGAATATAGACTACCGCATAGAACTGCTAAAGAGCCTGGGACTGTTTAGATATTTATAGGAAGCGGCAGGTCCTTTATAAAAATTATTCCGGATCGGATTTCCCTTGAAAAAAATATTATTTTAAATTACTTTTGCAGCGACTCCGTAGCTCAGTTGGTAGAGCAGCTGACTCTTAATCAGCGGGTCTGGGGTTCGAGCCCCCACGGGGTCACTTGATAATCAAGCAGTTATAAGCATTGTGCTTTTGACTGCTTTTTTATTTGATATCTCATTCCGCAGGAAAACTTCTGTATTCTTCTGTTTTTCATCTTTTTGTGTTAGGATATCTCCGATGCCCCTCGGAACCGGGATTTCCGGTATAAGATGTACCCCGGCGAACAAGT
>CAYZGR010000062.1:0-17995 GCA_964478125.1 uncultured Chitinophagaceae bacterium | reverse complement strand
TATGAATTACGAGAAAACAAACTTTAAAAGGCTCCTGAAGATTATGGATGAATTACGCGTCCAGTGTCCCTGGGATCGTAAACAAACCATCCACTCCTTACGGCAGCAGACGATCGAAGAATTATATGAATTGACAGATGCTATTACGGAGGAAAATTGGAAAGGAATTTGTGAAGAATCAGGAGATTTATTGTTGCACATTGTTTTTTATGCACGTATAGGAGCAGAGCAGCAGCAGTTTACCATAGCGGATGTGATCCATGGGATCTGTGATAAACTTATCGCACGTCATCCCCATATTTATGGAAATGTGAGGGTAAAAGATGAGGAAGAAGTAACAAAAAACTGGGAAGCATTAAAGCTTAAAGAAGGTAAAAGATCGGTTCTGCAGGGAGTGCCGCATGCCATGCCGGCTTTGCCAAAGGCGATACGAATACAGGAAAAAGCCAAAAAGGCAGGCTTTGATTGGGAGCAGAGCGGGGAGGTGTGGGAGAAGGTAAAAGAAGAAATGATTGAATTAGAAGCGGCCGTACAAGAGGGGGATACAAAACATATAGAGGAGGAAATGGGAGATCTGCTTTTTTCAATAATAAACTACGCCCGCTTTTTGAAGACCGATCCGGAAAATGCTTTGGAGCGGAGTAATAAGAAATTTATATCCCGCTTCAAAAAAATGGAACAGTTGGCGTCGCTTCGTGGGAGGGCCTTTTCTGACCTCACTCTTGAAGAAATGGATGAACTCTGGAATGAAGTTAAACTTTCATGAGGATCAATGGTAAAAAAATACAATCCTTTTTGTTGCGCAACGGCTATCTGTTGATTAGTGCAGCCTGGCTGATCACCTTGGCATTCCTGATCAATAATTATTGGTGGTATACTTCTTCCCCTTCAAATGTTCAGCAATTGTTGGAAAAGAATATCCGGAAGAGGGAGACCCGCTTTAAAAAGATGGCTTCCGATACGGCGCTGATGCAACGATTGTTGAATCGAAACTATGACGCCAAAGAGCTCAAAGAACTGACCGGTAAAGATGAAGATTTTTATTTATTCTTTTATAAGGGTAATTGGCAAACTTTCTGGACCACCAATCAGATTGCGCTGGACAGCAGTATCAATAAGTTGCCGGAAGGGGTATATTTCAGACAGTTGAAAAGCGGGTATTACGAAATTATACGGAAAGATCTTGGCGGGGATGCTTATGTTTTGTGTTTTATTCCCGTTAAGGAGCAGTATTATTTCAGCAATCCCTACCTTCCCGATCGGTTCTATCAGCTCCCCAGAATCAGTAACCAGTATAGTATTAATCAAGAAAATATCGGCCTGCCTATTAAGAGCATTACCGGAAAGATACTTTTTTCTATCCAGTATTTTTCCGGAGCTCCGGATCATCAATCTACCTGGCTCAGCGGCATTTTGCTGGCATTGGCTATCGTTTGTGTATTGATATTTATTAATCAATTTGCACTTTATCTTGAGAAGAGAACGAATGCATGGTGGGGATTTCTATTTCTTTGTGTGTTGCTTTTTCTAATGCGGGCCCTGAGCTACTGGACTTCTTTTCCGTTTGATTACGAAAATTATCCCTTATTCGATGCTACCATTTATGCATCCAACCAGATATTGCGATCGCTTGGAGACCTTTTGATCAATATAATTTTAATTGGCTGGATCATTTTGTATGCTTATAACCAACTGGGAGAGGAGCTCCGCGTCTCCCGGAGTCTGTCTAAGGTTAAAAGAATGCTCCTGATGCTATTGGCCAGTCTGGTTACTTTTTATATTGTATCTTTCGGGGCGGGCATCATACGGGGACTCGTCATTAACTCCAGGATCTCTTTTGATGTGACGGATTTCTTTAGTCTGAACATATATAGTTTTATTGGTTTTGTTATTCTCGGTCTATTGGGTTTTTGTTTTTTCTTCTTGTTTCCCATCATTAATTGTTTATTAAGCCGGTTGAGCGACAATAATTTCCTGTTTAAATATATTGTTCTTGGAGCTTCGGGTCTGATATGGCTGGTATTGCAAATGTTTCAGGAGACCCATTCTTACACGTTGGGCGTCATGCTGTGGTGCGCTTTTTATATTTATCTTTTGGACCTTACGGATCAGCGGCTGGGACGGAAGTTCAGTATGGAGCGTTTTATCCTCTGGTTGATCGTCCTTACCTCTACTATTACGGCCATTATGGTATTCTACAATAGCAGACGTGAGCTGGCCTATCGTCAGCAGCTGGCCATAAGATTGACTAAACAGAAAGACCCCACACTTATTTTTAACCTCGGTACAATGGATACTGCCATCGTGAGAGATCCTTATGTAGTTTCCTATTTTAAGATGCACGATGCGCGGAAAAAGAGTAAATTAACCGATTACTTGTTGAATAATTATTTCCCGAATCTGCAGAATAAATATGATTTTGCCTTTTATACTTTTGATCAGGAAGGGAAAGAGATAACGCGCCAATTGCCCGGGAATATGGCAGCTGCCACGGTGAACCTTACGCAGGATGCCATGCCTACGGGTTTTATGAACTTGTTTTTCCGGCAGGTCAATCTTTCTGAATATTATTATATCGCAACATTACCGGTCCCCGATCCGGAAGGTACCTCTCCCGTGGGCTTCCTGTATTATCAGATAAAACCCAAAACTCTCAAGCCGGAATCGCTTTATCCGGAATTGCTGATGCAGACCTCAGATTATCGTTTTAAGAAAGCCGTTGATAAATATTCCTATGCAGTATATGATCATTTAAAGCTGGCATATCATTATAACAGTTATCCTTTTCCTTTGCAATTAAAAACAAAAGAAGCGCCCGATATTGATTTTAATTATGTGAATAAAGACGGTTATTCTTTGCTGCGCTATAAGCCTTCGCCAACGAAAGTAATAGTAATGGTAAAGAAGAATAAAGATTGGATCGAATCTATCACACTTTTTGCCTATTTGTTCGGGATATTTTTACTGCTTGTGTTGTTGTTCAATATTTTTAAAATACTTGTAAAATCAAGACTTCGTTATAAAGAGATACGTGAAAGAACCAGATTGAATATAAGGAACCGGGTTCATGCTATTATTATATTTATCGTCATATTTGTATTTGTTATTTTGGGGGCAAGCACGATTCAGTTTTATGTCAACCGATATGATTCACAACACCATCATGAGCTGGAGCGGGAAATGAACAGCTTGCTTTCAAGAGTGGAAAATGCAATTAACAGTAGTTCGGATAAGATCACACCTATACACTTCTATGACCTGGATTTTGATTCACGCTTACAATCAGCCATTCAAAAAATAGCCGATATGGATGGGGTGGATCTCAATATTTATGATCTTGACGGGAATCTTCGCATCTCTACTCAAAGCCTCATATATAAAAACGGCCTGCTTTCCTGGAAGATGGATCCTTCGGCATATTATAAGTTATTTACCCTGCATCAGGCGCAGGTTATACAGAAGGAACAGGTGGGCAATCTGAGCTTTCTTTCTTCCTATGTGCCTATATGGAATAAAAAAGGGGAGCTGCTGGCATTTATGAATCAGCCTTATTACGCTTCACAATCTGATTTGAAAATAGGAATATCTAATTTTTTAGTTACCCTTATCAATTTGAATGCATTCATATTCTTACTGGCGGGGTTGCTTGCGCTTCTTTTTACCCACAGTATAACACGGTCTTTCACATTGATCATTGATAAACTGCGACAAGTTAATCTCTCGGGAAAAAATGAAGAAATTGACTGGGAATATGATGATGAGATTGGTTCTCTTGTTGCCGAATATAATAAGATGGTGCGCAAGCTTGAAGACAGCGCTGCCAAACTCGCTCAAAGTGAAAGAGAAGGCGCCTGGCGTAAAATGGCCCGGCAGGTGGCACATGAGATTAAAAATCCATTGACTCCCATGAAGCTTAGCCTTCAATACTTGCAAAGAGCCATAAAAGACGACTCTCCCCGGAAGGATGAGCTGGCCGATAGCGTATCACAAACATTGATAGAGCAGATCGAACATCTTTCGCAAATTGCATCAGACTTTTCTGCCTTTGCGAATATCAATTATGCTAATAAGGAAGAAATTATATTGAATGATATTTTGATGTCGGTGATTTCTCTACATAATGGATATGAGAATATTGATCTGGATTATGCGATTCCGGCCGAATGTTATAAGATACTTGCTGATAAAACACAAATTAATCGCGTGTTTACCAATTTAATTCAAAATGCCATGCAGGCGATACCGGAAGACCGGAAGGGTAAAATAAGCGTTGAAGTTGTAAAAGAAGATAAAACCGTGGTGGTGCGCATTGCAGATGATGGTAGTGGGATACCCGATGATCTTCGCGACAAAATATTTACTCCCAATTTCACAACGAAATCGTCAGGTACCGGTCTGGGGCTTGCTATATGTAAAAATATTATTATGCAGTCGGAAGGGGAAATTTGGTTCGAGACGGTAATGGACAGGGGTACTACTTTCTATGTAAGATTGCCTTTGATATAGTTGCTGTCCACTAATAGTTAGTGAGAAAAGTTTTCCCGGATCTTATCCAGCAGCCGGCTTCTGATGATTTTTTCAGCCACATCTATCATATTGCTGAAAGCAGGCGCTTTGGAAATACCGTGGCCGATAATAACCGGTTCGGATACTCCTAAAACAGGAGTCCCTCCGTAGGTCTCGAAGTTAAACAGGTCCAGGTACTCATCCTGTAGTTTTAAACGCTGGGTAATGTCATAGAAAGATTCGGAAAGCTTTAGCACTACATTTCCGGTGAATCCGTCACATACGATGACATCAGCTTTGTTAGTGAAAATGCCCCGCCCTTCAATATTTCCGATAAAGTGGATCTTATCACTTTCTTTGAGTACCGAATAGGCGGCCCGGGCAAACTTGTTTCCCTTGCCCTCTTCTTCTCCGATATTTAGCAATGCCACCCTTGGAGGAAGAGGGTTATGTAAGATATGTCTGGAATACAGGCTGCCCAAAATAGCAAATTGCAGTAAGTTTTCCGGCTTACAATCTGAGTTTATGCCAACGTCCAGCAATATACCGGGAACATCGGGATTGTCTGTACGGGGAATGGTAGAAGAAATAGTGGGGCGATGGATACCTTCTATCGGCTTCAGGAAATAGTGAATGCCCACCATCATGGCGCCGGTGTTGCCTGCACTGATGAAGGCATGGATATTTTCGTTCTGAAGGAGTTGAAAGCCTACATTGATTGAAGATTCCGGTTTTTCTTTCAAGGCTCTGGTAGGGTGTTCATGCATGTCAATGATCTCAGGCGCGTGGACCATGTCCCACCTGTCTTCGGGAAGATGTGTCTGTCTGACATGGGGCAGGACCTTTTCCTTGTCACCAATGAGAACGATGTGTACATCAGGGGCTGCGGTATCCAAAAACTGCCTGACGCCTTTTACGGCCTCTGCCGGGGCGAAATCTCCGCCCATCATATCTATTCCTATTTTCATCCGGTCTGTTGGCTTGATTAACTCCCCCTAAAGGTAAAAAAATTATTCTGATACTTTCTTCTTCTCAAGAACGACTTTACCTTTATAATAGAGCTTACCCTCAGACCAATGTGCGCGGTGGCGTACATGGGTTTCACCCGTAGTGGGATCTACACTCAGCGTTTTAGCTTCCGCCTTGTAATGCGTACGGCGTTTTGCGGTACGTTGCTGTGAATGTCTTCTTTTTGGATTAGGCATAATTCAAATTTTTATTTATTACGAAACTGTTCTAACCCCTTCCAAAGGGGATTCCCTTTCGTTTGGTCCCTTTTTTTCATTTCTTCCAGTTTTTTTAATACAATCGGGTTACAAGTACTGTTGCCTTCTTTGTCGTTCGGATGTATCCGTTGTAAGGGGATACTCAATAATGAGAATTCATATACCCATTTGGCAATGTTCAGCACGGAATCCTGTAACGAAATATAGGCCACATTGGGATCTTCATCTCTTTCGGTTTCCGACAGGTCATAAACCTGTTTAACTATTAACGGATGCTCGTCCCAGATGGATAATTCGAACAGATCCCCGCAACGATCACAATTGGCCCATATGGTACCGGTAATCTCAAAATTTAAAAGAAAGAAATTTTCTTTTTTATCCATCGCAAGCGATACCGTCAACTCGCTATCCCGAAAATCAGGGGGATAAAATGAGGTGAAAAAAGCATCGTCAATTTGGAAAGAAAAATGATGAACTCCCTGCTTTAACCCTGCAAATGCAATCTCAAATTGCTGATGTTGCCTCATAATAAAACCTCCCAACAAAAAACCGGAGCGCAAAGGTAGCAAATATTTGTGGAAATACCTTATCCGGTTAACGGTATGTTATTTAAATGCAAACGTTTGTTTTTATTTATACTCTTTTATACCTTGAGTACAAATTTGGTTATATGAGCTTGCGTTATACTCTTTTTCCCGTTCTTTTACTGTTAGCGGTTTTTCCTTCTTTTGCACAGGATCATGAAGATATTTATCATGGAAATTGGATAGACTTCAATAAAAATGGTAAAAAAGATGATTATGAAGATCCTTCCCGGCCCACCACGGAGCGGGTAAATGACCTGCTTAAGCAAATGAACCTGGCTGAGAAAGCCGGGCAGCTCACTACTCTTTATGGCTATCATGCGGTTTTGAAAGACCCATTGCCAACCGCAGAATGGAAAAATGAAATCTGGGTGCATGGCATAGCCAATATAGATGAACAACTGACCGGCTTACGTCATTCCATGAAGTATGCGCTGCCTTACAGTGCCCACGCTGAGAATATAAATAAGATCCAGAAGTTCTTTGTGGAAGATACGCGGTTGGGAATTCCGGTTGACTTTACAGATGAGGGCCTGGCAGGGCTTCAGCATGCAAAGGCCACTGCCTTTCCCCGCGAGGTAGCACAGGGATGTACTTTTGATGCTGATTTGATAGGCGCCATAGGCAAGGTGGAAGGACGCGAAGCTAAGGCGTTGGGATATACCAATATTTATTCTCCCGAGGTAGATGTAAGCAGCGATCCGCGCTGGGGAAGAGTAGAATCTTGTTACAGTTCTTCTCCTTTTGTTTGTGGCCGGCTTGGCAGCGCTATGGTCAATGGCATACAAAGCCAGGGCGTGGCGTCCACGCTGAAGCATTATGCGGTATACAGTATCCCGATAGGAGGGCGGGATGGCGGTGTGCGCACCCATCCCCGCGTGGCAGCGCGTGAAATGCGTGAGATCTACCTGGAACCCTTTCGAAAGGTCATAGAAGATGCGCATCCCAAGGGAATAATGGCTTCTTATAATGAGTATGATGGTGTTCCGGTTATTGCCAGTAAAAAGTTTATGACCGATCTCCTGAGGGAGAAATATGGCTTTGAGGGTTATGTAGTTTCTGATAGTCGCGCGGTAGAGTATGTATGGGAGAAGCATCATGTGGCCCCTGATTATGAAGATGCTATCAGGCAGGTACTGGAGGCCGGATTAAATGTACGCACAGATTTTACCAAACCCTCGGATTATATCAAGCCCTTAATAGATGCGGTAAAAAAAGGAAAAATCCCCATGAACGTCATCAATAAGAGAGTAGCGGAAGTATTGGCGGTAAAATTTGAGTTGGGTCTCTTCGATCATCCTTATGTCGAGGATCCGGCGGCGGCTGACCAGATCGTTCATTCTGAAGCCTCACAAGAGCTGGCACTCAAGGCCGCCCGTGAATCTATCGTTTTGCTTAAAAACGGACATCCCGCAGGGCAGGAGAAGAAGATCCTTCCCCTGGATGTGAATAAGATCCGTACGATCTCCGTGATCGGCCCGAATGCAAAAGAAATAAAAAGTCTCAGAACTCGTTATGGACCGGTGGATTTTGAGGTCGCATCTATTTATGAGGGTATTGAAAAGACACTTCCAAAACGGGTTCAATTACTTTATGCCAAGGGTATTGATCATACCGACCCCCATTGGCCCGAAAGCGATATAGAAAACGATCCTTTAAACGAGAGTGAACGGCAATCTATTGCAAAAGCGGTAAAGATAGCTAAACAATCGGATGTGGTGATTTTGGCCGTAGGCGATAATGAAAAAACCGTAGGAGAAAGCCACAGCCGGCTGAGTATTGATTTGCCGGGGCATCAGAAAGCACTTGTCAGAGCTGTGGCCGCCACCGGAAAGCCGATAGTAATGGTATTAACGAACGGCCGGCCGGTGACGATCAATTGGGCAAACAAACATGTGGCGGGTATATTGGAGACTTGGTATTTGGGAGAGAAGACCGGAGAGGCTGTCAGTGATGTGCTTTTCGGAAAATATAATCCGGGTGGCAAATTGGCCATCCCCTTTCCCCGGTCCGCCGGACAGGCCATTCTTACTTTTCCGATGAAACCGGGAGATGAGGGATCCGGCAGGGCGCGTGTGCAGGGTTTTCTCTATCCCTTTGGTTACGGGTTGAGCTATACACACTTTGATTATAGTAACTTAACGTTATCAACAGAGAAGCCGGTTCAGGGATCGGATATAAAGGTTTCTTTTACAGTGTCCAATACCGGAAACGTAAAAGGGGATGCGGTGCCTCAAATGTATATTCATGACTCAGTAAGCAGTGTAACTACTTATGTGAAAAAGTTACGGGGTTTCAAACGTATTACATTGGAGCCGGGCGCTTCAAAAAGGCTTACCTTTACGATTACTCCCCGGGATCTGAGTCTTTGGGATCGGCAAATGAAATTTACTGAAGAACCGGGCGCCTTTACTGTAATGATCGGCCGTTCCTCAGAAGATATCGTTTTGAAGAAATCCTTTGAGCTCGTAAAAGGGAATTGAGCTCAGATGAGAACAGAGATATTTTTGTGGACAATATCTTCTACAGATTTGTTCTCGAGTATCTTCAGTGTGGCATCTCTTACCTGGCACATGACTCGATTGAGACCGCATGCTTTTTCATCCGGACAGGTCTCGCATTTTTGATAGTAGTTTAAGCTTACGCAGGGCAATAACGCAATGGGACCATCCAGCAGGCGGATTACACGTGCAAGCATGATCTCCCCCGGAGGCTTCAATAAAAAATATCCCCCTCCTTTTCCTTTTTTGCTTCCCAGGATTCCCGCATTTTTCAATTCCAACAAGATATTCTCTAAAAATTTAATGGAGATATTTTTTTTCTGAGCAATTTCAGAGATCAGTACCGGCCGTTCTTTGGCATGTTCCGCGAGGTATATTAATGCATGAAATGCATATTGTGTCTTTTTGGAAAGCATAGCAGAGATTTTTGTGTATTCCTTTTTACAAATATAACTCCTTTTTTTATGTTTCTGCTCTTTCCTGCCATAGCTGGTTAAATGATTTAGGAGCAAATTCCGGGAAGACTCTTCGTTTTCCCCAGGAGTCTTTAAAAATTTTCTCCAGGATCTTATTTTTGGTTTTTCCGCTGGCTGCGTTCATCCATTTCCGGCTCAGGCAGATGTTTTTCCATAAAAACCAGGCTATTTTTTCTGAGCGTGTTCCCAAATGCTGTTCTATTGATTTTTTTCGATTAAGCAGCAGCATCTCATCTAAACGTATTTTCAGGGGGCAGGCGGCGCTACCCGCACCGGAAAGAGGCGAGGCAAAGCTTAGATGTCTGTATTCTTCCATGTTATCCAGGTAGGGAGAAATAACTGAACCTATGGGACCTGTATAGGCGGTACCGTAAGCATGTCCCCCTATGTTCTTGTATACCGGATCGGCATTGAGGCAGGCTCCGCACCGGATACAGTAGAGGCTTTCCCTTAATCGCTCTTCAGCTAAAATCCTGCTGCGGCCATTGTCCAGGAGAATGACATACATTTCCCGTGGCCCGTCTGTTTCTGTATCCTGCCCCGGCCCGGTAATGATGCTGTTGAAAGTGGAAAGCATGCTTCCATTACCGTAAGCAGCCAGCATAGGCCAGAATAAGGAAAGATCTTTTAAGGATGGAATTATTTTTTCAATACCTGCTATCGCGATATGGGTTTGGGGAAAGCTGGTACAGAGGCGGACATTCCCCTCGTCTTCGGTGAGCGCTATCCCGCCTATGTCGGCAATAATAAAATTGGCGCCTGTAATACTCACTTCTGCCTCCTGCAATTTCTTCCGTAATTTCTCACGGATCACCCGGGCCATTTCTGTGGAAGAGCGAGCGGGCTTCACCTGTAATTTATCATGAAGGAGCCGGGCCATGTCTGCCCCGTTTTTATGAAGGGCAGGCGTTACCATATGATAAGGCTTTTCTGTATCTAATTGTTGAATCCATGCCCCCATATCCGTTTCTAGGGAATCGATGTTATTTTTAGCTAAAAAATCATTCAGAAGAATTTCTTCCGTTACTGTGGATTGGCTCTTGATGACGGTTTGGGTATTTTTCTCTTTACAGATCTTTAATATTTCTTCTTGGGCCTGTTCTCTGTTTTCTGCCCATAGTACTTTACCTCCGTGAGCGGTAAAACGTGCTTCAAATTGTTCAAGGTAATTGTCCAGATTTTCGATGGCCTTCCATTTGATATTCTTAGCCCGTTCTCGTGCAGTTCCTATATCTGAGAATTGTAGGCTGCTGTTGGTAAAGTTCCGGTCATACTGTTCTATATTGTGGTTGATCTTTCTTCTGTGATCCAGATCCCGGGCTTTTATTTCGCTTTTGGCCAAAAAAGTCTTTTCTGTAGGGCTCATGTATGCTAAGCTTTATATTGGAATAATACCATATTGCCACTCAAAGGTAAACATTAAATATAAAAATGCTTTTTGGATTCGGTATGGTTATTAAGGAAAGAATCCTAATTTTGTTAGTGATTATGGCTACTACAAGGTTGAAACTGATATCTGACCCTGCTTTTGACGATTTTTTTAAGGACTCCAGGCTGCTGGGGATCGTTTCTTCCCAAAAACAATACCACCTGTGCTGGCAAATTAACCGTGCCTTGCATTTGAATTTCCGAATGAACAGCGAGTTAGAGGCCATTATCCGTAAAAACGGGAAACGCTGTTTTTTTCAAATTTATGAGTACGATGAACCATTGCGGTTCACTTTTCATTATTTATATAGCAATCATTATAAGGGGGAATATCTGATCCCCGAGTTGAAGCATATTGATTTCTTATGGCTGTTGAAAGGAACCTATTATGATGAACCGGAAATAAATACCCTGATGAACGATATCCGGAGGCTTCACACGGTGCGAATGGTGATGCCGTTGCAGGCCTCCGGGCTAAAAAGCCGGTCTAATCTGGTAGTATAAAATTGTTAAAATTATTTTTTATGAATTGGAAAGAAGAAAACAACAAGCTGGTCAACACTTTCACCTTTGCTGATTTTAGCGAGGCCTTCGGCTTTATGACCCGCGTGGCTATGCTGGTGGATAAGCTCGACCATCATCCGGAATGGAGTAATGTGTACAATAAGGTAACCATTCAGCTATGTACCCACGACGCGGGCGACAAAATCACGGAAAAGGACCGGCATCTGGCGGCGGAGATTGACAAGATCGTGAAAGGGTGAGGATAGCACGCCGTATTTTCTATGATGGTGATGATTTTCACCGATCAGATCAGTGAAAATCATCATGATCTTAATACATCCGGGTGCTGTTTTTTTAGCATGAAATGCCACCGGGTTCATTTCAATTCCTTGATCCGGATGTTCCGGTACCATACCTTATGCCCGTGATCCTGTAGGGCTATATGCCCTTCATGTGCTACTCCAAAAGATTTCCAGTGTTTGAATTTGCTGTTGGCTATCAGATCTTTCCATTCAGACGAACCCATTTGAACTTTTACCACCCTATGTCCATTCATCCAGAAAGTGAGTTGTCCATTATTTTGTTTGATTTTTATCTTATTCCATTCTCCAGCGGGGCGGACGGTAGACGGATCACAAGGAATCAAGTCGTATAAAGAACCGGCCAGGTGGTTGTCCTTTTTGTTATCGGAAGCTTTCTCATTATCCAGTACCTGCATTTCGGGGCCGGTCACATAAGTTCTTCGAAATTGAGGTTTCTCTTGTACATCAAATAAGATCCCGCTGTTCCCTTCCGCGCTGATCTTCCATTCTACCTCCAGAATAAAGTTTTTATAAACTTTGTCAGTGACAAGGTCTCCGCTACCTTTTCCCGTCGAGTGGTCCAGTGTAATGGCGCCGTCGGAAACTTTCCAACAGGGATCGGCGGCTTGCTTTTGAAAGGTATGCCATCCCTCCAGATTTTTTCCATTGAATAGAGTGATCCAGCCTTTTTTTGAGGCGGCCGTAGCATGTTGTTGCGCGTTGCAGGCCGTTATGCCTTCTATAGCCATCAGGCTAAACAATAAGGTAGCTAAGGAGAAAATTCTTTTTTTCATAAAGCAGTGTTTATATACTAAATCGTTTTAGTCAATTATGTAAAAAAACAGATTGAGACTTGCCGGCCTCTTTTTCAACAGCTTTGGAGGTATTAATAGGGCTTTAAAGGTATTGCTTTTTATTTTTTCAGTCCCAAAACTTCTTTGTTAAAACTTTCATCGGATTGTCCGCCTGCAAAATCATCGAACGCCTTGTCGGTTACCCGGATAATATGTTTTTTAATAAATTCGGCTCCTTCCCTGGCTCCGTCTTCCGGATGCTTCATGCAGCATTCCCATTCCAAAACGGCCCAACTGGCATAATCATACTGGGTTAATTTGCTAAAGATCGCGTTAAAATCCACCTGTCCGTCGCCCAGAGAACGAAAACGCCCCGGGCGGTCAATCCAGTCCTGGTAACCACCATAAACACCCGAGCGACCGGTAGGGTTAAATTCGGCGTCTTTTACATGAAAGGCTTTTATCTTTTCGTGGTAAATATCAATATATTCCAGGTAATCCAGGCATTGCAATACAAAATGACTGGGGTCATAGAGCAGGCAGGCGCGAGCGTGATTGCCGGTAGCTTCCAAAAAGCGTTCATAGGTGACGCCATCGTGCAGGTCTTCCCCGGGATGAATTTCGTAGCATACATCCACGCCCTGCTCATCGCAGTAATTTAATATGGGGGTCCAGCGTTTGGCGAGCTCTTTGAAGCCGGTTTCTACCAGTCCGGCAGGACGTTGCGGCCAGGGGTAAACGGTGTGCCAGAGCAGGGCGCCGCTAAAAGAGGGCATGGCTGTCAGCCCGAGCCGGTTGCTGGCTTTGGCCGTATGTTTAAGCTGTTCTACCGCCCATTCAGTACGTGCTTTCGGATTATTGTGGTAAGCCTCCGGGGCAAAATTGTCAAATTGTGCATCGTAAGCCGGATGTACGGCTACAAGCTGTCCTAGTAAGTGGGTGGCCAACTCGGTAATTTCCAAACCGGCTTCCTGCACAGTGCCTTTTATTTCATCACAATAATCAGCGCTTTCCGCCGCTTTTTTTATGTCTATCAGCGATGAGTTCGCGGGTATTTGAATCCCTTTATAACCGAGCGATGCTGCCCATTCAGCCATGTTCTTTAAATTATTAAACGGAGCTTCTTCTCCTACAAACTGCGCCAGAAAAATGGCGGGACCTTTGATTGTTTTCATATTGTGATATTGTTTTATTGTTAAATGGTTATTTTTCGGGTTGAAGGCATCGTGCTGATATATGCGTGTTAGCCGTTTATTGTTTTCATTCTGATATGCTCATCCAATTGCGTTTTATTCAATTATGATTAAGTTGTCAATGCAGTCAAAATGTTTTTGTTAAGTGTTGCAATAGCTAAATTATTTTCTAAAGCTGTTGCAAAAAATAAGTCTAATATACTCAATTCATTACTTCTTTGATATCCAATGCAGGTAGGATTAAAATCCTGATTTATCTAGTAATCCGGGATGTGCTGCGCTGACTATTCCGAATAGTGTATTAAACAAGGAGAGAAATTCTTTTCATAATTTTTGATTTACATTATTTCCAATCTATCTCATAATTCCCGGTTGGTACGGTTTCAACCCACTTTCCTGTAATTAT
Organism: uncultured Chitinophagaceae bacterium; assembly: GCA_964478125.1. GTDB lineage: Bacteria > Bacteroidota > Bacteroidia > Chitinophagales > Chitinophagaceae > FW021-bin31. The sequence goes on along the minus strand of CAYZGR010000062.1, from coordinate 4,075 downwards.
TTTATCTTTATTTGTCTTGTTATCGGTTAGGTGCAAAGTATAGGTAACCCGGCGCTTCCTGAATTCCATTTTGACGACGAATTTCGACTCTCCTAACGGGATATTAATTTTTTCAGATTCTTGTTTCTTAAATTTACTATCCTTTACTATAAGTCCCCTGGAATAGGGGGATTGTTCACCATTGGTTAAAACTTTGTTGCCTGAAATTTGTGTGGGAACTTCTACCATTACCGAATCAGCTTCTGTCCAGGGAAATGCAGCATCCTCCTGGCTTTTAAAACGTGAGAATTCAGTAATATTAACAAAAGGTCCAAAGGACATTTTTTGTTCGAGAGAAGAATTGTTATCAAAAGAATAAGTCTCTCCTCGCTGAAAAAAGAGGGAGTCTCCGTCATTACCTTCTAAAGTATATTTTATACCCTTTATGGTGTATTCCTGTGATGGCTTTATACTATTGGCATCCTCTTTATTACAGGAAAAGAAGGAAAAAGAAAGTAAAGCCGCTAAAAAAATAGATAAGCTCTTCATTTAAAAAAATATTTCATTATGTAATTCATTACTTCTTTGATTTCCAATATAGGCAGGATTAACAACCCTGATTTATCTATAATTCGGGATGTTAGCGCAGCGCATCCCGAATAGTGCGTGCGTGCTTTCAGCTTTTGGCCCTGCCTTGCCGGCCGGCAGATTTCAGCCTTCAGCTCCATTTACATCTCCACCCACTTCTGTTTGCTCTTTCCGGACTCAATAGCTTTTTCAATAAACAGCATACCGCGTACGCCATCTTCTGCGTTGGGGAAGTCCAGCCATTCCGGTTGGGGTTCTTTCCCGTTTAGTTTCGCATCTAAACTTAATGCAAAATTGCGATATAGATTGGCAAAAGCTTCTAAATATCCTTCCGGATGACCGGCCGGGGTTCTCTGATTGTGGGCTGCAAGGGTACCGGTTCCGGGTCCTCCCGTTCGGAGTATTTGAGTGGGTTGATCCGGATATTTTACGATCAGCGAGTTGGCATCATCCTGTTTCCATTCTATTCCGGCTTTTTCACCATAGACCCGGATCTTGATACAGTTTTCTTCACCGGTAGCGATCTGTGATACCATAAGAACACCGCTGGCGCCGTTGTCAAATTTTAATAGCATGGCCCCGTCGTCATCCAGCGCGCGGCCCTCTACTACCTTATTAATATCCGCACAAATTTTTGTTATTTTTAAACCGCTTACATATTCAGCCAGGTTAGCCGCATGCGTCCCAATGTCTCCTATGCTGCCTGCTATCCCGCTTTTTTGGGGATCGGATCTCCACTCGGCTTGCTTGTTGCCTTCTTTTTCGAGAGGTGAGCTTAACCACCCCTGGGGGTATTCCACATAAATTTTCCGAATAGTGCCCAGTTGGTCTTCCTGAACCATCCGGCGGGCCTGTTTGACCATAGGGTAACCGGTATAAGTGTGAGTAAGACAAAAGAGCAATTCATTTTTATCTGCCAGTTCTCTTAGCTTTTCAGCTTCTTTCAACGTCAGGGTCATGGGTTTATCACAAACTACATGAAACCCATTTTCCAGCGCCAGTCTGGCAGGTTCGAAATGTACATGATTGGGCGTTACGATGCTCACGAAATCCATTCGTTCGTCTTCAGAAAGCTGATGCTCCTTTTCGATCATTTCCTGGTAAGTGGCATACACCCGCCCGGGGGGTAAAAACAATGCTTTTCCGGTCTGTGTTGATTTTTCGGGCTGACTGCTGAAGGAACCACAAACCAACTCTATTTGCCCGTCCAGGTTGGCCGCCAGACGATGTACCGCGCCGATAAATGCGCCGGGGCCGCCGCCTACCATGCCCATACGAAGTTTTCTATTCATCTATACTTTTTTTGATCTTCTAAAAGAGACCTAAAGGTAATAGCTTCGGGGTAAAAACACAAATGAAAATCAATCTTTTGGATCAATGGAAAGGCCGGAGAATAAGAAAAGTCCCGCCGGAAGCGGGACTTTTCTTATTCTATATCTTATACTTCATTAAATTCTGAAATGAGAGAAAGCCTTGTTGGCTTCGGCCATGCGGTGTGTATCTTCTTTCTTTTTGAAAGCCGATCCTTCCCCTTTACTGGCGGCAATGATCTCATTGGCCAGCTTTTCTGCCATGCTTTTGCCATGGCGGGCGGCGGCATAGCGAACGAGCCATTTCATACTTAAAGAGGTTTTGCGGTCGCCGCGTACCTCTGTGGGGATCTGGAAAGTGGCACCCCCAATACGGCGGCTACGGACTTCTACCATGGGAGTCACATTCGCAAGGGCCCTTTTCCATACGTCATAACCTTCTTCTTCCGTGTTCTTTGTTATAATATCCAGCGCATTATAAAAAATGGTAAAGGCCGTACTTTTTTTACCTTGGGACATGATGTTATTCACAAAGCGTGTTACCTGCGGATCTTTAAATTTGGGGTCAGGTGCTAAAGCTATTTTCTTAGCAGCTTGCTTTCTCATTGGATGATGAATTACTTATAAATGAAATTATTTTTTTGCCTTCTCTTTTTTGGTGCCATATTTTGAACGGCCCTGTTTGCGGTCTTTAACGCCGGCCGTATCCAGGGCGCCTCTAACCACGTGATAACGCACGCCGGGTAGATCTTTTACACGGCCGCCACGAACCAGAACGATAGAGTGTTCCTGAAGGTTGTGACCTTCTCCGGGGATGTAAGCAATAACTTCTATTTTATTGGTTAAGCGTACCTTAGCTACTTTGCGCAAAGCGGAGTTAGGTTTCTTGGGTGTGGTAGTATATACACGGGTACATACTCCCCGCCGTTGCGGGCACGTATCTAACGCCCGGCTTTTTGACTTCGTCTTTACTACGGTCCTTCCTTTACGAACTAATTGTTGAATAGTTGGCATTTCGTTCCCTTAATTACTTATTTTAATTTGCATTTCCTGGTTTACTCTTGTCCTTACATAAGACAAGCCTGTTGCAAAACAGGCTGCAAAGGTAGGTGAAAAATTATAATCTGTAAAATGAAAATTGCAGAAAAGTCTTTAGTGATCCTTTTCATACAGGTATTTTTCGTAATACTTATCCTGATGGTTGCGGTTGCTGTCAAAAAATACATTGCACAGATGTCCCAGTACAACAATGCCCCAACCTGTGGTAAACCAAGCCGGCCAGGGATAGGTGCTTCCGAACGAAGCCGCATCCTGACGGGCATAAATCACCCACATGATGGCAATGCAGATGCCGTATAAGATCGCATTCAGGACGAGCAGTTTCCAAGAGGGGGCTTTATATTCTTTCTGACTCATACGAAATGAAGTTTACTGCAACAAAGGTAGTAAATAATGTTAAAATTCTTGTGTCTCGTGAAAATTATTTCTGTAGCAAAATTTAAAGGTTCCGGTAAAGATCCAAAAGCCCATCAGGCAGAGCTACATATATAATCTTTTTATCTTTGTCTATCTGCTCAATGGTTTGCGGGCTGAGAGGGATCAGTAATTCCGATCCTTTTTGGAACACTTTTGCAAGGAGTTGCTCCGGCAGCTCAATGAGCTCTGCAATTTCACCCAGTTCTTTTTCTTTTTTGTCAAACAGGGTAAAACCGAGGTAGGATAGATCAGAGTCCGGGCCGACCACCTCTCTGAATACGGAGGATTCAAGGCTGATGTTTTTTCTGAGTAGCGACCTTGCGGTTTCTTTAGAATCAACCTCTTCCAATTTTATCCGGGCTTCCGTTTCACTTTTGGGATAGACTGCTTCCAAAAAATAGGGGATATAACTGTTCCTGTTTTTTTCAATAAAAAGAACAGGTATGTGGTTCCAGTTTGCACGTGCTCCCAGTCTGTGGGAAACGATCAGATCTCCTTTCAAACCAAAGATTGCTGCTATTTTTCCTATTTGGATATACTTTTCCATATAAAAAAAAGGGGAAATACTTTTACAAATATTTCCCCTCTTTTAACATAAATCTGATGTGTTAACCATTTTCTTTTTCTGCACTATTTTCTTTGGAAGCTTCTCCTTCTTTGGCTTCTTCCGCAGCCGTTTCTTTAGTATCTTCCTTGGTCTCTTCTTTCACCTCTTCAGCTTT
>CAYZGR010000061.1:0-18751 GCA_964478125.1 uncultured Chitinophagaceae bacterium | reverse complement strand
ATATCAAAAATCAGTTTTTATTCACCATGAGCGTATTAGTAAACAAAGAAAGTAAGATCCTTGTTCAGGGATTTACAGGCACAGAAGGCACCTTCCATGCTTCTCAAATGATTGAATACGGCACGCAGGTTGTCGGGGGGGTGACCCCCAAGAAAGGCGGCCAAAAACACCTGGACCGCCCCGTGTTCAATACCGTGGAAGAAGCGGTAGAAAATACAGGGGCCCATGTCTCCATCATTTTTGTGCCTCCCGCCTTCGCATCGGATGCCATCATGGAAGCTGCCGAAGCCGGACTGGAATTGATCGTTTGTATCACGGAGGGGATTCCCACTCAAGACATGGTGAAAGCAAAAAAATACCTTGAAGGAAAAAACACCCGGCTCATAGGTCCCAATTGTCCCGGCGTGATCACTGCAGGAGAATGTAAAGTCGGCATCATGCCGGGCTTTGTGTTCCATCCCGGGAAGATCGGCATTGTTTCCAAATCCGGAACCCTGACCTATGAGGCGGCAGACCAGGTCGTAAAAGCCGGTTTGGGGGTTTCTACCGCCATCGGCATAGGAGGCGATCCCATCATCGGAACCCCCACAAAGGAAGCGGTGCAGTTACTGATGGAGGATGATGATACGGAAGGCATCGTAGTGATCGGCGAGATCGGAGGAAACATGGAAGCAGAGGCTGCGCGCTGGATAAAAGAGAATCATAAAAAGCCGGTCGTGGGTTTCATCGCCGGACAGACCGCTCCTCCCGGACGCCGTATGGGCCATGCAGGAGCTATCATCGGCGGCAAAGAAGACACAGCTGCCGCAAAAATGAAGATCATGCGCGAATGTGGCATTCACGTGGTAGACAGCCCTGCAGACATCGGGACATCCATGGCCGAAGCTTTAAAAAATTAAGGCTGGAGAAAAGCGTTTTAATCCCATCTCATAGAGCACAGAGATGGGTTTTCTTTATCTATTCTCTTTTTCCCTTCAATGGAACAGGCGGATAAGGCCTGATTTTTGATAACCCCCCGTATTCACCTTAATGAATGGAAAAGGAAGAATACACTTATCCGGTAATCACGACCTGGCTTTATGGAATCTTTTTCCTTTTTCATCCTGGTAATAAACACTGCTTTATAAATTTAAAACAGGAAAATCAAAAGATGAAACATCCTATTTATCTTCTCCTCATCATTTTTTTTATTTTACACGTTAATGTATTGAGCCTATCCGCACAGTCTCGCCAGGAGTACCAACAGCAATGGGAAAAAGTAAAAGAGGCAGAAAAAAAGGGACTGACAAAAACCGCACAGGACCTGGTTGTCAAAATTTATAAACAGGCTAGTAAAGGAGGGAACGGGCAGCAACAGCTCAAGGCGCTTATCTACCGCCTCAAGTACACGGATCAGATCGAGGAAAACGCTACGGTAAAAAATATTAACGCAGTAGATTCACTCGCACAAAAAGCGGAAGGCATTCCTAAAGCCCTGCTGCAAAATTTAGCTGCAAACCTGTACCTGGGTTATGTTCATCAGAACAGATATGCCCTGCTCAACCGCTCCCGTTCAACAACTGAAGATAAAGAACCCCTTACCACATGGAGCTTATCTCATTTTTATGACCATATTAGTTTCCTGTTTCAGCAATCTCTTAAACAGAAAGATACCCTAAAGAAGATACTCGTAAAGGATTATACCATACTGATAGATACCGGTAAAAATGCACTGCGCTTAAGGCCTTCTCTATATGATATCCTGGCGCATAATGCATTGGCCTATTTCACCTCCGATGAATCTTCTCTCACCCATCCGGCCCAACGATTTGTCATTAACGATCCGGCGGCTTTCGCACCGGCAAAAATATTCAGTAAAAAAGTCTTTCATACCCCGGATTCTACATCCTTATCCTGGCAAGCCTTAAACCTTTATCAGGACCTGATCCGTTTTCATCTTCAAGATACCGGCAAAGAGGCCCTGATCGACCTTGACCTGGACCGCCTGAAATTTATTTATAGTGAAGCAGTGATGTCCCGCAAAGACAGCCTGTATAAAACGGCGCTACAGGATATCATTGATCAGTATCCCTCTCCCGTAAGGTCAAAAGCGCTCTATCTCTTGGCCGATTGGTATTATAGGAAAGGGATCACTTACGATGCGACAAAACAGCCCGAACATCGTTGGGCCTTAAAAACCGCTTTAACGCTATGTAAAAAAGCCCCGGACACCCTTGTTAACGACTACAACGTTCATTGCAGGAAACTGGAAACCGCTATTCTGCGTCCTGCCCTCTCATTAAAGGCAGAGCGGGTAAATGTTCCGAATAAACCCTTTCGGGTTTGGGTGCAATATAAAAATGCATCAAAAGTTTGGTTCCGGTTGGTAAAGCTGGAGCCGGAACCGGAACTCATAAACGGTAAAAAGCTCAGTTTAGAACAGTTGCTGCAAAAAGAAACACAGGATCACTGGACAGCGGAGTTTCCGCTCCCTGCCGATTATCAATCACACAGCGCCGAAATGAAAGTAAATGCCCTGCCTCCCGGACGATATGCGCTCCTAGCTTCTACAAAGGCCGGCTTTAATGAAAAACAAGCGCCCGTTGCATTTATAAGCTTCTCCGTATCTAACCTGAGTTATATCTCAGATAACAACGGGAACCTCGTCGTGATAAACCGGGTAAGCGGCAAACCCGTCAAGAAAGCCAGGGTCAGAATATGGAAACGGTATTATAACGAAAACAGCAGAAAATATGAATGGAAAGAAGGAGAAAAATACAAAACGGACAAGAAAGGATTCCTCCGCCTGACGACCACAAATGACAATAACCGCTATTTTATCCCCGAGATCTCTAAAAAGCAAGACCATTTATTTATCGGGCGATTCAATCACACCCCTTACCTGGTTTCTTCCGGATCCGAAAAAGAAAATGCATTGAAAGGCTTTTTATTCACCGACCGCTCTATATACCGCCCCGGGCAGGAACTCTACTTCAAGGGCCTGGTTATACAAAAACAATCCGATGCCGGTAAAAGCGAGGTGGTTCAGGGCCATGTGGCTCAAGTCTTTTTATTAGATGCCAACAACCAAAAAATAGATTCCTTAAAACTAAAAACCAATGCATTCGGTTCTTTTGCAGGTACTTTTCACCTTCCCTCCGCTTTAATGAATGGCCGGATGCACTTGTCAATTGACAGCCTGCAGACCTATCAATATTTCTCGGTAGAAGCATATAAACGTCCGACCTATGATCTGGAATGGGACAGTGTTTCTCATAATCTTCAATTGGGAGATACGGCCGGGATATCGGGTAGCGTTATGGGCTATAACGGAAGCCCGGAGGGAGGGGCGGTTATTAAATATCAGGTCATCCGTAAGCCTTATATCATCCCCAGATATCGGACTTACCTCCCTACTCCCATTTATCCCCATACTCCCAATGCCACGATCAAACAGGGTGAGATCAAAACGGATCATTCCGGACGGTTCCAGATTCAGTTCGCGGCGCTTCCCGATGAGGAAGTGCCCCGGGGCAACAGGATTTTTAACTATGAAATCGCATTGGATGTGACCAGTATTAGCGGGGAGAGCCATCATTACAGCTACCAGCTGCCTATTGGAGACAAAAGCCTCCTCCTCCATCTTGAAATGGCCGAAAAGGCGGATTATGAAGAGCTGGATACCCTGTACCTGAGCAGTACCGATTTAAGAGGCAAATTTGTTAAAACACCGGTTGCTGTGAGCATGTACGCGTTAAAGGCGCCCGACCGGTTTATCCGGGAGCGGTTCTGGCCTCAACCCGATCAGTTCATTATGGATAAAAAAGAATACCTGCAGTATTTTCCACATGATGAATATAAGGGGGAAGCCGACCCTAAAAGCTGGGAAAAAGGTCGTCCTGTTTTTGTGGCTAACGACACGACAAAGGCCAACGGAAAGATGCGTTTTTATTATGGCAATCTGGTTTCAGGCTGGTACCTGATCAAAGTGCTGGCAAAAGACAAATACGGGCATTTTGTAACCGATAGCCAGTTTGTACAGGTATACAATTCCGATAAAAAGCAGATCCCTTTTCACCAGGCACTCTGGGTCGACAAAAAGGAGTTTAATGCCCAACCGGGAGATAAAGTTGCGTGGGATTTGGGCTCTTCGGAAAAGGCCTATGTTTTTGAAGAATCCGAACGCTTGAACCATACCGGAGAACCAGAAACCTTCCATCTCAACCATAAGATAAAAGAAAAACATCAAACAATAACCTCGAAAGAGAGAGGAGGTTTATTAAAGCATTATGTAGCCGTAAAATACAATCGCATATATACGGAAGACATAAAAATAAACGTTCCCTGGAAAAACAAACAACTACACATCAGCTATAAAACTTTCAGAGATCATTTGCTTCCCGGGGAAAAAGAAACCTGGGAAGTAAAGATTGAAGGGCCGGACAAAGAAAAAGTTAGTTCAGAATTATTGGCGTCGATGTACGACCTTTCTCTTGATAATTTTGTCCCGCACCATTGGAACAAACCGGAAGCGCTTTATCCCCTTTTACAGGGCAAAATTCAATGGGAAGGAAGTGGAAATTTCTCTGAAAAAAGTTCGAACGGAACATATAAGCCTGCTCCGGTATCTTATCCCGATCTTTCAATAGTATATCCCTCTCTAAAGAATTTTGGATATCATCCGGGGAACAGGGTGCTTCGTTATTTTGGAAACGCGGTCTCAAACGGACGGAATCTTTCCCTGGAAAGACAACCTGCCCTGAAAAAAAATGCAATAGCAAACCGTACAGTCGCTCCCGAAGCCCCCGCACCGGAGGCACAGGCAGGAGATAAAGCAGAACGGGAAACCCCCGAACAGCCGGCTCCCATAAAAACAAGAAAAGATTTTAGAGAGACGGCCTTCTTTTATCCTCAACTACATACGGACGACAGCGGGAATATTTCCTTCACTTTTACCACCCCCGAAGCGCTTACACGATGGAAGTTGATGTTATGGGCGCATACTAAAGATTTAGAATTTGGTTATTCTGAAAGGGAGGCGGTAACCCAAAAGCCATTGATGATCCAAATGAACGCGCCCCGTTTCGTACGGCAGGGAGATACGCTTGTATTATCGGCACGGATCAGTAACCTTTCGGATAAATCGCAGGAGGGAACGGCTACTTTATCTTTCAAGAATGAAGTTACCGGAAAAACGATCTCTTTAGGAGCAGATAATGATAAATACTTTAACGTGAATGCCGGGCAAAATGCTGCGGTAACCTGGCTGATCCCTATCCCGGATCATTTTGACGGCGCTTTGACTTATATAATAAATGCCCGTGCCGCTGATTTCAGTGATGGGGAACAGGATGTGATCCCTGTATTAACCAATAAAGCGGCCCTGACAGAATCTTTGCCGCTACATTTCTCAGGCAACGGAACGCATCAATTACAATGGAGCGTAGTTGGAAAAGGCGCTGATCCCAAAGAAAAGATACAACCTGAAGGCATAACTGTGGAATATACGGGCAACCCGATCTGGTATGCGGTGCAGGCCCTTCCATTTTTGGATAACAACACCCGGAATAGCGCCGATGCACTATTCCGGAAGATCTATGCCAATGCTTTAAGCAGTTATACGGCCCTCCACATCCCGCATTTCAAAGAGACTATGCAGGATTGGTTGCAGCGGGATAGCACAGCATTAAAAAGCCCTTTACAAAAAAATGAAGAGCTAAAAAATGTCCTGCTCGAAGAAACCCCCTGGGTGGTTCAAGCACAAAAGGAAGCTGCACAAAAAGCCGAAGTAGCGCACTGGTATGGCCGGGAAGATACCCAACTTCGTTTGCAAAACACCTTATCCGCTCTTCGGAAGATGCAACGTTCAAACGGGGGATTCAGCTGGTTCAAAGACATGCCGGACGACCGGTTGATCACCCAGCAGATAATAGCCGGCATCGGACACATGAAAGCATTGCATGCCTGGCCGCGGCTGGGATCCAACGACCTCCGGCAAATCATTACAAAAGCCATACCTTATCTGGATGCCCGCATGAAAGAGGATTACGAGCGGCTGCAGGAAAATAAAAAATCAAAATCGGTTCTTACGCCAACCGCGATCCAGTATTTGTATGCACGCAGCTTTTTCCGGAACATCAAGCTAAATGATAGTGTCAGAACAGCATATCGCTATTTCCTGAAACAGGCAAGGACGGATTGGCCTCAGCAAAATATATACCTCAAAGCACAATTGGCCCTTACCTTCCACCGCTTAGATTCAAATAAACTCGCGCAGGCCATTTTAAGATCGATCACAGAACATGCTATTCATGATAAAAACGGGGGAATGTACTGGAAGCAGCAGGCCGCCCCACTTTATTGGTATCAAAATCCCATAGAAATGCAGGCTGCCTGTATTGAAGCCTATAAAGCCATAGGGGCGGATTCCAAAACCATCAATGCATTACGGACATGGCTTTTAAGTCAAAAGCAAACCCAATATTGGGGGCGGCGCAAGGCTACGGCAGATGCCGTTTATGCGCTGCTACTTACCGGAACAGAATGGACCGATTCTAAAATACACGTCCAACTGCAACTGGGCCAGAAATCCTACGATCTTGGAGCGCGCGATAAAGAAGGATTACAGTATCAGAAGTTCTTCATTCCTGCAACCGATATAGATCCGGACATGCAGAATATCCGGGTAAAGATAACAGGAGCAGCACAGGATCAACCTTCATGGGGAGCGCTCTATTTCCAGTATTTTGAAAATATGAACCGGGTGAAAAAGGGAGAAAACCGGAGCTTACATATCAACCGCCGGATATCCCTGGAAACCCCGACTGGCAGCGGGCCTGTTCTTTCCCCTGTTTCTTCGGAAAACACTTTACAAGTTGGCGATAAAGTACAAGTCCGGCTCATTGTGAAAGCCGAAAGGGATATGGATTTTGTACATCTTAAAGATGTCCGGGCATCCTGCATGGAACCCTTGCAGGTGCTGAGCGGTTATCAGCGGGAAAACGGCGTGGGATACTATTCCACGGTGTCGGATGCCGCGGTGCATTTCTATTTCCGTCATCTGCCAAAGGGCACTTATGTATTTACCTACCCGGTATATATTACGCAAAAAGGAAACTTTACGGGCGGCCTGAGCCAGATAGAATGTTTGTATGCCCCCGAGATTCGTGCCCATTCGGAAGGCGTGCGATTACACATCAAATAATCTACCTGACAGCACATAAATATGTAATGAGACAAAAGGAGGCTTCTTCTATACAGAAAATTCCGCAACGGAATTTTCCCGCTCCCGACGCTTGAAATGACGGAGCTACTGCACGATTTTATTGGCACAGCTGGTGCTGGCAAAGGCGTCCGGCTTGGCCTTAAAAGCAAAACCCATCCCCAGGATATAACCCATAGCTTCTTTTAAAGCCGCGTTGCTTTTGAAGTTGGGATTGGTATTGATATCAGCATGTACTTCCATGTCTACATTATAGTCTGTAAACAAATCACATAACTCATAAGCTATTTCTATGCTTTTGGCTACTTCCACCAGCATGCGTTCTTTAATGGAATATTGCTGAGTCGTCTTTTCATTATGGATGAACATAAAGCCGCCATGTTTCTCACGAAGAAAAACAATGACGGTTGCAAATTCCGTTTCTTTGCCTTTTACCTGGGAATCTGTACCGATGCAGGCCTTCAATTTATATCCCCTGGAAGTCTCCCGCTCTATGGCCTGCCTGACCTTTTCTTTAATCGGAATATGGATGGCCTCTCCATTGAATTGTCGCCATTTCATTTTAACTTATTTAATATATTTGATCTTCACACACGGGGAACAGTACGGCTAAAAGTACAATAAAAAATTGAAACGAAACGCCGCACCCGCTTTTCAGGATCTTTTAATGTCCCATTCATCTAAAGGCCGGGCATCAAATGAAATCCCGAAAAAAGGTTAATTTTGCTTTATTAAACTATATTGAAAATCTTATATATGACAAAAAAAGTACTTGTAACCGGTGGATGCGGTTACATCGGCTCCCATACCATTGTAGATCTGATAGATCATGGGTTTGATGTGATCTCTATTGATGATAATTCCCGCTCCACTACGCTTTTATTAGAGCAGGTCGAAAAGATCACGGGCAAAAAGGTAAAAAATTACCGGGTGGATCTATGTAATTTTGATGATACCTATGCCGTTTTTTCAGAAAACAGGGATATTGAAGGTGTGATCCATTTCGCCGCTTATAAAACCGTCCCGGAATCCGTAGAGAACCCCTTACTATACTTCCACAATAATCTTGAATCTCTGGTAAACGTACTCCGTTGCATAAAAGAATTTCACATTCCTCATTTTGTTTTTTCCTCCTCCTGTTCGGTTTATGGCAATGCCAAAGAATTGCCGGTGGTGGAAACCACTCCCATGGGAGCGGTGGAAAGTCCTTATGCCCGCACCAAGCATATGGGAGAAGATATTATCCGGGATTATTCTAAAGTCAATGATACCAACAACATTTTATTACGCTACTTTAACCCGGTAGGTGCGCATCCTTCCATTGAGATCGGGGAGATGCCGCTCGGGAAACCGGATAATCTGGTTCCGGTTATCACGCAGACGGCCATAGGGAAGATTCCACAGATGACCGTCTTCGGCGTCGATTACGATACCAGGGACGGCTCCTGCGTACGCGATTACATCCATGTAATGGATATTGCCAACGCCCATACCAAAGCCCTACAATATCTTATGGAACATAAGAACAAGAGCAAATGCGAAGTCTTCAATCTGGGTACCGGTAATGGCGTAACCGTGTTGGAAGCCATTAAGGCTTTTGAGAAGGTAAGCGGCGTGAAATTAAATTACACAACAGGCCCGCGCAGACCCGGAGACGTAGTGGCCATTTATGCCAATAATGAACACGCGAGGAAAGCATTGGGATGGAGCCCCAAACTGGATATCGAGGATATGATGGATACCGCCTGGAAATGGCAATTGAAATTGGAAGAAATGGGTCATTAAAGAAATTATAATGGCGGGAGCGGATGAATTAAAGTATCAGATAGCCCTTACGCTCATTCCCCAGATCGGGGATGTACTGGCTAAAGAGTTGCTCAACCGCTTTGGCACGGCAAAAAATATCTTCGAGGCCTCCGAAAGAGAGCTGACCGCTCTGCCAAAATTCGGCGCCATACGAGCAAAGGCTATTAGGTCATATGATATTTTCGGACAGGCAGAGAAGGAAATGGCATTTATTCAAAAACATGATATAACCCCTCTTTTTTACACGGATGAACGTTATCCCCGCCGCCTCAAATATTGTGTGGACAGTCCCGTCATGTTATATTTTAAAGGAAATACCGACCTGAATGCCGCTAAAGTATTGGGTATTGTAGGAACCCGGCATGCCACCGATTATGGAAAAACCGTTTGTGATCGCATTCTTTCAGGACTGAAAGAATTGTCTGTTCTGATCGTCAGCGGATTGGCTTATGGAATTGATATTACCGCTCATAAGGCCGCTTTAAAGTATGGCCTGCCTACAGTGGCCGTGGTTGCCCACGGACTGGATCGCCTTTATCCCCAACCCCATCTGGCTACCGCACGTGAAATGCTGAGCCGGGGCGGCCTGCTCACCGATTTCAGAAGCGGCACCAAACCAGACAAGCAAAATTTCCCCATGCGTAACCGTATTGTGGCCGGCCTGGCCGACGCCGTACTTGTTATTGAGACCGGTAAAAAGGGAGGCTCCCTTATTACCGCCGAGATAGCCAACAGCTACAACAGAGACGTATTTGCCGTACCGGGACGCGTCCAAGACAAACGCTCCGAAGGCTGTAATCTCCTGATCCATTACAACAAGGCCGCCCTGGTTACCGGCGCCGCCGACATCATGCGGCTCATGGGATGGGAAACAAAGCACTCCACTCCCGCGGCTACACAACAAACACTTTTCACGGAGCTGGACGACAGAGAAAGATCTATTGTCCGCCTCCTGACCGGCCGAAAAGCCCTTCATATAGACGACATCCGGCTTCAGAGCGAATACAATAGCTCGGAAGTAGCCGCCGCCATCCTGAATCTCGAATTACAGGGAGTCATTCAATCGCTTCCCGGAAAACTTTACCGGCTGTTGTAATTTTAAAAGCTATTCTTTCTCATTGCTTTGTTCGAAGCCGGGCAGGGATTGTCCTCTTTTTAAAGGATTCTTGGTGTATTCTTCATAATTTTTCCGCTGTCGGATGATATCAATACAGCTAAAAACCGCCTGACGAAAAGAAGTTGGATCGGCTGTTTTCTTACCGGCAATATCAAAAGCGGTTCCATGATCAGGAGAAGTCCGTACAACCGGCAGGCCGGCCGAATAGTTGACCCCCGCTCCATTAGCTAAAGATTTAAACGGAATCAGCCCCTGATCGTGATACATGGCCAAAACCGCATCAAAATGCCTTTGATAACTACGGGCAAAGAAACCGTCCGCACTGTAAGGACCAAAACAAAGCAATCCCTTCTCCCGGGTTTGGTTAATGGAGGGTAGAATGATATCCTGCTCCTCCATTCCGATAAGGCCTCCGTCTCCGGAATGCGGATTGAGGCCTAAAACGGCTATTTTGGGCTTTTCAATTCCAAAATCTTTGATCAGGCTGTCATTCAAGGTCTGGAGTTTGGAAAGAAGGTTCCCGGCCGTTACGGCAGAAGATACTTCAGCTATCGGGATATGCTCGCTAAGAACCGCTATGCGCAGCTCTCCCGTTACCATTAACATCACCACTTCTTTCGCATCAAAAAAGTCCTTTAAGAAAGGCGTGTGTCCCGTGTAATGGAATCCGCTGTTCTGGATATTTTTTTTATGAATAGGAGCTGTGACCAGGCCTTCCACCTGGCCGTCTTTAAGGCACTGGGTTGCCACCTTCAGGGAGCGGATCGCATACCTGCCTCCTGTTTCGTTATTCATCCCCGGGTTAATGACCACTTCCTCATTCCAGCAGTTGAACAAGTTCACCTGTTTATGGT
The DNA here is from genome assembly GCA_964478125.1 of uncultured Chitinophagaceae bacterium. Taxonomy (GTDB): domain Bacteria; phylum Bacteroidota; class Bacteroidia; order Chitinophagales; family Chitinophagaceae; genus FW021-bin31. The sequence goes on along the minus strand of CAYZGR010000061.1, from coordinate 7,773 downwards.
TGAGTTTATCAAAACCTTCCACATTTTGATAATTGAAATGTCCCTCCCCCAGCATCTTCCGGTAATAATTTATCACTTTGGAAGAGGCAAAAATGACGGGCGTACATTGTGTCAACATCCGTTGATCACTAAATGTTTTAAGAACCACTTCGGGACCTATTCCGTTAAGATCACCAATGGATATTCCGATAACCGGTTTATACATAATTGCTTTGCTCCTTTTTGAAAAGCCAAATGTACAATTTCTCCTGTTCTTCCTATAGCATTCCGGTCCCTAAAATTTCCCTAGTCAAAACAATAAATAATAACTTTGCAGCCGGAGCACAACATGTATACCTTAAAAAAATCGCTGGGACAGCACTTTTTACATGATCGCAATATCGCTAAGAAGATTGTGCAGTCGCTTCCTGTATCCACGGGCGACCAGGTATTGGAGATAGGCCCCGGAGGAGGCGCCTTAACGCAATTTCTGTTGGAAAAAGAGGATATCCGGTTAAAGGCCATTGAAGTAGATCGGGAAAAAGTGAATTATTTATTGAAACATTTTCCACTACTGGAAGGGCGCCTGATCCATACCGATTTTTTAAAAAGCAAGCCTCCGTTTGAAGGACCCTTTCATATAATCGGTAATTTCCCGTACATGATCTCTTCACAGATCTTATTTAAAATACTGGATTGGAAAGAACAGGTGAAAAGCGTAACAGGCATGTTCCAGAAAGAGGTGGCACGGCGGGTGGCAGCGCCGCCGGGGAATAAAGAATATGGTATCCTGAGTGTGCTCATGCAGGCTTTCTATAAAGTAGAATACCTTTTCGAGGTTCATGAAAAATGTTTCACGCCCCCGCCAAAAGTTAAATCAGCCGTTATCAGACTTACCACATCCGGGAATCCCTATGATATAAAAGAGGAACAAAATTTTATCCTTCTGGTCAAAACGGCCTTTCGCCACCGAAGAAAAGTTTTACGGAATCCATTGAAACCCTATTTTTGCATCGATATGCTCCAAAGCCCCCTTTTTTCGAAAAGGGCGGAAGAGCTCAGTGTCTCTCAATTTGTTGATCTGTCAAAAAAAATGTTATGCAGGAAAACCTCAAAAAAGTCTTAGTTACTGCAAAAGTTCACCCATACCTTATCGATTATCTTACTGAAAAAGGCTACCAGGTCCTGTATCATCCGGCCATCAGTTATAACGAGGCTTACGAAAAAATATACAGTTGTATCGGCCTTATCGTCACCACCCGTATAACGGTAGATAAAAACCTGTTAAACCATGCCCCCCGCCTTCAGTGGATCGGGCGCCTGGGATCGGGCATGGAATCGATTGATGTGGACTATGCCCGGGAAAAGGGCATTCGTTGTAAAAGCAGCCCGGAGGGGAACTGTGACGCGGTGGGAGAACAGGTTGTCGGCATGTTGCTCTGCCTGTTCGGCAACATCCTGAAAAGCAACCTGCAGCTGCGGGAAAACATTTGGGAACGGGAAAAAAACAGGGGCATAGAAATAAAAGAAAAGACCGTTGGAATAATCGGCTACGGAAATACCGGACATGCGGTAGCCCGGAAGCTAAGCGGTTTTGAATGCAATGTTCTCGCTTATGACAAATACGAAACCGACTATGGAGATGCATATGCAAAAGAGACCACCTTAGAAGAAATCTATAAAAGGGCCGACATTGTTACGGTGCATGTGCCCCTTACCGAAGAGACTCATCACATGGTAAACAACGACTTCTTCGAATCTTTTGCCGCTCCCGTATATTTTATAAATGCTTCCCGCGGGAAAGTAGTAGACACTGCCGCTCTGATCAAAAACATCAAAGAAGAGCGTGTTTTGGGAGCCTGCCTGGATGTATTGGAAAACGAGAACTTAAGTGCTTTTAGCGATGAAGAACGGGCCCAATTTGATTTTCTGCTACACTCTGACAAGGTGGTCCTAACGCCTCACATTGCGGGTTATACCCACGAAGCGGCTTACAAGATGGCACATATCACTTTGAAAAAACTCGGTATTTAACCTTATGCGGGAAAGCCCGCGTTTAAAAGAGGGATGAAGTAAAACTAATGTTCAAGCAGGGTTGCAGGCTCTATACCTATGGGTTTCTGGAGTTGTTCCGATATATGACACGGTCAATATGGGGAACGATGGCATACGAAGAACCTGCAACCTAACATGGTTATCTACACTACTCCATATTATCCTTCCCTATAGAAAACACCCGGAAACCGATCTTTTGCAACTCCCGGACATTCAAGATATTACGACCATCAAAGACGAAGGCGGGTTTTTGCATGTTATCAAACAGCTTCTGCCAGTCATACCCTCTAAATTCATCCCATTCGGTCAGGATGGCTATGGCGTGGGCGTCTTTGCAAGTTTCATACGGATCATCGGAAGTACTCAGGAGTTGTTGATTTTGTTCCGCCGTGCGGGTTGCCAGACCGTTCACATCCCGGTATATCTGTGCCGTTTTCACGCGGGGATCGTAAACGGTTATCTGCGCCTGTTCCTCCATCAATTCATCCGCAATATAGATAGCCGCCGACTCACGGGTATCATTGGTATCTTTCTTAAAAGCCCAGCCCAGAAAAGCGATCTTTTTGCCGGAAACCGTATTGTACAACGTACGAACGATATTGCTTGCAAAGCGGTTTTTCTGATGGTTGTTCATGATTATGACTTGTTCCCAGTAGTCCGCCACTTTTTTTAACCCGTAAGAACGGGCGATATAGACGAGATTGAGTATATCCTTTTGAAAACAAGATCCTCCAAAACCAACTGAAGCTTTAAGGAATTTGGGTCCGATCCGGCTGTCCGAACCTATGGCGCGAGCTACTTCGTCCACATTGGCCCCTGTTTTTTCACAAAGCTCCGACATCGCATTTATGGAAGATATCCGCTGGGCAAGGAAAGCATTCGCCGTCAGTTTGGACAACTCCGAAGACCATACATTTGTGGTCAGCAATTTTTCACGCGGAATCCAATTCGCATATATATCTACCAATTCCCGAACCGCTTTTTGTCCTTCAGGACTTTTATCGCCGCCGATGAGCACCCTGTCAGGTTCCAGAAGGTTGTCTACCGCGCTCCCTTCGGCCAGGAATTCCGGGTTGGATATGATCTGAAATTTTACCCCGTTACCGGTACTGTCCAGAATACTTTTAACCGCTTCAGCCGTACGCACGGGCAGCGTGGATTTTTCTACAATGATCTTATCTGTCTTAGCCACCCTGGCAATGTGGCGGGCACAACTTTCAATATATTTTAAGTCTGCCGCCCGGCCCTTGCCAATACCATACGTTTTGGTAGGCGTGTTAACAGATATGAAAATCATTTCGGCCTCGTCAATAGCCTTATCAATCTGGGTGGAGAAAAAAAGATTTCGGCCTCTTGCTTCCGCGACCACTTTGCTGAGGCCGGGCTCGTAGACGGGAATATTTTCCACATCAGGATCATTCCATGCATTGATGCGTTTCTCATTCAGATCAACAACGGTTACTTTTATATCGGGACATTGTTTGGCGATCACCGCCATGGTAGGGCCTCCGACATACCCGGCCCCAATGCAGCAAATTTTAGAGATAGACATTCTCAAATAGTTTCCGGATTTTGAAAATTACTTTAGTTGTATACCGGAGAAAACAATTGATTTCAATCCGATTTACAGTTTAAAAATTTCGGCAAAGTAACAAAAAAAATACCAGATTGTCTATCAGTAAATCAAAGGCAGGTTTATCCGTCTTTCTTTAACTTTTTAACTTCGGCAACGAAATCTTTAGAAGGCTTGAATGCGGGGATATAATGCTCCGGTATTTGTACGGCTACATTTTTCTTTATATTCCTGCCTATCTTTGCAGCTCTTTTTTTGATGATAAAACTTCCAAAACCGCGAATGTAGATGTGTTCTCCCTGACTAAGGTTGTCTTTTACTTCTTTAAAAAAAGCTTCCAGGGTCACCAAAACATCTACCTTTGGGATACCGGTGCTTTCAGAAATATTGTTGATTAAATCAGCTTTTCTCATGGCAAAGGAAGATTTGTGCTATCAAAGTTACTATAAAAAATTAAAAACCAACAGGTTATTTATAAAAAAATAAATTACCTAAAATTAAAAGGGGGAATAAAGTTAATGGATTCAACCATTATTTCCAAACATTCTTTACAAGCAGCCTGCCGGGAGGCTGCTTTTTTCCGAAAAAGGCTGCTAAAGTGGTACGCCGGTCAAAGCCGTTTTTATCCATGGACCGGCATAAAAGACCCGTACAAGGTATGGTTGTCGGAGATCATTTTACAGCAGACCCGGGTGGAGCAGGGGCTTCCTTATTACAATAAGATCCTGGAAACCTATCCTTCAATTTGCGACCTGGCCGGGGCGAAGGATCAACAAGTGTTCAGGATGTGGCAAGGCCTGGGCTATTACAATCGCTGTAAAAACATGCTGGCTGCGGCGCGGATGATCTGCAAAGAAAACCGGGGAAAATTTCCCGAAACCTATGATTCTATTTTGCAACTGCCCGGTATCGGCCCCTATACCGCAGCCGCCGTTGCTTCCTTCGCCTTTGATCTTCCGGAAGCGGTGGTAGACGGCAACGTGGAGCGGGTTTTAGCACGTTACTTTAATATTTCCACACCCGTCAACAGCGGGGCCGGGAAAAAGCAATTTCGCATACTGGCCCAACAGCTACTGGACCGCAAACAACCTGCCCGATACAACCAGGCCCTGATGGATCTGGGAGCTACCGTCTGCCTGCCGCGAAGCCCCGTTTGCGAAAGTTGCCCGCTACAGACACGTTGTAAGGCGCTCGCCGAAGGCAACGTCCATAAATTACCAGTTAAAAAAGCCAAAAAACCTGTAAAACAACGCCATTTTCATTACTATGTATTCGAATATAAAGATCAGCTCTATATCCGGAAACGTACTGAAAAAGATATTTGGCAAAACCTACACGAGTTTGTACTAAGGGAAAGCCGGAAAGCAGAAGATGAAAAAACATTACTAAAAGATCCGTTTTATGAGAAAGCAGTAAGCGGAAATGCCCTGCACGCTTTTTCTCCTTTATATATCCATAAGCTGACGCATCAAAATCTACATATTCGCTTTCTTCTTATCCGGCTAAAAAATCCGCCCGAATTACCGGAGATGTACTTTCCCGTACCGGTAAAAAAGATCGGTCATTTTGCTTTTCCCAAACCTTTGGTACGATTTCTGGAAGAAATGATCAAACAGTAAGTCGTGGAGGTTTCATTAAAATAGCGGTATTCAACTATTTTGATGGTTAAAAAAAATAGTCTAATTTTCCAAAAGAATAGGGTATTCAACAAAAAACAAATTGTTTAACAGACATGAGAGGCGTAAATAAAGTTATTTTAGTAGGCAACCTGGGCAAGGATCCGGAGATCCAATACCTGCCGGGCAATATAGCCGTAGCTAAGTTTTCTCTTGCCACAACGGAAAGTTATAAAGACAAATCGGGAAAACAAACCTCTCAAACGGAATGGCATACCGTCGTCTTGTGGAGGGGGTTGGCAGAACTGGCTTCCAAATACCTGCATAAAGGGAGCGCCGTATATATTGAAGGACGCCTGCACACCCGCAGCTGGGAAGATAAAGATTTTAACAAGAAATATGCGACCGAAATAGTTGGAAACAACCTGGTGATACTGGACAAACGTGCGGATCAGCAGGATGATACTGCGGAATAAATTTAACTCATTCTCAAATTTCGATTTATCCTTGCAACAATTGACCCTCTTTTTGCTGAATACGACAGAATCCCTGACAGACACCACTGAAGTAGTGGTACTGGTGGCTCTGTGCCTGCTGTTCTCCTTCATTTCCGCCGTCTGCAGCGGGGGAGAGCAGGCTTTTTTATCCATGAACCAAAAGGATCTCAACATGCTGAAGGCCCGCAGCGATATAGGCGCCCGGCGCATCCCCCTTCTTTTGGAACAGCCCCGGATCCTTTCGGCCACTTTACTCATTGCCCACACCATAAGCAACTTGTTTTTGATCTTTATACTCAATGCCCTTTTGGATCTGCTGGTGAGTGTCGCCCTCTTTCCCGCGCTTTCCATCTTCGTGAAAATCCTGGTCATTTTCTTTTTGTTGTTCCTTTTTTGTGAAACACTCCCACGGGCCTACGCCCGGCAAAAAAAGATGCGAACCGCTTTTTTTTGCGCCCCCATATTAAACAGCCTCATTAATATATTCGAACCGCTGGCCTCGGCCATGATCAACGCTTCCGACTGGCTCAGCAAACAGGTCTTCAGGAAAAAGAACGACACGCTGAGCATAAAAGATCTTGACCGTGCCTTTGCCGTATCCCTCAATCATTCTGCCGGAATGGAAGAAAAGAACATCCTCCGCAGCCTGATGCAGTTTGAAGATATTACGGTAAGGCAGATCATGAAGACCCGCATGGATATTTGCGGTATTCCGGAAGACCTTACCTTCAGAGACCTGATCGCGCAGATACCTAAACTCCATTACTCCCGTTTGCCTGTCTATGCCGAAAGTCTGGATCAGATCATCGGGATCATTCATGTCAAAGATCTGCTTCCGCATGTGGATAAAGAAGCGCTCGACTGGCATTCTTTAATCAAACAGCCGGTGTTCGTACCCGAAAAAAAACGCATTAAAAGCCTGCTCCAGGATTTTCAGACCCAACATTTTCACTTTGCCGTCGTAGTGGATGAATTCGGTGGGACCAGCGGTATTGTTACCATGGAAGACATCATGGAAGAGATCGTCGGAGATATAAGAGATGAATTCGACACCGATGAACCCTCCCATACCCAGATAAATGAAAACGAGTACCTCTTTGAAGGTAAAACCATGCTCAACGAGGTGGGGCGGATCCTGGACCTGCCTACCAACTTTTTTGACGGGGCAAGAGGAGAAAGCGACTCTCTTGGCGGTCTTATCCTGGAGTTATCGGGTAATTTTCCGGATATCAATGAGACCATCTCTTTTCAGGGGCTGGAATTGATCCCCCTTGAAATCAAAGACATGCGCATAAAGAAAATAAAAATTATTATAAAGGGGAGATAACGCGGTATGAAAGGTCTTCGGCTTAAAACGGTTTTTGTTGCGGCGGCCCTCCTTTATATAACAGGCTGCCATTCTTCCTATACTCCAAAACCCAGGGGGTATTTTCGCATTCCTTTTCCCCCGAAGAAATACCAGCTTTTTGAAGAACCGGGCTATCCTTACACTTTTGAATACCCCGATTATGCCACTATAGAAAAAGACACTTCTTTTTTCGACCAGAAACCGGAGAATCCCTGGTGGATCAACATTGCCTTTCCGGAATTCAATGGCAAAATATATCTTAGCTATAAGGTCATCGGTAAGAAATATTCCCTGCAAAAACTTATTAATGACGCTTATGAGATGACCTACAAAAACAGCCTGAAAGCGGATGCGATAACTTCCGAGATCTTCGAAACCCCGAATAACGTAAGCGGGATGTTTTATACAGTGAGCGGCAATGCAGCCACTGCCAGGCAGTTTTATGCCACGGACAGCAACCGGCATTTCCTGCGTGGCGCGCTCTATTTTTATGCCACTCCCAATGCCGATTCCCTGCAACCGGTGATCAAGTTTATCCAGAAAGACATGTGGCATCTGCTGGAGACCCTCAAATGGAAAACACCTGGCAGGTAAACCGGCCCGGGCTGTCTGAAAAGATCGCCAATACGAACCCGAAGCGCGGGCTTTGCGGGGAAGCGGGTGAAGCCCTCTCATTTGGGGAAGCCGTCTCACTTGATGGTGTTG
>CAYZGR010000060.1:0-19050 GCA_964478125.1 uncultured Chitinophagaceae bacterium | reverse complement strand
CGACTGAAGCTATCTCATAATAGACCTATAATTATATTAAGCTTACTCACTCGGTTCGTAAAGGTTTGAAGCTTGAAATTTAGAATTTGATCATTATTTGATTATTGCTCTTTGTATTTTGGAATTTTTCACAAAAGCCCGGTTATACCTACCGGCCGAAAAAGGACGTACCGCTGTGAATTACAGAAAAGAAAATGAAAAAACAACGGTTGTAACTTTTTACCGGTCCCTTTCGTCTTACCCGTAAAACCGGAACATGAAAGCCTTTTTAGCATCCATAGGTACGTTTTTAGAAAAAGAAATAAGCATTCCCCGTCATCCGGATTGCCTTCATAAATATATAGAACAGGTTACCTTTGGTTCTTAGTACCATAAACCGGAAACAGCGACAGAAATGACGGAAAGGGAATACAATGCGTGCGTAGATCAATATGCCGACAGGCTTTACCGGTTTATTATAAAAAACATTAAAAGAGTGGAAGAAGCGCAGGATATTGTACAAAACAGTTTCGAGATCTTATGGAAACAGCATCAACAGGTTCCATTTGAAAAGGCCCGGTCTTATTTGTTCACCACTGCATATCACAACATGATCGACCAGATCCGCAAACAAAAAAGAAGCACCCCTGTTGCACAGCCGCCCGAAGAGAAACTGAAAAATGAAACAGCCATAGACCTAAAAAGTGTGCTGGATGAAGGAATGAAGAGGCTCAGCGATATCCAGCGAACCCTGCTGGTCCTCAAGGATTATGAGGGATACAGCTATAAAGAGATCGGAGAAATAACCGGACTGCATCCCGCACAGGTACGTGTTTATCTCCACCGTGCAAGGTTGAAGATGAGAGCCTATCTGGTAAAAATGGAAAATGTATTATGATGATCGATGAAAACAATTATGAAGACTACCTGCTCGATTATGTGGATGGGGAATTAACCCCTGCCGGGGAGGAAGCTTTATTAAAATATATAGCGCGGCATCCCGCATTAAGAGAAGAACTCCGGCTGCTCCAAAGGACCAGGCCGGATAAGGGGGCGCCCGCCCCGTTCCCGGACAAGGCGCTTCTTTATCGTTCCGGGAAGGAAACGACCCGGAAAAGGAGGCCTTTCATCTACCGGAAAAGGATTCAGATAGCGGCTTCTATCGCTGCCTGCCTGATCTTTAGCTTCTGGCTTTATCCGGGCCATCAAAAAGAAGAAAGCGCCCCGGCCGCCCGCGTAGCAGTCGTAAAAAAGAAGCAGCCCGATGTCCGATCGACGCCTCCCGGTATAGTCCCCCCCCGGAAGGATAAGGAAACCGCTTCAAAAGCATCAAAACCCAATCTTCCGGATGAATTAACGAATGCCCGGGCCGGGAAACAGCGCTACGCCGCTTCGGGCCCTCAGGAAACAAGAAAGCAGTCGGCTCCGCAGGACAATCGGCCGACATTCCCATCGCTCCAAAAAATTACGGTCGCTCCCCTGCAGCCCGAAAGCCCGCCGATGGCCATGGCCGCTGTGGATGGAACGCCCATACCGGAACGCGCTCCCCTGTCCGCCGAAAAAGGGAAAGCAGTCTTCCCTTCTCATTCTCAACAGGTAGGCTCCGGCTCCTTACAGCGGTTGAAAGCACACAAGGAAGCCCTCGACAGCTCTTTCACGGATAAAGTCTTTGCCCTGCATGATAAGCTGTCTCATCCGTTAAAAGCGCTTAACATCAAAGAAGTAAGAATCGGAGGGTTATCTATTGTCTTTAATTAGCAGCGGGGAACGATTATTATCAATTACGAATTAATCAATTAACGAACATGAAAAATAAACTCTTATTCACATGGCTTGCCGTTTTCTTTTTTCAGCCGGTCTTTTCACAATCAAAGACCACGATAACCATCACCAACAAAAAAGGGCATGAGATAGAAACCGGCGCCAGCGCAGATACCGTGATCACGGATACGGCCAGGGTATCCAAACAGGCAGATACGGTCAAGGTGGGCCCGGTTACCATTATTCAATGCAAAGGCTGTGAGGATAAAGATTCCGGTAAAACGTCTTCCATACATATTGAATCCGACAAGAAAAAGAAACCGAAAAATGTAAAGCTCAGCTGGCTGGGGTTTGATATCGGGATCAACAGCTATATAGACAAAAGCAATTATGGGAGCGATGAAGTCAACAACTTTGTAAGACCGGGGCCCGATAAGCCGGAAGCCACCGAAGACTTTTTTTCACTTCGAACCATTAAATCCATTAATGTAAACATCTGGCCCGTGCTTGTGAAGGTCAATATGATACAGCATGTTTTGAACCTCAAGACCGGGATCGGTATCGTCATGAATAATTATCGCTACACCAAAGACCTTACTTATGTAGAGGAACCGGACAGAACGTACATCAAGCTGGATGATATTCATTTCACAAAAAACAAACTCTTTACAGAGTATCTCACCGTTCCGGTACTTTTAGACCTCACAACCAATCCCCAGCATAGTTCAAGGGCCTTTCATTTTTCAGCCGGCCCCACTTTCGGATTGCTGATCAAGTCCCGCACTAAACAAAAGAGTGCGGAAAGAAACAAAGACAAGCATAAAGGGCCCTTCAACCTGGAAGCATTCCGGACAGGGCTACGGACCGAGATCGGATACGGCCCGATCAATTTTTATGGTTCCTACAGCCTCACTCCTATTCACAAGTACGGGCTAAAGCAGTATCCTTTTGCGGTGGGCCTCTCCCTTATCTGGTGATGAAATTGACTTACCTTTGCAATACATCTCAAATTTCTTCAGTATGAGAAAACGGATCATGGTATGGCTTGTCCTCGCAGCAGGCTTTTATTCCTGCCGGCAGGATACCGGGCAAAGCGGCTTTACCATCAATGGCGACCTGACCGGGATAAAAGATTCCTCTTTTATCTTTTTAAAATACACAGCTAAAGATTCCGTTCATCTGGATTCCACGCCGGTGTCTTCCGGGAAATTTATGTTTAAAGGCCATGTAAAGGAGCCGGAGATGGTACTCCTTTTCGATTCGGGTTTTCAGCATTACACCCGTTTTTATCTCGAAAATGCGATCCTTCACATTTCAGGGGATATAGATACGCTGGACCGGGTCAGAATCACGGGCTCGGCCGCTCAAAACGACTACGAGGAACTGAACCGGCAGAAGGAACCGGTTTCAGCGCGCAGCAGTGATTTATACAAGGAATACAGCGCCGCGCGTGCACAGCACGATCCTGAAACCATGCAGGCCATCGAGGCCCAAATGGATTCGCTCAACGCCGAAAGCCGCCGGATATCCAGGGACTTCGTCAGACAACATCCCAAAAGCTATGTAAGCCTGGGCGTCCTCCGCCAATTGGTATACAGCACGGACTATAAAACATTAAAATCCCTTTTTGACGGGCTGGATACGGCTATTCAAAATTCCGCAACCGGCAAAAAGCTGGCGGATCACCTCCATATTATGGCCCGGACGGCCATCGGGGAAGCCGCCCCGGATTTCACTCAAAATGATTCCACCGGTCACCCCGTGAGCCTGTCGGACTTTAAAGGGAAATATGTACTGGTGGATTTTTGGGCCAGTTGGTGCGGGCCCTGCCGTGCGGAAAACCCCAACGTAGTCAAGGCCTACCATAAATATAAAGATCAAAACTTTACCATCCTCGGCGTTTCCCTGGACGATTCCAGGACCGACTGGCTAAAAGCCATTGCACATGACGGCCTGGAGTGGACGCAGGTCTCCGACCTGAAAGGATGGAAAAATGCCGTGGCGCAGCAGTATGGCGTGCGCGCCATTCCAGCCAATTTCCTCATAAATCCTGAAGGTATTATTATCGGACATAATCTGCGTGGCGACAAACTGGAACGTAAACTACAAGAAACGCTGAACTGATCTCCCAGTGTTGTGTTAAGGTTCCATTTCGTATCAAGATCGCTTCGGTTGCATACCTCAACCCCGCAATGGCGCCGTTCCCGCCTGTCCGAAGCAGCAGCAGGCGGGAAGGGAAGACAAAGGAATACGGCTGTCAGCATACATTTAACTTAACACCAGGATCAGAAACTTGAGTAGCTGGAGAGGGCTTTCATCGGGACGGCCGTTGCTTCATACATTGAGATATGCCCCGTCCTGCCTGAGAAATTTTGCATTTATTTCTCTTATTCCGGATAAACGCCTTTAGGAATGACATAGAGCGGCGAATGAAAGACTGCAAAAACCGTTTTCCGGCCCGTTCCCTTTTCTTTCCTGAAAATTTCCTATATTTAAACTTCAATTACCTGTTTACCTGTTGAATTAAACCCGATGAAAGCACCCAAATGTCTCGAATGCGGTTCGATCATTCGCGGCCGTACAGATAAGAAGTTTTGCAATGATCAATGCCGGAATAGCTACCACAACCGGATGAGGAGTCAGGTAAGCGCGATGGTCCGCCAGGTCAACAGGATCTTGAGAAACAACTACCAGATACTAAAAAGAAAAGTGCCAAAGGATATCGGAAAGGTCACCGTCCGGGGCGGAGATCTGCGGTCGGCGGGCTTTAATTTTGGCTATCATACCCACGTCTATACCACTCAAAAAGGCCATACCTACTATTTCTGTTACGAATTTGGCTATATGTCGCTCGGAAAAGACCGCTATGTTTTGGTCAAACGGGAACCCGTCTTATGAGCCCCGCCTGGAAACTTATCTTTGGTTTCTTTGCCTGGTTGCCGCCTGTTGCTGTTTTTGGATATCTTCCATCCGTTGCATCAGCTTGCTTTTTTGCGGCTTTTGTTTCTTCTTGGCCTGCAATTCCGCATGGATCTTTTCATCATCTATGATGAATTTCTGAATAACCAGCTGAATGATCAATGTGATCAGGTTAGAGATAAAATAGTAGAGGGTAAGGGCCGCCGCCATGCTGTTAAAAAATCCAAGAAAGAAGATCGGCATCATGTAGGGCATGTACTTCATCATGGGATTATCCTGACCGGCAGACATGGACGTCATGTTGGTATTATACAGGGTCATGAACAAGCTGGTTACCGTCATTAAAATGGTCAGCAGGCTCACATGATCTCCATACAGGGGAATATGGAAAGGTAAATGCAGGATGGAATCATACCGGCTGAGATCGTTTATCCATAGGAACGACTGATGCCGCACCTGGATAGCGCTCTGAAACAGGCAGTATAATCCGGCGAAGATGGGCAACTGCAACAACATGGGTAAACATCCCCCCAGCGGGCTGACCCCCACCTGGCGGTACAAATTCATCTGTGCCATCCCAAACTTCTGTTGGTCTCCTTTATATTTCTTTTTCAGCTCATCCAGCTCCGGCTTCAAAGCTTTCATCTTAGCCTGCGAGAGGTAACTTTTGTAGGTCAGGGGCGAAATAAGCAGCCGGATAACGATCGTCATGAAAATAATCACTATTCCCCAGTGGCCGCCAAACAATTTCCCCAGGAATACGAACAAGGGAAGGAAGAGCCATTTGTTAATGTACTTGGCAAAGGTATAAATCCCATAGCCCAGCGGAACAACATTCTCCAGTCCCAGGTGATATGATTTTAAAATATAGTAATCATTAGGGCCGAAATACATCCGCATGGGAAAGGAAAAGTGGTCAGAAGGTGTATAGGGCAGATCAAAAGTAGCGTCCATGCGGGCAATATATCCGAGACTATCTTCCTCTTTGCTTACCTCGCTCTTATAAGATACCGCGGAAAAATCCTTTTTACTGATAAGGGTACGGTTAAAAAACTGCTGCTTGAAGCTCAACCACTGGATCTTTTGGTCCAGATTCTTGTCAGGGTGGCGCTCCAGCGTCCAATAATCCAGTTCATCATTATTGACCCCGTAATACACCTGGGTATATCTCTTCTCGATTTCTGCATCTTTTTCCTGCTGATCGGCCTGTACGTTCCAATGGAGCTTCAGAGCGCCATTGGATGGGGCGATAAGTCCTTGTAAGCCGACGGCCTGTATGTCAAAATTCAGCATGTACTGGTCCGGATGAATCAGATAAGTGTATTGCAAATACCGGTCTTTGCTTCCCGCATAGAGACGGTATTGCAGCTGCCGGGTACTATCAGGCAGTCGTTTATTTGAAACCAGATCAAAATTCAGGTCGGAGGTGTTGATCAGTTTTTGGTTGGTGGTCAAAAACTGGAGATTCAGATCATTATAGGGCCCGCTTACCAACTTCAGCGTTGAATCATCGTATGATTTAAAATCGTGTAACACCACCTGCCGGGGGCGGGCGCCCTTCGTGGTAAAAATAATCTTAAAAAGCCCGTTGTCTACAGCAACGGTCTTTTCAGGGGCTGAAGAAGCGGCCCCGAAGACCCCATACTTTTCCGCACCCGATGACTGAAGGAGGGTATCTGTTCCGGTGGCGACCTTGTTCTTTACAGCCGCCAGCGAGTCGGTGGCCTGGAGAGAATCGGTCTTCGCCCCGGCAGAGACGCCAAGGGAATCCGCCACTTTTTGCTGCACCAGAGCAATAGAATCTTCTTTGGCCTTTTTAGCCTTCCTATAGGCTTCTTCCGACTTTTGATTATAGAAGATATAACCTATCAACAAGGCTCCCAGGATGACAAAACCGATGAGCGTGTTTTTATCCGAATTCATGTACTGGTTTTTGCTATAAAAGATTCAAAAAGCCAAGGCCTTTCAATAAGGGGGCAAAGGTACAGAAAAAATGGATGGAAGCGGAAGCCAAAAAGCCTGACCGGCAAAAAACGCCCGTATCCGCAGACCGCTGAAACAAGCCGGCCGGGCATGCCGTAACCGTAACCCGGCACCAATCAACCTTTATCTCAATTCCGTTAAAAATTCCAGGGTATCTATACCGTCGGCATAGTCGTCCAGACCGGGTCTCTGGGTGTTCCCAAAGGGAAGAAATCCATGTCCTGCAATGCACTGTAAATCCTCATTTTCGTCAAAATAAGCCTTCAGTTGCTCCATATTTTTATAATATTCATAGTTCACCACGCCTACCGGGGAAAACGGGCTAACCGCTTCTCTCAGCAGCACAATTTCATTGGTCATGTAGGGCAGCTTATTTAACAACAGCAAAGAGAGCTGGTAATCAAAATTATTTTTATAATGATGGAGGTTCTTTAAAAACCGGTATTTATGCATAGCCTCCAGCAAGGGGATAAAGTCATAGCCTTCCGGAACAAATATTTTGGTCACATTGCGGCATCCTCTGCCAAAATACAACAAAAGGTCGTCCGCCAGGCCCTCTAATTCCGAAGTGGATTCCCGGCCGTCAAGGACGGCTACAGCGGTTCTGTTTTTGCGGATAATGTGGGGATACCGCCCAAAATATTGCTGAAAATACCGGGAAGAATTGTTGCTGCCCGTGGCAATATAAGCATCACAGCCGCGGAGCATTTCCGCCGTGGTGAGTTGCTCTTTTAATCCCGGTTCCCATTCGATCAGCTTGTCCATAAAATGAGGAATGAGGATCTTATCCTTCGAAGACAGCTTCAATACCAGTTTGTGACCGGAAATAAATCCGCACAAGAGATCATGAAAACCTACCGCAGGCAAATTTCCGGCCATGACCATCCCAATTTTCTTTTCTGTATATGGCGGCCGGGAGACCGGATAGCGTGCTGCCCATTGCCATAGCTTGTCTTCATCCAGAAAGCGGGAACGGATTTCCTCCATAGCCACATTCACAAACCCGGGGATAAACCAGCTGTTGTACAGGGCGGCTTTTTCTTTGGCATTTAACCATTCATTTTTTTGTGAACCTATGTAATTGCCTAACTTTGTAAGCAGTGCGATTCGATCCTTTAAAGATAAGTGCATCTTTGATAATTATTCTTTAAGATGTTGTATTTTTGTTTTGCAAAATTATCGAATACTAAAAACAAACAGGAATTTTAACCATGGCTATTATCATAACAGACGAGTGTATCAATTGCGGAGCTTGTGAACCCGAGTGCCCAAACAATGCCATTTACGAAGGCGGAGTAGAATGGGCTATGGAAGATGGAACGAACGTGACCGGTGAATACACCCTGATGGACGGTACCACCACGGATGGGGCCGAGCGGCACGAGCCCATCAGTGACGATATTTATTATATCGTTCCGGACAAGTGTACAGAATGCCAGGGATTCCACGAGGAGCCGCAATGCGCGGCGGTGTGCCCGGTAGACTGCTGTATCCCGGATGAAAATCATGTAGAAACGGAAGAAGAGCTATTGGCTAAAAAAGAAAAGATGCATATTTAAGTGTAAACAGTCTTCTCTTTTCCCTTTCGCGCCTGTATTTTTTGCCTTTCATCTATCTTGTAAATTATGACAAAAACCATTGCGCTCCTGGCCGGCGGCTATTCGGGAGAATATGATATCTCGATTCAAAGCGCCGCAGCTATTGAAAAGCATCTGGATGTTACAAAATATCGCATTTATACCATTCAGATCACTCGCGAAAACTGGATATATAAGGCGCCTTCCGGAGAAGAAATACCCATCAACAAAAACGATTTTTCTTTATCCCTGAACGAAAAAGTGATCCGATTTGACGCGGTGTTCTTTGCCATTCACGGTACTCCGGGGGAAGACGGGAAACTACAGGGATACTTTGATATGCTGCAAATCCCATATACCGGTTGCGGCCTGGTAACTTCTGCATTAACCTTTAACAAGAGCTACTGTAACAAAGTGGTAGCCGCCCGGAAGGTGGTAAAAGTATCCAGATCCATACATCTCACGGAACAAACGGCTTACGATCCGGAAGAGATCAGTTCCCGCCTGCAATTCCCGCTTTTTGTAAAACCGGCTGAAGGGGGATCCAGTTTGGGGATATCGCGGGTAAACGAGAAAGCGCAGCTGCCTGCAGCCATCCGTCTCGCCTTTGAAACCGATCGGCAGGTGTTGATAGAGGAATATATAAAGGGCCGCGAACTGAGCTGTGGCATCTTCAGGGCCGGAGGCAAACTGTTTCCACTTCCGGTTACCGAAATCAAAACCCATAAAGACTTTTTTGATTATGAAGCCAAATACACCTCCGGAATGGCAGAGGAGGTGACTCCTGCAGAAATAGAGGAAACCGTCAAGCAGCGTATTCATGATGCCGCCTCCGAATTGTATCGTACCTTGAATTGCAGGGGGATTGTTCGTTTTGATTTTATTCTGGAAGCCGCCGGAGGCCATCTGTACTTCCTGGAGGTGAATACCATGCCGGGACAGTCCCCGGGCAGCATTATTCCCAAACAAATAAAAGCAGCGGGACTGGAGCCCGGCGCCGTTTACGGCATGCTTATTGAAGAATGTTTGTCTTCCTTTTCGTAAGAAATGTATAAACTTGCATTTTATTAATGCAACTTTTCTGCCTGTTATAATATTGAATACATGTTTAAATGGCTCACACATCGTTCGTTCGGATTTAACCTGATCGCCGCACTCATTCTGATCGTTATAATAGCCGTGGCTTTCTTTAAATCCCTGGGCTATATCACAAAACACGGCGAAAAGATAAAGGTTCCGAATGTCATCCATCAAAGCATACAGGCTGCCGATCAGATACTTTCCAAAGAAGGATTCCATACGGTGGTGCAGGATTCGGCTTATGTAGATTCTCTCCCCCCCTTCGTGGTAGTCGATCAAAAGCCCGACAGCGGCAATGTGGTTAAACCGGGCCGCACCGTCTACCTGACTTTAAATAAACAGATTCCTCCCACTACAGCTATGCCCGAGCTCGTCAATTATTCCTTACGAAGCGCTATCATGACCCTGGAAACCCAGCGTCTCCGCCTCGGCGATACCGTTTTTAAACCTGATATTGCCAAAGATGCAGTGCTGCAGCAGCTTTATAAAGGCAAACCCATCAAGGCGGGGACCATGATCCCCGAAGGCAGCCGGATCACCCTGGTTATCGGGAACGGCTTGGGGGACGTGGCGAATCTCGTGCCCAACCTGATAGGCCTGACCTATCTGCAGGCCACAGACCTGATCAGCGCCAGCAGTTTACACCTGGGAGTCGTACTGACCAATGGAGAAATAACCGACACGGCAAATGCATATGTATTCAAACAAAACCCTCCCCTGAGAGACGAAGAGGGCACACCCAACCGAATCCGGGCGGGGGCCAGTATTGATCTCTGGATTTCGCAACAGAACCCCAATGATACCCTCTCTCCATTTGATATGGCACACTGATGATCAGGAGCCCGTTTCTTTAGTAATGGATAAAAAACAAAAAAATGGATAATAAAATAACAGCCGAAGAACTGAAACAACGCTTGGATAGAAGTGAAAAGGTACATCTGGTAGATGTGCGTGAACCGGAAGAACATGAAGCCTTTAATATAGGCGGCACGCTCCTTCCCCTCGGTCAAATAAAAACCTATGATGTGGAAGCGCTGGAGCCTCTTAAAGAAGAAGAAATAGTCGTGTACTGCCGCAGCGGCAATCGCAGCGGGCAGGCTGCCGGGATCCTCAAAACCATGGGCTTTAAAAATGTGCGAAACCTGGAAGGAGGAATGAAAAACTGGCAGGAACAATACGGGGATCAGTAAAACGTGAGGGCAGCCCTGCTCCTATAGTCTATTATACCTTTTTGTATGAACGTATTTTAAAGCTCCTTCCCACCATCTGATCTGATCAGAGAGGGATCGGTCTGCTGCCGGATGAAATTATTATCTTTTGCCCTATAGGGACAAAGCTTATGCTATTTATTACCTTTTCCAGTTCCGGAGTTCCTAACGAAACTCATCATGCCGGCATACCCCAAACCTTTGTTCCTTCGGAACAATAAACACGGTATTCTGGTTTTTTACCGGTTTTTTGCACCCAAAGATCGGAGCCAAAGCCCCTGAAAACCCGCTCCGTATAGCAGGAATCAAAGGCCGGTAACAGAGCGGAACAACTACGATCTCCTTCCCCAGGACAAGCATTATTCGCACTTCTTAATACTGAAATTGCTAACAAAGCCAATCAATAGACCCATAATGAGCAGGTATCTTCTTGACCATAAATAGAGACACAACTCTTTAAGGCTTGAGTTGTCCTTTACCCCTGATCCCTATAGATAGCGCACATACCGGCGAAGGGAACTAATATTTCCACAGATTCTGTTCGTAATTAAAGATCTCGTTATGGATCTTGCGGCCTTCAAGTAATCTTTTCACGCCGTCTTCGGTGGTGTTGCCGGGGATCATTTCTTTGATACTGCGGCCAAAAGGATTATCTTCTTTAATGATATGGGCGGAAAAATAACGCATTTCAAAGAGATCCTCCCAGCTCAGGCGCTGGTAATAATTTCGGGGATTGTATACGTCATATCTGGCCAGAATGGGCCGGAGGTCGGGATAATACAGCCAAAACATGGGAGCGTAGGCCCGTACACTTCCATCATCATTATAGATCGTCTGCTCAGGCGCAATTCCGATGATACGGCTGTACAGGGTAGACGTCTGTTTATCAAATACCCAATCTTCTTTCAGGCGGTAATGGATCACCGACTTGGGATCGAAATCATTATAAATAGTGGTGTCGGTTTCCAGGCCGGTTACGGGATTTGTTACCCGGATCACCTGCGGCTTCCCTTGTACTATTTGTCTTACATCCTGGATGGATAAGGGAGTGGTAAAGCGGTCGTCAATGGGATTAAAGGCCGTTACTTCTCCTTTTAAAACCGCATTCAGCAGGATGTTGATAAAGGTCAGGCTGTTTCCTTTTTCATCATAACCGGGATACGTAAAGGAAAGATTCATTTTCTGCCGGGTATCGATCTCTTCCCACACTCTTTTGCCCCAGGTAGCGTCTGCCGGCCGTATATATTGATAGGCAAGGGGCTTGCGAATGCTGTTGGTATCCCTTAATACCGCATAATCATTTCTCAGGGACGGCTTCACGGAGTCGATACCAAATACATTGTCCGGCCGAAGCGAAACCTTTTCCGTAGTGCCGCTATCCCCATTGGGTACAATTCCCTGTGCCGCCGCTCCCTGGCCGATCACCGCAGCAAGCAGCAGCCATCCTGTCATTTTTATCCAGCCTGCCCGTTTCATAATAATTGTTTTTAAGATCTCTATTTCAAAGGTAGTTAATATAATTTAAACGTCATACCGGGTAAACTTCTTGTGGTACCATCGGGGGCTTTTACCCTGATGTCGTCAAAAAACACCCTTGTACCCGGCTTACAGCGGCTCATCATATTTTTCATATCCTGTGTAAACAAGGCCGAAGAAGATTGCAGTTCTATATAATCATTGAATCCCGTACCGGCGAAGCCCATGGTAAAATGGGTTACTACAAACTTGGTGTCAAAATAAAAATTTTCCAGGGTAGCCGATACGCCCTGCTGTACCCGGAACACGGCTGCGCGCATTCTGCCTCCTTTTTCTCCACCCACCTCTGCAACAGGATCGGGCACCCGCATCACTCTAAACTTCATAGAACCCATGTTCTTGGTCGTGCCTTCAACTTTTGCCGACACATTCACGGTAGCGCTGCCCACGGTGGTCACCCTTGCAGTATACATACCGGTTCCCGTCTTGTGCAAAGAACCCTGAGATATGGAAGCGGAAAGGCTTTCGGAAGGCACCCCGGCTGCAGCTATGCTGATGGGATTATCCAACCCGATAAACAGCACATTCATTTTGGTAGCCGATACGGAAAGAGAAGAAGCGCCTACCATATAGGAACCCGAGGTAGTAAAGGATTTTAGCTGGCCGTTCTTATCTTTCAGGTTCACCGCTACGGTATATTTATGCTCGCCCACACCGGAGGCGGTAGTGGTGAAAGTCCCTACCCCGTTTTTAACAGGAATGGGCTTGCCATTGACCATTATGGTGGGATTAACGGTAGAACTGTAGGCTCCCAACATGATCTTGGCTTCGTATTTTTGGCCATTCATCACATATCCGGAGTTAGCAGACACCAGGGGGGTGTAGGTATCCAGTGTAAATTGCTGTGCATTCACCTGTCCGTACAGATAGTCGACCACCTGGGCCTCGGAGTTTTTTATGTCATTCTGGAATTTACTTAATATGGTAATGGCAGCGATAGAAGGAACCTCTTCAAAATTAACCTGTGACCAGGTCTTTTTATTCTTCTTTTTATCTCTTCCGACGGCGGGCATTTCAATTCTCAAAGGAAGTATTTTGGCTTCCTGATCGCGGCTGCTTTCCGGGAAATAGGTCAAATACCGGCTACGCAACTCTTCCAGATCTTTTTTGAGTTTGGGACCGTTTCCCCAGTTCAGCATCACACGCGAAGCGGCGTCAAGGTCGTCCTGCCGCCTGATGTCTCCATCGTCCGTCCGGCCGCCGCTTTCGAATATGATCTTCTCTTTAAGGCTGTCAATACGGGCATTCATAGCCTCGGATATCCGTTTTACCTCTTCTGCTTTTTCCTTGAGCGGGCCTACTTTTTTCGGATCCTGCTGCATTTGTTTTTCAAATTGATCAAATATAATGGCATTTTTTTCATCAATAGACTGGTTGGAATGATGAATGCTCTCGTTGACCGTTTTAAAGGCATTGAGGATCTCGGCAGATACGTTCAGGGCCAACATTGCTGTAAGAACAATGTACAGCAGGTTGATCATCTTCTGACGAGGCGCTCTTGGCAAAGAAAGGGACATGAATATTCTTCTTTAAATCTCTTATTCTAATCAATTAAATGAATAACCTAATGATACGCTACCTGCGACTCATGGCAGAAAGCATATTACCATAAACGGCATTCAGGCTCTCCAGGTTCTGCGCAAGGAGTGAAATTTGTTCTTGTGTTTTTTGGGAATCCTCAACACTGCCGGCCATTGCTTCGGAGGCCTGTGTCATGTTTTGATAGAACTTATTCATGGCCTTCAGGTGGTTATTGGTATCCTGTAGTTCCAGTTCGTAAATGGTATTTAGCGAACCCAGATTTTGCGTCATCTTTTGCAGTTGATCATGAAATTCCTCACTGCCGCCCGCGGCGTTGCTGAAGCTTTCCATTGATTGGGCCGAGCGTGCATAGGCCTGTGTGGCCGCTCCCAGCGCATCGGTAGCTTCGCCTGCCTGCTTTGTAAACGCATCGGTAGCCGCCACGGTACCGGACATATCGCTGATTTGTGCTATGGTTTGATCCAACCGCTGGAAATTGTCGCTCAATTTCCTGAGGTTCGCGGGCGTAATATCGGCCTGTTCCAGCATCTGATCCATCCCCGCCAGCGGAGAAGCCGTCTGCACGCCCATGCCGGTGGCTACCGTCCGCTGCTCATATCTACCCGTTATTCTTTTTTCTTCATCGGGAGTCAGATTCAGATATGGATAATATTTTTCCCAATGATATTCTTCATCGGGGGGCTGAAAGGCCATCAGTAAAAACACACAAGTTTCCGTAAGCATGCCGATGGTCAATGCACTGCCCCAGGCCCCTCCCCAATGTTCAATCTTGGCCAGCGCGCCGAAAATAACAATTGCAGCGCCGACACTGAATATCACATTCAGTACACTTCTGGCTCTTCTAGATTTTAATCCTTTTGCCATAATAATCCTTTGTTTCTTGTTTTTGTTGTTTTAATTTAAAAAAGTAATGTTCTAAAAGAAGCTGCAAATGACGTCTTTCCTCATTTAAAATCATCCTTTGAGCGGCCTAAGAAGGAAATAACACAGCGGAAACCGATGTAGGGTTTGGAAGTATCCTGATATTCATAAGTCCGGGCGCTCACCTGAAGATACCAGCCTACGTCTTTCCAGGATCCGCCACGCACTACTTTTCTTTTCATCTTTTTGGGCGCATCTTCCGGAGCATTTACCTGTATGTCCGGGTTCAGGTCCATTGCAAAAGAATAGCCGTTTTCATAATATGCCGAAGAAGTCCATTCCGATACATTCCCCGCCATATTGTACAATCCGTAACCATTGGGCCAATACGCGTCTGCACGAACCGGATATACGCCGCCATCCTCTGCATAATCTCCCCTTCCGGGTTTAAAATTCGCAAGAAAACAGCCTTTCTTGTTCCGGATATACGGGCCGCCCCAGGGATAAGGAGATTCATTTCTCCCTCCGCGCGCAGCATACTCCCACTCCGCCTCGGTGGGCAACCTGAAAATACCCTCTGTGTATTTGCCCTGGGATTTACGATAACCGCTCCACAATTGTGTCCGCCAGCGGCAAAAAGCCGTAGCCTGCTCCCAATTGACCCCCACCACGGGATAGTTATCGAAAGCAGGATGCCAGAAATACATTTTGGCCATGGGATCATTGTAGGAGTATGAAAAGTCCCTGATCCAACTGAGTGTATCCGGATAGATCGGGGTATCGTCTTTTTCTATAAAAGTAGAACGAGGGCTTTTGCCCTTGTCTTCGGCCGCCGCCTTAAGGTTATACCATTCCGAATGGTAAATCAGCTTTCTTACATCAATGTCTTTACGTCCCCATATCCGGTCTTCAGGAGAATAAATGAAAGCGCTGAGTTTCTCCTGCGTGGCGGGATCGTTATAATTGATCTTCTGGCTCCAATCCACACGATCCACCCCGTTTTCATTCTTTACCTGCCCCAGCAGCGTATGGGCGATGGAATCGCGAACCCAATCGACAAATTGCCGGTATTCATTGTTTGTAATTTCCGTGGCATCCATGTAAAAGCCCTGAACGGTAACCGCCTTGTTTCGGGCGGTAAACAGGTAATCCAGATCCTCGTCACTGCTTCCCATATGAAAAAAACCGGAGGGTACATAGACCATCCCATGGGGCTCAGGCGGAGTATATTTCGGCCGGTCCGGGACCCCCGTCAACTGCCCCTGATAGGCATTGCCGTGTCCACAACCGGCAAATATACCTCCCATTAAAAACAGGACAATGAGCTGAGGTAAATAGCGTTTCATGTACAATACTTTCATGGCATTAGTAAGCAGCAAATGTATATATTATTATTCTATAACGGTACAGTTCCCGAAAAACTTTATACTTCATCTGCATAATACCGCCTAATAAAAACGGCAGTTTCGGGTAATTATTGTACCTCATGGTAAATAAAATTCACCGGCCAATCCCTGAGGATCAGAGGATAAAAGTATTATTTTTCATGAAAAGAACAAATTATTCAGCAGGCTTAAAACTGCTCCGCAAACAATCAACGGGGCTAAAACATAAGCGTGCGTCTAGAACCGGGCAAAATTGTAAACCGGCTTTAGCTGTTGGCTTTGACCTTTGAGTTTCTTGGCCTGTGTTTCCCATTTAAGAACAATTCCAACGCAGTTACCATGGAGGGCGCATTAGGCATGGGGGCTTTCAGATCCAGGCGAAGCCCAAGGTCTTGCACCGTTTTAGAAGTAGTTTTTCCAAAAGCCGCAATAGCGGTGTCTGCCTGATCGTATTCCGGGAGATTCTCCAATAAAGACTTGACGCCCGAAGGACTGAAAAACACAATTATATCATAACGGTTGGCAAGCACTTCTTTTACATCATTGCAAACCGTTTGATAAATAATGGCCTTTTTAAAGTCACATTTATTCTTTTTAAGCCACTGGGGGATATCATCCTTGCTCTGTTCCGAACAGGGTACGAGAAATTTTTCAGCGGACTTGTAACGGCTCATCACGGCAAACAGGCCGGTAATCTTGCCATCCGGCGGGAAAAATACTTTGCGTTTGCGGTACTGTACAAATTTCTGCAGGTAGAGCGCCACGGTTTCTGTTACGCAAAAATACTTCATATCGGGAGATACCCGGATCTTCATTTCATCACAAATGCGAAAAAAATGATCAATGGCATGACGGCTGGTAAAGATCACCGCCGTACGAGAGGCCATATCTACCCGCTGTTTACGGAATTCACTGGCTCTGAGCCCTTCCACACGAATAAAAGGGAAAAAATCCACCTGAATATCATATTTTTCGGCCAGATCAAAATAAGGAGAACGGCCATTGGCAGGTTCCGGCTGGGAAATTAAAATGGAACGAACTTCCTTGTCTTTAGCTACTTGTGATTTTGCGTTGAATGTACTCATTTATTCTCCAATTGATTCTCAATTCTACAACACTAGGATGCACCGTTTAGCCATATAAGCGTCAACTTTCCTATAATAAGGATTGGGGCTATTTCGAATCCGCAAAGGTAAAGAAAAAAATGAAATTTGCTAAAGGAGAATTGAGACTTTACCATCGGAAATATTCTTACATACCGGTATATCAACAATAATATGATCCCTACGATTGAAATATTCAGAGCCGTTGCAGACAGCTCCGGAGCGCTAAAAGCTATCAACAAAATAAAGGGCAATAAAACCACCCCCAAAACTTTATTGATCAAAAAAAGGGTGAAAATATAATTATCCATTAACTCGCTCAGTCCAAAAAGCCATCCACAAACCCGGAGGAGTATATACTTGACCAGATAAACAAAAATAAATAAAAAGACAAATACCCCCACGAGATACAAAGGGTATTCCATCCGGATGTAACCTATGTGCAACAACACCAAATAAAGGTAAAAGCCAAGCGACAAAGTGAAAAACAAGTTTAAAGCGAAGGCCGGAAAGGGAGTCTGAGAGAGTTGCTCCTTTAGCTGGCGGTTGCTTAAAGTAGGAGAAAAGAAAGCCCTGAAGAGATCTTTAAAATACTTGCGGAAGCCCAACCGGATAAGGGCAAGAAGAAAAAATATACCCCAAACCAGGTAAAACAAGCGGGTTTCCTCCACAGCAACCGCTCTCTTTTCTTTTATCGGCGGCATAAGCCTCAGAACAGGCTGATCCATTTTTTTAAAGATCCGGTTGTGGCGGAGCAAATATTGGACAAATTCCCGACGGTCCTGAAAGGTCCGGTAAGCAAAAGAAGGCTGCGGCGCCGTATCTTTTCGCGGCCGGATTGAATCCAAAGCTAAATCCTTCCCCACACCGGCCGCCTGCATGCTATCTGCTTGTTTGGCATAGGATGCCGCCGTCGCCAGTTGTAAAAAAGTAAGAAGAAAAAAGAATGTCTTCACCAACCCGTTCCCGTATTTTTTCACAAAAATAGTATTTATATCTGCTTTCCTTACCAGTCTATGCTTCCGTTAATCCAATCGGGATCCAGTTTGGCTTGATATTTTTTATAAAAGTGTATAGCCGGCTTGTTTCGCTCATGCACCTGCCAAACCATTCCTCTCAATTTCTTTTCTTTTCCTTCTTTAATCAACCGGTCAAACAGCTGTTTTCCGATCCCGGAACCACGCAGCGACCGGGTGACCATCAGGTCTTCCAGATACAATCGCTGTCCCTTCCAGGTAGAAAAGCGGATATAATACATGGCAAAACCAACAATAATGCCTTCAACCTCCGCTACAAATGCATGCCAGACAGGTTTTTTCCCAAATCCACTTTCGGTAAAATGCGCTAATGAAACCGTTACAGCATCCGGTTCTTCATGATACTCGGCCAATTCTTTTACCAGATCCAGAATGCGGGGGCAATCTGTGCTTTCTGCGGGTCGGATATTTGCATGCATAAGATTATTTTTTATTTCAGAGATCGGGCAAAGGTAAAAATATACAGAAGGATTATCAGAGACATGAAGAACATTTTCATATAAAGCCGTACCTTACATTTATATATATATGCGCATAAAAAAAGACCCTTCTCTATGAAAAAGAATGACCTTTCCCTTTTGTTTACGCTCTTATTCCTGTCTTTCTCCTTCCTTTCCCCTGCCCGACAGCTTCCTCCGGATATAGACGCATATGTAACTAAGGCGATGCAGACCTTTCGGGTTCCGGGGATCAGCCTGGCCATTGTGAAAGACGGCCGGGTATTATTGGCCAAAGGGTATGGCGTGAAAGAAACCGGAGGAAATAAAAAGGTGGACGCCCATACGCTATTTTGTATTGCCTCGAACAGCAAGGCCTTTACGGCTACCGCACTCGGCCTGCTGGTGGAAGAGGGAAAGATCAGCTGGGATGATCCGGTGATCAATTACCTCCCCTGGTTCAGGATGAGCAATCCGTACGTAACCCGAAATATGACGATCCGCGACCTCCTGGTACATCATAGCGGTCTGGGTTTAGGCGCCGGCGACCTTTTACAATTTCCCCCTTCCGATCTTACCCGTAAAGAAATGACGGAAAAGTTGCGTTACGTTCCTCTAAAAACCAGTTTCAGAAGCACTTTC
>CAYZGR010000059.1:16074-19853 GCA_964478125.1 uncultured Chitinophagaceae bacterium | reverse complement strand
CATCCCAAAAAATATTGGAAACGAGCTGCCGGATGGAGTACGGCACTCATCATTATCGGACTTGCACTTAATCAATTTATTCAAAGTCATCCGGATTTATTTACAAGAAATGATGTCCGCGACTTGCAGGAAAAAGCAAGCGTTGATTTCGGTCGGCAAAAAAAATTATTGCAAGAGGCCATAGCAAAGGAAGGCGCGGTGTATTTGCTGAGTAATGACTCGACGGTAACCGTTCGTTTGATACCCAATATGGAAGAGCCTAAAGCGTATTATTCCGGCGGACCGATATTGAGAAAGTTAGATATCGCCCAAAAAATAGAAGACTTTTTGGCTCACAAAGATTCCTTGGGGTTTCATACCACTATCGATTTCGGGGAAACTTTTATCAACCAAATTCCAAAAATTCCCATAGAGAAAGCTTCGGGAATGCACTATTTATATTTCACGCTTCGGAATAAGGAAGGCTCCGATTCTACCCACCGACCTGTAGTAATGAACTGGAGGATTGCCTATAAAGATATCTCGGAGATAAAAGAGCACTTAAACCACAGCTTCCCGCCTTTCAAAACGGTGGTCGTTCATTATTTGAGGACCTATCCCGCTTGTAAACTTTTTGTAACAGCTACTCAAAGCAAGGGAACTGATTTGAAAATGTTTAAGAACGCAATGCAACGAATTAAAGCCTTGTTGGCCGAATATAAAATAGATCCCCAACCTTTTAAAATATTCGTTTTTAATGAAAAAGAATGATACCATTTATTTTGCAAAGGGATTTGCGATTAAAAAAAGCAAAATTATCTTTCTGCTACTAACTATTTTGGGAGGAGTAATGCACTATGCGACTGCCCAAGCTTCCCATCAAAACCACTATGATACTTGTTGGGAAGGTACTTTGGGAAATCGTATTCCCGTTTTGCTTTATTATCAGCAGGCGCATCATCTAACGGCAGGAAATATTGTTTATTTAAATACCAAGGCAAAACGGCCGATTTCTGTTATTGGTCATCTGCAATCTGAGGACGGAGGGTTTATATTAAATGAATATGATCAAACCGGCAATATCACCGGAATCTGGACGCTGGAGCCGAAGGGAGATTCACTGGTGGGAACCTGGGATAAACCGTATTCGGACCGAGAATATGCGGTGCATTTGACCCAAAAAGACACGCTGATTTCTGCACCATCTTTGGCTGTCAATCCAGCAGAAATCGCAGGAGATTATTATTATCAATACGGTAAAAAAGGACCGCAAGGCGAATGGAAGATACAGCGAATAGGTCGGGATAGTATTGCAATAGATGCCTGGATGGCAACTTCGGCTCCCGCACGAAATTTGGCAGGTGTAACGGATACAGTGGCTTTGACCGGCAATCATTTCATCTATAAAGTAAGTATGGATGAATCTTGGATGGACGAGCCTTGTGAAATTGTAATGAAAGGTCAATTTTACAAAGATTTCCTGCGAGTAAAGTATATTAATGAGAATCCCTGTCGTTCTTATTTTGGGCATAATGCTACGCTGGAAGGGATCTTTTATAAAATAACGCATAAACAAAATTAACCCTGAAAGCCTACCTGCCACAGGCAGGGACGATGATACCATAACATCCGGATTAATGATATATTCCGCCCCTTCAGGGCTATAGTAGATGGTGGTAGTCCCGGACATAAGGCGGTGCCCTATGTTAGTATATCATGCCCTTTCAGGGCAGTTTTGAGTACATTATGGTTGGTAGACGATAATAACGAGAGAAAGTAGCCCTGAAAGGGCGATAATACCATAACATCGGATAGCACCCGATGATGAGAACAACGAATAAAACCAGCCCTGAAAGGGCGGAGGTATATTAGTGTCGGGTAACGCCTGGTGATATTAAGAACGAGGATAACGAGTGAGAGCAGCCCTGAAAGGGCGATAATACCATAACATCAGGTAACACCTGATGATGAGGACAACGAATAAAACCAGCCCTGAAAGGGCGGAGGTATATTAGTGTCGGGTAACGCCTGGTGATATTAAGAACGAGGATAACGAGTGAGAGCAGCCCTGAAAGGGCGATAATATATTAACATCGAACAACGCCCGATGACAAGAACAACAAATAAAAAACAATAACTAATGTCACAATCTCTATCACAAATCTATGTCCACATCATTTTTAGCACCAAATACCGCAGAAAAATGATCGATGACACTATTGCCCCCAAATTATACGGCTATTTAGGCGGTATTTGCAAATCGTTAGACAGCGTACCTATAAAAATAGGCGGATATTACGATCACATCCATATTCTTTGTAAGCTATCAAAAAAGATAACCGTGATAAAATTACTGGAAGAAATTAAAAAATCATCCAGTAAATGGATAAAAACCAAAGGAGATAAGTATCGGACATTTTACTGGCAGGACGGATATGCTATTTTTTCTGTCAACCCGAAGAAAGTAGATGTTGTTGTTAACTACATTACTAACCAAAAGGAACATCATAAGAAACGAACATTTCAGGGTGAATGCCGACTATTTTTTAAGAATTATAAGATAGACTATGACGAACGTTATGTCTGGGATTAATGATATATCACGCCCTTTCAGGGCTTAGTGGATGGGGATGAACTCTAATCACATAGGGCGCTGCCCTATGCAGATATACAATGCCCTTTCAGGGCAATTTTGAGTATATTATGAGTTGCAATAGGATAGAAGGCAATTCTGAGAATAGCCCTGAAAGGGCGAGAATGACGTAACATCGGGTAACACCCGATGACGAGAATGAGAACAGTAAGGTCAGCCCTGAAGGGGCGGTCCTATATTAGCAGTTAAAGAAGAATTATGCATCCTAAAAAAAGGATTCAAAAAATAAAAAAACATAAAATGAAATCCTATCTTTTCATTCTAATGACCGTCTTAGGAAGCTTTTCCTTGCGCGCCCAATCGACAAACAATAAGGCCATGAAAACCGGTAAACATATCGTCTACGCTTGGCAAGGAAAACTTGCTTTGTTGAGTGGCGAAACCCCAAAGGAAATCCTGGTATCCTTGCAATACCAAAAAGGAGATACTATTGCTGGTCAATACCACAAACAATTGATTGTCGGAAAATTGACCCGCACAAAAACAAGAGAATCCCAAGAATTGATCGGATATGTGCAAAACCAAAGGGACACATCCTATCATTTTTATGTAATGAATAAAAACGGTAGGATTCAACACACCATTTTAAGTGGCATAAGCGGTACAAAGATGGAAGGCTATTGGATGACACCAGGAGAAGAGGATTACACCGGCGCACTCGAATTGCATCAAAAGGATACTGCAATTGTACCGACGGAAATAAAAACCACCCCTGATCAAATCTATGGTGATTATCAATATGATTTTGGGCCTGAGCAGCCGGAAGGACATTTAAGTATTCATCGGAATGAAGACGGTACCGTGAATTTTAAAATTTATTCCAAGGAAAAAAACGGAGCAGGTTATGTGGCCGTTCATCAGGACTCTATTCCTATATCGGGTACTTCTTTTATTTTTGATGCCAAAGCCTATGGCGTGACAATTTGGTCAGCTAAAGTGCAATTTTATAAAGATTTTGTGGTGGTCGGATTTGTCAAACCCAATGCCGATAGCGAAAAGTTTGGTCGGCGTTCAACCGTAGAAGGTATTTTTAGAAAAAAGAGAAACCATTAAGGCATGAAGAATAATGAAGAAGAAAACTGAATGCACCTTAGCTTCTTCATGTTTCAAAAAAAGAAATATATGCATCCCAAAAACAACAGAACAA
>CAYZGR010000059.1:9823-15974 GCA_964478125.1 uncultured Chitinophagaceae bacterium | reverse complement strand
TCGTGTATAAAGATTACTGGAAAGTCATTAATCGAAAGGGGAAAACCGTGTTGGGCGACTCTCTTTTAATCACAGAAATCCATAACGATCAGGGAGGGTATGACATTGAACCGCCGTCTTTCCACGATGGATTACTATTGACCCGAAGGGATGGTAAATACGGCTATGTAGATACCTTGGGGAAAATAGTTATTCCTTGTCAATACGATCTGGCTATAGATTTTTCTGATGGTGCTGCTCTGGTGGCCAACGAAATCCCTTATAAGAAACAAACTGGCGGATCGGTCATAGACAGTATTTACAACACTCTTCCGGACGGTCCAAAAGAAAAACAATGGCGAATTATCAATAAGAAAGGGGAGGTGACATACACCTTTCAAAATAACACCAACCCGAATTTACAGGAGAATTTCTCGGATGGCATAATCGGTTTTTATGACGACCGAAAAAAAGGCTTTGTCAATACACAAGGAAAAATTATCGTAGATGCTCAATATGATAGCTATCCTGCTCCCTTGCCTTATTCGGATGGGGTGGCAATCATTCAGTTCAGAGGACAAAAAAGCGATAACAGCGATGGTTATATGAAGATTGTGGATACGGTAGGAAAAACGATTTCCGAAATTCCCTTTCAAACAAAATTCGGATTGATGTATGATTCTAATTTGGGCTATCACGAAGGCTTATTGGCCGTAAAGATTTTTGTTAAAGGCCGAGGCAACCTCTGGGGATATATGGATAAGCAAGGTCATTTTGCCATTGAACCCCAATTCAATAAGGCCCTCAATTTTTACGAGGGGCGGGCCGTTGTGGTGACGCAAGAAGGCAGCATAGGCGTATTGAAAAATCCATTAAAATGATGACAAAAAAGATCTGGCGATATCAGTAAAAAGGTGGAGATATGGTTGATATTTCTTGAAGAAGATATATTTTATCCGGTTATTATAAAGCCTTCTTCATCTTGAAATGAATCCGGCTGACTGCTCTTCGGATAACTTTTTGTTCTCGAATCATCACAAACCCCATTTTTCAAAGAATACCCTGGCGGTAATGCTGACCTCTGCAGTAAGTTGGGTTTGTTTTTTGTATTTTGCTTCTTTTCTACCGCTTTATAAGGTTGCCGGGCGATACCTTTTCGTTTTTATAACAGCTTTGCCTTATTATCAGGGTACTTTTTACGTGAAATTTTATTTTTTGATTGCGATTACCAGCTACCAAATTCTATTAACAAATAACTCATCCATTAAAACTTTTAAAAGGGGGTTAATTCATTACCTTTGCACTTCAGTCGATAAAGAGAGATTATTATATTAAAATATGCATAAATATGAGCCACCAGCCCAAAATTGTTTATACCAAGACGGATGAAGCGCCTTATTTGGCCACCCATTCTTTGTTACCCATGATTGAAGCGATAACAAAATCTGCCGATATCGTATTTGAGACAAAGGATATCTCCCTGGCCGCAAGGATATTAGCCGTTTTCCCTGAAGCTTTACGTGAAGAACAACGCGTACCCGATGCTTTGGCTGAGCTGGGGGAATTAGTGAAACAGCCGGAAGCCAATGTGATTAAATTGCCCAACATCAGTGCGTCCATTCCGCAGTTAAAACGAGCCATTGAAGAATTGCGAAAGAAAGGATATCCGTTACCGGATTATCCGGATGAGCCGCAGAGTGAAAAAGAAAAAGTCATTAAAAAGAGATATGATTCTGTAAAAGGAAGTGCGGTCAATCCGGTACTCCGGCAGGGAAATTCAGACCGTCGTGCACCCAGGGCCGTGAAAAATTTTGCACAAAAACATCCCTACAAAGTAAAGGCATGGGATAAAAGTTCCAAAACTGCTGTAGCGACCATGGCGGAAGGAGACTTCCGGCATAATGAAAAATCGGTGACCATGGACAAAGCCGGGGCAATCAACATCCAGTTTACCGGTGACAAGGGGGAACGTAGGCTGTTGCGGGAAAAGTTAGAACTGAGAGCCGGAGAAGTGATAGATGCTTCGGTGTTCAGCAAAAAAGCATTGATCCGGTTTTTGGATGAGCAGTTGGTAAAAGCAAAAGAATCGGGCGTTTTGTTTTCTGTTCATATGAAAGCAACCATGATGAAGGTATCGGATCCCATCATTTTTGGATATGTGGTCAAAAGGTATTTTAAAGATGTTTTTGAACAATATGAGGAAGATTTAAAGGCTTGTGGTGCAGATCCGAACAGTGGTTTAGGCGCTGTATTATCTGCAATAAAGGAACTGTCGGAAGAAAAATCAAAGGCCATTAACGAAGCCATTGAACGGGATTTTGACAGGAATGCGGATTTAGCAATGGTGGATTCCGATAATGGGATTACCAATCTGCATGTTCCCAGTGATGTGATCATTGATGCTTCTATGCCGGCCATGATCCGCAATGCCGGACAAATGTGGAATAAAGCAGGTACGACACAGGATACCCTGGCCGTGATACCTGAAAGCAGCTATGCCGGATTGTATGATGCCACCGTCAGATTCTGCCAGGAAAACGGCGCTTTTGATCCCACTACTATGGGAACGGTTCCTAATGTAGGTTTGATGGCAGACAAAGCGGAGGAATATGGATCGCATGACAAGACTTTTGAAATGACCGCAAATGGAAAAGTAGAAGTCATTGATGTCGATTCGGGTAATGTATTGATGAGCCATGAGGTAGAGGAAGGGGATTTGTGGCGGATGTGCCAGACCAAGGATGCGCCGGTTAGGAACTGGGTACAATTAGCTGTTGATCGTGCAAAAGAAACCGGATGGCCTGCTATTTTCTGGTTGGATGAAGATCGTGCCCATGATGCGGAATTGATTAAAAAAGTAAATAAATATCTAAAAGAAGAAGATACGGACGGGCTGGATTTACAGATAATGAGCCAGAAAGAAGCAACGGAATATACACTTCGTCGCGTGAAAGAAGGTGAAAATACCATTTCCGTAACCGGAAATGTATTGCGGGATTATCTGACAGATCTGTTCCCCATTTTAGAATTAGGAACCAGCGCAAAAATGTTATCCATTGTGCCGCTATTGAACGGAGGCGGTTTATTTGAAACCGGCGCCGGCGGATCTGCGCCAAAACATGTGCAGCAGTTTATAAAAGAAAATCAT
The DNA here is from genome assembly GCA_964478125.1 of uncultured Chitinophagaceae bacterium. Taxonomy (GTDB): domain Bacteria; phylum Bacteroidota; class Bacteroidia; order Chitinophagales; family Chitinophagaceae; genus FW021-bin31. The sequence goes on along the minus strand of CAYZGR010000059.1, from coordinate 12,847 downwards.
TTACGTTGGGATTCGCTTGGAGAGTTTTTGGCGCTTTCCGTATCTCTGGATCATTATGGTAAAAAATTTGACAATAAAAAGGCGCTTGTATTATCCAAAGCTTTGGATGAAGCCACAGATCAATTTCTGTCTAACCAAAAATCACCTTCCCGGAAAGTGAATGAACTGGACAACAGAGGCAGCCACTTCTATTTGGTGCTATATTGGGCAGAAGCGCTGGCTAAACAGGAGAACAATGAGGCGTTGAAAAACCAATTTGGACCTATTGCAAAGGCTTTAAAAGATAATGAGAATAAAATTGTAGAAGAATTGAACAGCGTGCAGGGAAAACCGGTGGACCTGGAAGGATATTATTGGCCTAGTGAAGATATTGTTTTTAACGAAATGAGACCGAGCGAAACTTTAAATAAGATTATTGAAAGCATCAATCAATAAAAGCATTTAATTAGTCTACCCCCTAACCGCAAAGTACACTGAAGCTCTTCCTGCTCATTGAACCTTCTTTGTGCTCTTTACGGTTAATACTATATAAAATGTTGAAGACGAATTGCACGGAGTTTTCAAAAAGCGATTGCATTCCAAATCAATACAATACCAATGAATACCAACCCCCAATATACATATTTAAAAAAGGATTGGCCACTTAATTTATGGTTTAAATAGCGTCCGATAAATACGGCCGGAATGGTAGTAAGTAAAGAATAGAGAAAATAATGGTTTATTTCGGTAGTGACCAAACCTTTGGTATAATATCCCGCCAGGCCGATCAGGCTTGCGGGCAAAAAATAGGCTTGTAAGGTTGCTCTGAAATGTTTGGCAGACCATTGTTTTAAATTCCCATAAATGACCAGTGGCGGGCCGTTTAGTCCGTAAGCGCCTCCAAAGATGCCGGATAGGAATCCACAAACGAAAAGGAGCCATTTACCATTTATTTTGAACTTTTTTTGTCTGTTATTAAAAAGCATATACAGCGCATAACTAATAATTAAAATTCCCAGAAAGGTTTTGACCCAGGTTTCATTGCCATACATAAGCAAGAGCAACCCAAGAGGAATTCCAAGTATAGCATAGAATACCAGCCATATGGCACTTTTAAAGTGAATATTCTGATGATCTTGAATCACGATGACCAAGGCGATCACAATGGATAACATCACTGAAAGCGGCACGGCGGTCTCTATAGGAAGAAACAATAAGAATAACGGTACGGCAATTAAAGATTCTCCAAATCCCAATGTTGATCGTGCTAAAGAAGCTGTAAAACTGATAAGAAGAATAAGGAGGAGGGTGGAATTCATAACACATGATCTTTCTTACATCGAAAAGGTCAAAAGTAAGCTTTTTGATGATGATTCCTTGTGTGGTGTTAAGCTCAAAACTTCGTAGGGATTGCTTGGGTTTTATACCTTGGCCTTGCAATAATGACGCCATTCAAGTGAGGAACAACGAAGGAGTCTCAACCATATTATAATAAAGGGAAAGGGAATATTATGGCTTGTTTAAAAACAGGTATTTTTTTAAGTAATGCCCGGTTAAAGGGGCTTACACAAGATCGTAGATGCTTTGTAGTTATCTTTTCTACTTCTTGTAGTAAGAATATAGGTCTTTGTTGTTGCTGTTTCAACGTATTTGATCCGAAATTTGCTCGCTGTAGAGATCAAGATATTAAATGCAAATAAATGAATAAGTTTTGTCTGATTGCCATACTGTGTGCTTTTGCATTTTCGGGTTGCTTATCCCGTGAAAACGTCACTTTTTCTTCAAAACATCCTGCTTTTTTGATTCCCTGGCTGGCTGCCAATGGCCGGTTTGGGTTTGTGGACAGTGCCGGAAAATTAGTGATTCAGCCGGAATACAGCGATGTGCGGTTATTCAAAAATGGCTTCGCCGTAGTGAGAAAAAAGGGAAAATATGGGGTGATTAATGCCGAAAACGACGTAGTTGTTCCCTTCAAATATGCCGCGGCAGAAATTGAGGAGAGGGGTACTTATACTTTCTTGGTGACCAAAAAGGAATACAATGCCTGGTGGAATTTTTGGGAATGGAAGCTGTGGCCGGGTCTGAGCTTTTTAGGCCCGAGTACAGGCCCTTTTTTACTAACCAAAGTGCCTAAAGCGCGATGGGAAGTACGCACCTTGCCTCAGCAACAGAAATTGTATAATAGAAGAAAGCTCGATTTTGACTTAGGGGCTTTTTACTGGAATGTGGGCTGGCAGCCCAGCCGCTATATTCCGGAAAGCCTTAAACCCCATATGCTGACACGCCATTATTTCCGATTCGGAAAACGCTTTTATAGGACAGCAAAGAACGGGAAGCTGAAGAAACAATCCGGGAAAATGATGAAACTGCTGAATGACAGTACCTTTATTTATAGAAAGGGGAAACAATATTATGTAGGGAATGCAGAAGGAAAAAGGGTACAGAATAAGCGATATACCAAAGCGGATAAACTGTTTACTCGGACCCGTTCAGGAGATACGATAGTTATTCCTGTAAAAAACCCGGACATGCCGCCTTACAAGATTATTCAACAAACATTGTATAAAGATGACAGCGGACATTTCTATATCTATCCGGCAATGGATCAGGCTTTTCCTTCAGAGGTGGGAGACTATCAGCATGACACGGTTGAAGTGTCCGGGAATGAAATTCTGAAAGCTGCCGTTTTGGTTTCCCCATGGAATGAAGCTGATTTTTTGGTCGTTTCTTTTGCGGGGAACAAACGAGGGTATCGGGTCTATTTTTTAAACCGAAATGGCCAATGGGAAGACCGTATGCCCAATTATAATAATATTGTTCCTAATCATAGGGGTAGCGATTTAGTGATTACTCAGGGAAAGCAATTTTTATCTATAGACGATCAGTTCCATATCAAGAAATTTCCGGGGGACTTTATTCCCATTTGGGGGCATTCCGACTGGTACTTTGTCAAAGATGCTGCCACTCAAAAATATGGTTTATATCATCTGAAAGAACAGAAATGGTTGATTCAGCCCCGATATCATACTTTGGAAACGACGGCTC
>CAYZGR010000059.1:0-9723 GCA_964478125.1 uncultured Chitinophagaceae bacterium | reverse complement strand
GTTTTTAAGGTGCAGGGATTTTCTGATCGCTATGAGGCCAAAGTTTGCCTCAAAGATCCGCAGGCCGTTTTCAGTGACGGGTGGGTAGCGGTATATGATAAAAAAAGCGGAAAGGAGCTGCTCAAGGTAAGGTCAGAGGACTTGGCTGCCGATTTTGTTGATGACGAGGTGGAAGCCAATGTCCACGAACGACCTTACGGCAAACAAAATGTTTTGATTTACGAGGATTTCAACTTTGACGGCCAAAAAGATCTGGCCATCAGCGATGGCAATCACAGTTGTTATGGCGGCCCTTCCTATCAGATTTATCTGGCCGATGCAGACGGATTCTCCCTCAGTAAAGGTTTTACGAAGTTGGCGCAGGATTACTGTGGTATGTTTGCTGTCAATGATGAAGACCAGACCTTGAGTACCATGACCAAATCGGGATGCTGCTGGCATCAGTTTTCTACTTTTAAGGTGAAAGACAACAAGCCCTATCCCCTTAAAATCATTGAAGAAGATGCTTCCGGAATGGGCGTTACAATAGATTATACGGTTTCGGAGCGGAAAAACGGGAAAATGATCGATCGGTATTATCAGAAATTAGATAAGGCTGTTTTTACCAACGAAGACGGTACTTATGCCGATAATCTCATGACCATTTATACCTTTAAAAACGGAAAGAAAATGTATTTGTTTTACGATAGTGGACTGGAAAAAGACTATTATGCCTTTACGGATGCTCGGGGGAGAGTAGAACTGTTGTACGATGGTGAAATCAGAAAAAGCATAAAAGATCATTGTGTCGAATTTGAAAACAAGGGCGTTACCTATAAGATTTACCGCGGTCGCCTGGACGTGGTGGCAGATGGTAAAACCCATAGCTTGAAACCTGTAAAGATAGAGCGGGGAATTAAGGCTTTTTTGGAGTAAAAATAAAGGACTATGAGAACAATATTATTAGCGAGTTTGGCGATCTTGTTATCCTTCAGTTTGAATGCCCAGAAGCAACAGGATCAAGCCTGGGAAGTCATCACCCGATCGCATATGAAAGCGAGAAAAGATGCACCCGCGAAATCAAAACAACAAGTTATGGAATATAATAAAACGAACGGTAGGGTATATGCCCGGGAATTTATCTCCAAAGAGCTATACAATCATTTCAACAAAAACTGGAAAAAATACGGCATCATCATCAATCGGAAAGATGCGGTCGTTTATACCTATCAGGAAGACGAGGGAAAAGCCTATAAGATGACACTTGAGGACTATTCCCGGAATACAAAAGACCACCTTCATTCAAAGGTCGTCCATTTAAAAACCTATCCGGATGAAACCAAAGACATTCTTGGATTTCGGGTACAGAAAGCCACTTATGATTTAGTCGTTGAATACGGCGCCGGTCAACGCGATACGATGAGCAATACCTGTTGGTACACCACAGCACTGCCCAACTGGTTTGATCAGGGGGGATTATCGAAACTACCCGGATTGCCTTTGGAAGTTGCTTCAGAAAACAAGGGCAGGGGCGATGGGATCATTTATAAAAACAAGGCGGTTCAGATCAAGGCGGTTCCCCTGGATTCTTTGAAAAGGAAACCGCCCCGGACATACAAGATTGTCCCTTATGCAGAGAATTAACAATAAAATCCTTTGTAACCCATTCTTTTATGGAATTTAAAGCAAGACCGGGACTATGATAGAAAAGCGGTACATCTTTGCAATGCCCAACAAGAAAGTAGTGGCTTATTATATGACCATTTTTGCTGTGGTTCTTCTATTTACGACCGTTTTGTCAGCAGCGCTATGGGATGTTATGTTTATACCTCTTATCCTGGTATTGTTAGGAACCGTTGGAGTGTTTATCGTAGCCAAAAAATATACGATTCGGGAAACAGTAACCTTGGACAAGGCCGGCATTGCTTCAAATATTTATGGAAGAATTAATTTTGCCGATATAAAATCAGTCCGTTCGTTTAGCGTTCATCGGGGATCAACTATTGAAGTAATACTGAAAAGTGGAAAAAAGTATAGATGGGTCAAGTCATTATTCGTGTCGGTGGAAGCTAATCGTCATTATTATAATCTGTTTCATCAATTACCCGAATCCTTTGACGCGTATCGAAAAAGAGAGAAAAGATCTGTTCATTAAACGAGATGATATCAGATTTAACCATAAAAGGGTATCAATGGCTGCTTTTGCAAGGCTCATCAAAGCCTGAAAGGCTTTGATGAGCCACCACAGCATAGTGTGTATTTAAAGTATTTGAGTGAAACAATAGAGCCCTGAAAGGGCATTATAAGAAAAGGATTGACATTAAGAAAGAAAAAAATAAATGAAAAAGGGAATCGTTTTATTGATATGTAGTTTGGGTTTCAGCTGGCCACATTCCTATGTGCTAAAAACAGCCCATGCCTTTCCGATAAATAATAAGTACGAAGATACCGGAACAATAACTGGCGCTCAACAAATTCTGACCAAAGATCCCGATCACGACGGGATGAGGGATTCAATCTTATGTTCTTCCGAAGCCGGGACATTCACCGTAAAACTGTCTTCACGGCACTTTCGATCCATCAGCATCAATGCTTTTAACGGCGACATGGGTTATCGGAATATAGCCTCCGCTCAAAGCGGTTTTGAATTTATCTATGGTCCGGCCAAAGCACCCTATCGCTATCAATTTTGGTGTGATAAACCCTCCAAAAAAATTCGGCTGATCGGGATTAATCATAGGGAGACGGCTTTTGCCGGCAGAGAAACCGGCGAGATTAGCGCCAACCTGTTGACCAACCAATTCATTGCCGAATGGATCCGATGGGAAGGTCCGGATGTGAAGCCGAATAAACAAATTTTTAAAAGCGAAATCCATTATCCCAAAATTTATCTGACTCGTCTTGAGCAATTCTCCATAGATAAATTTGATGAAAAATTAATGTGGTCGATTGGCAAAGCCAAAGGAGCCTGGAAGAAAAGCACTTCTATAGCAACACAACAACCACAGCGGTTTCCGCTGAATACTTCTATGGAATTTACCGGAACCATCGCCGGACAGTCGGTGTTGGTACAATTAACGGATACTGAAAACGGCTTAATCGGGCGCTATAAATATTTAAAGATCGGCAAGATCATTCCTCTGGATGGGGTTATTGATTCACAACACGGTAATGTCCTCGAACTGGAAGAAGGCGAGGAACAGGCCAACATCCCACGACCGGTTTGGCGAGCAGTTTATCGCCAAGATTCCCTGGTTGGAAAATGGAAGAGCGCCGATAAAAAGAAAACCTATACCATTCGACTTGCCGAAAAAAAAGAAAAAGCCCCGCTTATTCGGTTTCAACCTATTGAAAAAGACACCGTGGTTTATAGCAATCCCAAAGATACGACATCCTCTAAGTTTACCTATCATAACAGTATTCTTCAAGCCAAAGGAAACCGGGAATTAAGCCGGTGGCTAAATGCAGAGATTAAGAAAAGTTATCAAACATATAAACCCCAGTATTCGATTATCGAAAATATGACAAGAGATATGAAAGACCAAATTCTCGTTTATATAGAAAGTGCAGCAGATGCAGATGATCCAAAATGGCCTTCCTGGAACTGGGATTTTGATAATACAGTATATAATACTTATCAGGAGAGGGGGTTTCTGACGCTCTACACCTCCGGCTATGAATTCTTGGGAGGAGCACATGGCAATGCATGGGAGGTATACGACAACTACGATATTCAGCATAGGAAGAAACTACAGCTTTCAGACCTTATCACCATAGATTCCGCAAAAATCGGCACACTTTTGGAAAAAAAATTCAGACAAGATTATGATGTTCCCAACAGAACGTCTCTAAAGGAGTTTGGTCTTTTTGAAAATAGAATCAAGCCCAATAACAACTTCTACTTTGATGACTGGGGGCTGACTTTTGTGTATAATCAATATGAGATCGGGCCATACGTGTTGGGGATAATTGAACTTTTCATTCCCTGGAATGAACTGAAGCCTTACCTCAAATCAATGTTTATGGAAAGAATGGGATTGAATTATTAACCATGCTTTAATCTAAAATGACGCTTGGAGGGCAGTTCATCAAGGCTTACGGATTTCTTCATGGTCCTTTCGTAAAAAACAACACAATGAGCTGTCCTTCCTAAACTCGGGGTGCTGAACAATGAGGTTATTCGAACTCAGAAGCAGCATTTTAAAGCAGAATCACATGAAAAAATTAATTTTAATATTTTTTCTCGGATTGACCGGGGTCCGGCTGTCAGCACAAAGCAGTTTGGTGAAAGACCTGGATCATGATGGTATCAAAGATTCTATTTTCTATAAAGATCGAAAGATTGAGGTAAAATTATCAACACTGGTTTTTGAATCCATAAAGAGCCTGGATTTACAAGGAATATATTTTCAGTATGCCACTTGCAGTATCAAAAATGATAGCGTGGGATTTGGATTTAATGTAGAGTACCGGGGAGCCAATATGCTGACGGAACAAACGAACTACTTTGCATACTCATTAAAAGAGAAGAAGCTTCGGCTTATAAGAATGACCCTGAGCATAGGAGGAGGAGGAAATGAAGTGGACGCTTCCGCAGATCTGTTAACGGGAGAATTTAAAGCCCAATGGCAAGATTATTATTATGATGCAAAAGACAGCGCTTATACGCATGAGCCTCTACCCATTATCCGTAAGAAGATGCAGTTCCCTGCCATTTTTTTGAAAGACTATGATGGAACTTCTTTTCAAGAATTTGAGACGGAAGCGGACAAAGTATATGAGCAGGAATAGGATCTATTTTCCGGCTTGTTCCAGCACCTTAATATCCAGCTTTTTCATCTGCATCATTGCCTGCACGGCCTCTTTAGTTTTCAATAATTCATTCAGATTCTTTGGGATAATCTGCCAGGAAACCCCGAATCTGTCTTTCAGCCATCCACATTGCTCTGCCTGGGGAATGGCGGACAATTGTCTCCAGTAATCGTCTATCTCTTTCTGGTCTTCACAATGTACCATAATGGAAATTCCCTCATTGAAGCTAAAAGATTGTTCCGTACCTGAATCCATTGCGGCGATCCAGGTGTTTTTAATTTGAAAATCGCCATAGGCTAAATCCCCTTCCTTGGCGGTAGCCGTATCTTCGGGATAGGCTGCCAATAAACCCGTTTTGGAATCTTTAAAAACATGCGTATAAAATGCAATGGCTTCCCGGCCTTTTCCAATGTTTTCTTTTGTAAACAAAAAAGAGGGCATCACTTTCGGACGCCAATCCCCCTCGGGCTTGTCGCCAAATATCAATTGCCAGGAAATGCCAAATTTATCTTCAACCCAGCCATAATGAGCTGCGAAAGGATATTTATCAAGAGGCATTAAAGCTTTTCCACCTTTAATTAATTTTCCCCATAGTGCATCAACTTCTTCTTTAGAATCAGCATTCACAAAAAATGAGATCGATGGATTGGGTTTAAAAACCGGTCCGCCGTTTAAGGCCAAAAAAGAGAAGTTCTCAATTTCAAAACTTACAGTCATTACACTGCCTTCCGGTTTTCCGGAAGGCCCTGAAGATTCTTTACTATAGTAAGTTGTAGTTGTAATTTCTGCATTATCGAATGCTGAGGTGTAAAATTGAGCTGCATCTTCGGCCTGGTTATCAAACCAAAGGCAAGAGGTTATTTGATGCGGTGTTGTCATAACTAAGAATTTAATTGTTTTCTATAGATAAAAAGCTATTCAGGATAATCCTGTTAAGCACCAATCGTGCCTGTCTTAATCCGATCCACTCGCTTGTAATGTGTCATGATCACTCCCTTTGGCGTAACGGTATGCTCGGCTAACGTAAACGCTGCCGGAACAGTGTTGCTTTCGAAAAACTTTTTTCCTTTTCCAAGAATCAGAGGATATATATTGAGCCAAAATTCGTCCACCAGATCGTGCTGTAGCAGCAACCTGACCAGCTCACTACTGCCCCAAACCTTGAGATCGGCGCCATCTGATGCTTTGAGCTTTTTGATTTCTTTCAGGCTCTCTATAAAGACGGAGTGCTCCCAATCAGACTGTTTCATTGTTTTTGATAAAACATATTTTGTGACCTCATTGATGCCCGGCCAGTACGCTGCATGTTCCGGCCAGTAAGAAGCGAAAATCCCGAATGTTTTTCTGCCAAGGAGAAGATCCGCAGGTTTCATCAGTTTTTTCATGAATTTTCCTGATTCTTCATCGGCATAAGGCGCTGTCCAACCGCCATATTTGAAATTGCCGGAGGTATCTTCCTTAGGACTACCGGGCGCCTGAATGATTCCGTCTAATGTAATAAATGATAAGACAATTATTTTTCTCATAATCATTTTTTGAACCATTAAAGCTAAGCGCCTTCATGCTGGATTCCCAAAAAGAAGGAATTGCTTTCGTAATGGAGGTATTTTTTTAGTTGCATAATGAATCAGGCAAACTTATTTCGAATAATTGAATTTCATGGGATGTAAATACGGCAACGTAAGGGGTTGTTTGCGACATATTAAAGCTTTAAATTTGTAAAACGATATTTTTTGAACGTTTCCTGTTGTCTATACAAAAAAGATTATGAAACACATTACGATATTAGCACACCCGGGTAGTAACCTCGGAAGTATTGATAATCCGCGCCGCGCCTTTCTTTTCGTTAATGAATTTCTTAAGCGCCAAGGAAGTCTCCCTTTATTTGAAGTACAGGTAGCCGGTCTTACGAAAGAGGTTTTACTGAAAAGCGGTTTATGCACCTTGCATTGTGATAGGGCCATCAAGGACCTCGAGAAAACAGATCTGATCATCATTCCCGCTCTTGATGGAGAAATCGGCAAAAGCCTGGATAGTGGCAAAGCATTTATCCCCTGGATCGTCAGGCAGTATAAAGCGGGCGCAGAAGTGGCCAGTCTTTGCGTGGGCGCATTTATGCTTGCTGCCACGGGGCTACTCAATGGCAAAAGTTGTTCTACACACTGGCGGGCGGCCCATGACCTTAAAAAACGCTTTCCGCGGGTACGATTGGTTACGGATAAAGTGATCACCGATGAGAATGGCCTCTATACCAGCGGTGGAGCTTTTTCTTCGGCCAATCTCATTCTTTATATTATAGAAAAATATGCCGGCAGGGAGGCTGCCGTACATTGTTCTAAAATGTTTCAGGTGGATATGGACCGGCGGAGCCAGTCTCCCTTCATTATTTTTAAGGGCCAAAAGGATCATGAAGATGAACAGATCATGCAGGCTCAGGAATACATAGAGAAAAATTACAAAGAAAAGATTACTGTGGGGCAGCTCACTACTTACCTGTCACTTAGCAGGCGAAATCTGGAACGTCGATTCAAAAAAGCGACTGCGAATACGGTGGTGGAATATATTCAGCGGGTAAAAATAGAGGTTGTTAAAAAGGAATTGGAGTCCGGTAGGAAGACGGTAAACGAATTAATGTATGAGGTCGGCTATTCGGATACCAAAGCCTTCCGAAATGTCTTTAGAAAGTGTACCGGGTTGTCTCCTATTGAATATCGCAATAGATATAAGCGGATGCAGCTTATTTAGTGAAACTTCCTCTTCATTGAGCGCCTTCTTTTTCTTCGAACGCGGCAAGCTGATCTTATTGTCTTTTATCAGACGCTTTACCTGTTCAATATTTCTTCTAAAACAAGTGCGTATTTGCCAGGGGCAAAATCTCTCGGGATAGGCATATTTGTGCCGTACTTCTTTTTTTAATCAATTTAACTGATTTATACATATTCGAAAGTGTATACCGGATGGGGTTCTCCGGGGGTATGATACTGTTCCCCATGCTGACTCAGATCGAGTCCCATTTCTTCCTCTGCTTCGCTTACCCGAACCGGATAAATAAGATTGACGAATTTAAAAATCAACCATCCCAAACAAAAGCTGTAAACCACCACCAACAACATCCCCAAAAGCTGGTGGAGAAAAAGAGAAAAATGGCCATACAGCCAGCCGTCCTTTCCCCCGCTGTTAATGGCAGTAGATGCAAACACACCGGTCAGGAGCATGCCCACCATACCTCCAATGCCATGACAGGGAAATACGTCCAGTGTATCATCAATGACAGACTTACTTTTCCAGTGAACCGCCAGGTTGGAAATGAGTGCAGCTACAAAACCAATACATAAGCTTTGCGGGATACCCACATAACCTGCTGCCGGTGTTATGGCTACCATTCCTACAACAGCGCCCACACAGAATCCCATGGCGGAAGGTTTACGCCCGCGCACACTATCAAAAAAGATCCAACTCAAACCCGCTGAAGCGGTTGCCGTGTTAGTGGTGGCAAAAGCAGAAACGGCCAATACATTGGCGCCCAGGGCAGAACCCGCATTGAAGCCAAACCAACCGAACCACAATAGTCCCGTCCCTAACAATACAAAGGGAATGTTTGCCGGCTGTGTATGCTTGTGCTCTCGATGAATTTTTCGTTGTTTCAATACCAATGCCCCTGCCAGCGCCGCGCAGCCTGCTGAAATATGGACCACTGTTCCGCCTGCAAAATCCAATACGCCCATTTTATATAGAATGCCTTGAGGATTCCATGTCCAATGCGCAATGGGTGCATAAATAAACAAGCTAAATAAAACCATAAACAGGAGGTAAGCTCTAAACTGGATGCGTTCAGCCACTGCTCCTACAACCAATGCCGGAGCAATAATGGCAAACTTCAATTGAAATAAGGCAAACAAAAGCAGGGGAATAGTGGGCGCCAATTTCCAGGGAGCGCTTTCCAATACATTTCTAAAAAAGAAATATTGAAACGGATCCCCTATCAGCCCATGAAAGGAATCTCCAAAAGCCAGGCTGAATCCTACGACCACCCAGATAATACTGATCAGGCCGGTAGCAATAAAGCTTTGTAACATAGTGGATATAATATTCTTATTACTCACCATTCCCCCGTAGAAAAAAGACAGGCCCGGCGTCATCAAAAAAACCAGGGTGCCGGCTACTATTACCCAGGCAATATCTGCGGGAACCAACCCGTCATGAGAAAAGAGGTGACCGGGACTTATCAATGCCCCTGCTATGGCCGATATTCCCAATAAGAGAAACGCCACCCATCCTAAAAGGGATAAGTTTTTCATCCTTATTTAATTATAATAATATAACATTGCAAATGTATATTATTCGTAGATAATAATCAATATAATAATAAAAATATTAGATATTTACTAAAACATTATTATATAATATTGATTATATCTAATATAAATAATCTTATAATAATAAATATCAATTTATAATTATATGATTAATTATAGACAATTAGTAATCAAATTGTTTATTTTAATCCATAATTCTCATTCTTTTTAAGAATAATAGCAAATAGGATAATATATAATAATGTATTATATATAAAATAAAAAGGTGGAATAATAGTACTATAAATTTCTAAATGGAATTTTTTTGAAAAGGAAAGAATGGGATGGCAAGGAAAGCCCCAAATCAAAAAAAACGCAATGAAACATAAGGATATTTCTCATTTATCCTTTATAACTGTTTTCAAGGTAAGAAACCACAAAAGAAGATCATTCAGCGGGATAGGGGAGCCGTACTCCGATTGAATGATTGCACATGCCACTCAGCTATGATCTTTAGCCCATGAAATGGAACTAACATGATGACAATCATCAGGTTAACTCTTTTTGTGGTGCCCCCGAAGGTAGGGCACTTTTTTTATGATTTTGGGTGGTAAGAATTGACTTTGAAAAAATAATA
>CAYZGR010000058.1:0-20370 GCA_964478125.1 uncultured Chitinophagaceae bacterium | reverse complement strand
AAAAAATGCTTCTTATGCCACGAATGCGCGAATAAAAAAACGAATACCTATATTTATCTGGTAAGACGGCATAGTATGATCAGCCAAAATTCGTGTATTCGTGGCTCGATCTAAACTATTGGCTTTTTATAATCTTTGCATCATGAGCAAGTCAAAAGATCTGAAATCCTGAAAAAAACAGCAAGGTCCCAGGGACGTCAGTCAGGCCTCACACGTTATTTTTTTGCCATTCCATAGCGACCCACTTCCCTTCCTGCAGCTCTCTCTTCACCTGGCAACCCTTCCTTTGAAAAGTATCTGTTATTGCTTCCCGGTCTTTCTTTAGAAAACCACTCACGAGAATATGCCCTTCTGCTGAAAGCTGGGTAACCAGTGTTTCACAAGCGTCAAGGATGATATTCTTGTTGATATTGGCCAGGATCAAATCATAGTTTTTTCTCTCCATCCCGAATAGCCCCTGGCAATAGATCTTAATTCTGCCGACCTGATTGGCCTGCACATTCTGTAACGCATTTTCTACAGCATTGGCATCGTTATCAATAGCCACAACTTCTTCCGCATCCATCTTGGAAGCCAGGATAGAAAGAATACCGGTTCCGGTACCAAAATCCAAAACGCTTTTACCTTTCAGGTCAAGGGATTGCATCAGCTTGATCATCATTCGTGTAGTGGCATGGTGACCGGTACCGAAAGACATGCGCGGGTTTATGACAAGTTCATGTAGTACCTTCTGAAAAGGAGGATGAAAATCGGCTCTTATTCCACAAAAATCGCCAATAAGCACGGGCGCATAGCTTTCTTCCCATACCGCATTCCAATTCTGGTCGGCTATTTCCTGAACATTAAAGGTAAATCCCTTTAACACGGCTTTCAAATCGGCTGCCGAGGGGAGGTTGGCTGAAAGTATATATGCCACCAGTAAGCCTTCTTCTTCTTCAAAACCAACACAATCAAAGATGCTCAATAATCCGATGAGCAGATCAGAATCTGCCTCTTCATTTAAAACAATATTTATGGCATGATATCCCGTCACATCTTTGCTTTATCTTTGCCAGCCAAAGTACAACTAAAAAGCGATGAGCGAAGAAAAACATTTGAACTTTATAGAAGAGATCATTGAGGGAGACTTGAAATCCGGTAAGTATGATAAGATCGTCACCCGTTTTCCACCGGAACCCAATGGCTTTTTGCACATCGGTCATGCCAAAGCTATTTGTCTCAATTTTGGCCTGACTCAAAAATACGGCGGTTATACCAACCTGCGTTTTGATGATACCAACCCGTTGTCAGAAGAAACAGTCTATGTGAATGCCATTAAAAAAGATATTGAATGGCTGGGATTCCGTTGGGAAAATGAGAATTATACCTCGGATTATTTTGAGCAGCTGTATGAATGGGCTATCAAACTCATTATGAAAGGACTGGCCTATGTAGACGATTCTACTCCCGAAGAAATAGCGGCACAAAAAGGAACGCCTACGCAACCCGGCAAAGGAAATGCTTATCGCAACCGCACAGTAGAGGAGAATCTGAAGCTGTTTCGTGAAATGCGGGAAGGAAAATACAAGGACGGAGAAAAGGTATTACGGGCAAAAATAGATCTTTCCAATTCCAATATGCATCTCCGTGATCCCCTGCTGTACCGCATCAAACATGCCATTCATCATCGTACAGGAGATAAGTGGTGCATTTATCCCGTGTATGACTTTGCCCATGGGCAAAGCGATAGTATTGAAGAAATTACCCATTCTTTATGCAGCCTGGAATTTGTATCTCACCGTCCCTTGTACAATTGGTTCATTAAAAAGCTGGAGATATTCCCTTCTCATCAATATGAGTTTGCCCGTCTGAATCTTTCTTATACGGTAATGAGCAAACGCAAGCTGCTACACCTGGTGCGCCAGAAATTGGTCAATGGATGGGACGACCCCCGCATGCCCACCATCAGCGGGATGCGACGGAGGGGCTATCCCGCCATAAGCATCCGAAGGTTTTGTGAGCGCGTGGGTGTCCAAAAAAGAGAAAACCTGATAGATATCAGTCTGTTGGAGTTTTTCGTACGAGATGAGTTGAACAAAACCGCGCTGAGAAGGATGGCCGTTTTGGACCCGGTAAAATTGGTGATCACCAATTATCCTGAAGGCCGGACAGAATACATGGAAATTGAAAATAATCCCGAAAAGCCGGAAACCGGCAAACGCAGGGTACCCTTTTCCAGAGTACTTTGGATAGAACAAGAAGATTTCATGGAAGATCCGCCCAAAAAATTCTTCAGGCTGGGCCCCGAAAGAACGGTGCGGCTAAAAGGAGCTTATATTATCAAGTGTACCGGATATAAAAAGGATACCGAAGGCAACGTAACTGAAATTCAGGCCGTCTATTATCCGGAGAGCAGAAGCAACAACGATACCAGCGGCATTAAGGTAAGAGGAACCATTCACTGGCTGAGCATCGCCCATGCCTCGAAAGCCGAGGTCAGGCTTTATGACCGGCTGTTCAAGGGAGAAATACCTGCCGAAACCAGCATAGAAGACGGCACTTTGAAAGAGAGCCTGAACCCTGATTCCCTCCAGCTGCTGCCGGAGGCCTTTATAGAAAGTAGCCTTACCGAAAGTAAAGAAGGGGATTGTTTTCAGTTCTTAAGAAAAGGATATTTTTGCGTGGATAAGGAATCAACTGCCGAAAAACCGGTCTTTAACCGGACGGTGACCCTGCGGGATCATTGGGCCCGTAAAAAAAGCAAATAGCCCGGATAATCACTTCAGTACTCTTCTCAATTTTGCAGCCAGACTATCGCCCTGTATATCTTTGGCAATAATTTTTCCCTGCGGGTCCACCAGGAAGTTGGCAGGTATGGCCTCTACCCCATAAGTTGCGGCAGGCAAAGAGTTCCAGCCTTTCAAGTCGCTGATCTGGTTCCAGGCGAGACCATCTTTTCGGATCGCTTTTTCCCATGAGGTCTTTTTACTGTCCAACGAGACACCAAGAATGGTAAAATTGTCGTTTTTGAAACGCTTATAAACTTTTACCAGCTCCGGATTGGCTTCCCGGCATGGCGCACACCAGGAAGCCCAAAAATCTATCAGTACATATTTTCCTTTATAATCTGCAAGAGAAATAATTTTTCCCTGCGGATCGGGATAACTGAGGGCCGGGGCCTGGTCGCCTATCCCGACCGACATGGCCAACCCCTTGTTATTCAACTTCTTTTTGTAGTCTGCAACCGCTTCTTTAACCATCGTACTATGGGGAAAACGGGACGCTAATCCATCAAAAACAGGTTTGCCTTTATTCCACGCACCCTGATCATCCAGGATACTGAGTGCAAATACAGCAACAACCGGGCTTTCCGTAGAACGGGCCTTATTTAGAATGGTATCCAGCAATGCCTGGCGTTCCAGCTCCAACTGGTATTTTTCAATTCGTAAAAGACTGTCATTTGCAACCTTTTTCTGAGCTGTTATCTCTTCCGGATGTTGGTTCAGGGACTTGTTTTGTCGGTTCAAAGAAGTAATAAAATGTTGCAATTCAACAGACGCTGCCGAACCGCTGATATTCATTTCCCCATTCCCGGCATAATCTCCCGTCACCCGGATATCTTTATCAGCAGCTACTAAAAAGAAACTATACCGGTTGCCGATACGGATCCGGTACAAAGATTCCGATTTACGGGGTAAGACCTGAAACCGGAATATCCCCTTCAACGGGTCAATCGAAGCGGTATCTATAGTGATGGTTTCTGCCGGCCGCACTTCATCCAGAAATGCCATCTGCGTATTTTGGGGAATATGAACCAGATGGACCTCAATATGGACCAGATCCTGTTGAGACAGGCTGCAGCTCAAGCCGGATATAATACATATCACTGACAACAGACAAACTATCTTTTTCTTCATAATGAACAATGGCCTCCTTTCCATCTGCAAATTTAACGGAGAATAGCCAAACAATAAAGCGGCAACTGACATAATTGCAGAACCTGGCCCATTGGCATAATGATTGACTGCTTTTACCGGACTTTATCATTATTACATCACTAAAAAAGGAGAAAATATAAATTGTTATGAGCAAAATAATCGGAATTGACTTAGGTACGACCAACTCCTGCGTAGCTGTCATGGAAGGTAACGAGCCGCAGGTAATACCCAATGACGAAGGGAGCAGAACGACCCCTTCGGTTGTCGCCTTCCTGAAAAACGGAGAAAGGAAGATCGGTGCTCCTGCCAAGCGTCAGGCTATAACCAACCCCAAAAACACTATCATGTCCGTGAAGCGTTTTATGGGGCGCCGTTTTGATGAAGTTTCTAACGAGATCCCCCATTGGAGCTATCAGGTGACCAAAGGAGATAACAATACAGTTCGTATAGATATTGAAGGCAGACTTTATACACCACAGGAAATTTCTGCCATGATCCTCCAAAAGATGAAAAAGACGGCAGAAGATTTTCTGGGACAAACCGTGACGGAAGCCGTAGTTACCGTACCCGCATACTTTAATGATTCTCAACGCCAGGCGACCAAAGAAGCCGGAGAAATTGCAGGCCTTAAGGTGAGCCGTATTATCAACGAGCCCACTGCCGCAGCGCTGGCTTACGGCCTGGATAAAAAGACCACTGACAGCAAAGTAGCAGTCTTCGATCTGGGAGGCGGTACTTTTGATGTATCTATTCTGGAATTAGGAGACGGTGTTTTTGAGGTGAAATCCACTCACGGGGATACCCATCTGGGAGGAGATGATTTTGATAAAGTGATCATGGACTGGCTGAGTGAGGAATTTAAAAAAGATGAAGGTATTGATGTTCATAAAGATCCTATGGCATGGCAACGGCTGAAGGATGCTGCAGAGAAAGCAAAAATAGAACTGTCCTCTTCTCAGGAAACCGAGATCAACCTTCCATACATCACGGCAGTGGATGGTGTTCCCAAGCATCTGGTTAAGAAACTGACCCGTTCAAAATTTGAACAACTGTCCGATTCCCTGATCGAGCGGACGCTGGAGCCTTGTAAGAAAGCGCTAAAAGACGCCGGCTACGAAACTTCGGAGATTAATGAAGTAATACTCGTCGGAGGTTCTACCCGAATTCCCAAGGTTCAGGAGACCGTAGAAAAGTTCTTCGGACGGAAACCTCATAAAGGTGTGAATCCTGATGAAGTAGTCGCTATAGGCGCTGCCATTCAGGGTGGGGTACTTACCGGCGATGTAAAAGATGTATTACTGCTGGACGTTACCCCGCTGAGCCTGGGTATCGAAACTTTGGGCGGGGTATTCACCAAATTAATTGAAGCCAATTCAACCATTCCCACCAAAAAATCGGAGACCTTCTCTACTGCCGCTGATAATCAACCCAGCGTAGAGATCAATGTATTACAGGGAGAGCGTCAAATGGCCAAAGATAACCGCTCACTCGGTCGTTTTATTCTGGATGGTATTCCACCGGCCCCACGAGGAGTTCCTCAGGTAGAAGTTACTTTTGACATTGATGCTAACGGTATCATTCATGTAGCCGCCAAAGATAAAGGTACCGGGAAATCTCAAAATATCCGTATTGAAGCC
Source organism: uncultured Chitinophagaceae bacterium (assembly GCA_964478125.1). GTDB lineage: Bacteria > Bacteroidota > Bacteroidia > Chitinophagales > Chitinophagaceae > FW021-bin31. The sequence continues at coordinate 14,816 of CAYZGR010000058.1, read as the reverse complement.
GGCAGCGGCCTGACCAAGGAAGAAATTGAAAAAATGAAGGCGGATGCCAAGGCCAATGAAGAAGCCGACAAAAAAGAAAGAGAGAAAATTGAAAAGCTGAACCAGGCAGACGGATTGATCTTCCAGACTGAAAAACAGTTAAAAGATTATAGCGATAAATTGCCTGCCGACAAAAAATCGGAGATTGAAAGTGCATTAACCCAATTAAAGGACGCTCATAAGAATCAAGATATAGCTGCAATAGATACTGCCATGAATGAGCTGAACCAGAAATGGACCGCCGCTTCCGAAGATCTGTACAAGGCCTCACAGCAGGCACAACAAGAAGGGCAACAAGCCAACGAACAGGCACAACAAGGTACAGAGAATCAAAGCTCCGGTGACAGCAACAGCTCTGGCGACAATGGAGATGATGTTACGGATGTGCCTTATGAAGAAGTGAAATAATCACAGGATAGAATAACAAAAAACCGGACCCTCGGCGGTTCGGTTTTTTTATTATAGATAGAAGAACATTTTTCAAACTCCTGAATATATTTTTGTACCTTCCCTTTTAATTCAATTGTCATTTTTTCATGAAAAGAATCATCCCTACGCTTATTATTGGTCTTGCAGTAATCATCGCAGCCGTCGTTCTGGGACACAACTACAATTATAAATTTCGCCAGCAAAAGACGATCGCCGTAACCGGCGGCGCCAAAATTAATTTTAGCAGCGACCTGATTGTATGGCAGGGAAGTTATTCGCGAAAAGCGGCCACCCTTGAACAGGCATATTCCGCCCTGAAACAAGATGAAAACAAAGTACGTGATTTTTTATCAAAGCAGGGTCTTGATCTCAATAAAGTCATTTTTTCGGCTGTTGATATTTCTAAAGATTATGAAACCCAATACGACAACAATGGACGAATGGCCGGTCGGAAGTTTACCGGTTACACCCTTACCCAGAAGATAAAAGTGCAATCAGAAGAAATAAGTAAGGTAGAAAAGATCTCCAGGGAGATTACGGGACTCATACAATCCGGTGTTGAATTTAACTCTCAACCGCCTGCTTACTACTATACCAAACTTTCCGATCTTAAAATAGATCTGCTTGCCAAGGCAGCTACCGACGGCCGCCAACGGGCCGAAACCATTGCCCAAAAATCCAATAATACATTGGGCGGTTTGAAAAGCGCAGATATGGGCGTTTTTCAGATTATCGGGCAATACAGCGATGAAAATTATACCTGGGGAGGCACTTTTAATACCAGCAGTAAAGAAAAAACAGCATCCATTACTGTAAAAATGGAATTTGAATTAAAATGATACATTATTAATATTTATATGCATTATATTGATATATAAATCTCTATTTTATCAGCATATCCTGTTAAAAAAGTACTTTATTTTTTAATTATTGTCATTTTTTCATCTCTTTCTCAGAAAATAATATTGATATTGAAGTTTTATAACTTTTCTTTGCAAAAATAATTTCATGGAAATTTTACGATTTGACGCGCTGGAAAAATCTTATGAAACACCGGTTCGGCCTATAACCGAGCTCAGCAGTACCCCCGAATTAGACGCCACAAAAATAACCGATTTCTTTGCCAGTAATGTTTTTACCGGGAAAATAATGCGGGAATATCTGACTGATGAAGCCTATAAAAGTCTTCTCAACTCGGCAAGAACAGGACTAAAAATTGATAGAAGGATGGCCAGCCAGATCGCTTCGGGGATGCGGGCATGGGCGCTGGATAAGGGGGTCAGTCATTACACCCATTGGTTTCAACCCCTGACGGGAACCACGGCGGAAAAACACGATGCTTTTTTCAGCATTGATGAAGATGGCACGCCCCTGGAAAATTTTGATGGAAATTCGCTGGTACAACAGGAACCCGATGCTTCCAGCTTTCCAAGCGGCAGCCTGAGGTCTACCTTTGAAGCCCGGGGATACACCGCCTGGGACCCCTCCTCCCCCGCTTTTATTATGGACATGGGATTGGGACGCACCCTCTGTATTCCTACGGCATTTATCTCATATACCGGTGAATCCCTGGACTACAAAACACCGCTTCTAAAATCAATAGAAGCCTTAAATAAGATCGCCACCCAGGTATGTAACTATTTTGATAGAAACATCACCTCCGTCACGCCCACCCTGGGTTGGGAACAGGAATATTTCCTCGTGGACGCCCGACTGGTAAACGCACGTCCCGACCTCCTGCAATGCGGACGTACCGTAATAGGGCATCCTCCGGCCAAAGGACAGCAACTTGAGGACCATTATTTCGGTTCTATTCCCGACCGGGCCTATGCCTTCATGCGGGATCTGGAGCTGGAATGTTATAAACTTGGCATCCCGTTAAAAACCCGTCATAATGAAGCCGCGCCTTCTCAGTTTGAATGTGCTCCCATATTCGAAGAAGTCAATATTGCCGTAGACCACAATTCCCTGTTGATGGACGTGATGGGAAAAGTGGCCCGCCGCCACGACCTGAGAGTGCTGTTTCACGAGAAGCCTTTTAAAGGGATCAACGGTTCGGGAAAACATAACAACTGGAGCATGGGGACCAATACGGGTGTCAATCTATTGTCTCCCGGAAAGACACCGAAGACCAACCTGATGTTCCTGACCTTTTTTATCAATACCATAAAGGCCGTTCGGGACAATCCGAGCCTGTTACGGGCGTCGGTAGCTTCTGCCGGAAATGATTACCGGCTCGGATCGCATGAAGCGCCACCAGCCATCATCTCCATATTTATCGGCCGCTACCTGTCTGCAGTTCTTGATGAGATTGAATCCAGGGTAGATAAAAAATTTGATGAACAGGACGAGGCCATGCTCAAAATTGATCTGCATAAACGTATCCCCGAACTTCTCAAAGACAACACCGACCGAAATCGTACTTCTCCTTTTGCCTTTACGGGAAACAAATTTGAGTTCAGGGGCGTGGGCGCCACAGCCAACTGTGCAAATGCCATGACCTTCCTTAATTCTATGGTAGCCCATACTCTGACCCAGTTTAAAAAAGAGGTGGACAACCTGATCTCCAAAGGAGAAAAAAAAGAGATTGCTATATTACAAGTGCTGCAAAGCTTTATTGTAGAATCCAGAAGCACCTTATTTGAAGGAGACGGCTATAGTTATGAGTGGGAGGAAGAAGCCAAAAAGCGCGGTCTGCCTAACGAACGAACCACGCCTTATGCACTCAGGGCCCTCATCAGTGAAAAATCCGTTAACCTCTTTCGGGAAATGAATATCTTCAGTGAGAAAGAATTACAGGCCCGTTTTGAAGTGCTCCAGGAAGATTACGTAAAAAGGATTCAGATCGAATCCAGAATATTGGGCGATCTGTGCTCCAATTATATCATTCCTCCGGCCATCATTTACCAAAACCGTCTGATTGAAAATATACGGGGGCTGAAAGCGCTGGGTCTGGATGAGGCCGATTGGGATTCCCAGTATAAAATACTTCAAAAGATATCAGAACATATCAATGCCATCGGCAAAGGAGTGAAAGACATGATCGAAACCCGCAAAAGGGCAAACAAGATCGAAGATATTCAGGAAAAAGCCATCGCCTATGGAGATGAAGTAAAAGCCTATTTTGATCCCATCCGGTACCATTGTGATAAACTGGAATTTTTGATCGATGATCATGAATGGAGATTGCCAAAATACAGGGAATTGCTGTTCTTGCATTAAGAAATAAGGAAGTAATACCGCCTGATTTTTTCAATGATATGGGAGCCATACAACGCAGATCCTATTACCGGAACACGCGGATTTATATCTGTAGGATGAAACGCGACAAATGGAACTATCGCTGCTTTAAGTAGCGGGGATTTTTAACGCGTCTTTAACAGGTGCTAAAATTTTAATTTTTGAAAGGCTTGTGAAAAGTAAGATATTTGCACACGCTTTACTTATCCTTTAAAGGTTTACATGCGAATTAAATATGCCAAGCAGGTTAGAAATGGGTTGAAAGCTATTGGGTTAGGGGTTCTTTTCATAGCCTGTTCTTTTGAAGTATATGCCCAGAATTCACCTTATTCCCAAAGAGGCTTGGGTAATCCTGTTCGAAATCACAACATTCTAAACACTGCCATGGGAGGCGTGTCGGAAGCTTATTCGGATCCGCAAACCATTAATTTTATAAATCCTGCCTCTTACGCCGATCTCAAACTCACCACTTTTGACGCGGGGATAAACATGGGATCAATGAACATCCGGGATCAGGATACCAGTCATTTCCGTTCCGGCTTTGGATCCCTGTCATACCTGCAGCTGGGTTTTCCGCTCAAAAAAGGAGGCGGATGGGGGCTGGTCTTTGGATTAACCCCGCAAACCAGGATCAAATACAGCATTAACAGATCCGATTCCATTACGGATGTCGGTTCACCAGTTACTTATCTGTACAAGGGTACGGGCGGCGCCTATAAGGCCTACGCAGGAACGGGCTATGCCGTTAAAGGAATTCGCTTTGGCGTCAACTTCGGATATCTTTTTGGTTCCAGGCAGCAAAACACAGAAGCCACTTATCTTTCGGACAGCCTCAACTATTTTAATTCGAACAGTCGGGAAAGAACAGGCTATGGGGCCTTTTTCTGGGAAGGAGGAATCCAGGCCCATATCAAATTAGGGAAAAAACTGGGATTGGAACTGGGAGCCTCCGGCGGACTCAAAACAGATCTGAATGGCAACCAGGATCATCTGATGAAAACCATTTATTTTTCGGGAGGAGATCCGCTTCCTAAAAATGATACCGTTCACTATGCTTCCAATAAAAAAGGTACTATTGTTTACCCGGGCCACTACGGATTTGGTTTTTTGCTACACAATACCCAGGGAAAGGGAAACTGGTCTATAGGGGCAGATTATGAGACCACTGAATGGTCAGCATACAGTTTTTACGGTACGCCTGGAGGCTTACAAGATAGCCGTACCCTGCGCTTCGGAGCACAGCTTATTCCCTCCACCGATGCCAGAGCTGACAACTATTGGGCAAGAGCGGCTTACCGTATCGGATTTTATACGACCAAGGGTAACTTCAAAAGCAACAATGCGGATGTAAATGAATACGCCTTCTCCGTTGGTGTGGGTTTTCCCATTCGTAACTTTATGCCAAATAACGAATATACGCTTATTAATACGGCCCTGGAGATCGGAAAGAGAGGAAACGACACCAATGCTTTAAATGAAAGTTTTATCCGCTTTTCCGTTGGTTTTACATTAAGCGATATCTGGTTTATCAACCATAGATATCAATAATCGCTTTCTTTTGAAAAGGCTTTTGTCATATTGTATTTTATTGCTCAACCTCACTTCCTTGGGCAGTTGTGTCAATAATATGGAAGAAATCAACGCGCTCAACTCGGATAACAACACCAAGGTCGAAGTGGCAAAACATATTGAGACTTATTATTATGGCACCGACGGCATGTTAAAGGGGATCATGACGGCCCCTGTACTTTACCGGTACATGACGGATACACCTTATATTAAGCTGAATGAGGGGCTTAAAGTTAAATTTTATAAGGACAGCCTGCAGCTGGAAAGTGTTCTCACGGCCAAAAAGGGGATGTATTATGAAAATAGCAACGTCATAGTAGTGAGTGATAGTGTGGTCGTCACCACCCGGGATAATAAGAAGTTAGAAACAGATATCCTGCATTGGGATCCCAAAAAACAACAATTCTATACCGATCAGCCCGTAAAACTGACTACCCCTTCTCAAGTGATTTACGGAAAAGACGGCCTCGTAGCTCCTCCCAATCTGGAATGGTATCAATTCAATAAAGCTTCCGGCGACATTAAAGTAGATTCTTCCTTTACCGGAAAACCCTAATCTGGAGCGCCGGAACCAAAGAGGCAAATCCCAAATAACAAAAGGGAAAATCCAAATAGATCCAAAGAACTAAAATTCAAATAGACAAGCTACATCCGGAATCTGACTTATTCTGCGGGGAGTAGTTTGGAAATTTGGGGTTTGGAATTTGATTATTATTTGATTGTTGACCTTTGTATTTTGGAATTTTTGCAAGAAGATCGCTCATAAGAGGCTAAAACGCAAAAACCCCGACACGGGGCCGGGGCTTTTACGCTTTAACCTATTTTTAACCTAAATTACTATTTATGCTGCAAGTATTGTGCCAAAAATTATCTTATTTCACATTTCTTCCCTTCCATTCATAACGTCCGAATTTCCCTAACCATCCGGCTACCACAATATAAGGGATGTGGAGGAATTGTGCCGGGAAGAAAAGCCATAAGAGATGCGATTTTCGAAAGAAACGGGCAACCGGGAAAAGGAATAACAACTCGATCAGAGTTTTATAGAGGATAAAGCACAGGCATAAAAACCAAAATGCCGGATAAAAAAAGCCGGCGATAAAGAATCCGAAAAGCAACACGTTCCACAAATATATAAAGGCAAGTACGGCGGTCAGGCGCTTATCTTCATATTTATCGGCTTTAGAGGCCCACCTGACCCGCTGTTGAATAAAAGCCCGCACACTATCGACAGGAAGCGTGCGGACAATGGCGTGAGGGTGCTTAATAAAACCGATACCATCCGGATAGGCTTTATACATTTTATACATCAGCAGCATATCATCTCCGGAAGCGATACAATCTATACCTTTATAAGCGCCCACATCCAGGAATGCCTGTTTTTCATAAGCAAGATTGGCGCCGTTGCACATTGTGCCGCAGTGTAATTGTGCCGTGGCGCCCGTGATCCCCTGCATCGTCAAAAAATCAAGAGATTGAAATATCTTAAAAAAACTGCTTTCCCGATAGAAAGAAACCGGAGCAGCAACAAATTTGAGGCCTTCGCGCTCATAAACTCCCACCAATGTCTCAATCCATCGCTCAGACATGATACAATCTGCATCCGTTGTGATAATAAAATCGCCCTCAGATAAATCCACGGCAATTTCTATCGCCTTTTTTTTATAGGAATTAAGCCGGCTGCTTTCAGGAAGATAATCTTTCAGATGGATCAGCCTCACGCTCTGCCCATCCGTTTTGTCTTTATCGGAATTAATAAAGTTCCTTACCAATTCGGCGGTCCGATCTGTCGAATGATCATTCACTACAATTATCTCCACGAGCCCTGACGGATAGGTCTGCAGGGAAAGGGCATCCAGGCACGAAAGGATGTGGGATTCTTCATTACGCGCGGGAACAATTACCGTTACTTTGGTCGTTGCCGAGAGAGGCCCGGAATTAACGCAGGGAGCCAGGCGCTTCCACCCATAGCGATATCCTATCATTAAAAGACCATATAACAGGGCCAGGATCAAAGCAATAATCAATACTATATTCATTGACGCACACTTAAATAAAGCAACCTATTTATAAACAATATGCGGTCTTTTATGTTCTTTCGGGTGGACAAAGATAATTACAGATGTCGCTCAATACCTGCTTTTGCTGCAGCAGCTGATGGCCGCTTTCGACAATAGTTACTTTCATTTGCGGCAGAGGTTTCAGTTTGGTGGCGATTTCCGCAGGGATAAGTTGATCATATTTCCCAAAACAAATCCAAACCGGCAGGTTATTCCGGCTTATGGCCGAATACAGGCGCTTTCTGTCGGGCCGCAAGTTCTGAAAACACATCCAAAGGCAGTATACCTTCCAACGCCTTTCCTTATCATCCATGTGATCCTTAATAAAGGCTGCCATCCTTTTTCCAATCCAACCCAAAATCCTTCCGATCCGCACCAAAAAGAACAAAAAACCCGGCTTATAAGCGACCCATCGAAAAAGAAGGTTACCCAAGATAGTACCCGTCGCAAAACGAAACCAATGATTTTTACGTAGGCCTTCAGGTGCAAGCAGAAGGAGATGGTCAATAAACCCGGGATCCTCCTGTGTAAGAGAAAGCGCCGGCCTTCCCCCCATACTGTACCCCAAAATACTGCAACTGGAGCTCCCTTCTTTTTTTAATAATATGCGCACCAGTTCTATCAACCGTTTTGGTGATAAGATGCCGGTATCCCATTTCGTTTTTCCATGATAAGGCATATCGGGAACCAGAGTCGTAAATTCATCTCCCAACAGGGTTCCTAAATTGCCATAAAGTTCACCCGACTCTGAAAAACCGTGAAAGACGATGAGTAAACGCTCTCCCCTGCCATAACGAGAGACATGGATCCTATTTTTGTAAAAAGAAAAAAAATAACTATCCGTTATCATATAAAAGAGTCAATCTGCAAAGTAACATAACGACCCTGCCAAATTAAAGAAAATCAATTATAAATATTTTTGGTTTTATTATTATAATTTCGTAATTTTACGCTATAAACATAATATAAATTGAAACATGGAAAAATTAACACGGCAGGAAGAAGCCGCCATGCAAGTTGTATGGAATACAGGCAAAGGATTCATAAAAGATTTTCTGGCAAAATATGAAGATCCCAAACCGCCTTATACTACACTGGCCTCCATCATCCGGAACCTGGAGAAAAAAGGCTACATAAAAAGTAAAAACTACGGCCCTATAATTGAGTACCGTCCTGCCGTATCGGAGCGTATATACAAGCGAAAATTCATGAACGGCTTCGTCAAGGATTATTTTGAGAATTCCTATAAAGAACTGGTTTCTTTCTTCATACGAGAAAAAAAGATTGATCCCAAAGAGCTAAAAGAGATTCTTGAAATGATCGAAAAAGGAAAGTAATGTTCCCCTTCTTCATTTGCCTGATCAAGCAAACATTGCGTTAACGCTGTTCTACCTGGCTTACCGCCTGGGACTTTGACAGCTGACCTTTTATACCCTGAACCGGCATTTTTATTATCTGGGATCGCTTTTTCGGCTCTTTGTCTCCTTTTGGATACATCTGCCTTTTTTCAATATCATGAAAAACTGACAGGGACCATGGCTTCCTATTCCATAGACTGGAGTTCTCTGGAGCAATCCGTTACCCGTACGGATACGCTAGATCTTCCCAGTCTGCTTCAATTTCTGTTTTGGGCAGGAGCGACCATAATGGGGATTCGGTTTATCCGTCAATTGTTTTCTATTACGGATTCATTCAAAAACCGAAAGAAGAATACTAAACGGGGAAAGCATAAGGCTGACAAGAGAGTGGATCAATCCGTTCTCCTTTTTTAAAAGTATCTATATTAATCCCGACTTGCACACCCCAAAAGAGATCAACACCATTCTCGCACATGGGAAAATACATATTAAAGGAATACATTCTTTGGTTATCCTGATTAGTGAGATCAACCTCATTTTCTACTGGTTTAATCCCGGTGCCTGGCTGATGAAAACCGCCATGCACGAAAATCTGGAATTTATAACCGATCATAAATTAGTAACGACTGAAATAAATATCCGGGCTTACCAATATAATTTATTGAAAACTGCAAGTAAAAGATTGGGAAGCGGTTCGGAAGAAGCGGGCCTCCGCCTGGTCAAAGAGATGCCGGACTGGGAACCTGCCAAACGTAAAAACGGCCAATTAATCCGGACCGGATACATGCTTCCTGTAAGATTTCAGTTATAGAACAAGCCCCGGATGATTGATCTTCTCTTTTAACTTTTCTTCCTTTTTAAATATCAAACTTTTCTTACCTTCGGTTGATACTTTGGAAATATTATTAGCACATTTCCAAATAATGATGGATTTTTGCTACAATAAAATGAAATTATGCAAACCATTTTAGGTTCCGGAGGGGCTATAGGGAATGAGCTTGCAAAGGCCCTTTCCGCTTACACGAAATCCATAAAGCTGGTAAGCCGGAAGCCGGAAAAAGTAAATGAAAGCGATATCCTTCATGCTGCAGATCTGAAGGATCCCGAAGCCACCTTATATGCAGTAGAGGGTTCCGAGGTCGTTTATCTAACAGTTGGTCTGCCTTATGATACCAAACTTTGGAAAAATGCCTGGCCGGTTATAATGAACAATGTCATCAATGCATGTGTGCAACATCAATCCAAGCTGGTGTTTTTTGATAACGTGTATCTATACGATAGCGCACATCTTGACCCGATAAAGGAAACTCATCGCATTCACCCCTGTTCGAAAAAAGGAAAAGTAAGGTCCAAACTGGTCCGGATGCTCTGGGAGGCAGTAGAGAAGAAAGGATTAACAGCACAAATCACACGCAGTGCCGATTTTTATGGCCCGGGCGTTAAAAATACGGGTATTCTCCGTGAAACGGTCATCAAACCCTTAAGCAATGGAGGCACTGCCAGCCTATTGGCATCTGATCAATACAAGCATTCTTTTACTTATACCCCTGACGCCGCTAAGGCAACTGCGCTCCTGGGCAATACCCCCGAAGCTTACGGAGAAGTATGGCATTTACCCACAGCGCCCGACCCTCCTACCGGAAAAGAATGGGTTGAAGCGGTTGCCAAAGCCTTAAAAGTGAAGCCCAGGTACAGGATTATTAACAAGCTTCTGGCCCGGATCATGGGACTTTTTATACCTGAAATACGGGAATCGGTGGAGATGTTTTATCAGTATGACCGGAATTACGTATTTGACAGCAGCAAGTTCGAGAAACACTTTTCGCTCCGGCCCACCCCCTACGAAGCCGGAATAAGAGAAGTCATTAAAACAGATTATAAAATAGGATAAATCAGTGCTCGGGAATAATGAAGCGAAAGACGACAGCAAAAAAACAATGGTTATCGGAGCATCTGATAACCCGGCACGATATAGTTATCTGGCCATCACCATGTTAAGAGAAAAAGGACATCCGGTAATCGCCATCGGGAACAGAAAAGGTCAGGTAAGGGACGTATCCTTCAGCAAGGAACGGCCAAAAGAAACGGTCGATACCGTTACCTTGTATCTCAATTCTACGAATCAAAAAGAATATTACGATTACCTTCTTTCCTTGCAACCCCATAGGATCATCTTTAACCCGGGCGCTGAAAATCCGGAATTAAAGAGAATAGCGGAGGAAAAAGGGATTCGGTGTCTGGAAGCCTGTACACTGGTATTGTTGAGCACAGGACAATACTAACCCGCCCGTTTTAACAGAGAGAAAATATGACTTCCACAGGAAAAGGGGTACATTGGCCGGCAGAAAATAACCGGCAAAACGCATATGACAAATTTTAAATTCATTATGAACCCGCTTAGAATTTTAAAATGCCTGCCGCTCTTATTTGTTCTATGGATCTTTCTTCCGCTCCCCTCCCACGCTCAGTCCGCCAGGACACAATGGTTTGAAGACGCCCGGTTTGGAATGTTCATCCACTGGGGACTATATAGTGCTGCCGAAGGGATGTGGCAGGGAGAAAAGCTTCGTTATCTCAACCAATACGCAGAATGGATCCGCTACAGGAATCGCATTCCTAAAAAGGATTACGGGAAACTGGCCAAACGGTTTGTCTGGAATGAGATTGACCCCGAAAAATGGGTAAAACTGGCCAAAGATGCGGGAATGAAATATATCATTATCACAGCCAAGCATCATGACGGCGTGGCGATATGGGATACCAAGGTAGGACGCTATTCCCTACCCGCCTTATCAGGAAGCCATCGGGATATCATCAAAGAAATCGCGGATGCCTGTCACAAGTATGGGATGAAACTGGGATTCTATTATTCCCATTGGATAGACTGGGCCGCACCTAATGGATGGAACCAGAACCAGGAACTTACCGGACAACTATCGGATACAGAGTTTGATCAATACTGGCAACATAAGGTCATCCCGCAACTACGGGAATTATTGACCCATTATGGAAAAATATCCATCATGTGGTTTGACATGTGGATCCCTTATCAAAAAACGATCATTAAGAAAAAACAGCTCATACAAGCTGCTGAACTGATCCGGAAATTACAACCCGGCTGTCTGATCAACTCCCGGCTGGGATTGCCGCCCGGCTCCAAATATGTGGATTATGAGACCCTGGGAGATAACCAGTTTGGCGCCGTCTATACCAGCCATCCCTGGGCCACGCCGGGGACCATCGCTCACTCATGGGGATACAACGGTCAGGATAAGGATTTTAAATCGACCTCCGAATTATTAAAATCACTCATCTCCAACGTAAGCCTCAACGGCGGGTACACCCTGAATATTGGCCCGCGTGCCAATGGAGAGGTCCCCTATGAAAGTGTCAGCCGGCTGAAAGAAATAGGGAAATGGTTAAAGGCTTACGGGGAATCCATTTACGGATGTACGGGATTAGGCCTCCGTGCCGATCAATTTGATTGGGGAAGGATCACCTTTAACAAGCATAACAAAAACATTTACCTGCATGTATTCAACTGGCCTCTGGACAGCACGCTCAGGATCACCGGGCTCCTCCAAACACCAAAGCGCATTGAGCTGCTTAGAAGGAATAAAACGCCGCTCGCGTTAACGTTTGATCAGAAAGGTCCCTTCATCCATATCCATCTGCCTGCCCAACAGCCGGACTCCTATGTTTCGGTTATCCGAATAACCGCCAATGAAAACACAAAATTGGATAAAGAAGTGGTAGCCGAGTCTACCTTCGGAGGTTTCGCATTAAGAAGCACAAACCTCCGCAATAAGGAGGAGTATCCTATTGTAAAGTATGATGGTACGAGACCGACCTATACTAAGATGGGGGGACAAATTCTTTCCTGGAAGGTATATTTACCCGAAAAGGGAAGGTATGCGATTGATCTGTCTGCCCACAATCCCAATAAAGATACGGTTCAGGTAGAAATTAAAATGGGGCAGCATGTTCTCAACGGACTTATCGCGCCCGACGGACAGGTGGTAGTAGAACCTTATCAGCACAATTACACGGATGAATTCGTAGATCATCATTGGGGAATTTTGAATATAAATCAAGCGGGAGAAAAAACAGTAACTTGTAAGGTAAAGGACGGCCAAAAGCTTTGGTTTAATACGATATGGATTGAAAAGGCGGAATAAATACCGGGACAAAGAACAAACAAAATTCCAATGATCAAGATCTTAAATGCAAAAGCTTCCTCCAGGCCCCTTCCGCATGGGGAAACATTTGAAAATTGAGGTTTGGAGGTTGTCCCTTATTTGAATATTGGAGCCCTGCATTTGGGGGATTTTTTCAAAAATAGGCTATACCCATTGAGCAGTCCATGCTGTCTATCAATCACCGGCGTATCAGTTTCATTCCGTGATAACATAACCCGGCCCGGTATTGCTCCTAAGTATAATAACAAAAGGAAAACAGCTTCCCTAATCGCGTTAAAGATATTCTTGAAGAAGATTTTTGAGTTGGAGCATGGTAACCCTTTTATAAATGATTTCCCCCTTCTTATCAACGACAAAATTATAAGGAAACGCATTAATTCCAAGCCTTATGGCCTCCATTTGATCCGGGATCAGAAATTGAGGCCAGATCAGGCCGTACTTTGAAATGGTTTCATGCCATAAGGGGATCTCGCTTTTCTTATCTGTAGAGATGCTGACTATTTCAAACCCTTTAGAATGATATTTTCTATAAAGACTTTTCAAGTCATCAAATTGTGCTATGCATGGACCACAGTGGCTGTACCAGAAATCTACCAGGGTAATTTTATTCCCTTTATCCGGATAAAGCAAGACCGTGTCTCCATGTGTGGTCTGTAAGGATAAGGCTGGAAAGAAGGAGCCAATTGCCGTCTTGCTTGAACGATGAAGTATATTTCCTGTCAGAGTTCCCAGTCTCGACTTTCTCAGGTCTTTATGGACCCATTGATAGGCTTCGGCCAGTCCCGGTCTATAGCCCAACAGTTCTAATCTGTCAAATAAATGCCACAACCCCACGTAAGAATCCGGATTTCTATAGATAAAATCCTTGATCACACTGTCTTTAGCCTGGCTGATCCTTTCAAGCGCTGCTTTCAAACTGTCAATTATCGTTGCGGGAGGGGCCCCATGATATTTTTCATTGATGATCTTATGACGATCTGTAAAAAAAATAGAAGCGCTGTTTTCTACCGGTTTCATCTCTTGCATGAAGCGCGCATTCTCATTCCCTGCAGGGGTATTTATTTTTGGAGAAACAAAAAAATGATCTGCATGAAGTTGTATAGCCTGCCGGCCGGCAGATATAAAAAATAACTTTGTTCGTATAGAATCATCCAGCCATAAATAAGTTCCATAAGGATGATCGTTTGCCAAATTCCCTCTGATTTCAAAAGCCCCATTTATAACTTTTGCACTATCATCAATATTCAGTCCCTTAATATTGGGGTCATATAACAGCTTAACTTTCCCGTTTTTAATCCCTTTTATGGTCCCTTCCAAAATAAAATAGTTTTCTTGAGAGCGGGCAATCGGGATATTCGTAATTATTAAAAAAAATATAACGACGAAGCTTATAACTTGTTTTGAATAGGGTATCATTTACCTTTAATTTTTTTATACTTTTTCTAAATATCTTATTCCTGTTACTTTGCAATTGAAGGGCGAAGATTCTTGTTTAGTCCTCTGACTTAAAGCGCATCTCATATCGCGACAATGTTTCTTACATCACTTACGATGCCACTTTTGTTAACAGCTTTATACGCCGGATAGGCACAAAACCCCAACGAATCGGGAATAAATCCTTCTTATTCGAACTACAATATACCTCAATTTCTTTTCCTTTAAGAATTAATGGAGCGGTTTTCAGAATTATGGGCAAGCTTACAAAAAGCACATTCCTTCCGCTTCTAGCAGAATCGGCCGGATCAGTGCCTGACATAATTCAGAGGGGCTTGGCAGTAAAAAAGGAGAGTGCAGAATAATTCACTGGAAAAGGGCGTTGTCAGGCCGTATAAATTGAACGCTTTTTCTTGGTTTGTACCCCATACCGACTTGTTCGCCGGGGTACATCTTATACCGGAAATCCCGGTTCCGAGGGGCATCGG
>CAYZGR010000057.1:16972-20520 GCA_964478125.1 uncultured Chitinophagaceae bacterium | reverse complement strand
TCATTTGTCCATGGCGTTACTTTCACCTCTCTTCCTTCAATCTCAAATTCAACTTTTTTAGTCATCTCCAGCTTTTTCAGAATGCCTGAAATATCTTCGTATTTACGAATACGTCCCGTAAAATGAAGCAATGTATCTACGCCCTCAAACTCCACCGTTACATCATACCATCGGGATAAAGCCTTCATGATATGCGCAAGCGATTCATTATTAAAGATAAAGAGCCCGTTTTTCCACGCCAGGGCCGCCTTCAAATTAGCCTTGTTAATCTGTACTTTATCGCTTTTGGCTGTTATTACCGCCTCAAACCCAGGCTTCAATCTTACCCCGGATGATCTATCCCTGCGCAATTCTGATTGCCTCGTTACCTTCACGGCTCCCTCCGCCAAAGTGGTGGTTTCCTCTATATCACCTGCATAAGCCGAGATGTTAAATTTTGTTCCCAGCACCTTGATACTTGACTTTTTAGTATTGACCACAAAAGGCTGTTGTTCATTCTCGGCCACTTCAAAATAGGCTTCTCCCTCTAAATACACCTCTCGTTTTTTACCTCTGAATGCGGTAGGATATCGAAGAGCGGATGCCGCGTTCAGCCAAACTTTAGTTCCATCAGCCAATACTACCTGGTATTCCCCTCCCCTTGGCGTCGCCAGCGTATTGTAAACAGCCTTCTTGCTATCACCGGCTAAATAACGCAAGCTGCCTTGCCGGTTACGCACTTTAGCCCCTTCGTTGCCATTGATGATCTCCTTTAAACTATCTGTTAAATTCACGACCTGTCCGTTTGCCATAACCAATTGTGCCACTTTCCCCTTCGGGAAGATATGGATGCTATCGGGAACCGGCCTCACTTTCACGGCCATGTCATTTCTCTTATTTTGTTTTAGAAAATACCATCCCGCCCCAAAGATCAACAATACAGGAATTAATATGGCTGCATAACGCAGGCATTTTCGTAAAAATAGCCGCCCTGGATTTAAATTATCAGGAAAATCCGCCTTTAACTTATCCCAATAGTGATAATAATCTCTATCCTTATCTCGCCAATGTTTTAATTTCTTTTCCAGATGATCCGGATCGGTAATTTTTTTCCAAAATCTCCGGTGTCGCTCATTTTCATTAATCCATTCTTTCAATTGTTCTTCTTCATCAGAAGTTAATTTCCCATCAAGGAACTTCGTTATCAATCGGGCTATATCAAAATGGTTATTGAGCTTGTCAAAATATGAATCGGGTTTTTCCATTTAATAGTTTCATCGCACTTATAAGCTTATGAAAGTCGCTCTCTATATTAAAACAACTAAGAAGGAAAAGGGGGTGAAAGAAAGGCAAAATTTTCTGAGAATCAAATCTATTTTGTATTTTAAAGAACACTTACACAGTAGTTATCTACAAGCGGATTCTATAGACGTATGTTCAGAAGAACATCGAAGTAACCTTTAGTATAACCCTTAGCAGTTGCAATCCCCGTTTTTTCTGGGTCTTGACTGTATTGACAGAAACTTGTAGTTTTTGAGCAATTTCCTTATTCTTCAATCCTTTGAAATAACCCAACTGCATCACATTTCGACAACCGGCAGGCAATTGTTGCAGTGCGCGATGTACCTTTTCAAGGATCTCAGCTTCCATAATTTGTTCCATTGCATCGGCATCTTCCACCTCTGCATGCAGCAAATCACCATACTTCTTAACGATCTTGTCATGTTTCCGGATATTCAGGCAACGGTTCCTTACCGTAATGTATAGGAACGATTTAACAGATCGCAAATCGGGAAAATCGTTTCTTCTTTGCCACAGCTTTACAAACGCTTCCTGCACCACGTCTTCAGATGCATCATCCACCGGCAAAAGCGTGGCGGCAAAATAGCATAATCTCGTATGGTATTTTTCAAATACCATACGATAAATATCTTCGTTTCCCTGATGTAAACCGGCTATGTAAAATTCTTCATTCATCCCCTGTTTTGAAAAGAAGTCGGAAAAAGGTATCGTAAAGTTATAATTAAATTTAAACTATCCAAAATAAAAAGTACTTTTGATAAGCTAAAATATCAGAGGGTCTATTTAACCTCTGGTTCAATAGACTGAAAATGTGTGCATATACAAACAGCCCTAAAAAGATAGTAGTTATTGGCCCTGAATCTACAGGGAAAAGTACATTGGCCCAAATGTTGGCCGAACATTATAACGTGGATTGGGTGAAGGAATATGCAAGAGATTATCTGGCCGGTTTAAACCGGGACTATAAGAAAACGGATCTATTAGACATTGCCAGGGGACAGATCCTGTATGAAGAAGAGAAAAAGAAGAACAACACCGCAACCCACCCTTTTTTATTTTGCGATACCGATCTTTATGTGATCAAAGTTTGGAGTGAACACAAATACAATTATTGTGACAATTGGATTTTACAGCAAATAGCCAGGCGCGCCTACGATCTCTATCTGCTGACTTATATAGATACGCCTTGGGAACCGGATCCTCAACGCGAGCATCCGGATCCCAAAATGAGACAATATTTTTACAAAATATACAAAGATATTGTTATACATTCGGGCATTCCATGGGCAAGTGTTCACGGAAATCCACGGCAACGACTAAGGCGGTCCATAGAAGCAATCAACAGGTATTGCAGTTAAACCGGATAAATCCAAATAATTTTCTTAACTTGCTTATCCAAATAGACCTGTTATACATTAAATTGATATCATGAATATATTAGTTTGTATAAGTAAAGTACCGGACACCACTGCCAGGATATCTTTCAATGCAGACCATACCGCCTTCAACGAGGAGGGCATTCAGTTCATCTTAAACCCTGCCGACGAATGGTACGCGCTGGTGCGGGCCCTGGAATTAAAGGAACAATCAGGCGGCCAGGTGGATCTGGTAAGCGTCGGACATTCTGATTATGATCAGGTCATCCGGAAGGCGCTTGCATTAGGGGCCGACAGCGCTTACAGGGTGGATACAGATGGCCATGATCCGTACTATACGGCTACTCAGATAGCACAATTTGCCGAAGGCAAGAATTACGAGCTGATCCTCACTGGAAAAGAAACCATCAATTACAACAACGGCAGCATGGGCGGGATGCTGGCCGCATTGTTAGATCTGCCCTACGTTTCGCTTGCCACCAAGCTGGATGTAGAAGGAACTAAGGCTACGCTCAACCGTGAAATAGAAGGTGGAGAAGAGATCTGTAGTGTTGAAATGCCCCTGGTAGTCTCCTGTATGAAAGGGATGGCCGAGCAAAGGATCCCTAACATGCGAGGGATCATGGCCGCCCGTAAAAAGCCGCTGGAAGTCATACAGCCTATTGACAGCGAGCCGCTGACAGAGATAAAGAAGTTTGAGCTGCCCGAGCCAAAAAGCGGCGTTAAAATGATAGATGCCGACAAGCCGGAAGAATTGGTCCGGCTGCTGCATGAAGAGGCGAAGGTTTTGTAACGGCAGTAACAGGCGGCTGGTCTTGCGAATAATACATCCCATTAAATCCCAAAATTCAAATCATAAATATCAAATAAATTCCAAATTCCAAACATGGA
>CAYZGR010000057.1:0-16872 GCA_964478125.1 uncultured Chitinophagaceae bacterium | reverse complement strand
ATTCCAAACATGGAGCCTGCAATATTGAACTATAAAATCATTTAACCATAAAACCATTCAATCATAAAAACCATGTCCTTAATCATATTTATAGATCAGGAAGAAGGGAAGTTCAAGAAAGCTGCATTAGAGGCGCTTTGCTATGGCGTCCGGTTAGCGGAACAGCAAGGGACTACTGCTACTGCCGTGGTCCTGGGCCCAACGGCTATAGATCTGAAGACCCTTGGCAGCTATGGAGCTGACAAAGTTTTACATGCGGCAGATGATGCACTTAAGACGTTTGATCCCGCGGCATATTCCAAAGCATTGGCCGATGCCGCAGAAAAGGAAGGAGCTCCCATTATTATACTTTCACACAACTTTAATGGGAAAGCCATGGCTTCCATGCTGTCCGTCAGACTGAAGGCTGGGCTTGTGGCGGGGGCCATTGGGCTACCGGACACTTCAGAAGGCTTTGTAGTTAAGAAAAATGTCTTTTCAGGAAAAGCAGTGGCTTATGTGAATATCTTAACTGAGAAAAAAATTATTTCTGTAAATCCGAATGCATTTCCCATTGTACGGCAGGAAAAAGAAACCGGAATAGAAACATTTTCACCAATATTGCCCAGCAAACGCATCCAGCTCAAAGAAACCAAAAAGCTCAGCGGCAAGGTTCCACTAACGGAAGCCTCCATCATCGTGAGCGGCGGACGGGGCCTCAAGGGGCCGGAAAACTGGGGCATGATAGAAGACCTGGCCCAGGCGCTGGGAGCCGCTACCGCCTGCTCCCGCCCTGTAGCGGATTCGGGATGGCGTCCACATCACGAGCATGTGGGACAAACGGGGATCACCGTACGTCCCAACCTTTACATCGCCATCGGCATATCCGGCGCCATCCAGCATCTGGCAGGTGTCAACGGAAGTAAACACATCGTAGTAATCAATAAAGATCCCGAAGCGCCATTCTTCAAAGCTGCAGATTATGGTATCGTGGGAGATGCTTTTGAAATTGTACCCAAACTCACAGAGGCTGTAAAGGAATATAAGGAAGAACATAGTGGAGGGTAGAATCGGCATTTATCAAATTGTTCTCAAAAAGCAGTCTCGGAAAGTAGTGCTTTTTTAACCGCTATTTTTTATTTAACTTCACAACTTTTCCGGTACCCGGAAAGCAGGATCGTTATGAAAAAAAAAGTAGAACTGGAGATTGTTGCCCTTTCGCACAGCATTACACAGACCCATTCTTATGCAGTAGTTTTAGGGGAAAGCAACGGACTGCGCCGCTTGCCCATAGTTATAGGCGGATTTGAGGCGCAGGCCATAGCCGTCGCCCTCGAGAAAATGCAACCGAGCCGTCCTCTTACGCATGATCTGATGAAAAACTTTATGGAGGCATTTGAAGTACATTTGAAAGAAGTAATTATCAGCAACCTGAGCGACGGTATTTTTTATGCAAAACTCATTTGCACTGATAAACAAGATACGATTGAAATAGACTCCCGTACTTCGGATGCACTGGCGCTGGCTGTTCGTTTTGGTTGTCCTATCTATACCTACGAAAGTATTCTTGAGCAGGCAGGTATCAGCATGGAGGAATCAGGCAAAAAAAAGAAGGAAGAACCTGCCGCTCCCAGCCATAGTGAGGACCAGGACCTCAGTAAGCTAAGTATGGAAGAACTGAACCAATTGCTCAAAGAGGTATTGGAAAGAGAAGATTATATCAAAGCGATCGCCATTCGTGATGAGATCAACGGAAGAAAAGAAGATTAATCAGCATTTTTTTGATGGTTGTATTTCCTCCCTGCAAGATCAATATCGGGTTACGGGTCTTAAACCGTAGACCGGATGGTTTTCATAATTTATGCAGTCTGTTCTATCCGGTTCCCTTCTCTGATGCGCTGGAACTCATCCGGTCTTCGGCCACCCGATTGCATTTATCCGGCCTTCCTGTAAAAGGAGAATTAGAGGATAATCTCTGCCTGAAGGCCTATTATCTTTTAAAAAAGGACTTTCCGGAAATCCCCGATTTTGATATCTTTCTACATAAAGCGATCCCCACAGGCGCCGGCCTCGGAGGGGGATCCTCGGACGCGGCCTGGATGCTTCGGGCTTTAAACAAGGAATGTAACTTGGCGCTGTCAGGACATCAACTCCTTCATTATGCGGCACAGTTAGGAAGCGATTGCAGCTTTTTTACCCAGGACAAGGCCTGTCTGGCAAAAGGAAAAGGGGAAATTCTGGAGCCCCTGGACTTTGATGTTATTCAAAAACACCATCTGCTCCTCATTTGTCCGCCCGTGCAAGTCCATACCGGGGAGGCCTATCGCCAGATCCATCCTTCCCCACAAGCCGTTCCTCTTGTATCCCTTATCAAACAGCCCCTTGCCACATGGAGCAAAACCATCGTGAATGATTTTGAGAAACCGGTTTTTAAACAGCACCCTTACTTAAAGGAAATAAAAGAAGTCCTCTACTCAAAAGGGGCCATTTATACTTCCTTAAGTGGAAGCGGAGCCTCTGTTTACGGCTTATTCAAGGAAGCAGTTGATCCTTCGGATTTCCCTTTTAAAGGCAGCATCGTCCAAAGCTTTTGATCACTTAATAACCACCAGATTATCAAATATATTTTATTTTTACTGTGCCTTGCTGTCCGCAGCCTCCAGCTTCTTCTTGAGCTCGTTGTATTTGTCCATTTTGCTTTGACGGGCATAAACGCCCTGCAAGCCGATAATGGCATTCTTATAAGCTACCATCTCGTTGGGCGTTAAGGAATCTTTGGCATCCAGAATGGTATAAGCTTTATTCAGATAAGGCAAAGATTCATCCAGATAATGATTCTGCACATTAACAAGAGAATCCTGCTTCTTTTTGTCATTCCCTTCAAGGCTTCCCAGCATCGAACCGATATGAGCGGCGGCATTATAATACATCAAGCCCAGATTGAAATTTGCAGCATAACCATCCGGTTTTAAGTCTATAGCCTTTTTATAATACTTTTCTGCCTCCTGAAATAGTTCATCGTGATTATCGGGAATTGTTGCCGTTGAATCGCCGGTGCTCTTTGGATTGGCCTGATTGTCGTAAGAGATGGCCAGGTTCAGGGTCGCGTTGTAATTTTGAGGATCGTTTTCTACTACATCCTTCAATTTACCGATCAGCTTATCGGTCTCTCCCTTTTCGTTGTAATAATTAATTTCTTCGTTGGTAAAGTCCTGATCTGAGGGAAACAATTTTTTTGCTTTCTCCAGGACAGCAAAATATTTATCTTCATCTTTATCACGATATTGCTGAAGAAGCACCTTATAAACAAATGATTCCTTTTTATAATCAATATCTGCAAGGCGTTGATAATATTTTACCGCTGTATCCTTCTTGCCAAGATTATAAGCCGCATTCCCAATATTAAGGATCGCCATCGTATCTATCTTGCTTCCCATTCCCAACTCCAGGCTTTGCATATAATCATTTACTTTTTTCACATTTTTAAAAGCACCCAGAGCTGCTTTATAGTTTTTGTTATTGAAACCATTGGCCCCGTATTTCCAATAGTCCACATACAGATCGCTTAATGGTTTATAGCTGGTAAGCAGCATCGTCGTATACTTCGGATCCAGCTTCAGGCACTTTTTGAAAGCTTCGAAAGCCGTATCGCGATAGGCCTCTCCTGTTTCACTCAGGCTATCTTTTTTAGATAAACCGTAATAGATCTCTCCTTTCAGATACCATGTTTTGGCCTTATCTGAAGTTTTTGAGTCTTGTGCAGCCATATTAATAAAAGACCTGGCTTCTTTCAAATTGCCGTCATCATAGCTGCTTTGAGCTTTACGAACGTTTTTATTCTGGCCCATCGCTTCTGAAAAAGCAAGGGTGGCTACTAATGCTGTTAAGAGCGCTATTTTGGATTTCATAAACTTTTTTTTGCAAATATAAAAATAATCAACCTTTACTCGTCCGCTTCCGGATCCCGGTTATTTTCCGGATCTTTTTCTTTATTCCCCTCCGAATCTTCCACTGATGCGGAAGTGTTGCTTTCAGGATGCTCTTCTTCCTCCTCTTCTACCATTTTTTCTTCTTCATGTATAGGAGCTACTGCTGCAATTGTATCTTCCTTATCCAGCCGGATCAGCCTGACGCCTTGCGTGGCACGCCCGGCTTCCCGGATTCCTTCAACCGCCATACGTATAGCAATCCCCGACCTGCAGATGATCATCAAATCATCGGTATTTTCAACCGCCAGTATAGCAACGAGTGCTCCGGTTTTTGCCGTGACATTTAGGGTTTTCACCCCTTTCCCACCCCGGTTGGTAATGCGGTAGTCCCCTATTACCGTACGTTTGCCAAAGCCATTTTCAGAAACGACCAGTATGGTTTTAGGCCCGTTTACGGTCTCCTTTTCTACACAAATCATACCAATTACCTCATCTCCACCGGGGTCTACTTCAATACCGCGAACGCCAATGGCTCCTCTGCCCGTAGGCCGTACCTTTTCTTCATGAAAACGTATGGAACGACCCGTACGCACGGCCATCATGACGAAACTGTCGCCATCCGTCATTTCGGCTGCAAGCAACTGATCTCCCTCATTTATGGTTATGGCATTAATGCCATTCTGCCGGGGGCGTGAAAAGTCCTTTAACCTGGTTTTCTTTATAATACCCTGCCGTGTAGCCAGAAGTATGTAATGGTTTTCCACAAAGTCTTCATCTTTCAGATCCCGCACATCAATTATAGCTCTGATGTTATCATTTGGGGGAATGCTGATGAGATTCTGAATGGCACGCCCCTTCCCCTGCCGCTCTGTTTCAGGGATCTGGTATACTTTTAACCAAAAACAGCGGCCCTGCTCAGTAAAGAACAAAAGAGTATGGTGGGTGGAAGAAATAAACAGGTGCTCAATAAAATCTTCATTACGGGCTTTCCCGCCAATTACGCCACGGCCTCCTCTTCTTTGCTGCCTGTAATTCTCCACGGACGTGCGCTTGATATACCCCAGATTGGAAACTGTAATGACCACATCTTCCCGGGCAATTATATCTTCAATACTCATTTCATCGGCACGATACTCAATATCGGTTTTTCTCTCATCACCAAACTTCTTCTTCACTTCCAACAGTTCATCCTTGATGATCTGCATACGCAGTTCTTCATTACCCAATATCTCTCTCAACCGTTCGATCAGCTTACCGATCTCTACATATTCTTCTTTAATTTTATCGCGTTCCATACCGGTAAGGCGCTGAAGACGCAGTTCAAGGATGGCCTTGGCCTGAATTTCGGATAGTTGATAGTTTTCCATCAAACCCGTCTTTGCATCATCCGGTGTAGTGGAGTTGCGGATAAGGGCAATAATCTCGTCCAGGTGATCAAGCGCTATAAGATAACCTTCCAATATATGGGCCCGTTTTTCTGCTTCTCCGAGCTCGTATTTTGTCCGGCGGACCACTACTTCATGCCTGAAATCAATAAATTCTTTTATCAGTGATCTCAGATTCAGCGTTTGCGGACGGCCATTGACCAGGGCTACATTGTTGATCCCAAAGGAAGTTTGCAGCTCACTGTATTTATACAATTGGTTAATAATGACCTGTGAAATAGCATCTTTTCTCAGGTCAATCACTATGCGTGTCCCTTCTTTATTGGATTGGTTGGCTACATGAGTGATCCCCTCTATTACTTTATTATTCACCAGGACGCCGATCTTCTCGGCCAGAGCATCGCGGCTCACCTGGTAGGGTACTTCCGTAATAATGATCTGTTCCCTGCCGGATGCGGTAGTCTCTACCTCAACCTTACCGCGAACCACTACCCTTCCACGGCCGGTATGCATGGCTTTTTTTACACCGTCCATACCATAAATGATGCCGCCCGTAGGAAAGTCGGGCGCCGGCACATGTTGCATCAGTTCCTCAATAGAAATATCCTTATTCTCCACGTATGCGACACAGCCGTCAATGACCTCAGATAAATTATGTGGAACCATATTGGTAGCCATTCCCACGGCAATACCCGAGGAGCCATTGACCAGCAACTGGGGAATCCGGCTGGGCAATACGACAGGTTCTTCAAGTGTATCGTCAAAATTGAGCGTAAAATCAACGGTATCTTTATTGATATCGTCCAACATGTTTTCAGCGATCTCATTTAACCGGGCCTCGGTGTATCGCATGGCTGCCGGACCGTCGCCATCCTGAGAGCCGAAATTCCCCTGTCCGAATACCAGGGTATACCGCATGCTCCACGGCTGGGCCATGCGCACCATCGCATCATATACGGAAGTATCTCCATGAGGATGGTATTTACCTAACACTTCCCCGACAATACGGGCAGATTTTTTAGTGGGTTTACTATGGGTCAGTCCCAGTCCCTGCATCGCGAACAGTACCCTCCGATGCACAGGCTTTAAACCATCGCGTACATCAGGGAGCGCCCGGCCCACTATTACCGACATGGAATAATCAATATAGGCAGACTTCATTTGTTCCTCAATATTGATCGGAATAATGCGTCCTCCCTGCTCTTCCAGATTGTTTTCTTCCATAAATTTTACAAGGTTATACTCTTTTTTATTCTCCCTGCTATTTTATAGTTAAAAAAACAGCATAACGGTTGAAAAGATGCACAAAGATACGGCTTTTAGCGCCAGTAATGAAAGGAATTATGAGATTCTTATTCAAATCTTATATTTATTTTTCACTCTCTTCCCCTTTTTTTATCTTCATATTTGAAACCCGATTCAACAACCGTTCTTATGAAAAATATTCTGATCCTGGGAGCCGGTAAATCAGCGACAGCGCTTATCCGTTATCTTATCAAAGAAGCAAAAAAACTGGATGCCTATCTGATAATCGTCGATCGGGACCCCGCAAGTGCAAGAAAAAAAACAGGAACTACTCAGCGGGCTGCCGTCCGGTCATTCAATATCAAAGATCCTGAAAAACGGAAAGAGTATATTTCAAGAGCTGATCTCGTCATTTCCCTCTTACCTTCCGCTTTACACGCGCTCGTCGCCAGGGACTGCATTACTTTTAAGAAAACATTACTCACCCCTTCCTATATTTCTCCGGAGATTCAGCACTTAAAAAAAGATATTGAGAAAGCCGGGATCCTGTTAATGGGAGAAATGGGTTTGGATCCGGGTATAGATCATATGTCAGCTATGAGCGCCATAGAAGAAATCCGAAAAAAGGCAGGGTATATTACCTCCTTTGAAAGCTTCTGCGGCGCCCTGGTAGCGCCGGAGAGCGATGATAACCCCTGGCATTACAAGATATCATGGAGCCCTGCGTCTTTGATCACCTCAGGGAAAAATGGGGCGGCATACAGAGAAGGGGGAAAGATCCAAACGATTCCTTATGAAACCTTATTTGGCAGTTACAAAACAATAGCTATTCCGGGAATGGACCGCCTCGCATATTACCCTAACAGAAACTCAGAACGTTATGCCCGGTTGTATGGCCTTGATGAGGTTCCTTCCATACTAAGAGCCACCTTACGCCACCCTGATTTTTGTGAAGGCTGGCAAATGATTGTGTCTCTCGGACTAACAGACACTACTCAAAAGTTTAAAACCGATCATCTTACCTATAGGAAATGGTTAGATACGGCCGTACGACAATCCCGAATATCCGGAAATACATCCTCAAAAATATACGACGACAGCCGGTTCATTCGCCAACAATTTGCATTCCTGGGCTTATTGGATGACCGTTTAATCAACAAGGGAATACAAACTTCAGGAGACCTCCTGCTGGAACTGCTTTCTGAAAAATTCACACTAAGGCCGGAAGATAAAGATATGGTCATCATGCTGCACCGGATTTCTTATACCGGAAAGCGTGGAGAAGAACAGATCTTAAAAAGCCTTTTGAAAGTAAAAGGAGAGAACAATACAGAAACGGCTATTGCCAAAACCGTAGGTTTACCTCTTGGGATCCTGGCCAAGCTTCTTTTAACCGGTAAGATCAGGTTAACAGGACTTCATATTCCCACCCATCCGCTCGTATACCTTCCCGTCCTTAAGGAATTAGAGCAGGAAGGCATTTGCTTTGAAATTTTTTAACCTGTATAGGTATTTCTGAATCCCTGGACTTACCCAAAATAATAAAAACCTCCCCTCCGTTTTTGACTACCGTATAACAAGCACAGCCGGCTACCTGCCGGAGGGACTAATGCCGGCTCCTGTTATTTTTTCCTCTTCCGCCTTTTCTCCTAAATGATTTGCCGTGGTTTTTCTTTTTTCTGCGATTACCTATTCCTCCCAGCGTATTGAGGCTGGTTTGCCCCACCACGTCCACAAAAGTATGTTCTTCATCTCCTCTCTTGGTTTCCAGAATAACCGGTTTTAACTCTTCCGGTTTCATTCCCTTTTTATTGAGCTCTTTAATTTCGAGAACCCGTTCGATCGTAAGGGGATACAGCGTATGACTCTCCTTATAGGAATACCACATCAAGTTTTTAAAAATATCTCTTTTCTGAAGATACGCCACACCCAGTTTGGTCTCCAAAGAATCCGCATCTTTTGGAAAGTGCTTTAAGGCATCCAGATAGGTATCCAATTCAAAATTAAGGCAACATTTCAACCGGCCGCATTGTCCGGAAAGCTTGCTTTGGTTAATGGAAAGGTTTTGATAACGTGCAGCGGTTGTACTGACCGATTTAAAATTAGTCAGCCAGGTAGAGCAGCAAAGCTCTCTCCCACATGAGCCGATCCCTCCCAATTTAGCAGCCTCCTGACGGGCTCCTATCTGGCGCATCTCTACCTTAAGGCGGAATTCAGACGCATAAACGCGTATGAGCTCCCTGAAGTCCACCCGGGCATCTGCAGTATAAAAAAAAGTAGCTTTTTTACCGTCTGCCTGAATCTCTACTTCAGAAAGCTTCATTTCCAGATTCAGTTCCCCGGCTAAAATGCGGGAGCGGATAAGCATTTCCTTTTCCCGTTTTTTGTTGGTACGCAATTTACTCAGATCGTAATCCGTGGCTGCACGAAGGAGTTTCTTAATATCAGCAGAATCTTTAACCCGTTTCTTTTTCATCTGAAGGCGTACGAGCTCCCCGGAAAGGGAGACCTCTCCCACATCAAATCCGTTCACACCTTCCACTGCCACCAATTCTCCCTTCCGGAAGATCTGATGGGTAATGTTTCTATAAAAATCCTTTCTACTTCCTCGGTTAAAGCTTACTTCAACTATATCAAAAGGGGCTGCCTGATCACTTAAAGGAATATCCGCAAGCCAGTCAAAAACATTGAGCCGGTTACATCCTCCACTGGCACAGCTCCCATTACTTCTGCATCCTGCCGGTTTCCCATCTGCTCCAGTACCACAACTTCCACATGGCATAATATACTGATTTATATGAATAAATAAAAGATCCTTATGCTCTTTTAAAAGCACCAAAGTACAAATTTAACACTTTTCTCCCAAAAAGGTCATTTAACCTATACGGGCAAAGGCGCCTTCTTTTTACGAACATAAATAATGAGAAGGATTCCCGACAGTACCAGTAAACTGGAGATAATTTCTGCCTGGGTAGGATGGATACCGAAGATAGAATACCTGGTATTCACGCGGATCAGCTCCACAAAAAAACGTTCTACTCCATTCATGATCAGATAAATACCAAAAAGGAGGCCGGGGATTTTTATTTTTTTCCGGATAGACCAAAGAACCGCGAAAAGAATCAGGCAGGTAATAATTTCATAGAGCGGGGTTGGAAATACCGGTGCAGGCAGCATGGCACAATGTTCTCCCATACAACCCGGGATGGGAATACCAAAACTGTTCACATTATGGGGGTAATTAAAAGCAAAAAACCAGTCCGGCAAAAAATTCAGAAAACCGGGCTTGGGAAAATAAGCATGATGTACTTGGGAAAGCGCGCCATAATCCCGTAGGAAAAAGTCTTTATGAGCCTGTAGGGTTTGTACAAACTGACCGCGGGCAGCACGCACTACACCGCCGTGTCCATCATTTGCATAAGCGCTGTTATAAATTCCCCAGTCCCCATCTCCGGCCATCTGACATCCAATCCTTCCCACCCCGTAAGCCAACATAAGCGCCGGTGCAAAGCTATCTATCAATTGCCAGCGGTTGATATTTTTTCTGCGGGCATACCATAAGATTGCAATGGCAGATACAATTAACCCCCCGTAAAAGGTGAGCCCGCTAAATGAAAAAAAGCTATGAAGAGGATCCGCCATATAGCTTTTCCAATTCTCCAGGCCATCAAAGATTTTTGCTCCAACCAGCCCGCCAATGGCAGCCAATACTACAATGTCTCCGATACGTTCATGAGGCCAGACTTGATATTCTTCTATTTTAGGCTTGGGCAACTGCTTCTTTTTCTTTTCACGATACCGCAGATAGGCTAATATAGCACCCAGAATAAGCCCTCCCCATATACTTCCTTCTGAGGAAAGAATAAGATGTTGTGGATTGTTTGAGAAGGCATCCCAATTGGCCAGGGCAAATAATAATTTATAACCGATCAAAAAGCCAAGGGCAAAATTCCAAACCAATTCGCTCGTGGTAGCCGGTTTGCCTACCGTTCGTTTTTCCTTCCTGGAGGTCAACCATCCCAATTCTTCCCGCCTTTTCATCTCCTTACTCAACGCATAAGCCGACAGAAAAAAGGCAAGCGCTACAAAAAAACCAAAAGTTTGAACCGGTAAAGCAATATGAATTCCAAAAAGATCTCTTAATAAATCGGATATGCTCGGATACATAAATTAAAGTATGGCGTAATAAAAGGTCAAATTTAAAATATATAAACGGAAATCAAAGAGTTCCATCATTTCCTTTTCCATCGGAATTCAAACAGATTTATATCAAATCCATAAAAGCAGGATCCGATCAACCGGATGAACAGCTCAATCTCCCAGGCGCCACTGTGCTGTGGAAAGGATACAGCGATGCATACTTTTTTCAAAGAAGCGGCACAGACACTTCCAAAAAGCATGGATCTTACAAGAATCGAAAAATAACAACCTTCCGTAATCAGCCGGAATAAAGAAAGGTGATTTTTTATACTTAAAGCCGCTTGCTATACGGCACATCTAAATCCCATATTAGAGGAGCTGCTGTCAGCAGTGTTAGACGAGCGCGCCGCCACCCGATATCGGTTACAATAAGAACGGTGGCACAAAAAAGAGCCGCCCCGCATGACCCGGACAGTCCCTTCCGAAGGGCCCTGCGGATCCCGCTTGTTCTCTTTTTGATGAAAGTCGGGGCTAAACCAATCCTGACACCATTCCCATACATTTCCGGAAGTATTATAAAGACCATATCCATTGGGCCTAAAACTTTTTGCAGGTGCGGTGCCAAGATAACCATCTTCCAGACTATTGTATTCGGGAAATTTTCCCTGCCAGATATTACAACGATGTTCCCCCTTGGGAGTCAATTCATCTCCCCAGGGAAATTTTTTTTGTACCAATCCGCCTCTCGCCGCATATTCCCACTCCGCCTCCGTAGGTAATCGGACGCCCGCCCAATGGCAATACGCTTTTGCATCATTCCAGGAAACATGAACCACAGGATGATCCATTCGGTTCCTGATATTCGATCCAGGGCCCTCCGGGCGGTTCCAGACAGCACCTGCAACAGCACACCACCAGGGAGTTTGCACGGCTACCTGCGGATGGGCATCCAACTGTTCTTTGGATAACAACCCGTAAAAAACGAATGACCATTTATAGCGCTCGGCATCCGTTTGATAACCGGTATCTTTTATAAATGCTTCAAATTGGCTGTTGGTAACGGTAGTCGGCATAATACGAAATGGGCTCAAGGTCACCTCCCTAACCGGCCCTTCTCCGTCGGCTGGGAAACCCGCTTTATCATCCGTACCCATTAAAAAAGAGCCTCCCGGAAGTTTAATCAATCTTTCCGTTATGCTCTCTTTAGACTTAAAAGGGCGTTCCTTTCTCTCCTCCTCTGACGGCTTACGGGAAGCAGAGCAACAGGGCGGCTTTTTATCCTGGTTCATAAAACAAAAATAAGGGTTTAAAGCAATTCTCAAAAAATCCATATTGAAGGGTAGGGGAACAATTGCCTGAGACCCCCTACCGGCCTCTTATCCCAAAGGGGACAGAAACCATAATCCTCTTTTCACTGATGGGAAATAAAGCATGGAAGAAATCTGATGAAGATTGGGCTCCATCAGGAGCCAAAGATCGTAAAACAGAGCCAGATAACTACGATCCTGGTGTCCCAAAGGGACAGAAAAAGTAGTTTTAAAGACTTTAACAAATTTTTATCCCTTGCGTATTACTATCATCATATCCATTACATTCGTCCCTGTCGGTCCCGTAATGATATGCCCTCCCGCTTTTTCAAAGAAATGAAAAGAGTCAAAATTCCTTAAATACCCGCCGGGATCCAAGCCCGCCGATCGGGCGCGGGAAAAGGTATCACCATCTACCACGGCTCCCGCTGCTGAAGTAGGCCCATCCGTGCCATCTGTGCCGGCAGATAGAAAAGTGATCCCCGATCTTCCTTCAATTAACATGGCCAATAACAAGGCCAGGTGCTGATTACGACCTCCCAATCCGCTTCCTTCAACTTTTAAAGCGGGTTCTCCTCCCGCCAATAAACATAAGGGTTTTGTTGTTTGGTATTTTTTCCGATATTGTGACGTTTTTCCCAGTATATCTTTTGCCACCTCTTCACAATCCCCTGCTATACTATTGCTTATTATTACAGGTTGCAGCCCCAGATCTTGGGCTTTCCTGCACGAGGCCTTAAGAGCAATGCTGTTAGAACCGATAATGTGGTGATAAACCTTATCAAAAATGGGATCATTTTCTTTTGGACTTTCTTGTTGTACTCCTTTTATGCCCTGATGTAAGTGATGCACCACTGAACGTGGTATCCGGGCCGTCAGCTGGTAGGCATCCAGAATAGTCCATGCATCCGCAAAAGTGGTAGGATCCGGAAAAGCGGGACCTGAAGCAATCACATCCAGCGCATCGCCGATCACATCTGACAACACTAATGTTACGACCATAGACGGGTAAAATTTTCGGGCCAACCCGCCTCCCTTTATTCCCGACAGGTGTTTCCGTACGGTATTAATTTCATGAATCATGGCGCCACTGCGGACCAACAGTTCATTGACCGCTTCAATGTCTTCAGGCGTACATCCTTCCGGCACATCGACGAGTAACGAAGATCCTCCTCCGGAGAGCAAGCATAATACAAGATCTCCCGCAGTAGTACGTGAAGCCATTCTGATGATATCTTCTGTAGCTTTGATCCCATTTTCATCCGGTACAGGATGGCCTGCCTCGGTGATCTTTATACGTTCAAGAGATACGGCAGCTCCGTATTTTACGATTACATGGCCACCCGTAATCTTATCTCCCAGAAGCGATTCTACCTCTTTCGCCATCAACGCGGTAGCTTTCCCCGCCCCTATAACGTAAATATGATCGAAGTCATCCGGATTAAAAGAAAGCGTATCAATGACCAGACTTCCATCCTCCCACTTTACCTTATCACGAATGATCTTATCGGGCAAAACGCTCTTTATTCCCGCCTGAAATATCTGCTCTGCCATTAACCGGTAGTCCATTACATTGATTTGAAAGACACTTTATAAAACAACGAAAGAGGCTGCCCACACACAAATAAAAATGACGATCCCCATAACGACGGTGGCGGTCGAATATATTTTTAAAGTGACGCTTACCTCCAGATCTGAGAACTTAGAAACCACCCAAAAATAAGAATCATTGGCATGAGAAAACACCATACTTCCCGCCCCAATAGCTAACATGGAAAATATCCTGCCTATGTCGGAATCAAGTCCAAGGGCTCCAAGCATGGGAGCCACAAAAGAAGCTGCTGTTATAATGGCCACTGTAGAAGATCCCTGGGCTGTTTTCAAAAAAACGGCCATCATAAAGGGAACAATAAGCCCCAGATCGGTACCGGATAAAATCTTTCCTGTTTCTTTCCCAATGCCGGTCATAGTAATGATCATACCAAACATGCCGCCGGCCGCGGTTATAATTAATATGGGCCCGGCTTTCTCGATCGCATCATTAAATATTTCGTTCAATGTTCCGATCTTTCTGCTTCTAAGAAGAAGTAAAGAAAGAACGGCGCCAATCAAAAGAGCAAAAACCGGATCTCCGGCTACAGAAAAAAAACGAACCATCGGAATGTCTTCCTCCTGAAAAAAAAGATTTAACAGGGAAGAAGTAATGATCAGTATCAACGGTACCACAATGGGAAGCAGAGCCAGAAAAGCAGGAGGTAACTTTTCATACTGTAATTTAAAATCATCTACAATTGCTTCAAATGGAGCATAATTTCGGCCGGCCGTCCTATACCTGCTCCAAAAATAAGCGCTCACTGCTCCCGGAACCGCAAAAAGAAGCCCCCATATGATCAGATTGCCAATATTTGCATGTAGGATTCCGGCTCCTGCCAATACGCCGGGATGAGTGGGTATAAGGCAATGAACAGCATACAGAGACGTGGCAAGTACGGTAGCCATGAAAGCCATTGCAACTTTGCTTTTAGAACTGAAAGACTTGGCCAGGCTGTTCATAATGATAAAACCCGTGTCACAAAAAATAGGGATTCCTACTAAAAAACCGGTTAAGCCCATAGCCACAGTAGCATTACGCGGGCCTATTTTCTTGAGGATATAGTTTGCTATACTGACCATTCCCCCGGTTTTATCCAGAGTAATTCCGATAATCGCTCCTAAAATAACCAGGAAACCGATATAGCTCATGGTTTTTCCAAAACCCTCTTCCAGGTTAGAAACGATTTTTTCCGGAGGGAGGGTCAAAAAGGCAAGAAATAAGGAAACAATTAATAAGGCCACAAAAGAATTGAGCTTCATTTTGGAGGAAAGAATAATAATCCCGATGATACTCAGGATAACCAGGCTCAATGTCAAAAAATAGCTCATAACAAGTCCATAAGCAAAAGCGCAACAGGATCTTCAATTGGTTGCCCGATCCGGCCGGCTTAAGCTTACCTTAACAACTTTTCTTTTTCCTGCCTGAAGAAATGAACACTTTTAATGACCTCCGGTACATTGTTCTTAAAATGATATTCATGTTCTATAAACATGTATCCCTTGAAATGTTGTCTCTTTGCTTCCTTTAAAATGGCAGGTATATTAATTACGCCGTCGCCCATGGGAACATCATGGGCCCCTTCGCCCCCGCCCTTCTTATTCTCGTCTTTCAGATGAAATTCGATGATATGGCCTTCTAATTCTTTCATACATTCCACCGGGTCCAGGCCGGATTCCAGCCAGTGTCCGATGTCTGCACAAGAGCCGATCCTGCTGCTTGCTCCTTTAATAGCATTCAGTACAATCTGGGGGTTCCAGTATTTAGTAGGCTTTGCGTGATCATGAATAGCCACGTTAATTTTATATTTATCCGCTAACCTGGATACCAGTGGAATTTGATCCGGATCTGGTTCTGAAGCAATATTTGACAATCCCATGGCTTTGGCAAATTTAAAGAGCTGCACCCAGTCACTTTCTTTTTTAGGGCTTACCACACCGTAGGAAACCATTTTTATTCCATGCTTTCGCAACATCTTTTTAACCTTCTTCCGCTTGGCTTTATCCATATGGTAGTCCAGTTTTCCTTCTATACCATTCCCGATTTCCTGGCCGGGAAAGCCTTCCATATATTTGAGATCACAAGAATCCATTTTCTTCAACGCCACTTCCAAAGTATTTAAATGGAAGGTCCACGCCTGTGCGCCTAACTTCCAATCAGAAGGCTTTAGTTTCTGGGCAGCACAAAGATCGTTCATGCCCAGGCTTAAAATCAGTAAAAGGGCGCCTGCAAAGGCCCATTCTTTTGTACAGGTCTTCAAATTAAAATGTTTCATCTTTAGATATTTAAAAATTTCGAAGGGGTAAGGTACAAAAAATAGAAAAAACACCAACTAATTTTCTGCCTACTTCCAATTCTGCCCCAGCCTGGCAGGGAACTCGTGCAAACGATACTTGTCTATTATTATTGAGGACGGGGAACCGCTATGCTTTCAGGAAGCGAATCAAGACGGTAGTATGGATAGCTCAATTTATCTCCTTCTGATTTAACTATTCTGAAGCCGGAGGGATCTTTCCCCAAAGGCCTGCCTACCGCACTGGTAGTGATCATCTCCAAATTTCCATCGCGCCCAAACGCGTTTTCATGTAAATGTCCCGCAAAAATATATTTTACTCCATATTGCTTAAAGAGGTCGAGATATTTTTTTCGCTGTTCCAAAGGGATATTTCTACTCTCATATTTGGAATAATAGTCGGTTGGTTCATCAGGCCGATGGATGAAAAAAGGGATATGCTGGAATATAATAACTTTAGAATAGTTCAGACTCCTGGCCAGTTTAAGCTCCGAATGCAACCAGGCATATTGTCGGGCGCTTTCTTTCGGCGTCCGGTCCGGAAAAGACATCAACATAGAATTAAGAACTATGCCATAGAGATCATCATACTGGAAAGAATAATAATCGGGACCAAAGTTATTCCGATAATACTCAAGAGACCCGGCAGTAGGTATATTGCCTACATCATGATTACCGGGAACATTATAAAGGGGTATGGAAGGGTCCAGGGTGGCGACAATCCGCTTATACTCAGATATCTGAGCTTTATTTGCGGATTGGTTGACCAGATCTCCGCAAATAACGATAAAAGCCGGATGTAATCGGTTAGCTGCAGAAATGGCCTTTTCAAAGTTCCTCGTCTCTTTAGTAAATCCTTTATTATTGGTAAACATCCCAAATTGGGTATCCGACATGACGAAGAAAAAGAATGATCGTGGCGCCCTGGGGATATATTGGGAAAAACCTTTTAACGATGAGCACACCAGAAAAAGGAAGACAAAAAAACAGTATCCTCCCTTCA
>CAYZGR010000056.1:0-20597 GCA_964478125.1 uncultured Chitinophagaceae bacterium | reverse complement strand
CAAGTTTTTAGAAACAGTATGAATGGCCCTTTCCACCAATTCGCTCCGGTCCAGGAAGGGTTCGATGACCAGGCCTTCCGGTAAGGATTTCTGTATCCGGGCCATTTCTTGTTTTACATTTTGGACCACCTGGTTCGAATTTGCTCCTTTCAACATCAATACGATACCTCCCACCACTTCGCCCTCGTCGTTTCGGGTCATCGCACCATATCGAACAGCATGTCCCAGTTGGACTCGGGCTACGTCCCGGATCAGCACCGGAATTCCGGAAGGATGGACCTTAACCACGATTTTGCCGATTTCCTCAAGGGTCCCTATTAAACCTTCCGTGCGGATAAAGTAAGCATGGGGGCCCTTTTCAATATAAGCGCCTCCGGTATTTTGATTGTTCGTTTCCAGGGCCGTGAAAATCTCCGGGATACTGATGTTCGCGGCCCTCAGTTTTTGCGGATCTATGGCAATTTCGTACTGCTTGAGGTAACCGCCGAAGCTGCTTACATCCGCCACACCGGGCGTACCCAGCAATTGCCGGCGCACGATCCAGTCTTCGATGGTTCTCAGGCGACGGGCATCATATTGTTGTTCGTACCCTTTTTCCGGACGCAAAATATATTGGTAAATTTCTCCCAATCCCGTAGTAACGGGCGCCATTTGAGGACTCCCGGCG
The DNA here is from genome assembly GCA_964478125.1 of uncultured Chitinophagaceae bacterium. Classification (GTDB taxonomy): domain Bacteria; phylum Bacteroidota; class Bacteroidia; order Chitinophagales; family Chitinophagaceae; genus FW021-bin31. The sequence continues at coordinate 19,930 of CAYZGR010000056.1, read as the reverse complement.
CCGTTTGGAATTTGTTCCTTAGCCTCACTCAAGCGCTCCTGTACCTGTTGCCGCGCCCAGTAGATATCTTTATTTTCTTTAAAAACGACGGTAACTACGGAAATACCAAAACGGGAAATAGAACGGATTTCTTCCACATCCGGGATCGTAGCCATGCTGATCTCTACCGGATAGGTAATAAACTGTTCCACCTCTTGTGCAGCCAGGGAAGGACTGGAAGTGATAATCTGTACCTGGTTATTGGTAATATCGGGTATCGCATCTATGGGAAGCCTGCTCAGGGAATACACTCCCCATAGGATCAACCCTAAAGTAAGTAAACCAATAATCAGTTTATTTTCTATGGAAAATTTAATGATCTTACGAAGCATGATAATCTTTTAGAATTGAATTCCTTTTATCAAATGGATTATTTGCCGTCCAATCCTTTCGGTATGGTAATTCATAACATGCTTTCCACTCGTGTCCATTAGGGCATCAGGAAATCATCAATGAACATGAAAGTTTATGACCCGGCTTGATTTGTGGTATACTCCATTTGATAATTGGAAATTAGAATATGGGAATGCTATGCCCGTATGCCATCGTTCCCCAAACGGTTATAGGTCCGGATCGAAGGCCGTTATGGGTGAAGGTTTTATGGTAGGATCCAATAGCGGGCACGAAAAGTGCATGTCAGGAAAGCATTCGGGGAGGTTGCCAAACGCCGGCACTGATATTCACGTATTTCCCCATGAGGTATGCCGTATCCAAAAAAGAAGAATAGGAAGGAGAGAAAGGCAAGGTTACAAAAGATTTTATCTGGGTATGCACAGAACAACAGGAACAGCTACAGAATGGATTACAACTGTCCAATCCATGTTGTAACGCATGTCCGTGATCGCTGCTAATCAGCTCCGTCTGGTGGGTTTTTGATGCTGCAACGGCATCTGCACAAGGTATTAGAGGTAATACCATAACCGTTATTATCATGATGCATGCAATAAATCGCCTCATAAGAACGCAAAAGTAATATTTTTTTTCGAACGGTGCTGTTTATCCCCTTCTTCTGATAGGCGCCGGAATATCCGATCCCCTTCTTGGACGCGGAGAAGGTATTCAATCTATTTTCTGCTGCGGGAAGGAGAAATGATTAGAAAAACCCTGGCAATCAAAGAAATTAATGAGAGTAATATAGACAACCCGAGGGTCGCTGATAAAATAATCATAAACAAAAGTATAATGGCCGGTATAGTTGCCATTGGCATCCTGTTCTTTAACGTACACGGCCATCAGGCTCCAGCTCCATAAAAAACTGTAACGTTCATCCTCCGGGCCTCCCCCGGAGGATGAAGACCTGTATGTAAATCCGTTTATATAAGTATATACGTTCAGCCTGCTTTTATTTTTTACCTTTTTCTTGAGCAGGGTACCGTCATAGCTGTAGGTGTATTGAATATATTTTTGTGCCGGGTCGCTGCCCAGTAATATTTTCAGGGGTTTGCCCAGTATGGGATCATAGCTGATGCTGACGCCGCGGTTTCTATCGTGTATCAGATTGCCATTTTTATCATACTATGACAAGTCCGACCAGGAAAATATCTCTGACAGCCAGATCAAGGTACTCCTGAAAACGCATTCAGTAAAAAGCCCCGGTCTCCCGGGGCTTCTACTATTATCTCGAATATTTGTCTTCAAGTTCCTTATTCTCTTTCAATCGTTTATAGATGTAAAATCTTTTAACGATCCATTCAATGACCGGAAGTCAGGATGTGCATAAACGATGAAAATGTTCATTTATTAATTTCTTAAAACTGCTATAGGATGAATTTTTTGCCATAACCATAATATTTCTTCCGCAACCAAAAGGCGATATTCACCAAAGCGATCAGAGCAGGGACTTCCACCAAAGGACCAACAACGCCTGCAAATGCTTCGCCGGAATTAATACCGAACACACCGATGGCTACAGCAATAGCAAGCTCAAAATTATTTCCGGCAGCCGTAAAAGAAACAGCAGCGTTTTGTGAATAGTCTGCGCCTAATTTTTTGCCGGTAAAAAAGCTCACGAAAAACATAATTGCAAAATAGATGACCAGCGGCAGCGCAATACGTAGTACGTCCAATGGTATCTGCACAATGGTTTTCCCCTTCAGGCTAAACATGACAACGATAGTACATAGCAATGCTATTAAAGTAACGGGTGAAATCAGCGGGATAAATTTGTTTTGATACCACTGTTTCCCTTTTAGTTTCAATAAAACGTAACGGCTGATAATGCCTGCGGCAAAGGGTATTCCGAGGTAAATAGCAACGCTTTCGGCAATCTGGCCAATGGTAATATTTACATCTAATCCATGAAAACCAAATAAGGGCGGTAATACCGTAATAAACACATAGGCATATAGGCTGTATAGCAATACCTGAAAGATACTGTTCAGGGCCACCAAGCCGGCTGCATATTCCCGGTTCCCTTCCGCCAGTTCGTTCCAGACAATAACCATTGCAATGCAGCGGGCAAGACCAATTAATATCAGCCCGGTCATATATTCCGGGTAATCGTGTAGGAAAAACAGGGCAAGAAAGAACATCAAAACCGGCCCTATGGCCCAATTCAGCAATAATGAGGCGCCCAGCACCTTGGTGTTCTGAAACACTTTCCCTATCTGCTCATAACGTACTTTAGCCAAAGGGGGGTACATCATCAGGATAAGACCTGCCGCTAATGGGATGTTGGTCGTTCCTGAAGAAAACGAATTGATAAATCCAGAAGATGAAGGTATAAAATAGCCAATGGACACGCCCAAGGCCATCGCCAGGAAAATCCAAAGCGTTAAATACCGGTCAAGAAAGCCAAGTTTTTTCCTTTTATGGGCAGGAGAACAATTTGCAGGCATAATGAATAGATATTAATTGCAACAATCAGAACCGCAGCAGGCTTCAGTTTCCGGTTTTTCCGCATATACGGTAATGCTTTGAATACCGATGTTTGTTGTTTTAAACTGATTGATTTCGTCATCGGTGAGATAAGCGGATAATATATCCTTTGGAATCTCAATTTGCTTTTCTTTTTGAAGAGTAATATTAGTAAAACCATTTTTAGCTATTAAGCCGAGATATTCCTCTTTTTCAATGGCTCCGGCCACACAACCGGCATACATTTCAGCGGCTTGTTTTAATGCGGCAGGCAGCCCCCCTTCCAGTACGATGTCGGATATGCTGAAATGGCCGCCCGGCTTCAATACCCGGTATATTTCCCGGAATACACCATCCTTATTCGGCACGAGATTCAGCACGCAGTTGCTGACTACCACATCGGCCTTTCCGGCACCTACGGGCATATTTTCAATATCTCCTTGCCGGAACTCCACATTATTATAGCCCAGCTTTTCAACATTAGCCCTGGCCTTTTCAATCATTTGAGGCGTAAAGTCAATGCCAATCACCTTGCCGGATTTGCCCGTTTCCCTGCGGGCGACAAAGCAATCGTTTCCTGCACCGGAACCCAGGTCAATGACAGTATCTCCCGCTTTAATCTGGGCAAATTGGGTGGGTAAACCACAGCCTAACCCCAGGTCGGCATCCGGATTATAGCCATCCAGTTTGCCATAATCTTCGCTCATTATATTGTAAACATCGGTTGAGCAACAACCCGATCCACAGCAAGATGCCTGGTTTGTGGCTTTATCCTGACCGGCAATTTCTCCATATTTCTGCTTTACCAGGTCTTTTAATTCTTGTTCGTTGTTCATGATTATATCTTGTTTATGATGATGAATGGTATTATATCCAGAATTTTTTTCTGCCGGCTTCTTGTATAAAATATTCTACCTTCTGCCGGATTGCATCCCGAACCTGCCGGGTTTGCGCCATTACTTGTTCTTTCGTACCGGTAAATCCCGAAGGGTCAGAAAATGACCAGGCTATACGCTTGGTTTTGCCGGGAAATACGGGGCATTTTTCCGCACTGGCTGCATCGCATACGGTTATTACGGCATCGTAGTGCTTGCCCTGTCGTACCAGGTCGAAGGCGGCTTTGGTTTGTTTGCCGCTGATGTCTATTCCGGTTTCTGCCATGGCCGCCACAACGTTAGGATTGAGCGCGCCAGGTTCTATACCCGCGCTTTCCGCCTCGAATTTTTCTTTGCCCAATTCGTTTAAAAAGGCTTCTGCCATTTGGCTTCGGGCGCTGTTATGGACGCAGACAAAAAGAACGGTGTATTTATTGTTATCCATCTTAATGTATTTATCTGTTTATTGCAATAATACGATTATAGAAATTAAAAAAAACTAACAACAATTTCCCTTAACAAGATCATTTACTGCCACAAAAAAATCGCTGAAGAACTGCCGGTACTTTTCCCATACTTTTGGGTCAATACAATAGCAAACGCTTGTCCCTTCAACCGTTCCCTGGATGATACCAGCCAGCTTCAACTCTTTCAGATGTTGGGAAATGGTAGGTTGTGCCAATCCAAGCTCGTTCACCAGCTCGCCGCAGATGCAGGCATTGGTTTCTATAAGCTGCTGCAAAATGGCAATACGGGCAGGATGCGCTATGGCTTTAGCCATATTAGCCAGCTCGTTTTGTTTTTTAGTAAATAAATCCGTTTTCGTAGCACCCATCTCTACCGTTTGATTGCAATATTACGATTAATAATTTGAAGCCGCCAATTTTTAAAGGAAAATTATTCATTTTCATATAAGCTTGAAATAAAGAAAAAAACTCAGTCGCTCGATAAGTAAAGCTCTTTACTTTTGGCATTTGCAGATTTACTGGCAAATTTCGTAAAAATGAAAAAGCAGCCATGAAAACCGCTTCATAACTGCTTGATTTTTATGTGGTCCCACCAGGACTTGAACCTGGGACCACCTGATTATGAGTCAGGTGCTCTAACCAACTGAGCTATAGGACCGATCTTTTGCACTGCAAAAGACAATAATTTCAAATAACGGACAGGATTTAGGTAAAGTATAAAAAATTCCGGGTCCCACTTTTCTACCGGGCAGCAAAAGTACGTAAATCGGAAGATTTAACAACATTTTTTTGTCCTGAAAGCAATACGGTTATTTTACTTCTTCGTAGTCGATGTATTCCCCTTCTTCGGAAGGAGGAGCGGTCTTATTGGAGCGAGACCGGCCGTTGGATCGTTGGCTCTTGGAATAGGAATGGGGCCGGGGATTGGAATAATAACCCTGTTGGCGTCCCCGCATTTGTTCATTCATCCGGTTTTGCATGTCTTGCATCTGCTTGCGCGCTTTTTTAAAGGAGCGATAAACCGGTATGATAAAGTTAAATATTAACTTGTACAGGAGATACAGGAATATTCCCTCAATCAGAATTTCAAAAATTCTTAACATAACTTTACGAAGGTATTCATTTTTTGCGAAGAAGCCGGAAATACCTTTTTTATTTAAGTTAATCTTAACAGCGGAACATGATACGGGCAGATAAAGATAAAGCAGACAAAAATCAAAAAAATTTTGATCTTGTTTTTCTGTAGCAGAAAAAAATAGTAATTTTGCAGCGGAAATAAGCGCATGAAAGAGGGGACAAGTAGATGTCCCCTCCTTTTTTTGAAATATGGTAGAAAATAAGGCACAAACGGAAAAGATCCGCGAATGGGTTGAAGAAATATTGGAACAACGGGAAGGCTTTTTTCTGGTGGAGATGAAAATATTGCAGGGCAACCAAATCAGGATTTTTATTGATGCGGATCAGGGCAGTACGATTGAAAGCCTGGCCGGTATCAACCGCTCGTTGCGGAAGCGTATAGAGGAGTTCAATTTATTTCCGGGAGGAAATTTCTCGCTTGAAGTCTCTTCTCCGGGCCTGGACGAACCCCTGCGGCAATGGAGGCAGTATAAAAAAAATATAGGCCGAGAGGTAGACGTATGGCTTAAAAACGGACAGAAGAAGACGGGGATTCTTAAAGAAGTACAGGAAGATTTTATAGTATTGGAATACAAGCAAAAAAAGAAAAAGGGAAAGAAGGAAGAAACCCGGGAAAGAGAACCGGAGCCGTTCCCTTTTAATGAGATAAAAAACACCAAAGTATGTGTGCGTTTTTAAATAAAAACTTAAAAAATGGCAAGTATTAATCTGATAGACTCTTTTACCGAGTTTAAGGATGCGGAGAACATTGATCGTCCTACGCTGATGAAAGTTCTGGAAGATGTGTTTAAAACCCTGCTTCGTAAAAAGTATGGTGATGATGAGAACTTTGATGTTATCGTAAACACCGAAAAAGGGGATCTGGAGATCATCCGGCGCAGGGAAATAGTGGAGGATGGGGGTGTAGAAGATGAGTACAAACAGATATCCTACAGCGATGCCATTAAAATTGAACCGGATTACCAGGTCGGGGAAGAAGTATATGAAGAGGTTAAGATCTCGGACTTTGGACGCCGTGCCATCCTGGCTGCCAAACAGACATTGGCTGCCCGTATCGGAGACCTTAAAAAGAATATTCTGCTAAATAAATATGCCGATCGCGTTGGCGACATCATTACCGGTGAAGTATATCAAATGTGGAAAAGGGAAAGCCTGCTTTTGGATGATGACGGGAATGAGCTTATCTTGCCGAAATCGGAACAGATTCCCTCGGATTTCTTTAAAAAGGGGGAGAATGTACGGGCGGTGATCAAAAGGGTCGAAATGAAAAACAACAGCCCGGTCATTATATTGTCGCGAACCGATCCCGAATTTTTAGCCAAGCTCCTTGAAATTGAAGTGCCGGAAATATTTGACGGCCTTATCGTGATCAGGAAAATAGTCAGGGAGCCGGGAGAAAGAGCCAAAGTAGCCGTAGAATCCTATGATGACCGTATCGATCCCGTGGGGGCCTGCGTAGGTATGAAAGGCAGCCGTATACATGGCATTGTACGGGAGTTGAGGAATGAAAATATTGATATCATCAACTATACCAATAATACCCAACTGCTGATCCAGCGATCGCTGACCCCTGCAAAGATATCCCACATGACGGTGGATGCTGAAAATCATTATGCGGAGGTCTATCTCGCTGCGGACCAGGTATCAATGGCTATTGGCAAAAAGGGAGTGAATATCAAGCTGGCGCAGGATCTCACAGGATATGAGATCAATGTTTACAGAGATGAAGACGAAATTGATGTAGAATATGATATAGATCTGGATGAGTTTTTAGACGAAATTGATAAATGGATCCTGGACGAACTGAAACGGATCGGCTGCGACACGGCAAGAAGTGTCCTGGCCCTGAGTACCGAGGAACTGGTTCGTCGTTCAGACCTTGAAGAAGAGACTATTTTAGAAGTCAGGCGTATTCTAAAAGAGGAATTTGACAAGGACGAAAGTGAAGTATAAGAAATACGGCATGGCCCAAAACAAGAGACATGCTTAAATATTTAAAAAACGGAGTGTCACAGAATGGCTGTACCAACCAAAACACCACGATTACTGGCTGCTGCCAAAGAGTTTAACATTGGTAGGGATACCCTGGTCAATTTTTTGAAATCCAAAGGTTTTGACACAGATGATTTCAAACCCAATACCAGGCTCACGGAGGAGATGTATGAATCCCTACAGGATGAATTTCAGCAGGACCGGGCCAACAAACGCAAGAGCGATCAGATTGATCTGCCACGGGGCGTTAGCGTGGGAAGCGCCAAAGAAGAACATCGGGAGGAAAAGACCGATCAAGAGAAAAAAGAAGAAGCGCCACAAGAGGATGTTCTGGTAGATACGAAAGCGGAAGGTCCCGGCGATCTTTCAACGGGGGAAACAGAAACAAGCCAACCTTTAGAGCAAACTCCGGCGCCAGAAGGCCCGCCGGTTGATGATCTGCCGCCGTCGGTCAAAGAAGACACGCCTTCTGAAGCAGAACCGCTCCCGGAACAGGCCGCGGAAGAAAGTACCCCTCATCCCGAAGCGGAAGTACCGGCTTCAGGAACGACCGCCCCGGAACAGCGGGAAGAGGCCAGGGAGGCAGAAAAGCCCAAAACGACAAATGGAGTCAACGTGGTCGGTAAAATTGACCTTTCCGGGATTGACTCGTCTACCCGTCCTAAAAAGACCGCAAAGAAGAAAGATACGGCAAAAGAGACCGACGGTCCGACGGAGGAGAAAGAGGAAACCACCATTCAACAGCCCGAAATGCCTCCGAAAAAAGAGTCTGAAGAAGCAAAAAAAGTAGAAAAGGAACAGCCTGTTGAAAAAGAAACACAGGAATCGGAAGAGCCGGAGAGAATCCAAACCAAAACCATCAGGCTCAGCGGTCCCCGTCTGGTCGGTAAAATCGACCTGCCTAAAGAACCGGTGAAAAAGGAGAAGGAGAAAGAAAAAGAAAAGGAGAAGAGCACGAGAGAACATAAGCGCAAACGGAAGCGCATACCTTTGGATCGGAAGAATGCAGGAGCGGGTACCCGCTCACCCAAAAAGGGCGCCGGCCGGCCAAGTGGAAAAGGCCGCAGAGGACGACAGGTACCCGAGAAGGAAATTGATGAAAAGGAAATACAGGAAAAAATACGTGAAACACAGGCGAAGCTGTCCGGTACCAGCCGGAACAAGAGCCTGAAAGCTAAAAACCGCAGAGCCAAAAGAGAAGAAAAAGCAGAACAGCGTGCAGCCAGTGAAGCGCAGGAAAACAATAAATTGCAAGTAACCGAATTTATTTCGGTGAATGAATTTGCCAGCCTCATGGACGTCAGTTTTGCAGACGTTATCAGCAAATGCATGAGCCTGGGTATTATGGTTTCTATTAATCAGCGCCTGGATGCAGAAGTGATTGAATTGGTGGCCAGTGAATTCGGGTATGAGGTAGAGTTTATTGACCTGAAGGAACAGGAGGAGCTGATGGATAAAGAAGAGCAGGACGATCCCGGGGATCTGAAACCCCGCTCTCCCATTGTGACCATCATGGGACATGTGGATCACGGTAAGACCTCCCTGCTTGATTACATTCGTAATGCCGCGGTGGTGGCCGGCGAGGTAGGAGGGATCACGCAGCATATCGGAGCTTATGAGGTGACCCTGCCGGAAGGCAAAAAGATCTGTTTCCTGGATACCCCGGGTCACGAGGCCTTTACCGCCATGCGGGCGCGCGGCGCTACCGTCGGGGATATTGCCGTGATCGTGATAGCGGCTGACGATGCCATCATGCCGCAAACCAAGGAAGCAATTTCCCATGCACAGGCTGCAGGCCTGCCTATGATCTTTGCTATTAACAAGATTGATAAAGAAGGGGCCAACCCTGAAAAAATAAAGGAACAATTGGCCGCCATGAACATTCTGGTAGAAGATTGGGGAGGGAAATTCCAGTCGCAGGAGATATCGGCGAAGAAAGGAACCCATGTGGACCAGCTCCTTGAAAAAATATTGCTGGAGGCAGAGTTGCTGGAGTTGAAAGCCAATCCCGACCGCCATGCCGTGGGTACGGTAATAGATGCGAGTCTGGACAAGGGAAGGGGATATGTGACTTCTTTGTTGGTCCAGAATGGCACGCTTACCCAGGGAGATATGATCGTGGCAGGACCTTATTATGGAAGGATGAAGGCGTTATTTAACGAGAGAGGGCAACGGATCGAAAAATCTACCCCGTCCACCCCGGTCCAGGTATTGGGATTGAATGGGGCGCCCCAATCCGGTGAAAAATTCCGCGTGTTTGAAAATGAATCTGATGCGAAAGAACTGGCAAGTCATCGGACCCAGATCATGCGCGAACAAAGCGCCCGTGCCCGCAAGCATATCACCCTAGAGGAGATTGGCCGACGCCTGGCATTAGGCAACTTTAAAGAACTGAACGTGATCATCAAGGGAGATGTGGATGGCTCCGTGGAAGCATTGAGTGATTCCTTCCAGAAATTATCCACGGAGGAGATCGTGGTTAACGTGGTCCATAAGGCTGTAGGACAAATTACGGAATCGGACGTATTGCTGGCCACGGCATCTGATGCTATTATCGTGGGCTTTCAGGTTCGGCCGTCTGTTCAGGCTGCCCGCCTTGCAGAAAATGAAAATATTGAGATCCGGACCTATTCCATCATTTACACGGCTATAGAAGAATTGAAGAGTGCCATGGAAGGCATGCTTGAGCCCAAGATTGAGGAAAAGGTGGCTGCCAATGTCGAAGTACGCGAGACCTATCGCATCAACAAGGTGGCCATTGCCGGCTGCTATGTTCAGGATGGTAAGATCAACAGGAACTCGAGAATACATCTGATCCGCGACGGTATCGTGATATATACCGGGGAGCTGGGCTCCCTGAAACGTTATAAAGAAGACGCAAGGGAAATAACTGCCGGAATGGAATGTGGGCTGACCATCAAAAATTATAACGATATTAAGATAGGGGATATCATTGAGGCTTATGATGAGATTGAAGTCAAGCGGACCCTCTAAAATATGTGTGATTTAAAAGTTTGTTAAAATAATCAAGTAAAAGCCCGAAGCAGGTATTTCCGGTTAATTTTGGTGTTATGAAGCATTTTAAATGGTTGATTTTGTCTGGCATGTTCCTGCTTTTGGGGGCTTTGAATCTTCGGGCGCAAACCTACGTTTACGGGAATGAGAATAAGCCTGCTGCAGACAAGATTATTGCAATTATTGGGAGTAAGATCATTTTAAAGAGCGATCTCCAGAATATGATCTTACAACAGCGCCAGCAGTACGATTCGCTACCGCCAAATGCTTCCTGCGCCATTCTGGAACAAATGCTGGCCCAGAATGCACTGGTGCTTCAGGCTGAAAAGGACAGCCTTCCCGTAAGTGATGATGAGGTAGAGCAGCGATTGGATCAACGCATACGTCAATTTGAACATTTGTATGGTTCCCGGCAGAATATGGAGGAAAAGCTGGGAATGAGTATTTTTCAGATCAAGGATAAATACCGGCAGGATTATAAAGACATTCTTCTGGCTCAGGCCATGCGGGACAAGATCACCAGCGATGTAAAAATAACGCCCACAGAGGTGCAACAATTCTTTGATTCCATACCCGAAGACAGTCTGCCTTACTTTAAATCAGAAGTGGAGGTGGGGCAGATTGTGATAAAGCCCAAGCCGGATCCTTCGGTAGTAGATTATACCATTAATCAGCTCAGAGAGCTCAAGAAGGAGGCGATGTCGGGTAAGAAATCTTTTGCTTCTCTGGCCAACCTGTATTCCAATGATGTGGCTACGGGAGGTAAAATATTGACGATTGACCGGACCGAAAAGCAGTTTGACCCCAACTTTGTAGCGGCTGCTTTCCGGCTGAAAGATGGAGAGATATCTCCCGTTTTCAAAAGCCAGTTTGGATATCATATCATTCAAATGGTGAAACGGGAGGGGAATATTGCCAAAGTACGCCATATTTTGCTCATTCCTCCGATAACGAGCAGCGATGTCAATAAGGCGATTGCGAAGCTGGATACGGTTCGTTCCCAAATTATTTCGGGAAAATTGACCTTTGGGCAGGCCGCCTCTTTATACAGCACCGATGACAACCTGCAGGGAGGAACTAAAAATACGGGGGGCATGTTTACCATGCCGGATGGTTCTACTCTGATGCGGATGGATGCATTGGACCCTTCCGTTGTGCTTGCCCTGGATTCCATGAAAGTGGGCGATATTTCAAACCCGGCCGCTTTTATTCCCAACCCGCGAATGCGTGAACAGAAGGCCGCGCGCATTCTTTACCTCAAATCGAGAAGCAAGCCGCATCGGGAGAGCCTGAACACAGACTACAGCCGGGTGCAGGAACAGGCCCTCCAAAAGAAACAATTTGAAGTACTGAATGAATGGTTTGATAAACACATATCGGACTTTTATCTTCACATTGATCCCGAATATGAAAGTTGTAAAAACATCCGGCAATGGGTCGATATGTCTGATAAGATGGAAAAACAAACCGGCCAGGAAATCCATTAATTCTATTAAACCGGGTTATGCGCATTATTACCTATAACGTAAACGGCATTCGTGCCGCCATTAAAAAAGGCTTTATGGACTGGCTCGCTTCGGATCCGGCAGACATCCTTTGCCTCCAGGAAATAAAAGCACAACAGGAAGATATTGATTCGGACCGCATCTCAGAATTGGGTTATCACCAATATTGGTTTCCAGCCCAGAAAAGAGGTTATAGCGGGGTGGCCGTTTTCTCCAGGGCGGAACCCCGGGAAGTGTTTTATGGCAATGGCATACAGCAGAGTGATGCGGAAGGGCGGGTATTGCAACTCGATTTTGAAGACTGGACTTTGATCAATGCTTATTTCCCATCAGGAACGACGGGGGAGCTGCGACAAACATACAAATATAAATGGCTGGATGAATTTTACAATTATATACATCAGCTCACGAAAGAAGGGAAGCAATTGGTGATCTGCGGAGATTACAATATCTGTCATAAACCGATAGACATCCATGATCCGGTCCGTAACAAAAATTCTTCGGGGTTCCTTCCCGAGGAACGGGCATGGATGGACAAGTTTTTTGACTCCGGCTTTATTGATGCTTTCCGTCATTTCCATTCTGAACCGCACCAATATAGCTGGTGGAGCTATCGTGCACGGGCCCGAACAAAAAATAAGGGATGGCGCATTGATTATATAAGCGCCTCCCGGTCTTTACAGCCCCGGCTGCAGGAGGCTTGCATATTGCAGGATGTTGTTCATAGCGATCACTGTCCTGTACGACTTCAACTCAAGACGAATTAATCTGGTAAAGCGCTCTTTTACGGACTATTTCTTCTGAAGAAGCGCATTTTTCGGAGATTTCCCGAAAAAAATTTTAAAGTGAAAAAATTTTCCAACCGGCTATTTCTTTTGAAATAGCTTTAGGAGATCCTTATCCTTTTTTTTGACCAAAAATGCCTGAAACCCTTTACAGTAAAGCATTTGACTGCTTATGTATGATAGTGTCGATGAAAAATTTAAGCCTTTTTGCTTTAAAACCTTTACCAGCAAGGCATTACAAGCAGAAATTTCCTGATCATTGATACCCACAAAAAATTTGGATATGTGCTAAAACGCCCTATATTTGCCCCTATCACATTCTATTATTATTTAAAAAAATTACTATGAACAAAGCAGAATTAGTAGACAGCATTGCCAAAGATGCCGGCATCACAAAAGGACAAGCCAACGACGCTTTAGATTCCTTCACCAAAACCGTTATTCGCACGCTTAAACGCGGAGATAAAGTAACTTTGGTGGGATTCGGAACCTTCTCCGTAAGTAAACGTTCTGCCCGTACCGGCCGTAATCCGCAAACCGGCAAGGAAATCAAGATCGCTGCCAAAAAAGTAGCTAAATTCAAAGCCGGGAAAGATTTCCAGGGCAAACTAAACTAATTGGATATCTTATTAGGTGAAAGGCAAGGATAAAACAATTTTCCTTGCTTTTTGTATTTTCAGAAAGCGATTTTACTTTCAATTGGAACATCATGGGAAAAGGAGATATCAAAACAAAGAAGGGGAAACGGCATAAGGGCTCTTATGGCAAGCATCGTCCCCACAAGGATCGGAATACCTCTCCGGTAAAGACCAATAAAAAGCCTTCGTAAGGCGCGTAAGAAAATACAGAGAAGTAAGGGTTAAGGAGCGAGCCGGTGGATTTTCCAGTCACCGGGAGGGGTAAGGGTGTACAATATCCTGTCATGCAAGCGGCTGGGTCTGCCTTGCCAGAATTCCACATACTGTGGTTTTACAAGGAAGCCCCCCCAGAAAGAAGGGCGGGAAAGCGGTTTATCTTTGAACTGTTCCTTTATGGCTTTTAACCTTCCTTCCAGTTCCGCTCTATCAGCTATAATACTGCTTTGAGGAGAGGCCCATGCGCCCAGTTGTGAACCTTCGGGACGGGAAAAATAGTAGGTATCGCTTTGTTCCGGCCGGGCCCTTACGACGGTTCCCGATACGCGAACCTGCCTTTCCAATTCTTTCCAGAAAAAAACCAGGGCGGCCTTGGGATTTTCTCCCAGTTCGCGGCCTTTTCTGCTTTTATAATTGGTATAAAAATAAAACCCTTTTTCATCTATTCCCTTCAGCAACACAATCCGTGCGGAAGGCTGCATATCTTTACCGGTGGTAGCAAGGGTCATGGCATTAGGCTCTGCAGCTTTACTGTGCAATACCTCTTCAAACCATTTTTTGAACTGTGTGACCGGATCGGCGGCAACATCGCTTTTTTTTAAGGACGCTTTTTTATAATCTGTGCGTATATCCGCTAAAGATAGTTCTGGCATAATTTTTTATATTTGTAACAACAGGAAACAAAGTTACGGCCAAATGCGCTTAATTGCGCGGTCTGCTGTAAACAAAAAACATCCGATGAAAAACATCCCTATCTATAGTATGAGTCTGCTTCTGGCTTTCGCTTTAGCTGCTTGTCATAACCATTCAAAAAAACAAAATGAGACTGAAAATAACCGGCCGGAACGAGCGGTTACGGAATATTATAAACGAATGGAAGGTAGCATGGGGGACCGCCGGGCTGTTTTACAACTGGCGAAATACCAGTCGCCGGTACAGGATAAAGGTGCTGTCGCGACAGATTACTATAGGGGAGTATTGATAAACGGCGGAGGGGAGACACCGTTGGATTTTGTGGGTAAAAGGATTTCTGACAGCCTGATACAGCTGGTTACTTATGACCATTATAATCCTGTAGATACCTTCAGAGGCCATTTCTCACAAGCTACCTTTAAAGGTAAGGTCATTGATTCGGCAGGACAGAAGCTGCCCTTTAGTTTTAAAGAGAAATATCCGGCCGGAAGTTTCCATTGGGACCTGGCCGCCTATTCCGATTCGCTCTTTTATGACCCCTCAAAAACGGAAGGCCCTAAAGCGGAAACGCGCCTGATGACCCTGTGGCCGGGAACTGATGTAGCAGATTCCCTAAGGGATTTGATCGCAGATACCTTATCCCAAAGCTGGTTCGGCATGCAAAAAACTTTTGATAAACCGGAGCTTCTTTTACAGGCGGTATCCGATACGTTTATGAAAAAATACCGTCAGGCGACAGATGAATGGGCAAAAAAAGGAGATGGCACGATCGGCCCCTCTTTTAACTGGAATACACAGGCGCATGTTGATATGGTTTATAATGCGGAGGGAGTAACCAGTTTGCGGTTTACTCAATATCAGTTTACGGGAGGCGCCCACGGTTTGCAATCCGTTTTTTGTTTGGTTGTGGATATGAAAAAAAGGCGGGTGGTGAAATTGAATGACCTTTTTGAAAAGGGATATGAGCAGAAATTACGACAAGCGCTGGAAGAAGAACTACGAAAACAGTACGATATTCCCGGTAATGCGCCTTTAAACGGGGATAAGGGAATCCTTTTTGATGCCCATTTACCGGTAAGTACGAATTTTTATCTCACGGGGAATGGGATCGGATTTATTTATAACCCTTATGAGGTAGCGCCGTATGTTGTAGGTCAAATAGATTTGTATATTCCCTTTAACCGGATATCCGGCCTGTTGAGGAAATAATTTAAACTTAAATATCCTTTTTTACTATCTTGCAATTTCAAAATGAATCACGATGGATACCTTTCGTTTGTCTTTATTAAGTGTCATGATAACGTTTGTGGTTTTTTCTTCCTGTAAAGAAAAGGCCGGATCTTCAAAAATAAAGCAAACACCTTTTGGCGTGACATCGAAAGGCGATTCGGTGATCGCATATACTTTGAAGAATAAAAACGGGGTGACGGTGACGATTTTGAATTATGGCGGTATTATCCAATCTATTGAAACCCCGGACAAAGAAGGGAAAATGGGGGATATTGTCTTAGGCTTTAATACCATAGACAAATATCAGAAACTGTCTCCTTATTTTGGCGCTATTATCGGCCGGTTTGGGAACAGGATCGCAAAGGGCGCTTTCACCCTGAATGATTCTACTTATCATTTGTATGTGAATGATGGTCCCAATTCGTTGCACGGAGGCAAAGAAGGATTTGACAAAAAAATATGGAATGTAACTCCTTTCACTACGGACAGTACGGAGGGTTTGAAGCTCCATTATGTCAGTTCTGACGGGGAAGAAGGATATCCCGGCGATTTGGATGTGCAGGTGACTTATACCTTAAATAATGAAAATGCATTGCGTATAGATTACGAGGCTACAACGGATAAGCCCACCGTGCTGAATTTGACCAATCATTCTTATTTTAACTTTACCGGGGGCAGGGATACGGTGAACAAGTATCAATTGATGTTAGATGCCGACCATTTTTTACCGGTAGATTCCACCTTAATTCCAACCGGGGTTTTACAGCCTGTGGCAGGTACGCCTATGGATTTCAGGAAGCCGACGGCAATCGGCCTGCATATTAATGATACTGCAAAGCAGCTAAAGATCGTGGGCGGCGGGTTTGATTTTTGTTGGGTATTGAACCATCCGGGAGACCTGAGCCGTCCCGCGGCCAGTGTTTATGATCCGGAAACGGGCCGTACGATCCGGGTATATACCACAGAGCCGGGGATCCAGTTTTATTCCGGTAATTTCTTAAACGGTTCTTTTGAAGGAAAAGGAGGCATTGCATATCCCAAGCATGCCGCCGTGGTTTTAGAAACAGAGCATTTCCCGGATTCGCCAAACCAGCCGGCTTTCCCTTCCACGGAATTAAAGCCGGGCGATACTTTTCATTCTACAACTATTTACCGGTTTGGAGTGAAACAGTAGGTGGCGGTAAGCAGTGGCAGGAGGCAGTCTCTTTCTATATCTGAGGGATGGAACTTGTAAGTTGCAGCAGATACCGGTATCCGGAATACAGTCTTATTCTTCCGCCAGATTTAATCTTTTCAGGGTATTTTCGGCGGCAATTTGTCCTGCATTCTTTTTGGAGAAGGCCTTACCGCTCCCCATTTTTTTCCCATCAACGACCGTGATAATGGTGAAAAAAGGCCGTCCGCCTTCAAGATGTTGATCCTGAAGTTCAAACTCGAGTTGGTGGCCGTTTTTGTTGGCCCAGCTATACAGTTTATTTTTATGATTGATCTCTTCCTGTTCGAGGGATTCTACATCTATGAAGGTGCCCAGAATGCGCCGGATGATAAATTTTTTTGTCTTTTTATAACCTTTATCCAGGTAAACAGCACCTATCAGGGCTTCCAGGGTATTGCCAAAGATGCCGCTTATTTTCAGATAGCTGCTACTTTTATCGTAATAAGTGAGTTGGCGAAGCCCCATTTTTATGGCCACATCATTCAGAGAATGGCGGTTTACAATTTTGGACCGCATTTCGGTAAGGTAGCCTTCCGGTTCAAGGGGATATTTTTTATAGAGATAATCGCCGACAATGGCATCCAAAACCGCGTCTCCCAGATACTCAAGACGCTCATTATTCTCATCAGCCTGACTGACGTTGGAGCGATGGCTGAGGGCTACCTTATAGATAGCAATCTTTCCGGGAGAAAACCCCAGTATATTCTTTAATTGTTTTCGAAGAAATCCGGTGTTATCTGACTGGGTGTGTTTTTCCGGTGATAAGTTCTGTTTTAATATGCCTTTATTATTCCCCTTCACGAAGTTTAGGAAACATATTTTTTTAGAATAATGGTTGCATTGTGACCGCCAAAGCCAAAGGTGTTGCTCAGCGCTGCATTTACAGTTCTTTTTTGTGCTTTATTGAAGGTAAAATTCACTTTCGGATCCAGTTGCGGATCGTCTGTAAAATGATTGATGGTGGGAGGTATGATACCTTCTCTGATCGCCAGGATACAGGCGATCCCTTCTACTACACCGGCCGCACCCAACAGATGGCCAGTCATGGACTTGGTTGAGCTGATGTTCAGATCGTAGATGGCATCGCCGAATACTTTATGAATGGCCTTTACTTCTGCTACATCCCCAAGCGGAGTAGAAGTGCCGTGTACATTGATATAGTCAATATCTTCCGGTTTTACATCGGCATTCTCCAGCGCTCGTTTCATAGCCAGTTCGGCTCCCAGTCCCTCGGGATGAGGCGCCGTGATATGATAGGCATCTGCCGAAGCGCCCCCTCCTGCCAGCTCTGCATAAATTTTGGCGCCCCTGGCCAGGGCATGATCCAGATCTTCTATTACCAGCGTACCCGATCCTTCACCGATGACAAAGCCGTCCCGGTCCAGATCAAAGGGACGCGAAGCGGTCTGAGGAGATTCGTTGCGCTGAGAGAGCGCCTTCATGGCGTTGAAACCACCGACTCCGGCTTCATTAATAACACTTTCGGAACCGCCTACCACCATCAGGTCGGCTTTGCCCATTCGGATATAATTCAGGCCTTCGATGACGGTGTTTGTAGAGGAGGCACATGCAGATACCACCGCGAAATTGGGGCCCCGGAAATTATATCGCATGGCAATATGTCCGGCCGCAATATCAATGATCATTTTAGGGACAAAAAAAGGGCTGAAACGCGGTGTGCCGTCGCCGGCATAAAAATTTCGTACTTCTTCACACAATGAATTGAGACCCCCGATGCCGGAAGAATGAATGACCCCTATCCGCTCCGCATCTATACCGGCGTTATCAATCCCTGCATCTCTAATGGCTTCATCTGCCGAAACCAATGCGATCTGTGTAAAACGATCTAACCTGCGAACCTCTTTACGGTCGAGATAGTCCGTGGGATCAAAATCTTTTAATTCACAGGCAAATTGGGTCTTGAATTTTTCTGCATCAAACAATTTAATGAAATCGGCCCCGGATACGCCCGAAGTGAGTCCTTTCCATGTTTCTGAAATGGAATGACCTACCGGGGTAATAGCTCCAAGGCCCGTTATGACTACGCGTCTTAATTTCATTAAATGTTTAGTAAATTGTGGAATCGGAACGAAAAATCAGGTTATTTCGCGTGCTCTTCCAGGTAAGAAACGGCCTGTCCTACGGTTGTAATAGTTTCGGCTTGTTCGTCGGGGATGGAAATGTTAAATTCCTTTTCGAATTCCATAATGAGTTCTACAGTGTCGAGAGAATCGGCGCCCAGGTCATTAGTGAAGCTGGCTTCCTGTGTAACTTCAGCCTCGTCTACTCCCAATTTGTCAATAATGATCTTTTTTACACGTGATGCAATGTCTGACATAACAGTAGTTTTTAAGTTTTTGTTGGGTGCAAAAATATGTTTTTTATTGAAACATGCACCTTTTCTACTAAAATATTTGTTGGTAACTGACTTAAATACAGGCTCCTAAGGTAATGATCTTTTGCAGAATCTTCAAATATTTTTCATTTAACGCTTACCACTCATTGAAATTTTTTGCCTTTTAAGTAAAAAATTAAACAGAATAACAGCTATGAAAAACAATTGTTTAACTTTGGAGGCTCTGTTTTTAACTTAAAAATGCCATAATATAGATGTCTAAATGGATTACGCGTATTGTTTTGATTTTGATCGTAGGCGGTGTGATTGGTCTTCTGGCATATAATAAGATCACCAAGGACCAGGAACGCTCCCTTCAGGCCCGTGCTGCGAAATCCCATAAGGCCTCCGCGCTGATGGTAGACGGGTTTGTGGTTCATCCTGTGGCGTTGCCTCATCAGATTACTACAACCGGTTCTTTGCTCAGCAACGAATATACGGAAATACGGCCGGAGATCAGTG
This sequence comes from uncultured Chitinophagaceae bacterium, assembly GCA_964478125.1. Classification (GTDB taxonomy): domain Bacteria; phylum Bacteroidota; class Bacteroidia; order Chitinophagales; family Chitinophagaceae; genus FW021-bin31. The sequence continues at coordinate 409 of CAYZGR010000056.1, read as the reverse complement.
GCCGGATTACCCATATTTATTTTAAAGAAGGCGCTTTTGTAAAGAAAGGCGATCTGCTGGTAAAGTTGTTTGATGGGGATCTGCAGGCACAGAAAAAACAGCTGGAAGTACAAAAAGAACTGGCGGATACCACGCTCGCCCGGCAGGAGAAGTTGTTGGCAATAAGTGGCATCAGCCGCCAGGCTGTGGATGATTCCAGAAACAGGGTGGCCTCTTTTGAAGCGCAAATTGATTATTACAAGGCCGAGATTAGCAAGACAGAGATCCGCGCTCCCTTTAGCGGACGACTGGGCCTTCGCGAGGTGAGTGAAGGCGCTATCGTTTCGCCCACCACACTGGTAACCAAAATTTATCAGGATAATCCCCTTAAACTGGAATTTTCGATTCCTGAACGTTATTCCGACCAGCT
>CAYZGR010000055.1:0-20608 GCA_964478125.1 uncultured Chitinophagaceae bacterium | reverse complement strand
CCCCTTTCCAAAACCGCCTTCATGCAGACAGCCCATGAGACATCAGCCAAACAAATGTAATAAGCGCACAGTGGACCTGCATGCAAGTAGATATGCTCTTGTTCACCTGCTATTCTACCTGGCCCGTTCCTCTCTTAAAGCCTGGATCGTTTCCCGGTGCCGCTTTTCATTTTTTGCATTGTTATAAGACACGATGGCCCAAACCGCCAGAATGATCCAGAGCAACGCTCCAATACCAAAGAACATAAAAGTAAATATCGCTATTCCCTGGAGAACAAAAGCCAGGATAGCGCTAAGGATCTTACCCCGGAGTAAAAATGAAAGCCCGGGAATGAGGATAGATAGTAGGATCATAATATATTATTTTTTCTTCCATTTATAAAAACAAAGAAGGATTGATACATCTCAAGCATCAAAATTATAATGATAATTTCTAAATTTAAACACTTTCCCCGGATTTTTACACACAAACGAAAGGATCAGCTGCATAATATAATGATTCCCCACGTACGCGGTCAACCGGTCTTTGATATCTTCGGGAGCGCGAATATCTTCGGAATTATCGATATAACCCATTCCGTAAAAGTTACCCTGTTCTACCCAAATACAGCTTTTTTCATTTTTATTTCTTCCTTTATCCATGATATAAAAACCCGGCATATCTTCTTTTAAATAGGATAATGCCTGATCCACTTTCCCATTATAAACTTCCGGCGGTTCATTGGCTGAACATAACAGGTCGGTGCGTTTATCCATCATATCGCATATTTCACAGCTCCCCAGGCGACACAAGGAAGCGCAAAGGCCAAATCTCCTAACAAGATCATAGAGCTTGTTGATCCCGGTTTCCCGCGTGGTAAACACTTGTATGGGCAGCAGGCTCTTGTTGTATTTTCCAATGAACAAACGCTTATAACCCAGAAGATCTTCATAAGAGAACAGACCAAACTTGGGTTCATACTTTTTCAAAGCACGATTGTATTTGGGCCAGATCCTTTTGATCTCCAGGCATTCTAAAATGAAGGCCATCAACTCGGTACCGCATAATTCAAAATCAACAGCATACACCTCCCGCATAAAATTTTGCCGTTTCGGATGGGGATTATGGCCGGTAAAATGCTGCGCCACTCTTTTCCGGATGTTCTTTGCTTTTCCTACATAAAGGACTTTATCTTTTGCATCCCTGAAATAGTACACGCCCGGCTTCTCCGGTAAAGCCTCAAAATGCGCTTTAGGCAAATTAGGCGGCAATTGTTGTTCCTTGCTGCCTTTTTTCAACATAGCGGCTGTCGCCCCATGGATATCCCATTCCAGTAGTTTTTTAAACAAGATGACGGTGGCATCCGCATCGCCCCCTGCCCGGTGCCGGTTCTCAAGAGGTATCGCCAAAGACCCGCAAAGAGGCCCCAGGCTGTAAGAGCGTAAGCCCGGCTTTATTTTCCTGGCCATGCGGACGGTACAGAGCTTTTGTGCCGTATATTTATATCCGGCCTCTTCCAAATGGTATTTTAAAAAAGAATAGTCAAAATTGACATTGTGTGCGACAAATATCCGTCCTTGCAGCAGCGCCAATACCTCCTCCGCCACCTCTTCAAATAACGGGCTGTCATATACCATATCGTTATCAATACCCGTCAATGCCGTAATGTACAGGGGAATGTTCCGTTCCGGCCTGATCAGGCTATCAAATTGATCCGTGACCTTCCTGCCGTCAAATATGCGAATAGCGATCTCTGTGATGTGGCCCCCTGCCGCATATCCGCCGGTGGTCTCTATATCTACAATAGCGTATTCCATCTTTTATAATCCTGTTGTATCTGCTATATTTTTATCGGTTTTATCTCATGCATTCCTCGGATCCGCCTTCACCTTCATTTTAGCACATTTTTCCACCTCGATCGCCGGGCATCCAAAGTCCAGCACTACTTTGCCTTGTATCAGGTAAATCCCATTTCCCGTTAAAGGATATTGCTTCAACTGTGATGGAAAATGCACCGTATCTATAAAATCCCCTTGGGCATCAAAGAAGGTTCCGAACTTCATGTGCTGTCCATTTCTGGCTGTCACGTGCTTATCGCACACAAAATCGGCCACTACCCGCACGCTACTCCCCTTCAGTTTAGGCAGGTCTTTCGCCATTGCCGTTCCCCGGTAGCTACTTTTTAACAAATCAAATATACCGGCCGATACCGGAAAACCGATCAGCTCTATTTCATCATAAAGATCTTCCAACAGCGAAGATTCCAGCTTCGGCAATGCCGGTTTGGCGCTCATGCTTTCGAACAACACATCGGAAGTTTGCTTCTTCCCCCTGGAAAGCAAAAGATGCGCCTCCCATAACAGTTCCTTTTTTCCTGTACCGGTAAACCGGAATGCCCCGCAGCGAATGAGTACCGCCACCTGCTCCAATGCGGCGCCGGTTCGCAGGATGAAATTCTCCAACCCGGTATAATCCCCGTTTTGCTTTCTTTCTTCTGAAATGCGTTGTGCCAGGCTATTTTCAAGGTTCAGCAGGCAGTCGAAACCGAGGTAAATAGCCCTGCCCGCGATAGTGGTTTGGTATGCACTTTTATTCACGCAGGGCAGGCAGATATTTCCACCCGCCTTTCGGGCCTCGTTTACATACACCTTTCGCCGGTAAAAGCCGCCATAATTGTTTAAAACCGCTACCATAAATTCCAAAGGGTAATAGGTCTTCAAATACAGGCTCTGATAGCTTTCCACGGCAAAAGAAGCCGAATGGGCCTTATTAAAGGAATAGCCGGCAAAAGATTCCATCTGCCGCCAGATCTCCCGGGATACCGGCTCAGAATAATGCATTTTTTTACAGTGTGCAAAGAACTTCTCTTTAATTGCCGGCATTTTTCCGTCGGGTATGCGCCTGGCGCTCATCATCCGGCGCAGTATGTCCGCATCGGCCAGATCGAGTCCGCCGTAATGATGCCCGATTTTCATCACATCCTCCTGATAGACCATGATGCCGTAAGTTTCTTTGAGCTGCGCTTCAAAAACCGGGTGCGGGTAACACACTTTAGAGGGATCGTGATGCCTTTCAATATAGGCTTTCATCATGCCGGAAAAAGCCACGCCGGGACGGATGATGGAACTGGCGGCCACCAGTGTCAGATAATTATCGCATTTCAACTTCGTCAAAAGCTGGCGCATAGCAGGACTTTCGATATAAAAACAGCCAATGGTATTCGCTGACTTTAATTGAGCGGCGATCTTTTCATCCTTGAAGAAACGCTTTGGATTATCGGTATGGACGACCCGGCCCCGGTTTTGCTTAATGAGCGCCCGGCAGTCTTTGATATGACCAATACCTCTCTGGGAAAGAATATCGAATTTTTCTAAGTTGATCTCTTCCGCGGTGTACATGTTGAACTGCGCCGTAGGCCTTCCTTTAGGTGGATAATCCAAAGCACAATAACAAGTGAGCGGCCGTTCGGAGATCAGGATACCGGAGGCATGGACCGTGCGCTGATTAGGAAAATCTTTCGGGAGATTCTCACCCACCGACAGGATCATATCGGTGACCTCGTTTTTGTTCAACATATCGGCCGGCGCCCGGATCAACCGGTCAATTTCCGTTTTGGGCAGGCCATATATTTTACCCAGTTCCCTGAGGATAGACTTTGAATGAAACGTACTCATGGCGCCCATCAGGGCGGTATGGCCGGCTTTATAACGGCGAAAAATATAATCGTATACCTCATCCCGGTCGGCCCAGCTAAAATCCACATCCAAATCGGGAGGTATTTTTCGCCTGGGATTCAGGAACCGCTCAAAATATAAATCCAGCGCTATCGGATCCACATCGGTTATCCCCAGACAATAGGCCACGATGGAATTGGCCCCGCTGCCCCTGCCCATGTAATGGAAGTTTCTGGAACGGGCATAACGGCAAATATCATCGGTAATCAGGAAGTATGCGGAAAAATTCAGGTTGTCGATAATCTCCAACTCCTTCTGTACCCGCGCTCGGGCCCCCTTATCGTTTTTATCATAGCGCCGGGAAAGCCCTTCCATGGCATATTTATAGAGAAGTTCCTTATCCCCATAGTAATTCCCGGTAAAAGTCTGTTTGTTCCGGACGGTTTCGAAATCGAAATCAAAGGAACACTGACGAAGCAGTTTCCGGGTATTGGCAATCAGCCGGGGAAACTGTTCAAATCTTTTCAACAGCTTCGCCCTGGAAACCATGAATTCATCCGCTGCTGCAAATTGCCCGGGTTCCAACTGTGAAATGAGCAGATTGTGGTCAATAGCCCGAAGCTGCCGGTGCAGCTTGTAATCCCGCCTGCCAAAACTCACCGGGTGCAGAAGGACATATTTTTCCAAATCCCTCTTTGGCGCAAAAATGATCTTATTGAGCTGATGGGCTTTGATGCCGATAAATTCATTTTCCCGAAGATCTTCCGGTTCTATTTTCCCAAAAGGATACACCACAAAGACTTGCTGAAATTCCGGCGCCCTGCCGGGTAATCCGGTTTGGGTCCGGTTGCAGGCTGTCATCAGCTCGTTCAGTTCCCGGAATCCATCCGTGTTTTTTGCAATACCGACATAAAGCAGGGTATCCCCGTTACGGTATTCCATCCCGGCCAGTCCGTTCAATCTCTTGGCCTTACAGGCTTTAATAAAGTTCAGGGTAGCAGCGCTGTTGTTAATATCCGTCAGCACCGCACTGCCATAGCCGCCTGCGAGCATATTGAGAACAAGCTGTTCAATGCTCAACGTACCGTAACGGAGGCTGTAATTGCTATGCAGGTTCAGTAACATTCTTCTTCCTCTTTCTCCTTAAAACAGATCCCCCGGCTGATCTTCTCCACACCAAAACGCGCTCTTATCCCATCCATCGCTTCCATCAGATGCAGATCTGCAGCCACATCATGAAATAGATCCATTTGGTAACCGCCCGTTACCAGGTCGCTAAGCCGCACCCCAATCAATCGGATAAGCATACGCCGGGAGTATAGCTTCCGGAATAGATCCAGGATCTTTCCGAGCAATATTTTATCCGAACAGGTGTAAGCGATCTTCTGCTGTCTGCTGAAAGTTTCAAAGTTGGAATAGCGAATCTTCAGGCTGACGCAACCTGTTACTTTGCCCTCCTTCCGGAGTTCAAAGGCCAGTCCATCCACCATCCTGGCCAAAACTTTTTTTAACCGCAACATGTTAATGGTATCTTTCTCAAAAGTTTCTTCCTTGCTCATGGATTTTTGCTTGGAATAAGGCAATACCGGCGTACGGTCAATGCCGTTGGCTTTTTTCCAGATAGCGGCGCCATTTTTTCCCAGTACCTGTTGTATCAGGTGCGGATCCATCTCCTGCAACGTATGAATTTTACGGATGCCCATGTTGCGTAACTGCATAGCATATTTGGGACCCACCATCGGGATCTTCCGGATAGGGAGCGGCGCCAGGAAAGCTTTCTCCATACCGTCACTCACCAGCCTTTCGCCAAAGGGTTTGGCCTCTCCAGTGGCGATCTTGGACACGGTTTTGTTAACAGACAAACCAAAAGAAATAGGCAAGCGGGTTTCTTTGATGATCTTTTGCCGCAGTTCCCGTGTCCATTTCCAGCAACCAAAGAACCGGTCCATACCTGAAATATCCAGGTAATGCTCGTCAATACTGGCTTTTTCCACCACCGGCGTCTGCTCTTCAATGATCTCCGTTACCATGCGGGAAAAACGGCTATAGGCCTCATGATCGCCCCGTATCACGATCGCCTGAGGGCAAAGCTGCCTGGCCAGGCGCATGGACATAGCGCTGTGGATGCCGAACTTCCGGGCTTCGTAGCTACAGGAAGCCACCACTGCCCGATTGGAGAAACCGCCTATCAGAACGGGCTTCCCCGCCAGCTCCCGGTGGCGCAATCGCTCTACCGACACAAAAAAAGTGTCTAAATCCAAATGCACGATATGGCGCTCCTGACTCATCCTTCATACTTTATGAGAGCACAATAATACTAATATTTTTAGTAAATCACACTAATTATTTTAGTATTTATAGATTATTTATGAGAATGCCCCCCCTTCATGCACTCCTACGCAGCGACGGGCGGTATTTCCCGACACAGGGATAGTAACACTCCGCAATCTTTACATGCAAAAATTTATTTTAACCTATGCATCTGCAGGGTAATTCAGAAATAAATACCCGGATCGCATCCACCCGGTCAGATGATGGCGGACGGTCGCAATGGCAAAGCCGTCGCATGCAACGGTCCTACAGCCGCCCATCATCACCATCGGTAAAAACGACAAAAAGGCCATTATCTCTCCTAAATCCCCTTCTGTATCCATCATCATTCGTCCCTATAAATCAGCCGTAACAAAACACGTCAACCGGTCGGGATTCGAAAACGGATGGCAACCCCGTTTTCAGGATCACATGATCCGTAATAAAAAATTCTATCAAAACATCGCACAATACATTCAGACCAGCCCCGAACATGGGCCGGGTGATCGTAATGGTATAAATACCGGCAGTACTGTCTCTGTTTCTATCATCACTTTTTTAAGGCGGCTTCTATAATAGCAGGTTTAAGAAATCGACTTTCGAAATGCCAATGGGGAAATGTTGGTATGTTTCTTAAAATACTTTGCGAAGTATGATGCATCCTCAAACCCTAACCGATATCCTATCTGATTTACGTTCATATTGGAATACAAGAGCATGCGCTGTGCTTCCAAAATAATACGTTCTTGTATCATCTGAGACGGAGTTTTATTCAAAAGTTGATGCGTTAGTTCAGATAGACTTCTGGTAGATATATGCAGTAATCTCGCATATTTTGCTATGGTAAACCCTTTTTTATAATGTTCATTGATGAGATTAATAAAGCGGACAAATTGGAGCCTCTTTTCATCAAAGGAATGTGGTAGGGGGTCAAGCGAGTTTCCCCACTTATTCTTTGCCCGTTGTATCTGAATAAGGAAATTTTTAAGATAATTTCTTAATAGCAGCTCCTTACCAAACGCCTCTTCATTATCCAGTTCCCGTTTAAATTGCAAAATATATTTATCCAGCAAATCCTTAATATCCCCACCGACACGGCAAGATGGCTGTTGATAAAGGTTATTAAACAAACTACATTTTAAGAAAAAATCCATTTCGCTTTGGTTGTTCACCAGGAAAATTTCGTTAAAATGAATAAGCACCCCTTCATAGCCGGTCTGTCCATCAAAATAATGTACCTGGTTTTTTGCAATAAGGAATATAGTATTGTCAAACACCTTGTACTCTTTAAGATCAACAGAATGTATTCCCTTTCCCTTCTTAAACCATAGGATTTGATAAAAACTGTGTATATGCGGTTTGCTCATCCGGCACTTATTTGCTTTTACATATTCGTTTAGATCATAAATCGCGAGTTGAGGCTTGCTAGTCTGATACCGGTTAAGATGATACGCTTTTATCTCACTGTCTTTTTCCTTCATCATCGGGATATTTCTCATGGTTCTATTCACCGGCTAATATACAACAATCGTTGAAAGTGGATGTTTCATTCTACAAGTATGTGTGATCCTTCCCTCCCATAAATACCATGAGCTTTCCGAATTATCCTATAAAAATAAGGATATAAAACAGAATTTCGCATCTTAAAATCAATAGTAATAGAATGAAATCAAACGAAAGGGTTTATATCATAGGCGGCGGACTGAGCGGGCTTACTTTGGCCTATTTTTTATCTAAAAAAAATATTAAGGCCACTGTTCTTGAAGCCTCTTCAAGATTAGGAGGAAGGATTCAAACGATTAAGGGCGCCAATGACACACCACTGGAATTAGGTGCGACCTGGTTCTCAGATATGCATCCTAATTTATTGGCTCTGATTGAAGAATTAGGGTTAAAGAAGTATTCGCAATTTTCAAAAGGCAAGACCCTATTTCAAAGCAAGTCATTTGAACCACCGCAGGAGTTCTTCATACCTGAAGCAGAAACACCCTCATATAAGTTGGCTGGAGGAATGCAATTGTTGACCGATACATTAGCACAGAGATTATCCGATAGTAATATTTTATTGAATAAAAAGGTAACGATAATAAAAGAAACTGAAGATGGCATACGATTGGAAACTGCCGATGGAACAACAATGGATACAGATAAAGTGATTATTTGTATTCCACCTCAATTGATAACTAAACAAATAACATTTTCACCCGGACTGCCAGATGTAGTTAGCTCCATTTTCCCGGATGTACAAACATGGATGGCCGGATCTATCAAATTTACATTGGAATATGCAAATCCTTTTTGGCGGAATAACGGGTACTCTGGAATGTTATACAGCCATGCCGGAATTATTACAGAAATGTACGACCATACTAACTTCGAAGAAGATAGATTTGGTTTTATAGGTTTTCTCAATAGTGGATCGGCATCTTATCCACAAAATGTAAGGAAAGAAATGGTATTAAGACAGTTGGGAGAATTATTGGGAAAGGAAGCGTTAGATCCTATAGGCTATTTTGATAAGGCCTGGATAAACGAATTTATTATGGATGGCAATCAGGTCATCAGACGCCCGCATCAGAATAATGGACATCCATTGTTACAACAAGGTTATATGAACAATAAGTTGTTTTTTTCAGGGACAGAGACAGTCACTGAATTTTCTGGATATATGGAAGGTGCCGTACTTTCGGCAAAGTATATGGTCGGAAAGTTGTAAAGTGCTACCGGACTTTTTTATACCTTATGTATCCGTCAGAATAAAAGAGATTTTCAGAAATGTCTCAACAAAATATCGGAGAAAGTAAAATAAAGCAGATAAAAGAGATCGCCGTTTCCAGTCTAAAGCTGGGAACCATTGGATTCGGCGGAATTGCAGGTATGGTGGCCACTATAGAAAATGAGATGGTAATCAGGCGGAGGTGGATTGACCATCAGCACTTTATGGATGTCCTAAGCACTTCTTACATTATTCCCGGACCTAATGCCGTTGAAATCGTGATGCATTGCGGAAAAGAACGGGGCGGCCGCCTGGGACTGGTAATTGCCGGTATCTGTTATATCACCCCCGCCATGCTTATCTGTCTGCTTTTGGGTTATTTTTATCAGAAATACAGTACCCTTCCAGATGTTCAGGGTTTTATTTTTGGCCTGAGGCCTGCAACAACGGCCTTGCTTATTGGCGCAGTGTTCCGGCTATGGAGTACGACCATGAAAAACAACACGGCTCTTATTGTCTTGTGCATTTTGATCTTCGTCGGCGCCCTGTATGGGATGAACGAGGTATTATTGATTATTGGCGCAGGACTGATCTATTATTTTCTCCGCACCTATAGAAAACATAAACTGCAGGTATTTACAGGCCTATTCTTTACTCCTTTATTATTGCAAATAACCAACCGGTTTTCAGATAATAAACTTTTCTTCATTTTCCTCAAGATAGGAGCGGTGCTATATGGCAGCGGCTATGTACTTTTTGCCTATATGGACGAGTCTTTAGTAAGAAAGAATCACTGGTTAACCCGCCATCAGTTGATGGATGCCATTGCTGTAGGCCAGATCACGCCGGGACCCATTCTTTCGAGCGCCACCTTTGCGGGATATATCATTGATGGGACAAGGGGCGGTTTGATCGCCACCTTATCTATTTTTTTACCCTCATTTTTCATTTCCTTATCTTTGCACCGGGTGCTGTCATCAGCCAGAAAAAACCAAAAGCTAAGGCTTTTCTTAGATGGGCTTAGCGCGGCATCTATATCAATTATAGCAGTCGTCGGACTTCATTTGTTAACTGCCTCGATACAAAACTGGCGGGGCGCAGTGATCCTAGCGCTATGTCTTGTACTAACGCTTAGCATCAAAAAGCTAAATACGGTTGTTATCATTCTGATTGGAAGTCTTGGGGGCTTCTTATTGCTCAAAATGTAATTCAACAAATGTATCACGCTCCAAATACGGAAAAATAAATCCAATTGATAAATGTATAAAGAATCCTTGCCCATAAATAGAAAGGAAGTTGTGATTAACCTCCTTGCCAGATCCTTCGATAAGAACCAAAGCGTCAACTATATCATCAAACATGATAAGGCAAGGCAACGGAGAATCGAGCATTTAATGGAGTACTCCTACAAGATGTGTTCCCGATTTGGCAAGATAATATTATCGGATGACGAGACTGCCTGTGCATTACTATTATATCCCGACCGGAAAAAAATAATGATCCAATCGGTTGTCTGGGATATCCAATTGATCTTCCGCTGCATGGGCATAAAAAAGATCCTGAGCACTTTAAAACGTGAATCTCTAATCAAACAAGTTCAACCTAAAGAATTAATGACCTATATATGGTTTATTGGAGTAGATCCTCAGGAACAAAACAAAGGTAAAGGAAGCCTTCTTCTGAAAGCTATTCTGGAGGAAAGTAAAGAAATGAATAGGATCGTTTGTCTTGAAACTTCCACTTTAAAAAATCTTCCATGGTATCAAAAATTCGGCTTTAAGATTTATTGTGTAAAGGATATGGGTTACAAATTATATTTCCTGAGTAAAGCATTTAAAGAATGATAGCATCATGTTGATGTTTCGACTTCAGTACATATTATCGCATTTATTTTGTATATAGGATGGGGCATTTCATGGTATACTTATATAATTTAGTAAGTAGGATCCATATCCTTTGATATAAGAGCTGTTCAAGCATTTTTCTTCAATATATAAAAGGGTATGTAGGATACAGCCCCGAAAAATAAATCCCGAGTTTCCCGGCCACTCCGTTTTCATGATCACCTTATCCACAATAAAAAATCTTATCAGAATAGAATATTTCGATAAGTGAAGATACCAAATTGTCGCAAAACACCCCCTTAGTTGTCGTTATCACACAACATTAACAATCATTGGATATCCTATCTTTGTGTTATCCATTTGAGCTAAATCGATCACGCTAAAAAAATAAAAAAATGAAAAAGCAAATTTTTATCAACCTACCGGTTGCCGACCTCAAGCGTTCAAAGGTTTTCTATGAGACCATCGGATTTACAAACAATCCACAATTCACGGACGACACGGCTGCCTGCATGGTACTGAGTGAAGAAATTTTTGTGATGCTACTGACTCACAAAAAATTCAGTGAGTTCACCAGCAGGCCGATTGCCGATACAAGCAAAACAGTGGCTGCCGGCTATTCTCTGGCTTACGGCAGTAATGAAGAAGTCAACGCCATTGCTGAAAAAGCATTATCTGCAGGTGGAAGTCAGACGGGTGAACCTAAAGATTACGGCTTTATGTATCAACGTGGTTTCACTGACCCCGACGGACATCATTGGGAAGCTTTTTACATGGACATGGCAAAAATTCCCCAGCAAAAATAAAGACCCGGGGCGCATGACACAGATAAGACCATCATATCTTATATTTAACGGCAATGCCGCAAAGCAATGTACTTTATATATAGAGTGTTTTGGCGGTGGATTATATTTACAGATCGTTGGCGGTTCACCATTGTTATCCCTCATGTAAGACAAAATGAAAGATACCCTCTTCCGAATTAAAAAATGATAATGCTGTATTGATGAGCTCTGATAGATGCAAGGGAACGGGTCTGATAAAAGATAATCCAATGACTTTAATGCTTGCTTGTAGTACTGAATGGAGGTCCAGACATTATACAAAAGCTTGCCAATGGAGGCAATACAAATCAATCATTGCAAGCATGCTATTGGGTAGTCTCACCGATAAATTTGACCTCAACCGGCTTATTAGTCACAACAGATAAATAGTTAATCATTTAAAAAAACAAATATTATGTCAAACAACAGTGTAACCTTACACAGGGTGCTTACCGCATCTCCCGAAAAAATTTATCGTGCATTTTCTGATCCACATGCACTTGCTTCATGGCTCCCGCCTTACGGATTTTTAGGCGTAGTACATCAATTAGATTTTAAAGAAGGCGGAATTTACAAAATGTCTTTCACCAATTTTTCTACAGGCAATCAGCACTCCTTTGGTGGAAAATATCTGGAACTAAAACCAAACGAATTCCTTCAATATACCGATCAGTTCGATGATCCTAATTTGCCCGACGAAATGGTAACCACCGTATGGCTTAAACAGGTTTCCTGTGGCACAGAATTAAAGGCCACACAAGAAGGGATCCCATCACTCATACCTGCCGAAAGGTGTTACCTGGGCTGGCAGGATTCATTGGATAAGCTGAAAAGATTAGTAGAACCTGAAATTCCGGATGCCTGAAATTTTAATCAGCTTAATAACTTTTGGCTACAACAAAAGCCGATTTGGTTACATCCGTTGTTTGGCATCGCCTCATCTTTGCATCGACAAAAATGATCAAAGATGAAAATTGTACTAACAGGCTCCTTAGGGCACATCAGCCGGTCCCTGGCACAGGAACTCATTCAAACCCGCCTGCCGGACGGGCAGGAAGGCCACGACATTACGGTTATCAGCAGCAACGCTGAACGACGAGAAGCCATTGAAGCCCTTGGCGCCAAAGCTGCGATCGGCCGATTGCGTGATGCAGATTTTCTGACAGCTGTATTTACAGGTGCTGATGCCGTGTATTGCATGACGCCCATGCCTCATTTGTTTGACCCGAATATTGACGTGGTGGCATATTATACCGGGTTTGCTCCTGTTTATCTGCAGGCCATCCGCCAGTCAGGAGTCCGTCGGGTAGTGCATCTTAGCAGTGTGGGCGCCCACACGGACAAAGGTAGCGGCATGTTGCGGTATGCTTATGAAATAGAAAACACTTTACGACAGTTGCCCGCCGAAATTTCCTTAACTTTTATGCGGCCTGTCGGCTTTTATTACAACTTGCTGGGCTTTATACCGGCGATAAGACAGGAAGGCGTCATTACCTCAAACTATGGCGGAGCGGATAAAAAGCCTTGGGTGTCGCCCGTTGATATTGCTATGGCGGTCGCTGAGGAATTAACTGCTGCGCAACCGGGAACAAGAAAAATACGCTATGTTGCCAGTGATGAGTTGAGTTGTGACGAAATAGCCCGGATGCTGGGAGATGCGGTTGGCCGGCCGAATTTGGAATGGCGTGTTATTGCCGATGAGGAAATGCTAAAGGGGCTGCTGGCAGCCGGCATGCATCCCAATACAGCACGGGATCTTGTGGAAATGAATGCCGGCATGCACAGCGGCAAATTATATGAAGATTATTACCGCAACAGACCGGTATTCGGCAAAATAAAACTTGCCGATTTTGCTAAGGACTTTGCTAAAGCATATCATCAGAATTAAGAACACCCAAACAAAAATACAGCAATGAAAACCGTATTTATTACAGGAGCCAATCAGGGTATTGGCTTTGAAACCGCCCGGCTACTGGCACAATCAGGCTATTTGGTTTACCTGGGCAGCAGGGACAAAAGCAAGGGACAAGAAGCTGTCCGTAAACTAAAAGAATCAGGGATTTCAAATGTGGCATGGCTGGAAATGGATGTTACGAATATGGATTCCATAAAACGAGCAAGGCAGGAACTGGAAAATAAAACGGAGGCCCTGGATGTGTTGATCAATAATGCCGGTATTTCGGGAGAACAGCCGCAAAATATTTCCACCGGTACAATGAGAAATTTAAGGCGGATATTTGAAACTAATTTTTTCGGAGCGGTGCAAACCACGCAACAATTCATCCCGCTTTTAAAAAAATCGGCACAACCGGTTATCCTGAATGTTTCCAGTGAAATGGGCTCATTGACCATTCAAAGCCATACCACCAATCCGAATCGCGGATTATATGATGCTTACAGTTGCTCCAAAGCAGCGCTGAACGCTTTTACGATCATGCTGGCCAATGAATTGAAAGAAGCCGGTTTTAAAGTAAACAGCGTTACGCCGGGTTACACGGCCACCCATTTGAATCAATACAAAGGAGCCAAAACGCCGGAAGAAGGCGCAGCCGCCATTGTCAAATATGTGACGACAGATAACGGTGCGCCAACAGGCAAGTTTTTTAATAACGATGGCGAAGCGCCCTGGTAAAAGGGTTTGCATAAATGAAAAATACCCTGAAGAGGTATCCTATTTATAGCCGGGGGTAAAGTGGAGCCCGGGGCATACAACAGAATCAAATGAATGTTTTGGTATGTGTTTTTGTAGCGCAGCCGCAAAAACCATGACAAAACCTCAATTAGATTATCAGTCCGGATTTTTCGGAAACCTTTATTTTCGTAGTAAAAGCAATTTTAAACCAAAAACAAACATAAAATGAATACAAAAAACAAAACAGCTTTAATTACCGGCGGCAGCCGGGGATTGGGGCGTAACATGGCTCTGGCTATTGCCAAAAAAGGAATAGATGTGGCCATTACCTATCATGCCAATCAGGCGGAAGCAGAAAAAGCAGCCACAGAAATTCGTGCCTTGGGACAAAAAGCCTATATCTTTCAGCTGGATACCCGCGATATCCGGCAATTTGATGATTTTGCCGCGCAACTTACCGGAGCGCTTCAACAACAAAACGGCAGCCCCAATATTGACTTCTTGATCAATAATGCAGGTACGGCGCTCTATGCACCGGTAACTGAAACAACGGAGGAACAGCTCGATAATATTTTCAATATCCATTATAAAGGCATCTTTTTCCTGACACAAAAGTTGTTGCCATATCTGAACGATGGCGGCGGCATCATTAATATTTCCTCGGGACTAACCAGGATTATTCTGCCCGGCTCTTCGGTGTATGGCTCTATGAAAGCTGCGATAGAAACCCTTACGCGTTATCTGTCAAAGGAATTAGGCAGTAGGAAAATCCGGGCGAATGTCATAGCGCCGGGCGCTATTGAAACGGATTTTGGTGGCGGACGAACCCGAGATAACAAGGATATCAACAGCCGGATTGCTTCCATGACCGCCCTGGGACGTGTCGGCCTGCCGGATGATATCGGCGGCGTGGTTGCCTTTTTATGTACGGAAGATGCCTATTGGATTAACGGACAACGTATTGAAGTGTCCGGCGGGCAATCTATTTAAAAAGAATAACTTTGTGCTATGCCTCATACAACACCTGTCAGGATAAGAACCATCAGTGAACTGCATCGACTGCGGGGATTACCGCAGCCGGAGCATCCGCTCATCAGTGTGGTTGATTATGCCGCCATGTCGCCGGGCGAATTTCCACCGGCGACTATGGATTTTTATTCGGTAGCAGCCAAACGGGGTGTGGGAAAGTTATTTTACGGGCAGCAGCAATATGATTTTGACGAAGGTGTGTTGTATTTTCTGGCGCCCCACCAGGTATTGCGTTCCAATCCCGAAGCGGGAGCAGCCACGGAAAGGTCTGGATGGATATTGTACTTCCATCCCGACTTTTTGTGGCATACCTCTTTGGCAAAGACCATCCGGCAGTATGAATTCTTTGATTATTCCGTACACGAAGCCTTGTTCCTTTCCCCAAAAGAAGAAAGTGTTATCCATGGAATCATTCAAAACATCCAACAGGAATACCACAGTAACATTGATAAGTTTAGCCAAAACATTATTATCTCACAGATAGAAACCCTGTTGAACTATTCCAAACGGTTTTACGAGCGACAATTCATTACCCGCAAAGTCAGTAATCATCAGGTGCTCGGACAGTTGGAAAAGTTGCTGGAAGACTATTTCACTAAAGGCGATGCCGGGCTGAAAGGGCTGCCGGGCGTTCAGTTTATTGCCGGCGCCCTGAATGTTTCGCCCGGTTACCTGAGCGGACTCTTAAAAAGCCTTACCGGTAAAAGCACGCAGGAGCACATCCATGAAAAGTTGATTGAAAAAGCAAAGGAAAAACTGTCCACTACGGATTTGTCGGTCAGTGAAATCGCTTATGAACTGGGTTTTGAACATTCGCAATCTTTCAGCAAGTTGTTTAAAAGCAAAACAAGTCAATCGCCTTTGGCATTCAGACAGTCATTTAACTAAGAAAAAACCGTGCTTATGGAGAAGCAAATGCAAGACTTAAAAGACTTAATTAAAAAAGCATACGCGGCCTTTAACGAAAGAGACATTGATACGGCACTTTCAACCAGGAATCTCAAAATAACAACCAGGAATCTTAGAATAAAATTCCTTTATATTAATCTGTATAATTCTTGCAAATTGAACGACAAAAGCCATTATATCAAACAGATTACCCTTGTACCAAATACAAAAGCCGGGGTTTTAATCACCAATATTCAAAAAAAAGAAGGTAGCCATAATATTTCAAGACCGCATAGAGATGAAGGCTTTTTTAATGCAGATTTTTACCGGTCATGAATTTGATTTATTGGCCGATGCCAATCAAAATACCATTATTGTTTATCCTCAGGATTATAAAAACAACTGGAACGATTGCCGAAAAGAAGCGTCTTATCCGGCAAAACGATTGAATGTAGATGATGTTGCGTTTACAAGAAAAATTATTCCCTTTTTCAAAAAGAATTACAATATTAACAAGACTGATATTTTCGCAGTCGGGTTTTCTAACGGCGGGCAAATGGTACTAAAATGAGCCCGACAGAAGTTTGAATGGTTTAAAGGATGCGCCGTTTTGAACGCCAATATCCCTACTAATTCCAGTGGCGAATGTGGAGACACAAAGAAGCCCGTCTCTATCTTGTTAATGAAGGGTACTAATGACACGATTAATCCTTACGAAGGAGGAGAAGTGATTTTTGATGGCAAAATTTTTGGCGCTGTGATAAGCGCCGAACAAAATTTAAACTATTGGTTGGACGTCAGTAATTGTATCCGGCAAACTGGGGTTAAAACCCTGCTGTGCCATTGTGGGTTTACCCTGGTCGTTATCATTACTCTGACCGCTTCCAAGCGACCAGAAAGCAAAGGTGATAAACAGCAGGGTTATTAACGGCAATACCAGCAGGAATTTCCGTTGTCGCTTAAATTTTTATGTCAAAGATTTCATAGACTGTAATTTTTATGTTGGAATAAATTGTTTAACGGATTCATTGGGGATCTGTATGGAATCCTTTGATGGTATTGTTTTTTCCCGGCTTGGAAAGAAGTCATGATAAGGCGGATGCTGCTCAAAGAACAAAGTGCGGCTTTCTTCTGTTTTACCGTAAGCCGTTTCTCCCATGTCTGCAGCATAACACTTGCTCGTATTTGCATGGCTATTATTCCCGCTGCAATTCGCTCTGCGGTTTTATGCTGCCGGGAAACATTAAAGAGCTATTCGGCATCGCCGAATGCCCGTGCGATCGTGAGCACGCATCAGGAAGCCCGTGGCTTGCTGCCGGATGATATGATGAAAGTGAAGGAAGGAAAATAATATGCTCCCGTATGGAGAAAAAAAGTATTAACTTTATCGTACTTTTCGGTAACAATTAATACCATTCTATGCCCATTTATATGGATCGGCACGATGTTTCACAACAGGTTACAGCAGAAATAGTAGCGCAATTACACCAGCAAGATTTAAAGGTACAGGATCAGTTTCAGTGCAGGGGCTTAACCTATTGGTTTGATGAGAAAAGGAAGGCGGCTTTCTGCCTGGTGGAAGCGCCCTCAAAAAAGGCTATTCAGAAGATGCACCAATTCGCCCATGGCGACGTACCGACCCTGATCGTTGAAGTGCAACCAGAAATAGTTGCGTCTTTTTTAGGAAGGATTGAAGATCCTAAAAAGCAGGATGCGGCCTTAAATATCATCCGAGATAGCGCATTTCGGACAATTATGGCGATAGAGTTGGCATCGTCTTCCCGAAAAAATTTGGATATTACTTCATTCAAACCTTTCCTGCAGCGCGTGAACAATACTATCTTTAAGAAGTTGAAAAACTCCTGCGGCAGTGTTGTAAGGCGTACTGAAAATTATTTTCTGGCGTCCTTTCAATCCGTCTCAAAAGCGGTACAGGCATCCTTTGAGATTCAACAGGCTTTCAATGATCTTCAGGCTGAATTGACCGGTGGAAGGTTTTCTTTAAAGATCGGGCTGGCTGCTGGTGTACCGGTTACCGGAAAAAAACTAATCTTCGAAGATACCATAAAATTAGCTGAAAGAATGTGCCTGGCGATAAACGGCGGGATCATTATATCATCAGAAGTAAAAACATTATACGATAGTGAAAATCTTGAATCGCTGGCCGGTAACGGAAACATCATTTCCATCACGGAAGAAGATAAAAATTTCTTAACACGCTTATTGGATTATATAGAATCTGCGTGGAGTGACTCCAATCTGAAAATTGACGACCTGACCAGGCCTCTTGGATGCAGCAAATCACAGTTATACCGCAAAATGATTGCACTAACCGGCAAATCTCCCCAGACTTTTATAAAAGAATATCGCCTCCGGGAAGCGTTGGTATTATTAAATAAGCAATCCGGTAATATATCGGAAGTAGCCTATCATAGCGGCTTTACAAGCCCTTCTTATTTCTCCAAATGCTTCAGGAAAAGGTATGGCTGTTCCCCTTCAGATATCTTTCCCGGCAAAGCTGCCTTCGGCAGGATAACATCCCGTATCTGAATTAAAATTACCCTTATTTGAATGAAATATTACAGCCTGTTTTTCAACCGGCAGGTAATTTTGATATCCTGAATCAAATTACTGAAGCCATGCTAAACACAATTAAAGATTTGGATGCTACGGTTATTAATGCCTTTAAGGCAGAAGTCCGGGGGCAAATCATACTCCCCGGAGATGCCGGTTATAAGGAAGAATGCAGGCTGTATAATGCGATGATCCAAAAACATCCGGGAATGATTATTAAATGTATGGATGTCGCAGATGTTATAAGCGCTGTCAATTTTGGAAGAGAAAACAACCTGCTGGTGGCCGTAAGAGGCGGCGGGCATAACGGTGGCGGCCTTGGCAGTTGCGATGACGGCATGGTCATCAGCCTTTCAGGCATCAAATACGTACGGGTGGATACGGCGACAAAAACCGTCCGGGTTGGAGGAGGCAACACCTGGGGAGAAATAGATCACGCCACACATCCATTTGGGCTTGCCATTCCCGGCGGAATCATTTCCACAACAGGGGTAGGCGGACTCACGCTGGGTGGAGGCATTGGGTATCTGACCAGGAAATACGGCCTCTCTATTGATAACTTATTAGAAGCGGATGTGGTACTGGCAGACGGTTCATTCATTACTGCGAATGAAGATAATTACAGCGATCTTTTCTGGGCTATCCGGGGCGGCGGCGGCAATTTCGGTGTTGTAACATCTTTTAAGTTCCGGGCGCATCCGGTAAAAAGCGTTTACGGCGGCCCTACCTTGTGGCCTGTTGAACAGACGAAAGAAATGATGGCATGGTATGATGATTTTCTTCATGCCGCGCCCGATGACCTGAATGGTTTTTTTGTTGAATTAATGATCCCCGGCCCGCCGTTTCCTGAATTTCTTCATCACAAAAAGTTTTGTGGCGTGGTATGGTGTTATGCAGGCCATATAAGTAGAGCCGAAGAAATCTTTAAACCCATTCTCGAAACAGGTCCAATATTTCAGCATATAGGTAAAATGCCGTACCCCGCTATACAAAAGCTTTTTGATGGCCTGTTTCCACCCGGTTTACAATGGTATTGGAAAGCAGATTTTTTTAATGAATCTGTGGAGGCAGCCAGAGAGAAACACCTGGAGTTTGGATTAAAGATCCCCACGCTGCTCTCACAAATGCATCTGTACCCGGTAAGCGGCGCTGCCGGTAGGATAGCTAATGATGCTACCGCATGGGCTTACAGAAATGCCAGATATGCCGGAGTGGTAGTAGGGGTGGATCCCGCCCCCGAAAATGCCAAAAAACTTACCCGGTGGTGCAGGGATTACTGGCAGGAACTTCATCCTTATTCCTGCGGTGGCGCTTACCTTAATTTCATGATGAATGAGGGACAGGAACGCATTAAAGCAAGCTACAGGGGCAACTACGAAAGATTAAGACAAATTAAGAGCAAGTACGATCCGAACAATTTTTTAAGGGTCAATCAAAACATCTTACCCGCAAAAAGTTAATAAACGGATAACAGCATAAATTTTATTTGTCCATCCATAAAAGTTTCAACCATGAAATACACAAAAGAAATAGTTTATGTAATATTTGTTCTTGTGTTTTTATTTGCATCTTGTTCCAAAGAAGGCCCGCAAGGCCCCGCCGGGCCGCAGGGAGAACAGGGTGTAGCTGGCAACCAGGGTCCGAAAGGAGATAAAGGCGCTACAGGAAATGCTAACGTAAAGGTATATACCAAGGACATCAGCAGCGCCACATGGACAAAGATTGGAAATAAGATCTCCGGTTACCTTGAACTTGATATCAGCACACCCAAAGTCCTCACTTCAGACGTAGTGAACAATTGGGTTAATCTGGTATATATACAATCAACCGATTTCATTGGCTGGACTCTGCTTCCCTATTATACCGAGAGAAACATCCAGGTAAGTGCAGCGATAACGATTGGACAACTTACCCTAATGAGAACGCAGGATGGCAAACCGGAAACTCAATCTAATTTCTATACCGTAAAGCTCGTCTGCATTAAGCCTTCCTCATCAGGATCGCTGGAGCGGCACGCAACCCTGCCGCCCGATTTTAAGGACTATCATGCCGTGTATCGGTATTATGGTATTGCGGAACCAAATTATTGATTTGTACCGGCATATGCTCAACACAATATTTTATCCATCGCGGCTGG
>CAYZGR010000054.1:0-20724 GCA_964478125.1 uncultured Chitinophagaceae bacterium | reverse complement strand
AAAGAGCATTTTTATGCCAGTTACTTTGGGATTGATGCTTTCAGTGCAGATGAAAAATTTGCACTGGTTTTAGAAACGGATATAAAGAATCATCTGCCTCAGGGAAATAATCCTGCAACTTTGGGATTGGTGGAAATAGCTACTAAAGAATTTATGCCTTTAACAAAAACCTATGCATGGAATTTCCAACAGGGATGCATGGGCTTTTGGCTGGGGTCTGCTCCTAATGATCAGATCATTTTCAATGACTTGAGGAATGGAAAATTCGTATCCGTTATTATGAATGTACATTCTAAAAAAGAACTAAAAGTCATCCCTTATCCTGTAGCTGATGTTTCGGAGGATGGGAAAACGGCGGTCGGACTCAATTTTTCCAGGATATGGATTACCCGCACTTCTTATGGATACGGGGGAGGAGGGCAGAATGCCCGGGCCGATATTCAATTTCCTGACGATGACGGGATTACACTAATAGATTTGGAAACCGGAAAAATGAAGTTGGTGGTCTCCATCGCATCCTTGAAAGATCAGGTGCCTCCGGTGCCTTTTTCCGGTTTAGCATATATAAACCATGTAAAGATCAGCCCCCGGGCAACAAAAATATTTTGGTTGTCACGAGCTACCCCCAAATGGGAAACGGTATCTTTTACTTCAAATATAGATGGATCAAATGTACAACCTTGCTTCCCCGAAGGTTGGGGAGGTTCTCATTTTGACTGGTTAAATGAAGAACAGATGGCGGTGAGTGCCAATTATAATAACAAACAATACTCCCATGTGTTTTTTACTGTAGGGAAGAAGGATTATAAACGGCTGGGAGGCGGATTATTAGATTTTGACGGGCATTGTACTTTTTCTCCAAATGGCAGATGGATGGCTACGGATGGGTATCATACTTCCTTAGGAAAACGAAAATTGTTTATATTAGACCGGAAAACACAGGCTGTTTTCCCTGTAGGGGAATATGATGATCCGGACGAATATAATATCAAATCTCCCTATAGTAATGATGCAGCGATGCGTTGTGACCTGCATAATCGATGGAGCAAGAACGGAAATTTGCTGGGCTTTAATTCGGTGATGTCCGGAAGCCGGCAGGCTTATGTTTTAAAAAGACTGGATACGCGTGAATAGTTAAAAATTAAATGCTATATAGATCCTGACTAAAAAAATAATGAAAAAAGATACCGCTATTTATATACGAATTACTTTTCTCCTGTTGTTGTCTATCCCTGCAGCGCTAAAAGCACAAGAGGTATCCAGGTCTTTTGAACTTCGATATTTTACCAGTGATTCTTCGGCCAACGGAATCACTGATTTCAAAGGAGAAACGGAATATTTTAATACGAAACAAAGAATTCGTTTCTTGAAACAGTATGCCGACTACGCATCCCGTTTTTTTAAGGATACAAACTACAATACCGAAGTCGTAACGAACCAGGCAGCTAAGCAAAGAATAAAATCCATCAAGCCGCAACCTTTGCCCCACGTTCGTACACGCATTCCCCTGAAAACATGGAGGTGGATGGGGTATAAAAAAGGGCAACACGACGCGGAATCGCAAAAGCTGCAACGATGGGAAGGTAAAGAAGGAGTAATCATTGATAACGGGCGCCTGAAAATAACGGATAATGTAAAGTCGCTTAAATGGACTTTCCCTTCTCAGAGCTGGCGGTTTGCTGTTCAATGGAAGGTAAAAGCACCTCAAAGCGGGGCAGATACGAAGTTTATTTTTTCCGATAAACAGCTGATTAAGGGGGCCACGGTAGGATTAAGTGCAGATGGTTCCATTTTTTATTATTCTACGAACAATAAACGGAAAGAAGCAGGGAAATGGGATCCCAATCACTGGCATACATTTAAAGTTGAATTTGATTTAGCCGCCAAAAAGCGGGGGAAAGATATGGCGCGTTATAATTTATATGTGGATGGGAAGCTCATAGCGGATTACGTTCCGCTTCAAAGGGTGGATTCTTTCTATATAGGTAAGGAGACCCATGCGCGTATTTTCAGTAGTATCGGCCAAATAAACACCTTGGAAATACAGGCATCCTCCGGGACCCAATTGGATGATTTATGGGGTGTCGGGTACCATTTGACCGGTCGTGAAAGCTATCCTTATACCGTTGAAACATTTTTAGATGAACATTTTGAGCGCAAACCACGAATAGAAGGATGGGAGCAACTGCATTATGAGGACTCGGGTTGGCAGCAGGGAGATCTGCCTATTGTTCACGGTAGTGAACGTCATAGTGGAGAAGCGTTGTATTTGAGAAAGGAACTGGTTTTAAAGGATTTTAAACGTGCTGTCTTAAATATTGAAACGATTGATCCGGGCGGGGAGATATGGGTGAATGGGAGGAAGGTAAAAGAGATCACCAGAAGATATCCGGTTAAATTGGATGTGACCAGGTTTCTAAAGAAGCATCAAAGGAATGTGCTGGCCATCAAAGTGGATCCTTTCTATTTAACTAAAGAGGTGGGAGAAATAATGCCGCATACCTATCTGGATTACAATGTGGGTTGGTTTGCAGGACGTGCATGGCTGGATCTGACAGGGACTACAACGATGGAAGATTTATTTGTTTTTACAACAGAGATTGAGAAAGAAAAAGCGCGCTTACAGGCCAGGTTTACCATAGATCCTCACGGGATCGATACGTTTACCGGTAAAGTAGTCCTCCATATTTATCCCTGGTTTCCCACAGAAGGGAAAGACCCGGTCTCTTCCGATACGGTTGAGATAGAAAAAATACGCGGGAAAAAGGATTTTATCACTTCTTTTGAGGTGCCTCATGCGGAACTATGGACTCCGGAAACGCCTCATCTTTATAAAGTAGAAGCTAGTTTACTGGATGAAAAAGGGCGCCCTACTGATGATAACGTAAAAACTATCGGTATTCGAACACTGAGCCAGAAGGGAGGGACCTTCCGATTAAATGGAAAACCGGCCATGTTGAATGGATCCCTGATGTTTGGTTTTCGCAGTCCTTTAAGTAAAATGATGGTCTGGAATCGTTGTCCCCCTTTGTATGAATATGCAAAAGACCTGATGACGGTGAAAAAGATGAATGGTAATGCCATGCGGGTACATATACATGATTGGATGTTTCCCGCCGTCAATATCAATGATCCGCGCTTACCCGAATTAGCGGATCAGATGGGTATGATGCTTATATGGGCCACTCCGGCCTGGATACGTGTAGGGAAAAGTTGGCGAGCCGTTGATTTCGAGGGTTATCCCAGATATATGAAACAAGTGCGTAATCATCCGAGCATTGTGATGTGGGAGTTGGCCAATCATATACAAAGTTTTAATACCCTCGGAGTAGAGGAAGCCAATCAATATGTAAAAAAAGCATATCAAACGGTTTATCCGGTAGATCCCAGTCGGCTGATCTCCTATATGTCTTATGTTCATCATTTCACCTACTATAATGACGAAGGAACGATTGACCGAAACGGAGATTCGATCACCCCGGCTCCGGAATGGACGGCCCCTCAGGTCACAAGAGGCAACCAGATCACTATTTTTGGCTATGGGAAGAACTGGGATGTGTTGCGCAAATGGCCGGATAAGTATCACCAAAGCATGTTGGATAGTAAGGAGCGCGCCTACTTTAATTTTGAACATGAAGAATCTACCGGTCAACCCAATTGGAATTTGGTTAAAGGAAAGCCCTGGTATCATCTACATTCCTATGAATGGGATTATGATATAGGCAGTATAGGCCGGCATCTCCGGTTTGATGAATGGAAAGAAAGCCAGGCCTGGCAGGCCTTTAGCGCCTGGGAATCCATGAAAAAGCAATGGAAACTGGGCATTGACGGATTCCTGTGGATGGGATTGCGGGGGGGAGCCAACTCGGTGACCTATCGCAAGCCGCTGATGGATTTCCAGGGACATGCCAAGCTGGTGTATTGGATCAATAAAATGATCTTTCAAAAGACAGTGGCAGGAAGCGATAATGAAGATGTGGTTTATGGACCGGAAGATAAAATAACCCCTTTAGTGATGCACCTTGGTCCGGAGGAATCAGTAGATTTAAAAATCATTATAAAAGATATGAATGGGAATGAAGTGGCCCATAAAACCTATAAAAATATTAACATGGCTTCCGGCAGGACAAAGATGGAATTAAGTCCATGGAAACCGCGTGACTTAAAAGATGGAATTTATAAGATTGATTACACGGTTATTGAATGAATAATAAAAGATGTACTGTTGATCGTAATAACGATCAGATATATTGAAAAACAGCAATGAAAGAGGGACTAATATTAGTATGAAGATGTTGAAAAAGTCAAAATTTCAGTTTTATTAAAAAATTGAGTTTATTTGTACCATAAAGATCAAATTTAATAACTCCTTTAAAAATTTCTATGAAAGATCTATCTAAGAAAAAAGAGCTGGGCCGGAGAACCTTTTTAAAATCTACAGGGGCAACACTTTTAGGCGGAACTGCCGCATTTACTTTAGGGCTGCCTAATTTGGCCTTTGCCAGGGGCAGCAATACTTTAAAAGTAGGGTTAGTAGGTTGTGGTGGAAGAGGTACCGGAGCTGCCTCACAGGCCTTAAATGCAGACCCGGATGTTGTATTGTATGCATTGGCTGATATGTTCCAGGATCGTATAGATGGGACGCTTGATCTGTTGAAGAAAGCCCATGGAGATAAGGTACAGGTAGATAAACAGCATCAGTTTGTTGGCTTTGACGCTTATCAAAAACTGATAGACTCCGGCGTAGACGTGGTGCTTTTGGCTACCCCGCCAAACTTCCGCCCTATTCATCTTGAAGCCTGTGTAAATGCAAACAAACATGTTTTTTATGAAAAACCGGTAGCCGTGGATGCCCCCGGTATCAGGAAGGTCAAGGCTATTGCTGAAAAGGCCAGACAAAAGAATCTTTCTTTGCTATGTGGGTTATGTTTTCGCCATGACAAGCCTAAGCAGGAAATGTTTGGGAAAATCCTTGCCGGGGATATAGGAGATATTAAGGTGTTGTCTTCCATACGTTATGGCGGTCTCTGGCATGAACCGGTTCGAAAAAGTGGATGGACCGACATGCAGTATCAAATCCGGTTTTGGTATTATCACAACTGGCTATCAGGAGATTTTAATGTAGAGCAGTTTGTTCACAGTATGGACATGATTTCCTGGGCAATGGGTGATAAAGTGCCTGTTAAGGCTATTGGCACAGGAGGGAGAATACAAAGAACAGCGGAAAAGTACGGCAATATTTATGACCATTTTTCGACCTCTTTTGAATATGAGAATGATATAAGGGCCTTTACCAGCACCCGCCAGCACAAAAAGGTTTCCGGCAGGAATTCAGTAGAGGTCTTCGGTACCGATGGAAACGCTTATTATGAAGGGCATGTCCACAAAATTTCAGGTAAGAATAACTGGCAGTTCCAGGGAGAAGGAAATAACATGTATCAGGAAGAACACAATGTGCTTTTTGATTCTATTCGGAAAAACAAGGGGATTAATGATGGAGAAAGAGCCGCCAACAGTACGATGATGGCCATTCTTTCCCGGATGGTCGCATACAGCGGACAGGCCATTACCTGGGAGGAGGCTATAAACAGCAATAAAGTATTGGGACCGGAAGATTTTAATATTGATTTAAAGTATAAAGGTCCCGGAGTGGCAGTTCCGGGAGTGACTAAAGTTTTAGAGTAAAAGTTAAATAAAAAATATATGAAAAAGTCCCTTAGTTTTATTTTCCTCATGCTCTTAAGTGTTTTGGTTTATGCACAAAATGATCATTTTGAATTTAAGTTTGGCACAGAGCGGAGTTGGGATGCAGTACTTACCTCCGGTAAAAAGGGGAAGCCCATCAAGTGGATCAATGTCAATACCCGGAAGAACACCTGGTCTTTCGATAAAGATATGCTCATTGACTCGGGCCATCCGACAGGGGTTATCCGAACTGAAAAGCAATATGAGAATTTTATATTGCATATAGAATGGAGACATATGGAGGCGGGTGGCAATTCCGGTGTTTTTGTGTGGAGTAATGGAGCTACCGTAAAGGATGGAAATCCCTATCCTACGGGAATCGAAGTTCAAATGTTAGATCCGGAGTGGATTTATCTCCATAAGAAAGAAGACGGTACACCGCAAACGGATGCTTATATAAGCGGGGAAATGTGGGGCGTAAACGGTACCACCACCATACCTGATAATCCAAGAGGGATCCGGAGTAAAGGGCTTGAGATCAGAACCAAAGATCATGGCCAGTGGAATACTTATGATGTGGTTTGTGTGGATGGCGTGATTAAATTGTCGGTAAATGGAAAATTCGTAAATGGAATTAGCAAAGCTTCACAAAAGAAAGGATACCTTTGTTTAGAATCCGAAGGAGGTGAAATTCATTTCCGTAACCTTAGGCTTATTGAGCTTCCACCCGGCATTACTTCTGCAGGACAAACGGCGCCCGAATTATAATTCATTCCGTTTTTATCTTAAAATATTATAATAAGCACATCCAGATGAAGATTAGGCTTCCCATATTTTTTTTGTTATTCTTGAGCATGGGTCTTTTGTCTTTTCATTTTGTTAAGAAAGCTAAGGTAAAAGAACCTCAAAACGCTGATTTTTCTTCTTATATCCAGAAAGTACCGGGGACGGATATCCGCATAAAAATGATGCCTGTTCCGGGAGGAACTTTCAAGATGGGCAGTCCGAAAAATGAGCCTGGCAGGAGTGCGGACGAAGGTCCCCAGCGTGAAGTAGCGGTAGATTCTTTTTGGATGGCGGCCTTTGAAACGACCTGGGACCAGTTTGATGTATACTTTAATGATGAAGTATCGGGTCTAAACGATAAGAAAGTGGTGGTTAATGGTAAAGAAGTGGAAATAGACGGGGTCACTTCTCCTACTCCGGAATATATTGATATGAGTTTTGGTATGGGGAGGCAGGGGGGATATCCTGTGGTTAATATTACCAATTATGCGGCTATTATGTTCGCGAAATGGCTTTTTGCAAAAACAGGCGTTTTTTATAGACTTCCCACAGAAGCGGAATGGGAATATGCTTGTCGGGCAGGCTCAAATACGGCATATTATTATGGTAATGATTCCAGTCAGTTAGAAGAATATGCCTGGTATAAAGCCAATAGCCCTTCAGGCTATCAAAAAGTGGGGCAAAAAAAGCCCAATGCCTTCGGATTATATGATATGCATGGGAATGTGGCAGAATGGACGATCGATCAATATAAAAAGGATTATTTTGACCTTTTAAAGGGAAATCCGGCTAAGAACCCCTGGTTTAAGCCTGCCAAACTTTATCCCAGATCCTTTAGGGGAGGCTCATGGATGGACGATGCCGGCGACTTACGTAGCGCTAAAAGATCAGGATCTTCTAAAAAGTTGAAGCGCTTAGATCCGCAGTTGCCCAAGAGTCTTTGGTGGTTAACCAATGCACCCTATATAGGATTTAGGCTTGTGCGTCCCAAAAAGACGCCCCCGATTGAAAAAATAAAAGAATATTGGATAGAAGCCATGCAAGATTATTAGGAGAATAAGTTTTAGAAAAAAACAAATATCCAATAAGTATCAAAAGACAAATTCCCATAAGCGCTAAGAAGGCAAATTGAAATATAAAATTTCGATACAGCGTCTGTAATAATGAGCCGGAGGATGTTAGAATATGCATTCAAGGTGCCTAAAAGGGCCCGCTCCGGTAAAAATCCCGGGATGCCCGAAAGAATGAGGAAAGAGATATCTGATAAATTCCCTTTTTGTCATTAAATTTGCCCTTTAGAATGGCATTATCTGTAAAACATCTGCTGGGTATCCGGGATTTGACGCTTCAGGATATTGAGCTTATCTTTCAGACGGCTGATAATTTCAAAGAAATTTTGAAACGGCCCATTAAAAAAGTTCCCTCTCTCAGGGATACTACTATTGCAAACCTGTTTTTTGAAAACTCTACCCGTACACGGATTTCCTTTGAGCTGGCAGAGAAACGGCTTTCTGCAGATGTGGTTAACTTTTCAGCTTCTTCCTCTTCTGTAAAAAAAGGGGAAACACTGATAGATACGGTCAATAATATCCTGGCCATGAAGGTGGATATGGTGGTGATCCGGCATTCTGCCGTATGGGCTCCTCATTTTTTGTCCCAACATATTCATGCTTCCATTGTCAATGCGGGCGATGGTACGGATGAGCACCCTACCCAGGCGCTGCTTGATTCTTTTTCTATAAGAGAAAAATTCGGTACGGTGAGAGGGAAAAAAGTGGCTATTTTAGGAGATATTTCTCACTCCCGGGTAGCTTTGTCTAACATCTATTGTCTGAAGAAACAAGGAGCAGAAGTAATGGTAGCCGGCCCGCCCACACTTATTCCGAAGTACATGGCTCAGGCACTGGATATAAAGGTGTCCTATAACCTTCGCGAGGCCCTGGAATGGTGTGATGTGGCCAATGTCCTGAGAATACAGCTGGAGCGCCAGCATATGCCGCTTTTTTCTTCTTTAAGGGAATACAATTTATTCTATGGTATTGATAAAGCTTTGCTGGACAGCCTGAATAAAGATATCGTGATCATGCATCCCGGGCCAATTAACCGGGGGGTGGAGCTGAACTCTGATGTGGCCGACTCGCGACAGTCTATTATATTGCAGCAAGTGGAAAATGGAGTGGCCATACGAATGGCTGTGTTGTATCTGTTAGCTTCCAGGAAGGGTACATCTGACAACGGTAAGAATTAAAAATAAAGGACATGAAGATTTTCAGAACCATAGGTATTCTTTCCGTTATGCTTTTGTTTATAAGTGCATTTTTACCCTGGGCACATGCAGGTACGGAAGGGGTGCAGAATGCAGTCTTTACCGGGTTTCGTGCCGGTCCCGCCGGTCTTTGGAAACCTGCCATGGTTTCCCTCATATTTGCCGTATTGTACCTGATCACTTTATTTATCATGAAGGTGTGGGTGAAGATGGCCGGTGTGTTTTTTGGGGTGGTAGTGCTCGCCTGGTCAGTAAGTGTCTATTATCGTTTGAAGGGTAATTTTATAACTCCTCATGAAATTGACTTTGGTCTTTATCTTTTTTTGCTGGCCGCATTGGGAATAATGGTGGCCGCCTTATTTCCATACCTCCCCGATAAATATAGAAAGGATTGACAGAGAGAACAAACCGTAGTACGTATTATCAGCATACCGTCAAAATTTTAAGTATTGGAGTGAGAATCGCTTATGTATGGTGTTAAGTTACATGTACGCTGACGGGCAGGATTCCTTCGTCATCCCTCTATGCTTGCACTGCTGCTTCAGAATATTGAGGTATGAGATCAAAGCAATCTTGATACGGAACTTTAACCTTAGCATAACGATAGTTGCTTGTCTGCAGTATTCGGGACCTGAAACTATGAAATGAGTTGCTTCCCTTTTTATTCTTCAAGTATGGCGGCGAGGTTTCTCAATTCCTCATAGCGGTAATGCTCTTTTTTATTTTCATAGCAAAGGCTGAGCTCATTTAATAACAGATGAATGATTTCTCTGGCAGACCGCGGTTGAAAAAAGAGGTCTTTTGAAGGTATGTTGAGTTTCCGGAGATAAATTTCTACGTCGTCTCCTGTGTAGATCTGTCCCTGAAGGGGGTCCACGTAAAATAAGATACAGGATCTCGGGTTTTTCTGCAGGTTTTCTTCTTCAAAAGGAGAGAAGGGATCATAGCTGTCATAGTATCCCAGAATGAATTGCCGAGGCAGCTTTACTGCGAAAATGGGAATATCCAATCGTTGACAGAGTGCCAAGTATAATATCCCTATGGTAATGGCATTCCCTTTATGGCTTTCTACTACGTTGTTAATAAAGAAATGTCTTGGCCTACCATAGGCAATCTCCGAACCCTTCATCCCGAAGTAGCTATAGATCATGCTGTTGAGTACATTAATCTTTTCCAGAGGAGTGAGATAATTGTTGAGCTCCAGCCAAATATTGCGTTCTATTTTTTTGATCTCTTGTAAAATGGGCGCATCCGAAAGCCCCGGATATTGATAACGCGCGGTTAATAAGGCTCCCGTAAGCAGATCGGGGGTCCCGGCTTCATTCCATTGTTTGAAGTCCGTTTGTAAATTTTGGTAATGTACCCTGTGGATCAACATTTCCAACCGTTCCTGCACCGCCTGATCCGGCGTTTCTTCCCAGAGACTTTCCAGGTTGGGGATGATTCCCGATCCGTAATACAGGATCTTGTTGGCAACCATATCAAAGACTTCCTGATCCGGATCATCAATTAATTGTAAAAGCGCTTGTATCTCACTATTTGCAGAACTCATTGCAAAGCATTTGTTATTTTTTCCTTGCTGCCGGTTTACGGGAAGCTGCTTTTTTAGTACCTGATTTCTTTTTAGCGGTTCCCTTTTTTAGGGCGCCTGGTTCGTTCTTTTCAATGATTTTCTTTATCTCTTCCAACGAAAGTTCTTTTAATTCTTCTTTAGTGTATTTTTCTCCGTTTTCCTTTTTTCCCAGTTTTATTGATTTCTTTTTGAATCGAATAAAGGGCCCCCAACGTCCGTTTTCAATCGCTATCTTCTCATCTTCCCATCTTTTTATATACCGGTTGGCTTCTTTCTCCAGTTTAGCTTCGATGAGTTCTTCAATATCATGTTGGCTTAAGTTATCAAAATCATATCTTTTGGGGACATTGACGAAGAGGCCTTTGTATTTCAGATACGGACCGAACCGGCCTACTCCCTTTGTTACAGGTTCATTTTTATATTCTGCGATGGGAGCATCCGCCTTCTTTTTCTCCTCTATGAGTTCGATAGCACGTTCCCGATCCACAGATAAAGGATCTTCTTTACGCGGAATGGAGATATAATTCTTTCCCCACTTTACATAGGGTCCGAATCTTCCTACTGCTACGGTGATCTCCTGATCCTCATAGTTATCCAGGCTGAAGGGAAGTTTAAAAAGGTCCAGGGCCTCCTGTAGCGTAATGGTTTCAATGCTTTGCCCGGGTTTGAGGGTGGCAAAGCGGGGTTTTTCTTCATCCTCCACCTTGCCGATCTGGATCATGGGCCCGAAACGTCCGAGGCGCGCATATACGGGTTTGCCGCTTTCGGGATCCGTACCAAGTTCTCGTTCTCCTTTAGCTCTTTCTGCATTTTCTAAGGTGTATTCCACGGTTTTATGAAAAGGGCCATAAAAGCTATCCACCATTTGGTTCCACTCCTTCTTCCCCGAAGCGATCTCATCGAATTCATTCTCAATGTCTGCGGTAAAACCGTAGTCCATAACTTTCTGGAAGTGTGCATTTAGAAAATCTGTTACGACTATTCCTAAATCGGTGGGAAACAATTTATTCTTTTCTACTCCCGTATTTTCCTTTGCCGTATGTTCCGTGATCTGGTCGTTTTTCAATTCCAGTATCTGGTAATCACGCAATCGGCCTTCTTTGCTTTTCTTCTCCACATAGCCCCTGTTTTGAACGGTGCTGATCGTGGGTGCGTAGGTCGAGGGGCGTCCGATGCCCAGTTCCTCAAGTTGCTTTACCAGGGTGGCCTCAGTATATCGTGCCGGCGGGCGATTAAACCGTTCAATGGCCTTTAAACTAACCAGGGGCAGCTCCTGCCCGGTGGTGAGCGGCGGCAACATGCCTGCGTTTTCCTGCTCTTCCTCCTCATCTTTCCCTTCAATATATACTTTTAGGAAACCGTCAAACTTTAATACCTCTCCCGTTGCGGTCAAATGATCATGGTAGCCGGATTGAGAAGGAATGGTGGAGATCTTGATCTTGGCAGTTGTCTTTTCTGTCCGGGCGTCTGCCATTTGAGAGGCAAGGGTTCGTTTCCAGATCAGATCATAAAGCTTTTGTGCCTGGGGAATAGATATTTTAGTGACATTCAGATCGGTTGGCCGGATGGCCTCATGGGCTTCCTGCGCTCCCTGGCTTTTGGTTCGATATTGCCGTTGTTTGTGGTATTCGTTGCCATAATGGCTCATAATTACGTCCCGGGCATTGTCAATAGCCGTTTGAGAAAGGTTGACCGAATCGGTACGCATATAAGAAATAAACCCGCCTTCATACAATTGTTGGGCAAGGCGCATGGTACGGGAAACGGAATATCCCAATTTTCTGGCGGCATCCTGCTGAAGGGTAGAAGTGGTAAAGGGAGCCGCCGGTGATTTTTTGCCTGGCCTTACTTGTACGTCGGCTACTGTAAAGACAGCGCCCTGGCATTTTTCCAGAAACGTCCGGGCCTCTTTGTGCTCTTCAAAACGATGTCCTTCCGCCTTAAAGATGACCGGCTTCTCATGAATATCTTTTGCCTTAAAGTGTCCTTCTACTCTATAGCGGCTTTGAGGGCGGAATTGATTGATCTCTCTTTCGCGTTCTACCAGGAGCCGAACGGCTACCGACTGCACCCTGCCGGCGGATAAGCTTTTGCCGCTTAGTTTTCGCCATAGGACGGGAGAAATTTCGAAACCTACCAATCGGTCCAGTACCCGGCGCGCTTGTTGCGCATTGACCAGGTTCATATCTACAAGACGCGGCGATTGGATCGCTCTCTGGATGGCGGGCTTGGTGATTTCATGAAATACGATCCGCTTGGTAGTCTCCGGTTTGAGCCCCAATACTTCACAGAGATGCCAGCTGATGGCTTCTCCCTCCCGGTCTTCATCCGTTGCAAGCCATACTTCGTCCGCATTTTTTACCTGTTTTTTCAACTCGCTGACTACTTTTCGCTTATCGCTGGAAACACTATAGCGTGGCTGAAACCCGTTTTCTATGTCAATTCCCATTCCTTCTTTATCCAGATCGCGGATATGCCCCATTGAGGAGCGAACCTCAAAATCTTTCCCCAGATATTTTCCAATAGTCTTTGCTTTTGCAGGCGACTCTACTATTAATAAGTTTTTTGTCATTTATATTTTTTTCGAACCCGTTCACATGAGAAATATCCTTAAACCCTTTACTACATTGAGTTCAATGAGATCTTTATGGGTCTCCGGATGTTGCAAGTATAAAATAATAAGGCCAAATAATAAAATCGTTTCGGTGAATAATTGAAAAGGTGAATAAATTATCTGTAACTTTATTGCTATGGAAGTGGTTGTTATAGGCTCGGGAAATGTGGCTTATTGTTTCAGTCATTTGTTGAGATTGAATGGGCATCGGATCAGGCAGGTATGGAGTAGACAGGAGCTGCATGCCAGAGAACTTGCCGAAAAGCTGAATACGGTTTATGCTTCTGATTTATCGGAAATAGACCGGGAAGCTGATGTGTATTTAATGGCCGTGAGTGACGGCGCCATTGGAGAGATATCGGAGCATCTGCACCTGGGGAAACGTCTGGTAGCCCATACCGCGGGAGCTGTTGATTTAAAAATATTAGAGGGCGTTTCTTCCATGATCGGGGTTATTTATCCCCTGCAAATGCTTCGCAAAGAAGATTTTAGCAATAAAAAAATACCGCTTCTGATAGAGGGGAATACCCCTTCTGTGGTGAGCAGGCTAAGGGCCTTGGGAGCTGCCTTGTCTGATGATATTATAGAAATGGATTCTGGACAAAGATTGAAAATGCACCTTGCAGCGGTTTTTTGTAATAATTTCCCAAACTACCTGGCTACGGTTTGCAAGTTTTATTGCGCTAAGGAATCATTGGATTATAAGCTTCTATATCCCCTCCTGGAAGAAACATTTGAACAAATGACCAAAGGCCTGGAGGAAGTGCGGCAAACCGGACCTGCAAAAAGAGGAGATCAACTTACCATAGAAAAACATGTAGAACTACTGGCCCCTTATCCGGAGCTGAAAAAGTTGTATCAAACCCTCAGTCAAAGTATCCGGGATTATTTTTAATACGGTCCCTTTTGAACGGGTGATCTGTCGCGTTGTGCCATATTTATAAGGGGGAGCGTCACCTGCTTGTCCAGCCGGTACTGCAAAAGAATAATTTGTAAATATTAATATATTTGAATCAGGTATTTAAGGCCGGTAGGATTTAAAGGTTGGGGAAAAAAGGACTCCTTGAGGAGGGCAGTACCGTAGAAAGCTGAAGACCTCTGAGATCCCGGTTATTATTGTCCTATGATCTTCGATGTTACGATAACTTAAATAGCTACAAATACTAAATACCTGTTAATTATACTTAAAAAAACGCAATTATGAAAAAGGTAACCTTATCGATCGTCTCTTTCCTGATGTGGGGCATTTTTATGGCCGGTTGCAATTTTGGCCGGGGAAATAAGAGCCGGGATGCTTCTGTTTCGGGAAATACAGCGGAGGAACATTCGGGTCTGCCAACTGTAGAGGAGACAACAACCGATTCGGTACATATTCTTTTTCCTACAGCGGGAAAAAAATTAATTAAAGGAGAGTCATATACTTTTAAATGGGCAGGAGGAAAGGATTCCGTGATCACGATCTTTTTAGTGGACTCCTCACTACAATCGCAAGGGGTTTCCGTCAGTCTCTCCGACCGGATCTATGGGATTAAAAATTCAGGATCTTACGAATATACCGTTCCCAAATCGCTAAAAGAAGGAACCTATAAAATTCAAATAGGGCAGGCTTCCAGTGGTTATTTTAAAATAATTAGCCGTTAACGGATCCGCTTGCCGGCCTTTTGAAAGAATAGTTTTCATCTGTAAAATATATAACTATGGAAAAAGAATGGATAAACCTGTTAACCCATGCCTTAGAAGGTCATCAGGCCCATATTGATTTTGAATCGGCGGTTAGGGATATTCCTTTTGAATATTATGGGAAAAGGGTGAACGAAATGCCTTATACGCTCTGGCAATTGGTGGAGCACATCCGGATTGCTCAAAAGGATATTCTTGACTTTTCGGTCAATATGGATTACCGGCCGCCTTCCTGGCCCGACGATTATTGGCCCGTGGAAACCGGTCCGCAGGACCAGGCGCAGTGGGACAATGCCGTGCAATCTGTCGGAGCGGACCGTGAAACTTTTATC
The DNA here is from genome assembly GCA_964478125.1 of uncultured Chitinophagaceae bacterium. GTDB lineage: Bacteria > Bacteroidota > Bacteroidia > Chitinophagales > Chitinophagaceae > FW021-bin31. The sequence continues at coordinate 5,788 of CAYZGR010000054.1, read as the reverse complement.
AAACTATTAAATGATCCGGAGAATGATCTTCTAAAACCATTTCCTCAGGGGGAGGGGCAAAATCTTCTGAGAGAAGCGCTCTTAATTATAGACCATACATCCTATCATGTAGGGCAAATTATTGTATTAAGACGGCTTCTGGGTATATATGATACCGGGATGTGAAGAGGGATTCCGCAGAAAATCTTTTTTAGTATCTTGATCAAGTCATATATTTGCTTTGGCTGCAGGCCGTGCTATCGTTCCGCTGAGGGCGGGAAGGAAAGTCCGGACAGCACAGAGCAACGCACCACCTAACGGGTGGGTTTTCTACCGGAGGTGGAAAAACAGACAGCGCCGCAGAAAATAACTACCTTTCGGATGAACCCGGAAGGAAAAGGTGAAAATGTAGGGTAAGAGCCTACGGCAATTGCCGGTAACGGTAATCGCGGGCAAGCCTTGCGCGCTGAAATGCCAAATAAGCCTCGCTTGTCCTGCCAATGGCGGGACAGATGAGCTGCTCGTTTATTTTCCCGGTTGGGAAGGCGGGGTGGGTAGGCAGATAAAGTGCATGCGTGAGTATGTACGTAGATAAATGATAGCAGTCCGCCGCGGGCGGATACAGAATCCGGCTTACAGGCCTGTGGCTTTTTTTATGTCTGCAACAATGCGGCTCTAACGCTTTCCTTTTAAGGTAGCGGCCAGTTTCAGTGCATTATAGGCATTGACGATCCCTCCCGAACGGCTGAGGCTGCCGAAAGGTACTTTTTTGTTTGTACCGGGTTTGATCACCTGTAACGAATCTAATTTTGTTACAGAGTGTACCAATACCCATTTTAATTGGTCGGCGCTCAATTTGGGATAATATTCCAATACGAGGGCCGCCACACCCGTGACCACGGGGGAAGCCATGCTGGTACCGCTAAGGGCGGCGTATTTATCTCCGGGTACGGTAGAATAAATATTGACGCCCGGCGCAAAAAGATCTACCGTTTTTTTGCCATAATTGGAAAAAGAAGCGGGAAGCTGATCTTCTTTATTGGTGGGATTAGAGGCGCCCACTGTAATAAAGTTTTTTGCCCTTTCCGGCTTTTTGGATAAAAAAGAAAAAAGTCCCGTGCGTTTGAGAAAAGGAGTGGGATAACTGGCGGTGGAGTCGTTGTCAGAACCGTCATTTCCCGCCGCATGTATGAGCAGCACGTCGTGTTTAGCGGCATATTTGACTGCTTCATCTACCCACTTTTTATGGGGAGAATATCCTTTTCCGAAACTCATGTTTATGATCTGCGCGCCGTTATCCACGGCATAGCGAATAGCCAGCGCTATATCCTTATCCCGCTCATCCCCGTCTGGAACGGCTCTTACCGGCATGATCATGACATCGTTGGTAATGCCGTCCATGCCAATGTCGTTGTTACGAGTAGCTGCAATAATGCCCGAAACGTGTGTGGCGTGCATGGCAAAGGAGCCAAAAGTGTTGTTGTTTCCGTAGTCGACATCCTTAATATTGTTAGGATCATCGCCCACAATAGCTCTGCGCGCAGCGTTAGGATCCACGTCCTCCTGATCCAGTTTGCTCTTTAGACTCTCAAGGTATCGCTTACCTTCAGAAATAAACTCTTCCAGGGATTGATGTGGGCCGCTGTTTTCCAGAACGCGCGAGGCAATCGTTTTTGCCGCGATCAAAGTATCGTTCGTGGGCTCAAACTTTTCCAGATTTTCCATGCGAATGGTGTCCGTTCCCATTCCCTTTTGCAGCATTTTTTCCAGGATCAGAAAACGGTCCATACCCTTGGAGACCGTAGCATAGTTCTGTTTGGTTTTACTGGCGTCTTTCTTTTTCAATTTTTTGATTTTCAGCCAGTATTCATACCTGGATTTGTCTTTCTTTTTTACCTGGGATTCGTCTGTGATGTTACCGAATTGTTTTTTCAGTTTGAAATATTCCCGTTCCAGCTCGCTGCTCTCCTTTACTACACTTGTATCTTTTCCTCCAAGGAAATTCCATCCGCGGATATCATCCACGTACCCGTTATGGTCATCATCCAGATCATTTCCGGGAATTTCTCCTTTATTGGACCAGATATGTCCTTTTAGATCTGCATGAGCGGTATCTACTCCCGAGTCAATTACGGCTACGATCACTTTATGCGGTTTTTTACCCTTCAAGAGCTCGTCATACGCGCGCGTTACACTTACGCCGTAAATAGAATCCTCGGCAGGGTCCAAAAGTTGCCAGTCTTGCGTATAGGACGAACCAGACTGGGCGACGGATCGCTGAGACGTAAACAAAAACAGCCCTCCTGCAAGAAAAAGTAAAAGGAATTTTAATTTATTCATTTAGCCTAAATTTTTTGCAAAGTACGCCATCTATCTATTTCTGGCCGAAAAACACTGTTAAATTTTGTTGAAAGGCACATTTCCTGTTTAACTGGCTATCACTATGATTATCGTCTTTATTTTCCTTGCTTTTGTTACTTTTGAGGAATTAGAAGGCATTGGAAAAGAAAGGGCTAAACATGACAGACAATATAATAACACGTTTTCTTAATTATATAAAGGAGAAACAATTGACCCAAAAAGGTGATAAGTTGTTACTTGCCGTAAGCGGAGGTTCGGACTCGATGGTTTTAAGCGATCTTTTCTACAGAACGGGTTTTAGTTTTGGGATTGCACATTGTAATTTTAAACTTAGAGAAAAGGATGCGGAGCGGGACGAGGCTTTTACCGAAAAATATGCATCTGAAATCCAAGTGCCTTTTCACGTGATCCGGTTTGACACTAAAGCCTATGCGGCAGAGAGAGGTTTATCCATAGAAGAAGCTGCCCGCGAGCTTCGTTATAATTGGTTTGAAGAGATCAGGAGACAATATGGTTATACCTTTGTTGCAACAGCCCACCATCAGAATGATAATGTAGAAACCCTTTTACTCAATTTCTTTAAAGGCACGGGCATTCGGGGGCTTCATGGCATTCCCCCTAAAAACGGCAGGGTCATTCGACCGATGCTCTTTATGTCTAAAGAGGAGGTCAAGTCATATATCCATGCACATCATATTACCTATGTAGAAGATGTAACCAATGCATCAACAGTGTATACGCGTAACTATTTAAGGCATCATATCATACCCGAGCTGGAAAAGCGTTTTCCTGACCTTATCAATCAAATGAATGGAAATATCCAGCGTTTTTCCGAAGCAGAAGAGCTTTACAGGCAGGCGGTAGAAGCGCATCGTAAAAAATTAATTGAGCGGAACGGAACGGAGTTGTTTATTCCGATCCTGAAGCTAAAAAAAAGCCGGCCGCTCAATACGGTCGCTTATGAAATTTTTAAGGACTATAACTTTAGTTATAAACAGTCTCAACAGATTCTTGCATTGATGGACAAAGAGCCTGGCAGAATGGTCTATTCCGCTACTCACCAATTGTTGCGCGACAGGAAATGGTTTATCCTTAGCCCTGTTTCTTCTGGAAAGAAGACACAGGTTATGATTGAAGAAAACAACAGGAGTATAACAGTGGAGAACATACGTTTAACACTGACAAAAGTAGGAGCACATGGATTTGTGATAACGCCAGATGCTTCTGTTGCGGCCCTGGATGCCGATAAAATAACTTTTCCGTTACAATTGAGAAAATGGAAGCCGGGAGATTATTTTTATCCGCTGGGCATGCGTAAAAAGAAAAAGTTGAGCCGGTTCTTTATCGACTTGAAATTATCTTTATTTGAAAAAGAGAAGATCTGGGTATTGCTTTCAGGGCCGCGGATCTTGTGGGTAGTAGGACTGCGTATTGACGACCGGTTCAAGGTCACCAAAAAGACCCAACGGATCTTAAAGATTGTTTGTAAGGCGGAAGATCATTGACCTGCCATCAGGCTATTAATAAAATGAGGGACAATTTCCGGAAGAACGATAATGGTATAAATAATGCCGAAAATGGCTCCCCAAAGATGCGCATTATGATTAACATTACCCTGTCCTCTTTTGGACATGTAGGCACAGAAGATCAGAAACAGGGCTCCAAAAATGAAGGCGGGAATGCCGATGGGGATAAAGAAAATATAGATCTTGGACCAGGGAGCATATAAAATACTTGAGAAGAGAACACCCGATACGGCGCCGGATGCCCCTAAAGCGCGATATTGATAATTTTCTTTATTCTTAAAATAGGTCGGTAAATCTGCAGCAATCATAGCCAGTAAATACAAGGCAATATAATATCCTTTCCCCAGGTTCATTTGAAAGACCTGTTCCGCTATTCTGCCGAAATAATAAAGCGTGATCATATTAAAAGCCAAATGCATCCAATCGGCATGAATAAATCCACCGGTAATAAAGCGGTAATATTGTTTCTTTTCATATATCACGGCCGGCCAAAACAGCATCTTTTCCATTTCTCCCTGTTTGTAAAAAGCTGTAATAGACAGCAAGGCGGTGATAATAATGATAATGATGGTAGTGCTCATATTGAAAATAAAAGGTACAAATGTAGCTAAAGATGATGATATGGCTCGTTGTTGAGGATAGTAAAGGCCCGGTATATCTGTTCCGCCATGATCAGACGGACGATCTGATGGGGAAAAGTGAGTTGGGATAGGGATAAGATTCCTCTTGCGCGTTGTAGCAGGCCATCGTCCGTACCATAGGCTCCTCCAATCAAAAAAACCAGGATTTTAGAAGCGTTCAGTTGTTGTTGTCCGATTAGTGTGGCCAGACCTGGGGAAGAGAGCGCTTCTCCTTTTTCATCCAGTACAAATAAAACATGATCAGGGGTGAGCAATTTATCTACAAGCTGTGCTTCTTCTTTTTTGAGGAGCCGGGGATTGCCTTTTCCTTTATTTTTCCCTGCAGAGAGTACTTTGATCGTGAAAGCACAGTAGTGATTAAGCCTTTTAGAATACAGCCGGAGTCCTTCCTGAATGTAGTTTTTGCTTTCTTTTCCGAAGGTCCAAAGTTGTATTTTCATGTAAGGTTTTGTCTCAAAAATAAAATCGTTTTGCCAGAAAAAAAAATCATGCTAAATTTGCAGTCTCTTTAAAATCGGCTCCGTGGCTCAACTGAATAGAGCACTTGACTACGGATCAAGAGGTTCCAGGTTTGAATCCTGGCGGAGTCACTTGATAATCAGGCAGTTATGATCATACTTCTTCATAACTGCTTTTTTTATTGGATATCTATTTTTGCCATTCTCGCCTACTCTTTTTAACTTAGTGGTCTAAACCTTTTTATGAAAAAGAGGTCCCGGGATAGGGTTTTGAAGGAAATTAAAGGCGAATAAGCAGTATTGGTACGAGATTTCTGTAGATGGCAATCATACCGATAAAATAACTCGTAGGATTGAATGATGTATAATATGGACATCCAGGGTATACTAAGCCGAAATAAAAAAGGTTATGGCTGAATTATCCATTTTGATCTTTGCCTATATGAAATTTGTAAAAATAATCGGTTGTATATTTTTAGTTACTTTTTTGTTTGCAGGATGTCATTCATCTGTAGACTTTATGTTATCAGGAACTATTGTGCCGATTGATACGAATAGGTTCAAATTCGACCATATAATTCTAAAGCTATATGGCAAGCATAATTCTTTATATGGTACCGATACTATAAGGCGACCGGACAAATTTATATTTAAAGCAACTGTTCCCCATGAGGGGATTTACCATATGGATCTTACAGGGATAAAGGAATATAATAGTAAGCTAAAAAAGTGGATGGGAACGCTTCCAACTATAATATTATATATCCAAAGGAATGAAGAATATCATTTAAATGTTAGCCGCTTAAAATATTTATTTAGTCCT
>CAYZGR010000053.1:0-21533 GCA_964478125.1 uncultured Chitinophagaceae bacterium | reverse complement strand
GTTGGCAGCAAGCTACAAAGAACCTACAACGAATAAACAACATAAGAATTAATGATTAAAAAGACCATTTTACTTTGGATAATTTTATTAAGCCCTATTTATTTATTGGCACAACAAAAATGTAATTGTGAAAAAACATTTCAATGGGTAAAAAAAACATTTGAGAACAATGATGCGGGATTTAAATATGAACTTGGATTAAAAGGGAAAACAGCCTACAAATTGCTTAATGACTCTATTTCAAAAGAAATAAAGTTAGATTCGACAAAAAAGCTATGTGCAGAAACAATACGAAAATGGTTGCATTTTTTTAGAAAAGGTCATTTAGCATTTCAAATCTTATATAGCGCAGAAAATAAAGAACCAAAAGACACAAATGCCTATAAAAATTGGCCCACTATTCCAATTTCTGAAACCCAACTTAGAAAACAATTATCGTCAGATAGAAATGTTTCTTTATTTGAAGGTATTTGGATGTTGGGCACGCCCTATAAGATTGGAATTATCAAAAAAGGTGATAGTTATAAAGGATTTATTTTAGAATCAACTGTGAGTGGATGGAGACCTAATCAAATAAAACTCGGAATCAATCCAGACAGTTCGGGCGTGTATTATATGGGTAATCATACTGCCGAAAATTTTAATAAGGTACAAATAATTACTAAAAACAGGCTTAGGATAAACGGCTTTTATCTTGATAGGATTTATAATAAATTCCAATTTAAAAATGACACACTCGCTTTGTACAATAAGGAAATGACAACAAGGATACCATTTATTCGAGAATTATCCAATAATACTATTTTGCTTAGAACCCCCTCATTTCGTATGTCACAAAGGGAAATTATTGACAGTTTGATTGTTGCAAATATGGATTTATTGACAAGCACCAAAAACTTAATCATTGATGTCAGAAATAACGGTGGCGGGTCAGATCGCAGTTATCAAAAAATCATTCCGCTACTTTATACCAATCCCATTCGTGTTATGAATGTAGCATACTTATCTACCCCCTTAAATAATAAGCGAATGGAGAAATTCATTAAAAATAAAAACGGATATTTTTCGGAAAACGATATAATTGAGATGAAAGCGACTTTAAAAAGGTTAAACGCCAATCTCGGAGAATTTGTGAACCCCGACAGCGGAGAAAAAGTGACGGTTGTAAAAATGGATACCATTTACCCAAACCCACAAAATGTGGCTATTATAATCAACCAGAATTGTGCCAGTACAACAGAGCAATTCTTATTGGCAGCACAAGAAAGTAAAAAGGTTAAGATATTCGGCACAACAACATTTGGAGCATTAGATATATCTAATTTATATTCCGTGGAATCCCCTAATGGACAATATAAACTTACGTATGCACTTACAAAGAGTTATAGAATACCTGATATGGCTATTGACGGAAAAGGGATAATGCCCGATTATTACATTGACAAAAGCATACCTCATTGGAAATGGCTAAGTTTTGTGCAAAATATACTTGAACAATAGAAAGCCAGCTGCCAACAAACATTTTGATTGGCGTCAGGCGGGGTAAACGTCTTCGATTGAAAGATTTTAGTATATTTGAACATTGGTGCTTCGATTAAAATTTGGGGTAAAAAGCCCGCCCGAACGCCAATATGCCGGCCGTTAGCTGCCATTGCAGACCGGCACGTCTCAAATAAACGAACATGCATAATTTTGGATTCAGGATATGAGTAATTTTTTAATTTTTATACACGGCGGCGGTGAAGGCGGTTATGAAGCCGACGAAAAATTAGCAGCCTCTTTGCAAACCGGGTTGGGAGAAAAGTATCGGGTTCATTATCCCAAAATGCCTTCCGATGAAAATTTGCCGGATTTCGGATGGCTTACGAAAATAAACAAAGAGATCTCATTGGGAAAGGATAAAGTTATTCTTGTAGGACATTCTTTGGGAGCTTCAATGCTATTGAAATATTTATCCGAGAACCGGGTTGAAAAAAGTATAGCAGGACTTTTTCTCATGGCTACACCATATTGGAGCGGCGATGAAGATTGGAAACAAGGACTTAAATTGCAAAAAGACTTTAGCAATACAATACCGGAAAACATCCCTATTTTCTTCTACCAATGCAAAGATGATGAAATCGTTTCCCTGGACCAACTCGAATTTTATGCCCATAGTCTGCCACAAGCCACTATTCGTATAATTGCCAATGGAGGACATCAATTTAATAAGGGTCTGTCACTCCTTGCAAAAGATATTAAAGCGCTATAAAAGACCTATTTCAGTAGAATTAAAGATATAATGGAGGAACGGAAATCGTAACGGAAACCGAAAAAAAATGTTGCGGATTTTTAAGCGGAACGGATAAACTAAAAATCTTTAAAAGAGCAATTAGGGTTTGAGGCGGACCAATTTGGCAGGTTTACCAATTTATTGAAGGGTCTATCGTCAATGCAAGAACCCTCAAATCAGCTGCTCCATCTCTTCATAAACAAAATGCACCAGCCCTTCCACATACGCAGGAGAAAAATCAAAAGAAATACCTGCTGTTCTGTAAAGCGTTTTTAGAGGAACGGTATAACCCAGGCTTAAAGCTTTTACATAATGGTCGAGCGCTTTTTGTTTGTTTTCTCTAAATTGTTTCCACATCCCGATAGCCCCAAGTTGCGCAATGCCATATTCAATATAATAAAAAGGAACTTCGTACAAATGCAGTTGACGCTGCCAGCTGCAGGAATGGTAATCCTCAAAACCGGACCAATCTACCACAGCGGGAGAAAATTCTTCTTGTATCCTCTTCCATGCAGTAGTTCTTTCTTCTACGGTATGTCCGGGATGCAGGTAGATCCAGTGTTGGAATTTGTCAATGGTAGCAATCCAGGGGAATATGGTAATCACCCTTTCGAGTTGTTGGAGTTTGGCTCTTTTTAGTTCTGCCGGATCATCAAAAAATACATCCCAATAATCCATCGTGAACAATTCCATGCTCATGGAAGCCACTTCCGCAATTTCCATGGGATACTCCTTGAAGGCGCCCAATTCCAGGTCATGAGTCAGGAAGGCTTGTATGGCATGCCCTCCTTCATGCACGATGGTCGTTACATCCTTCATCTGCCCGGCGGCATTCATGAAGATAAAAGGCGCACCCGTCTCCGCAAGGGGACAGTTGTATCCTCCCGGAGCCTTCCCCTTCCGGCTTTCCAGGTCCAGCCGGCCCAACCGTTCCATCCGCTCCAGGTATTCGCCAAAAGAAGGACGCAGCTTATTAAAACACAACTTGGCTTTTGATAACAATTCGCTGCCGGTTTGGAAAGGTTCCAGCGGTTTCACGCCTTCCGGTTCGGCCTCCGTATCCCAGGGACGCAGGTTATCCAGCTTTAATTTCTCTTTTTTTCGTTTCAATATTTCGCTTACCAGAGGGACGACTTGTTGCTGAACTGCCCGGTGAAAATCAAAACAATCTTCTTTGGTATAATCAAAGCGGCCCAGTTCTTCAAACTTATAATCCCGATAGTTAGCAAAGCCTGCATTGCGCGCTACCTGATCACGTTTATGAACCAGTTTGGTATACAGATCATCCAATTTCCGGCGATCCTGCATCCGGCGTTCTGCCGTCTTACGAAAAACCTCTTCCCGCAGCGCCCTGTCGCTGCTCTCATAAAATTTTGCAGCCTGCTGAAGGGTATATTCCTTATCCTTTATCTTTATCGTCATGGCGCCGGTGATCTGCCCGTATTGTTGTTGCATGATGCTGAGCTCGGAAAACAGGGGAATGTTTTTCTCATTGAACAACTTAACGGCACTCGCGACCGAGCGCAAATAAGTAAAATAGCGCTCCTGGTCTAATTCTTTCGTATAAGGGCAATCCAGCAGTTTCTTATTCAGTTCGTGAATGACCGGTTGAAGATGCGGCTGGATATCCGTACAAAAATAATTAAAGGCTTCCTGCAGTTTCGGGTTTGTAGTATCACAAGTCATTTTAATCTGCCGCCAGCAGGCATCCTCACTCACCACCGCTTCCAATTCACTGCCATCGCGAAGCCATTGCTCCAACGCTGCAACCGAATCAATTTCCCGTTCCCGGAGTTTTCTAAAGTAGGGTTCTAAAGCCTCCCAGGTGGTCACCTTAAAATCTTCCGGCAAAAACCGGCGGGGCTTTTTCATCAATAATGCGATATCTTCCGGCATAATGGTCTACGTTTTATTTGGGGCAAAGCTATCTAAAAAGCGTAAGCTAATGCAAAGCTATCAAATTATCGGCAATGCGCCGGCGGGCCGCTACCGTATTAAATGTTAAAAGAGAAGGAACCGGTTTGGTAAATCGCTTCAGGCCCATCAGCAGCATCCGCTGCTCATCGCCCTCGGAAAAAGCGTTAATGGCATCCCTGCCATAATGGGAAAACCTCGAAACCGTATCAGATAAATTAACCCGGAGCTTGTCAGCGGCAATCGGATCGTTTCCGATTTTCATCACCCGCAATAAAGTGCTTTCCGCGAGATAGAGTTCGATCAGCATATCGGCTAAATTCATAAGGAGCTCTTGCTCTTGTTCCAACTTGTCAGCCAGTTGCTGGGTGGCGGCGCCTGCAATCATCAGTATGGCCTTCTTGAGGAGGCCAATCTGGCGCTTCTCATCCGAATAGGCCGCTCCTTCCTCATCTGTTGAAAAGTCCGGAATGGACATCAACTCTTTTTGAACCGCTTTCGCCGGCGTCATCAAATCCAGCCGGCCCTTTAAGGCTCTTTTCAACATCATACCGGGGATAAGCAGGCGGTTGATCTCATTGGTCCCCTCAAAAATCCGGTTGACACGGGAATCCCTATAGGACTGCGACACCTCGTAATCATCAATAAATCCGTTTCCACCATGAATCTGAACCGCTTCATCTACCACGTAATCCAACATTTCGCTACCTGCCACCTTCAATATAGCACATTCCACAGCATATTCCTCCGCCGACTGCATAGCGGCTTCCTGAAAGGGCTTCCCTTCCTCCAATAATTTTTGTTCTAAAGCATGAATGGAAGCTGCAGTGCGGTATAACGCTGATTCTGAAACATATATCCGTATAGCCTGCTCCGCGAGTTTGTATTTGACAGCGCCAAAGCTTGCTATCGGCTGTCCGAATTGCCGGCGGTCTACTGCATAACGAATGCTGAGGCCGGCCGTACTTTTAGCGCCTCCAAGCGCCGCGGCGCATAACTTCAACCGCCCTATATTCAAGATATTAAAGGCTATCTTATGTCCTTTCCCTTGTACTCCTAAAAGATTCTCTACGGGAATTTTGGCATTTTCAAAAAATACCTGCCGGGTGGAGGACCCTTTGATACCCATTTTATGCTCTTCTTCCCCCAGGGTCATTCCCGAAGTTCCTTTTTCAACCAGGAATGCCGTGAAATCCTTCCCGTCTATTTTAGCAAAAACGGTAAACAGGTCGGCAAAGCCCGAATTGGTGATCCAGCATTTCTGGCCATGGAGTAAATAATATTTCCCATCCTCCGTAAGCGTTGCCGTTGTGTGGGCGCTCAGGGCATCCGATCCCGCATCGGGTTCAGAAAGTGCATACGAAGCCTTGAGCTCTCCGGTCGCCAACTTTGGCAAATACTTTTCCTTCTGCTCCTCCGTTCCAAAATAAAGTACCGGAAGAGAACCGATACCCGTATGTGCCGCCATGGCCACAGAATAGGAATGACCGCTCCCCAGGGCTTCATTTATAAGTGTGGCGGTGACAAAATCTTTATCCAATCCGCCATATTTCTCGGGGAAGGCCGCTCCCAGCAGCCCCTGTTCTCCACTTTTATCCAATAAAGATTCCATCAGACCGGGTTTTTGCTGATCAATCTCCTTCAGAACCGGCCGCACCTCCGATTCAATAAAGGCTTCACACATTTCTTTGATCATGTGCTGTTCATCGGAAAAAGACTCAGGGATAAAAATAGATTCTGCGGGCGCATCCTCGACCAGGAAAGCGCCGCCCTTTATCATAGGATCATTTGTAGCTTCCATAATATATGTGTTTACTGAATGTAAATTAAAGAAAGTTCTTCACTCCAAAAAAAATTTTGGAACGCAAATTGATGCAAATCAATGATATGACTAATAAAAGACAGCATAGTTCTATTAAAAAAAATACCATAAGCTTATTTAGTCGTACCTTTGCGGTCATGAGGGTACGATGATTTTCACTCATCTTTAACCGTACGTATACTGAGTACCTTCAGTGCCGTTAGTTAAAGAGGGGGATGGAATTGTCATTTGTTTTTATTAGATTTTAATTACATAAAAGATGCCCACATCCATTACTTCTTTGAAGAAATATTTATTGAATATACGCAGCCTGCCCCGCTGGTTTGTATTAGCTCTTGACTTAGCCTGTTCTGCATTTGCCGTATGGATCGCCTTCCTCCTGCGCTTTAATTTTGATCTGGTTCGTATCGGACAACATCCGTTCTATGAATTTTTGGGCATCGTACTCGTTATCAACCTGGTTTGTTTCTACGGTTTAAAAACATTTTCGGGCATTATCAGGCAAACGAGCCTTGAAGATGCAAGAAAAGTATTAAGCGCTACACTTCTTTGCACCATTATTCTGTTCTGCTGGAATCTTGTAGCCCGGATACTGAATTGGGAATTGATCCTGCCCGCCTCTATTGCGCTTATTTATTTATTTGCCGCCTCCATTATCCTTTTTGGTTATCGCCTTGTAATAAAAGTTTTCTTCGAATTTCTTTCCAGAGGAGGGTTACAATTCACGAATGTAGTCATTATGGGAGCCAATGAAGCCGGTTTGATTACCCTGGAGGCGCTTCAAAGGTCAAAAAGGAACAAAAATAACGGGGAAAGAATAAATGTGATCGCTTTTCTGGATGGCAATCCCCGCCTGTGGAAGAAAGAATTGCAGGGCATCCCCATTTTACCATTGAGAGCGGGAGAATTAAGCCGCCTTAACAAGAGAAGCCGCATCCGCCAACTTATCATATCCGAAGGCGGAGGAGACACGGACAAACGGGACCAATTGATCACCTGGTGCTTAAAACACAAAGTAAAAGTACGCCATATTCCCCCGGTTTTTGAATGGCTGCAGGATGATCTGCAAGTAAGACGTATAAGGGATGTCCGGATAGAAGACCTGCTCAACAGGGACCTTATCAACATACACAATAAACAGGTCAAGAACCAGATCAGAGGGAAAGTTTTACTCATTACGGGTGCGGCAGGCTCCATCGGAAGTGAACTGGTACGGCAGGTAGGAAAACATCAGCCGCAAAAAGTAGTCTTGTGCGATCAGGCAGAAAGTCCGCTGCATGAGCTATGGCTGGAAACTAAAAACTTATTTCCTTTCTCCGAAATAGTGTGTTATCTGGCAGATACGCGTGAGAGAGGACAAATGGAAAAGATGTTTCGTAAGCACCGGCCAAAATGGGTATTGCATGCCGCGGCTTATAAGCATGTACCGATGATGGAACGTTGTCCCGAAATGGCCATTATCAATAATGTACAGAGTACCATTATTCTGGCGGAATTATCGGTAAAGTTCCAGGTAGAAAAGTTTGTAATGATCTCTACCGACAAAGCCGTTAACCCCACCAATGTGATGGGCGCTTCCAAACGAATAGCGGAGATCTTTACGCAATCCTATCACAATTATCTGCATCAGTCGGATGCCGCTAACGGTACTCAAAAAACCACCTCTTTTATCACCACCCGTTTTGGAAATGTCCTGGGTTCCAATGGCTCTGTCGTCCCGTTATTTTCAAGACAGATCAAGGAGGGAGGACCTGTCACAGTCACCCATAAGGATGTAGTCCGTTATTTTATGACGATTCCGGAGGCCTGTCAGCTGGTACTGGAAGCGGCAATCATGGGAAAAGGCGGGGAAATATTTGTTTTCGATATGGGAACGCCGGTAAAAATTTCAGATATGGCCCGGAAGATGATACAACTTTCAGGCCTGACACCGGATGTGGATATTAAAATTGAATACACCGGTTTGCGCCCGGGAGAGAAGCTTTATGAGGAGCTTCTGGCCAATGAGGAGAATACCATTAATACCCACCATCCCAAGATCATGGTGGCCAAAGTTCGCAGATATCCTTTCAAAAAAGTCAAGACACAGATGCAGGAACTTCTGCTACTGGCCCGGGAGGGACATGGCTGGGAAGTAGTAAAATATATGAAGCGGATCGTATCGGAATTCAAAAGCAATAATTCCAACTACGAGCAGCTGGACCAGGAGCTGCTCCAGGAAGAAAGTTCGAAACACAACATTGCTGCCGACCAGGATCAACTCTAAAACGGAAGAATATCCTATCTTCGCTGCGCTTTGAAGTTCATCAGGATATGAATCATCAATTACCCAAGCCTCAACTGGAAGTATGCCCTTCGCCGGCTCTGTTACATCTTGCCAATATTAAAGAAAGCGTGGTCGTTATCATTGACGTACTGCGGGCCACCTCCACCATTGCCACCGCATTGTATAACGGGGCCTCTGCCGTTATTCCCGTGGCCTCTGTCGCAGAATGTGCCCGTATAGGAGCAGAACAGGGCGCCCTCACGGCAGGAGAGCGGGACGGCCGGATCGCTCCCGGTTTACAATACGGAAATTCCCCTTTTGACTTCCCCGCCGATCTGGTCAGGGATCAAACCATTGTCCTGACCACAACCAACGGAACCAGACTTCTCCATAAAGCACTGGACGCCCGCACCATTATCACCGGTTCTTTCCCCAACCTGTCATCCGTTTGTGAATACCTGGTTCATCAGAATGGTCCGGTTATTTTGGCCTGTGCCGGATGGAAAGACCACATAAATATTGAAGACCTGCTTTTCGCCGGAGCCGTTATTAGCCGCACCAAAGGCTCTTTTTGCAGCAACAGGGATACCACATTCATTGCGGAAAATATGTATGTGCAATATCAAAATGACCTGATGCAGATCGTTAAAAAAACCTCTCACTATCATCGCCTCGGAAGATTAGGAGTACGGAAAGATATTGATTACTGTTTTACACAAGACGTTGCTCCCTCTTTACCCGTACTGGAAGGGGACAGGCTGATCAATAAAGAAAGACAGGGTCCTGCTCACCAGTCCTTGCCTTTATAAACTTTGACTCCCTTCTTTTTCTTATCCTTTTTCTCCTGAATTTTTTTCTCCTGCTGTGCAGCTGCATTCAGCAACTGATCCGCACGTTGTTTATTCATCTCCCCGGGACGCGGCTGAGGCTGTTTCTGCTTCTGATCCTTCTTCTGATCCTGTGGCTGATCCTGCTTTTGGTCCTTCTTATTATTTTTGTCCTGTTTGTTCTTATCCTGATTCTGTTGATTGTTCTTATTTTGTTTTTGATTCTTCTGCTTGTTCTTATTCTTATCCTTATTATTCTTGCCGCCCCCTCCTTTATTCTTTTTCAGCATGGCCCGGGCATACGCCAGATTATAGCGGGCCTCATTATCTTCCGGATTGGCCATAAGGCTTTTTTTATAGGAATCAATTGCTTTTTGCCACTCTTTATTTTGCATATAGGTATTGCCGATGTTATAATTTGAGGCGGCAATCCCCGTTTTATCAGACTTTTCATCTTTTACGCTTTCCGCATACTTTTCGGCTGCTTCTTTGTACCGCTGTTGATGGTAAAGGGCATTCCCGAGGTTAAACATCCCGGTAGCGGAACTGGAATCCTTTGACAACGCCTTTTTGTAATTGGCTTCCGCATCGGCATAATTCTGATTTCGATAAAGCTTATTCCCTTTTCGTAAAAGATGATTGGGAGATTGCGCCGCCGCCTCCGGAGCTTTGATCAAAAAGCATAAAACGACCATAAGGCCCAATATCCTTTTCAAAACAGAATGGGCAGGAACAACTCTTAATTTAAAAACCATTTCTGAAATATTTTAGTTCTACACCCTTGGGCCGCCACGTTATCGTAACAGGATCATCCTGTTGCAGCCTCCTCCCGCTTCCTGACGGTTTCAGGCAAAAAGAATTCTATCACGATCAACAACAGTCCCAATGCAATAAAATACTGAAAATAACTTTTATAATCTGCGAAAATATTTTCGCCATACTCCTTTTTCTTCATCGTATTCAACTCCTGGGTCAAGGCCGATACGGCCTTATCCGTCTGATCCAGATGTTGGTAGATGCCGTTACCGGCCGCTGCGATCGCCCGGAGTATTTTTGGATTTAACTTGGTCAGGATCAGATTCCCCTTTTCGTCTTTCTTGTAATCTCCTGTTTTAGGGTCCCTGATAGGAGCTCCTTTCACCGTACCCACTCCTACGGTATTAATGACCACCCCTTCTTTATGCGCGTTTTTGGCCGCCTGTATTCCTTCCTCACTCCAGTCTTCCCCATCAGAAATAAGAATAACGGCCTTATGTTGATGTTCTTTTTGGTCAAACGCTTTTTCACAGCTGGCGATAGCCTTGTCAAAAGCAGTCCCCTGGGTAGGCGCCATTCCGGGATCCGCGGTGCTCAGGTACATCTTTGCAGCGCTAAAATCTACCGTTAACGGCATTTGCAAATAGGCATTTCCTGCAAATACTACCAACCCGACCCGGTCGTTCGGGATCTTGGTCAGCAATCTGGAGACCAGTTGCTTCGCACGCGTCAGCCGGTCGGGCTGAATATCCTCGGCAAGCATGCTGTTGCTCACGTCCAGGGCTATCATGACATCCACCCCTTTCTTGGTAACTTTCTGCAGGGTATCTCCCAATTGCAGGTTAGCCGCACCGAGCGCGATAAAAGCAAAGCCCAGGAAAAGCAACCAAAACTTTAAGTTAAAAAGGCGCCTGGAATAACCGGTAAACAACTCTGCTACCAGATCCTTGTCTCCCATCTTACGGATCGCACGCCGTTTCCATGCCAGCACGGCAATAAATACCAGTCCGATCAGGATGAGCAGAAAAAGCAGATATAAAAACGAACTATGTTCAAATCGCAACATACGGATCTATTGACTTAAATATCCGTTACAAATGTAACAGCTACAGATTGTGGAGTTGAAAAACTCCTTCTTTTTTAGGAAAAAATTAACGATGGGCCGCCAAAAGGGTTTTTAGGATTCAGCCAGATGCTACCGACCCTGCCTGTTCCCGCCGTTGTCATCTTCCCATGTAGGTATATTCCGGTTCATATATTTGCTATAATCCGTCATTTTTAACTCGTATTCCTCTTGAAAGAGAGGAGAAGTAATGATAAAATCTGCCGTAGAGCGGTCGCAGGCCACGGGGATGTTCCATACCACACAAATGCGCAACAGGGCTTTAATATCCGGATCATGGGGCTGGGCTTCCATGGGGTCCCAAAAGAAGATCACTACCCCGATCTCATTATCCGCTATCAGGGAGCCTATTTGCAGATCACCGCCCATAGGGCCGCTACGCAATTTGTTGACCTCCAGCCCCGTGGAGGTTTCCACCAGTCTGCCCGTAGTGCCGGTGCCATAGAGTATATGCCGGCTTAAGACCTCTTTATTATGCCTCACCCAGGTAATGAGTTCCTGTTTTTTGTTGTCGTGTGCAATCAATGCAATGCGTTTCCTCAGGTGTAAAGTTCTTTTTTCTATCATAGCTCAGGATTTAATTTCATGGGAGAAAAGGATCATGAGCGAATTGGAAATTACTTTTTCCAAATACGTAAAAATTTCCTTAACTTCCCGCATCCAAGGTAAATTGTTTACCTTTGCGTAACAAATTAATTTATCATGATGAAGACTGGAAATCCGGTTATCAGCATCTATACGGAGGCAACGCCCAATCCGGAAACGATGAAGTTTGTGGTCAGTAAACTTCTCTATCCCGGAAAAAGTGCAGATTTCCCCGAAGAGGCAGACGCTACCGCTTCCCCATTGGCAGCCGAGCTCTTCACCTTTCCCTTCATCCGAGGCGTTTTTATTGCGAGCAATTTCGTCACGCTCACCAAATCCGAAGAAACGGAATGGGAAGACGTGATCCCCATGATCAGAACATTTCTGCAAGATTATCTGGAAGAAGGACGCCCTGTCATAGATGAAGAAGCGCTGCCGCAGATCCAGCCGGCCTGGGAGGATGTGCAAACAGACGATAGCGACGTGGTCAAACGGATCAAAGAGATATTGGAAAGTTATGTCAAACCTGCCGTTGAAATGGACGGCGGCGCCATCCGTTTTAAAAAATACAACCGTGGAAAACTCTTTGTCACCTTACAAGGAGCCTGCTCCGGTTGTCCCTCTTCTATGATCACCCTGAAAGCAGGAATAGAGGCCATGATGAAACGCATGGTACCCGAGGTGCGGGAGGTGGAAGCCTATGCGGAATAAGGCCTTTACAGTTCACAATTTACGGTTCGCAGATGGATGTACTATTAATCCAAACCCATTAAGTATTAACCGCTGCGCATTAACAATCGACCATTAACCATTAACCATTGGCCATTCACTAAATTACTCCCATTTCTTTCCCGATCCGGGCAAATGCGGCAATGGCTTTATCCAGGTGTTGCTTCTCATGAGCCGCACTCACCTGCACCCTGATCCGGGCTTCTCCCTCAGGAACGACAGGATAAAAGAATCCGATCACGTAAATCCCTTCATCCAGTAAGCGATCCGCCATTTTCTGTGATAATACGGCATCATGCAACATCACCGGCACAATAGGATGTTCGCCGGGTTTGATATCAAAACCAGCCTTCGTCATTTCCTCCCGGAAATATTTTGTATTCTTCGCCAATCTGTCTCTCAGGGCGGTCGTTTCGCTCAAGAGATCCAGAACCGCTATAGAGGCCCCTACAACAGCGGGCGCTAGCGTATTGGAAAACAAGTAAGGGCGGGAGCGCTGCCGCAGCATATCTATCACTGCTTTTTTCCCACTGGTAAAACCGCCGGAGCCTCCTCCAAGCGCCTTACCCAGGGTTCCGGTAATAAGATCAATCCGTCCCATCACACCACGATATTCATGAGACCCGCGCCCGGTTTTTCCGATAAATCCCGTGCTATGGCTGTCATCCACCAGGACTACGGCATCATATTTTTCTGCCAGCTCCACGATCTTGTCCAGCCGGGCAATGGTGCCATCCATACTAAAGGTACCATCCGTTACGATCAACCGGGTACGGGCCTCCTTAGCCGCCTGCAGCTGCTTTTCAAGGTCGGCCATATCATTATTCCTGTAGCGAAACCGCTGCGCCTTGCATAAACGTACGCCGTCAATGATGGAAGCATGGTTTAATGCATCGGAAACAATGGCATCTTCCTTATTCAAGAGCGGTTCAAACACGCCCCCATTGGCATCAAAGCAGGCCGCGTACAAAATGGTATCTTCTGTTCCTAAAAATCGGGAGATCTTCTGTTCCAATTCGCGATGAATGTCCTGTGTCCCACAGATAAAACGAACACTGCTCAATCCATATCCCCTTTCATCTATGGTTTTTTTTGCCGCTTCCAATACTTTGGGATGAGAAGAGAGGCCCAGATAGTTGTTTGCGCAAAAATTGATAACGGTACGGCCTCCCACCTCAATTTCCGCCCCCTGCGGAGACGCAATAATTCGTTCCGTCTTATAAAGTCCTGATGCACGAATCTCCTCCAATTCTTTCCCTATACGGTTTACAAAAGATGTATTCATATCCCCGTTGATTTAATTTGCGTTTACATCAACAAATATAAGACTTCTGAGCTACACGATCATCCCCGCGGCCACCGTCTCATTCGTATTTTCATCAATCAGGATCAGGGAACCGGTATTCCTGTTTTTGCGATACGCGTCATACATAAGCGGTTGCGTGGTACGCAGGCAAACTTTAAAAATATCATTCATCCCGATGGTTTTATCCTCTTCCATTCGTTGTAGCGTATTAATATTCATTTTGTAATAGATCTCCTTCATCACCGCACGCACTTCCCGGCTGGTATGCCGCAAAAAATATTTGGCCCGGGGCTGCGGTCCCCGGGGATTTAACCAGCACATCATACAATCTATGTCCTGGCTCACCTCCGGCTGATTGTTTTGCCTGACGATCATATCTCCCCGGCTGATGTCAATATCATCGGCCAGGGTTATAGAAACCGACATAGTCGGAAATGCCTCTTTAACAGGGCCATGAAAAGTGTCTATGGATTTGATGGTAGAATTCAATCCCGACGGCAGGACCGTCACCTTATCCTCGGGACGAAATATCCCTCCGGCTACCTGGCCCGCATATCCGCGGTAATCGTGATATTCATCCGAATGAGGACGAATGACGGTCTGCACGGGAAAACGCGCGTCGATATGGTTTTCATCGCTACCTACATGAATGGTCTCAAGCGTATTCAATAAAGTAGCTCCTTTGTACCAGGGCATGTTCTCGGTTTTATTGACCACATTATCTCCGAGCAGGGCGCTAATCGGGATAAAACGAATATCGCTTACATCCAGCTTGCTGCCAAACTCGGTAAATTCTTCTACAATCCGGTTAAACACCTTTTCGTCATAATCCACCAGATCCATCTTATTGACACAAATAATAATGTGCGGTATCTGCAAGAGAGAGGCAATGTAAGCATGCCTGCAGGTTTGTTCTACCACCCCGTTGCGCGCATCGATCAGGATAAGGGCCAGGTTGGCCGTAGAGGCGCCTGTAACCATATTCCGGGTATATTGTATGTGGCCCGGGGTGTCCGCAATAATAAATTTACGTTTGGGAGTGGCAAAATAGCGATAAGCCACGTCAATCGTTATACCTTGTTCTCTTTCGGCGCGTAGACCATCCGTTAGCAAGGAAAGGTCCACCTGCTCCAGGCCTTTGGTTTTGCTCGATCGTTTTACCGCCTCCAGTTGATCCTGAAAAATAGATTTCGAATCATAGAGCAGCCGGCCGATAAGCGTACTTTTTCCATCATCCACACTGCCGGCCGTGGTGAATCTTAGTAGTTCCATATTAATAAAATAAAAATTTACAGTTTAAAAGTTAAAGGAGTAGTAAAAGAATAAAGATACAGGTCTGGATCAGCTCTTGATGGTCCTGCCCGGGCTTCTTTTTTATGAGCCCGCAGGAAACGGCACTTTTGACAAGTTGATATTCTATAACCTTATATTCTGTTTGTTCGGGAATTCCCTAATAAATTCGCGGCAAAATCAACTAATCTTTTGTTTAAACCATTTCAGTTTTTTACCTCCTCCTTTTGTTTTCATCTTTTATCTTTCATCTTAAAAATACCCTTGCTTTTTCCGGTCTTCCATAGCCGTATCCGAACGTTTGTCGTCTCCCCTGTTGCCTCGTTCCGTGGTACGGGAAGCCGCCACCTCATTGACGATCTTTTCCAATGTATCGGCTTCAGATTCAATTCCCCCCGTGATGGTGATATCTCCCAGCGTGCGAAAGCGGATCTTCTTTTTTACAATTTCTTCTCCTTCTCTTAATTGCAAGTATTTGGAAACCGGCAGCCAGGTATCCAGACGATAGACCACTTCTCTTTCATGTGCAAAATACAGGGAAGGAATTTCAATATTTTCCTTCAGGATATAATTCCAGACATCCATTTCGGTCCAGTTGCTGATGGGAAAAGCACGGAAATGTTCTCCCAGCCTTTTTCGGCCATTAAAAATATTCCATAGTTCAGGCCGCTGGTTCTTGGGATCCCACTGGCCAAAATCATCCCGATGGGAAAAGAACCTTTCTTTCGCGCGCGCTTTTTCCTCATCCCGGCGCGCCCCTCCAATAGCACAGTCGATCTTATTGTCCTCAATCGTATCCAACAGCGTTACGATCTGCAGGGAATTCCTGCTGGCATTCACCCCCGTTTCTTCCTGTACACGGCCTTTGTCAATGGATTCCTGTACCGAACCCACAATTAATTGCACCCCCAGTTTTTCCACTAACCGGTCTCTAAAGGCCAACGCTTCCGGAAAGTTGTGCCCGGTATCCACATGAATAAGGGGCATCGGAATTTTGGCAGGCCAGAAGGCCCGCTGTGCCAGGTGGGTAACGAGAATAGAATCCTTTCCTCCCGAAAACAGGATCGCCGGATGATCAAACTGGGCCGCCACTTCACGGATCACAAAAATGGATTCCGCTTCCAATTCCTGTAAATGGTCTAAATAATATTTATTCATTCTAATTCTAATTTGGGTTCTACTACAGCAATTATTTTTTCAAGCGACTCCCCGGGCGTCTCTTCACGGGTAAAAATATGGATATCCGGATGCTCCGGCGCTTCAAATGGAGAAGAGATACCGGTAAAATCCTTTATCTCTCCCCTTCTGGCTTTACGATAAAGGCCTTTGGAGTCTCTTTTTTCGCATACTTCTAAAGGGGTATCCACAAATACTTCAATAAAATGTGCATCTCCGATCAATTCCCGCAACGTCTTGCGGTCTTCCCGGAATGGGGAAACAAAAGCCGCGATAACCGTTACGCCCGCATTCACCATCAATTTAGCCACTTCTCCAATGCGGCGGATATTTTCTTTCCGCCCCGCATCAGAGAAGTCCAGATCCTTGTTCAGGCCCTTACGAACATTATCGCCGTCAAGGATGAAAGTGCGAATGCCCCTATCGTGCAAATGTTGTTCCAAAATATTAGCCAGTGTTGATTTCCCCGAACCGGAAAGTCCCGTAAACCAGACAACCAGCGAACGATGCCCGTTCAAACGATTCCGGTCTTTCAAACAGATCTTGTGTTCGTGCGGTATAATGTGCAGTTTATCTTGATCTTTCATGGGTCGGGTATTATACATTATAATAAAATAAGATAAAAATGATGCAAGTTATACTATAAATGGCAGTCAGCGGCAATCCGGCCTTTAAAAAGTCCTTAAAATGGTAATTTCCGGGGCCTAATACCATGAGATTGGTCTGATAGCTAAAAGGAGAATGAAAGGAAGCCGAAGCTGCAAAAGCAATCGCCACGTAAAACGGAACCGGATTGATCCCTAAACCATGGCACAATGCATAGGTGATGGGAAAAACAATGGATATCGTGGCTATATTGGTAATAAAGGAGGTTAAGATCAAAGTCAGGATAAACATACCGATCAATAGCGCAGCCGGACCTTCCCCGCTGAAGACCTTTATAAAACCCTGCGCAATCTTTTCGGCCGCGCCGGTGGCGATCAGCGCTTTGCTAAAAGTAAGAGAAGCCGCCAGGATCACCATTAAACCTATATCAAGCTGGCGTTTGATCTCCGACACAGTAAGGATCCGGCTTAAAATCATGACGGTAGTGATCAACAGCAGCCCAAGAAATAAACTGACCTTTCCTGTTATTAACAGGACAAGAATAATAAGAAGGATAGACACGAAAGCCTGCTTCTGAAAACGAGTGGCTGTTTGGGGTTGCTTAATAACGGATACCGGGTACAGATCATGGTTTTGTTGAATAATGGCCTGAAAACGGTTCCCGGCCGTTATCAACAACAGGTCGCCCGCTTTTAGGGGGATCTCCCCGATCTTTCCATGCAGCTTCTCTCCGTTTCGGTGAACCGCCACTACGGCTGCATCGTAATGTTCCCGAAAACGCAATCCTTTTAAAGTCTTCCCGGTCAATTCCGAATTGGCGGGGACCACGGTTTCGATGAGGTTCTTCTCGTTCTGCCATATCCCGTCCGATTGGGGGAGGATCAGCCCGTTGTTGTTACGGATCAGATCCGCAATATTCTCCGTATCCCCTGCAAAAAATAAAATGTCATGAGCGCAGATCATTTCTTCCGGATTCACGGGGCTCAATACCTTCTTCTCCCGGACGATCTCAAACAAATAAACCCCTTTTAAGTTCCTGAGATGGGCTTCCCGGATGTTTTTCCCGATCAGTTCAGAGCCGGGAGGCACTCTTGTTTCCACCAGGTATTCTCTCTGTTGCGCCGATAGCTCATCCATTACATCGGAATGGGAAGGGAAAAGCCTGTAGCCTATAAAATACATAAACAGGATGCCCGCAAGCGTTACCAGCAAACCGGGAAAAAGAAAGTCGGTATACTGCAGGCCCGGATCGCCCTTGGAGGTGATCAAACCGTTCAGTACCAGATTGGTGGACGTCCCGATAAGCGTGATCATCCCTCCCAATATGGCCGCAAAAGACAAAGACATTAACAGCCGGGAAGGGGAGACTTTGTGTTTCCTGGCCCATTGGTACACATAGGGGATCATTAAGGCCACCAGAGGCGTGTTATTTATAAAAGCAGAAATGGCCGCTACTCCCGCCGACATCCTCAGCAGAAAGCTCCGCGGATGGGTAACTTTACGAAAAGCCCTGTCAATCCAGCCTATGAGGTTAAAATGTTCCTTAATACCCGCCGTAATAAAAATCAGCAGGAAAATAGATAAGATAGATTCATTGGTGAAACAAAGTAGAAAATCGGTTATGGAAACGATCCCCAAAAGAACAAAAATAAGGGCAGAGCCAAAGAATACGGCCGCCGGTTTTACTTTCTCAAAGAAAAGAGAAATGACGAGCAGGAGGGTCACCGTAAAAACAATATATTGCTGAACAGGAAGAGAAAAATGAAACATTACACTATATATCCGTAAACCGTCTAGAACAAAAATATTTCCGGGGAAAAACCCTCACTTTTCCACAATGAACCAGGGGTTATGCAAATCCTGTTTATTGTATCTCAATTCTTCTTTCGAATGAAAATCGTAAACCTTACATCCCGCATATTGGGCCACCGCATGTCCCGCGGCGGTATCCCATTCCATTGTAGGAGCCGGCCGGGGGTAGACATTGGCCTTCCCTTCCGCTACCAGGCACAGTTTCAGGGAACTCCCCGCGCTGATCTTTTCCACTTCCCCATGCTCTTGTCGTTTTTCCGCAATAAATTTTTCTGTTTCCGGGGAAAGGTGTGAACGGCTGGCGATAACCGTATACTTCCCGGGTATCATCGCCTTCGTAAACTTCTCTGCATGTAAAAGTATAGCCCCCAAATGGAGCGGACCGCCCTCCCGGATTGGAAATTTACCGCTGCCCGTCTTTTTTGAGCCAAAGTACATGTCCCGCTTGACCGGCACATATACCACACCGATTACCGGAGATCCTTTTTCTACCAAAGCAATATTTACAGTGAATTCCCCATTGCGTTTAATAAACTCCTTGGTGCCATCCAGCGGGTCCACGATCCAGCAAAGGTCCCAGCCGGCACGCTCTTTATAATCCATCGCCCGGGCCTCCTCGCTGATCACGGGAATACCCGTAGGTATTAAAGCATCCAGTATCACTTCATTAGAACGCTTATCCGCCTCCGTCAAAGGAGAGCGGTCGCTCTTGAATTCCACGTCAAAATCCCGGGCATACACTTCCAGGATCGCCTCACCGGCTTTTACTGCTGCCTGAACAGCCGTTTCTAAATGGTTTATATTCATAAAGGCAAAATTATGAAGGATCAGGGGAACGCCTATCAGAGAACGCGAACAAGGCTATATAATTTTTGATTGCAGTACTTTTTTTATTTTTGCTATTACCCTTTGTTGGGCCTCCTCCGTCATATTACTGCCGGAAGGCAGGCAGAGGCCCTCATCGAACAAACGGTCGCTTACGCCATTTCCATAATAAGGAGCTCCGTTGAATACGGGCTGTAAATGCATGGGCTTCCATAGCGGGCGGGATTCAATATTTTCCGCCGCCAACGCCAGGCGCAGCGCTTCCCTGTTTATACCGCCGGTTTGCCGCGGGTCCACGAGCACGGTCGTCAACCAGCGGTTGCTGTAAGATCCTTCCGGCTCCGGCAGAAAAGTAATTCCCTGAAAGATACCCAGAGCCTTCGCATAACGTTCATAATTTATACGGCGCTGCCGCACCCGCTCCTCCAGCACTTCCATCTGCCCGCGGCCAATACCCGCGCATATATTGCTCATACGATAGTTGTACCCGATATGGGAATGCTGATAATGCGGCGCCTCATCCCGCGCCTGCGTGGAGAGGAAAACCGCCTTCTTTTTATCGGCTTCCGAATGACATACCAGCGCTCCTCCTCCGGAGGTGGTAATGATCTTGTTCCCATTGAATGAGAGGATACCGAAGCGCCCGAATGTACCGCAGGCTACGCCTCTGTATGTGGAACCCAGGGCCTCCGCGGCATCTTCAATAACGGGAATATCATATTGTTGCGCCACCGCCAGGACCTCATTGATCTTAAAGGGCATGCCATACAGGTGAACCGCGATGATCGCTTTGGGCTTCTGTCCTTTTGCACTTTGCGCTTTAATGGCCTGTTCCAGGTGTTCCGGGCTCAGGTTCCAGCTGTCCGCCTCGCTGTCCACAAAAACGGGGGTTGCTCCCTGATACACGATGGGATTAGCCGAAGCGGAAAAGGTCATAGACTGGCAGATGACGCAATCCCCCTGTCCGACCCCGCATTCGATCAAAGCCAGATGTAAAGCCGCCGTTCCCGCGGAAAGTGCAGCCACCCGCACCTCCCTGCCCAAAAAGCGCTCCAGCTCCGTTTCAAAGGCATTGACATTCGGCCCCAGCGGCGCCACCCAGTTTTGATCAAAGGCTTCATGAATGTATGATAACTCCTTTCCTCCCATATGCGGAGAAGAAAGCCAGATCTTTTCGCTCATTTTATCAATTGTTTAAAATCAAATAAGAATAAATTTCCCTTTCAACAGACCCCGGCCGCGAAACCGGCTTATTCAAATATAACCGTCTTGTTTCCGGTCACAAAGACCTTATCTTTCAAAACCAGTCCCAAAGCCTTATTGAGCACATTTCGTTCGATCTCCTGCCCCGCAACACGCATTTGAGCGGCATCATAATTATGGTTAATATGCAAGGTCTCCTGGGAAATGATGGGGCCGTTGTCGAGATCGGCCGTCACGAAGTGTGCCGTGGCGCCGATTATTTTAACCCCTCTTTTATAGGCTTGTCTATAAGGATTGGCCCCTATAAAAGCCGGCAGAAAAGAATGATGAATGTTGATGATGCGGTTGGGGAACCGGGCCACAAATGCTTCCGAGAGAATGCGCATAAATTTGGCCAGAACCACATAATCCGGCTCAAAGGCGTTTATCTTTTTGAGCAGCGCCGCCTCAAATTCCTGCTTCGACCGATGTTCATGGGTCACATGAAAAAAGGGAATAGAGAATCGTTCCACAAAAGAAGCCAGGTGGGTTCTGTTGCCAATGACACAACAGACCTCCGCCCCCAGTAAGCCAAAAAAATTTCTGACAAGAATATCTCCCAGACAATGATACTCTTTCGTTACAAGTATGGCTACTTTTTTATCGGGCCGGAGCAACGAAACCTTTATACGGGCATGGACTCCAATCGCCCGCCTCAGTTCTTCTTCCAGGAAAGAAATACGCTCCGCTGCAGCTCCTTCACATTCAACCCTGGCAAAGAACTGCTTATTCTCCACATCCACAAATTCACGCATCACCACAATGTTCAACTCATTGTCGGCCAGAACACGGGAAAGCGCCGCCACAATACCAGTCTTATCTTGGCATTGTATCAACACCAGAATATTGGTCATATTTTTCAGTTATTGACTTTAAGCAACCCCTCTATTTCCTTAATATCACGGATTCTGTATTTGGGCAAATATACTTCCGGCAGGCCAAAATCCTGTTTATGAATATTTTGTCCATTATCGAGCAGGCA
>CAYZGR010000052.1:8427-21989 GCA_964478125.1 uncultured Chitinophagaceae bacterium | reverse complement strand
GTTGAGCGCCTCACGGGTGATGACCGGAATATTGCCATGCTGGCTCGCGTATATAATGGACTGCCGTCAGATTATTTAAAACGCAGGGATTAACGATAGGCGGAGGGGAAGCGGTTGGGAAAAATCGTTGAAAATCTGAGTACAATTAAGAGAGGGTTGATGGAATAAAATGATAATTTTCATTATAGAGTGATTAATAGATGGCAAATTAAGCGCCTGATCTATCAAGTAAAATTCGGAGAGGCAAAGAAATATAGATTTGGTAGGTAGTTTTCCCTGTTTTATTCCTGAACGGCCACCTTATATACCGATTTATTAGCCTGGACGGTTTGGGGACTCAATAATTTAGTCACTTTCCGGTCATAGGTCATGAATCCATTGACTTCCACTTCCACATCTGTAAGCTGCGTATATACGGCCGCTGAAAGTCCCTTCTTGATCAGGGCAGGTAATTGATCAATCAGTTCAATATAGGCCTGTTGTAAAGAATCTTTCGATGGATAGGAAACATAACCCCAGTTTTTCTTTTTTTGCCAGGTATGGCCCTCTATCGGAAGCCCCAGTCCCCCATATTCACCCAGGACCAAAGCACGGTTATCATTTTTAGATTCCGGGATCCCGGGTCCCGGATACTTATGCATATCCTGTACATTACCGGCTCCCGGAAAATCTATCCAGCCGCTGGGGCCGTCTACCAGACGGGTAGGATCATATTTTTCAATCCAGTTGCTTACTGCTAAAGTATTAAATTGCCCCCAGCTCTCATTAAAGGGAACCCATTGAACAATACTCGGATGATTGAAATGCTGATCGATCATTGCTTTTAATTCTTTATGGAACTGAAAAGCAGATTGGGCCTTGCGGATAATCTCTCCATTCTCGTTCTTGGGATGGCCGTCCATATCACCGGTAGGCATATCCTGCCATACCAGTATCCCCATTTTGTCACAATGGTAATACCAGCGAGCCGGTTCCACTTTGGTATGTTTACGCAGCAGATTATAGCCAAAAGCTTTTGTCATCTTCAGATCATACAAGATAGCACTATCCGTCGGTGGGGTATAGAGCCCATCCGGCCACCAACCCTGATCAAGAAAACCCAGTTGAAATACAAAATGATTGTTGAGCATAATACGAGGAATACCATTGGCATCTTTTTCAACGGAAATCTTACGTAACCCCATATAACTATTCACTTCATCAACCGGTTTTCCGGATCTGATCAGCTCCAATTTCAAACTGTATAAAAAAGGATCCTCCGGCGACCATAAATGTGCATCATCAAACTTCAGTCGTATATTTCCTTCTGCTTCTGCCGCTCCTTCCGCTACTTTTTTCCCTTCTTTAAAAGCGGTCGCCTTCACCTGCATGCCGGGGGCCATTTTATTCGTATGTATCTTTATATCACAAATACCGCGATCAATATCCGGGTAATAACGTGCCTCCGTAATGTGAATGGGCGCCACCGGCTCTATCCACACGGTTTGCCAAATCCCCGTTACGGACGTGTACCATATCCCGTTGGGATGCTGCACCTGCTTCCCTCTCGGTTGTGTACCCTTATCTGTTGGATCCCATACGCTAACCGTTAAATCCTGCGGACCTCCTTCTTTCAGATAAGGGGAAATATCAAAAGTAAAGGCATCATATCCCCCCTGGTGTGTTCCTACCAGTACGCCATTAATATATACCGACGTTTCCCAATCTACAGCTCCAAAATGCAGCAATATATGCTTATCTTTCCAGTCTGCCGGAACGGTAAATATGCGATGATACCACAGTTTCTTGTCCGGGCCTACGGTCTTACCCACCCCTGACAAAGCCGATTCAATGGCAAATGGCACCAAAATCCGGCCATCATAGCCTTGAGGAGCCCGGTCCTGCATCTTATAAGCTATCGCATAATCCCATAAACCGTTTAAATTTTTCCATTGATCTCGTTCCATTTGTGGGCGAGGATATGCCGGTAAAGGATTTTCAGGATGCACCCCGGCCGCAAACGGAGTCATAATTTTCCCTTCTACGGGCTTCCAGGCTTCCTGAGCAAAAACAGAAAACGGGATCAGTAATAATAACAAAGAAAAGGTTCTGATCATTTCAAGAGTTTTAAAGGTTTGACAATAATTCCGAAAAATTTCATTCACTGGTACAGCCTCCTATTTAGCACACATACCGTCCATAATAGAAAATCCGGAATTTTCCTCCCCATCCCTATTAAGAAAGTCGCTTTAAGGATACACCAGTTATACTTCCTGCCATAAGATAAACGTACGTTTTCTTATATTCGTAACTATTGTTGTTCGACAAAAGTAAGAAATGGGGCTGAGGTTTCCATTACCTTTCTTTCTTTCCACCTATCTGGGGAGGAATTAACTTGTACATGACCGGCGTAACGATCCTTGACAACAAAGTAGAACTGATCAGTCCCCCTATCATCACGATGGCCAGCGGGGAAATCAACGGGTTGCTGGATAATGCAATAGGGATCAAGCCCCCGATGGCTGTCATAGTGGTTAGAATTATGGGTAAGAAGCGAGCCTCGCCAGCCTTTTCAACGGCCTCTATCAGCGGCATTCCCTGTTCCCTCAATTCATTGGTGAAATCCACCTGTAATATGGTATTTTTCACTTCTATACCGGCCAGGGCAATGAGGCCAATGGTAGCTACAAAAGAAAGGGTATGTCCGGTGATCATCAATGCGATGACAGCGCCTACAATACCCAACGGGATAACGGATAGTACAATGAAAGTACTCTTAAAGGTGCCGAACTGCAATAAAAGAACCGCAATAAACAGAAAGGAAGCTACCAGGATGACATTCGTAAACCCGTGGAAAGACGCACTGCGGCCTTCTACCTCCCCCCCCATCTGGTAACTGTAGCCGGCAGGCAATTTAAACTGTTCCATCTTATGGATTACGTTCTGATTCACCTCATCCGTAAGGAATCCTTTTCTGACGAATGAGGTCACTGAAACGGTACGTATCTTATTTAAATGTTTAATACTTACCGGGGAGCTTTCCAGCTTCAGACTTGCTATTTGGTTGAGCGGGACGGCATCGCCGTGTATATTATTAACATAGATCTTATTAAAGACCGTTAGATTGGCATAAGACGGATGAGCCGTTGTCAGTACAATGCTATAATCCTTATTATCTTCATCCGGATCTGTAAAGGTGCCTACCGGGGTACCGGCTATGGAGGTACGCACCGCACGGCTGATGTTAATAGTAGGAACCCCCAGGGATTGGGCTTTGGCCTTATCAATGCTTACCGCGATATCGGATTTAAGATTTTTGACCGGGTTATTGACATATATAGTTCCATCGGTTGCATCCAACATATCCTCCACCCTGCCCGCCAGTGAGCGCAAGGTATCCAAATTATCACCCAGCAGCTTTACTTCTACGGGAGCCGCCATAGGAGTACCTTGTTGAAAATCTTTGACTTCTACCTTAGCTCCTTCAAAGGGTGTCCACCGGTTACGCAATTGTTCAATAATTTCTTTTTTCTCATCTGCTCTCACCCCCGGATCCAACTGCACAAATATTTCACCAAAGTTGCTATGTTCATTTTCCTGGATCACATTATAATAAATTTGAGGATTCCCTTTTCCTACATTTGAAGTATAATATTGTACCTCGGGAATAGCCTTTAACTCACTTTCTAATTGACTCATGATTGAATCCGTATAAGAAAGGTTGGATTGCAGCGGAGTAGTTACATCTACCAGAAATTGTGGTTTTTCAGAAGCAGGAAACAAACTCAGCCCGATAACCGGGATAAGCAGTAAAGCGCCCCCGAAAATAATTGCAGCTATAATTAAAGTGGCAACGGGATGTTTTAATCCCTTATCAAGCAAAGGAGCATACGTCTTATGTATCCCTTTTTGCAGATATTGCAGAAAAAGATTCCCATGCTCCGTCTCCGAAGGTCTTAATATTTTACTGGAAAAGAAAGGAACAACCGTAAGGGCCACGATCATGGAACCCAATACAGTGGCAATAATAGCAACCGGAAGGCTTCTTATAAAATCTCCCGATTCATCCGGCAAAAACAAGAGCGGCATGAAAGCAATAATGAGCGTAGCCGTACAGCCGAGCACCGCTTTCGTTATTTGCCCGGTGGCCTTTTGGGTAGCTTGCAACCTGCTGTGCCCTTCCCGCATCCACCGCTCGATGTTTTCTACTACCACAATGCTGTCATCTACTAATAAACCCAGCGCTACCACGAATCCCACAATACTTAACTGGTTCAAACTATAGCCAAAAAGGTTAAGCAGGATCACCCCGACGGACAAGGATAGCGGAATGGCCAGCATCACCACTAAAGAAGCACGATTCCCCAAAGGCAACAGTGTCAGCAACACCAAGCCAATAGCAATTAAAAAATCTTCTCCCAGTTCGCCTAATCTACGGCTTACATTATCTGCCTGATCAAAATGCAGGATGAGATCAAGATTGCGAGGCAAGCTTTCTTTGAATTTATTGATCACCGGAAGATAAGCCTTCTGAACATCCGTAATATTTTCTCCTTTTTTTAAAGCTGCCACTACAGAAACCGCACGATGCCCGTTCAGTCTTACAATATGTTTTTGCGGTGCATAATCAAAATAAACATTCGCCAGATCTTTCAGATAAAGACTGCCTTGTTTGGACCCCGCAATTATAAGGTTCTTTATTTGTTCTAAAGAATCGAAATCCGTATTTGTTTTGATGTTAAAAGTTTTATTTCCTTCGTTTATAGTTCCCCCCGGAATATGGGTCAATTCGCTTCTCAAGGTATTGGCTACTGCCTCCAAAGGGATCTTGAGATGCGCCATCTTCCCCGTATTCAGATCCACTCTTATTATGGGATCCGGTAGTCCTTGTATTTTCACTTCCTTAAGGCCTTCCACCTTTTCCAGGTCATCCTGCAAATCTTTCGCATACTTTCTCAACTTGTCCCTGGAAGCATTCTCCGATACCAGTTCCATCTGCAAAATATTTACTGAAGAAGGATCCACTTTTTGAACCTCTATGCTATAAATATCCTGGGGCAACTGGCTTCTTAAGCTGTTCACTTCTCTCGACAGCTCCTGATACTTGTCATTCACATTGCTGCTGTAATCAAAGTCTACAAGCAGTACTGCCAGGCCGTCATTAATGGTTGTTTTTATTCTTTTAATATTATCCAGTTCATCTATCTTTTTCTCCAATGGCTTTACCACCAGCTCTTCCATATCTTTCGGACTGGTACCGGGATAAATAACGGTAACCGGAAAGGATGGGGCATTCATAGAGGGGTCCTCTGAACGGGGCATATTTAAAATACTGGAAATACCCAATGCTGCCACCATCAATACCATGATGAGGGTAAATTGATAATTCTTTATGGCGTAGTTCGTGATTTTCATGAGTCGCTTTATTCAGTAACTTTGATAATTGATCCATCTTTCAAATAGGCACTCCCTGATATGATGAGATAGCGCGCATTTTCCAGACCATGATCTATCACTATTGTATGATGCTCTATTTTAGAAATGCTTACTTTGGTTTTTTGTGCATGCTGTTTATCGTTGGTTATAAAAACAAAGCCGTTGTGTTCGTCTCCGTCCAATAAGGCATCATAAGGAATATGCCATCCTTTAACCTCCCTTGATGGGAAAAGGGTAGCCTTTCCAAACAGGCCGGATGCCAGGGGAATGCCTCTGCTGTTTTTCACGGAAAGCTGAAGCGTAAAAGCCCCGGTTTGAGGATCCACACCTTCACTTTTTTTGAATACGACAGCTTTCAGAATGATCCCGGGAGCCGCATCGGTAGAGAGGTGTGCGGAATCTCCAATACGAAGGGAGGCCCATTGGTAATCGCTAACGCCGGTTTTAAATATCCATCCGTGATCGGAAGCGCTGTTGACCAGCAAGACCGGCACACCCGGTCCGGCCATTTGTCCTTCATGTAAATACCGCTTCAGGACATGCCCGTTTTCCAGGGCGCGTATTTCAGAATGTTCCAGGTTAAATACTGCGGCCGCCTGCTGTTGCTTCGCCAGCCCAAGAGCCGTTTTCGCATTTTGCATCTGCTCCAGTGTGGCCACGCTATCGTGATAAAGATGAACGGCCCGCCGGTAGTCGCGCCTGGCTTTTTCATAAGCTAAAGCCGCCTGCTGAGCGGCTGACTGGACTTCCGCAGCATAAACCGTTGCCAATAGCTGCCCCTTTTTGATGGCATCGCCTTCCCGTACATATATCTTACGAATGATCCCTCCGTTTTTAAAGGAAAGCGGTGTTTCATTATCCGTGGTGAAGTAGCCGGAAGTTTCAAATTGTGGAGATAAAGTGTCCTGCCTCACAGGCATGATCCGAACCGGTATGGTATCCTGATTTAGGATCTCATTTCCGGAACTGTTGTTATTATTACAAGCGTTTATTGCAAATAGCAGGAACAATAGAGGAGCCCCTAATGTGGATAGAACCACGCCCTTACATTTATTCCCTAGCAATTGAGTGAAGTCAACTGCAACAGGCAGGAGCCGATCCATTGCAGTTCGCGAATCGAATTCAGCATGCTTCCTTCCAGGTTGGGCTTTAGCCCCATTCTTAATTTCAAAATTGTTACTCAGCATAGTACTTTACTTTAGTGGATAAGATGCAGTTACTCTTTCTAATTTGGCTTGCGCTTCCAGCATTTTATAACGGTTCATACTTACCGCCATTTGCGCCTGGGTCAGTTGATTGCGGGCGTCTATGGTTTCTATGTAGGTATTGGTTCCTTCTTTATAACCGCGGTTGATCAGCCGTTGGTAGACCCGGGCGGATTTCAGTCGTTTTTGAGAGGACAAGAAGTTGTGGTATGCAGACCGGAGTTTGTTCTGAGATACCTTGCCACTCAAGTGCAATTGATCCAGGGTGTTTTTCAAATTGAGCCGGGCATCTTTTACAGACAGCCGGGCCTGTCTCATCTTATTTTTATTTCTGCCTCCCTCAAACAAGGGAATTTTTAAGCTCAGTCCGACCATGTAATAACGGGACTGGTTATTGAATTGCCAATTTTCTGCCTGGGATCCCAGATCCAGAAAGCCATTTAAAGAGGGATAATAAACAGACTCATTCAGACTATAAAAATTTTGTTGCAGCGCCACGGCTTCTTTTAATTCTTTCAACTCTTCCCTGCTAGAAACATCAACTTCCGTATTCAAAAGCTGTAAAACTTCGGTTCCATTATAAAGAGCATTCGCAGTGGTATCTATGGAAGCCCGTTGATCCCGGTTGAGTAAAAAATTGAAATACCGCCTGGCATTATCAGCCTCCTGCACTGCAGTGGTCAGGCGGGCCTTAACGGTTTCAATCTCACTTTCAGCCCGCAGAACATAGGCGGGCAGCCCTTTCCCGTTACTTAACAATCTTTCATTTACACGCTTGCCTTCCTCAGCCAATTCCAGAGCCGAATGATAAATACGCAATGCATCCAAAGCTTGTAAATATTGATAATAGGCTGTTTTAACTTTTTCAACCAATTCTCTTTTATAAATAGTCACCTCATAGGCGCTCAATTGCACTTGTTGCGCCTTGATCCTTTTATTATAGTGCAGCTTCCTGTTAAAGATCGGCACTTCCGTATGAATTTTTGCATCATAAAAATTAGTTGGCAGAAAGTTTACTTTTTGGTTCTGCAGCCGGGGGAAGTCTTGCGTTTGGGTCAGTTTATTCAAGGTGGCATATACCCCATTCAACAGATCTCCCAGGGGTAAGGGAATATCGCGTCCGCCATCCGCCGTTACATAATCTGCCTGGAAACTCACGTCCGGATAAAACAGCCCCCTGGCTTCCCTAAGGGCATAGGATGCTTTTTCCAGGGAAACATTTTTTTGCTGCAATACCACATTGTTTGTCAGGGCGCTGTCAATATATTCCTCAAGAACCGGATCCTGTGCAAAACCGCTTTGGAAGAAAAAGAAAATCAATACAAACATTCCTATTGTTTTTCTCATAATTAACACTGTTAATAATGGATGTAAAAAAATTAAATTTTATTCAAAATACGGGCATAAAGGTCAAAACTGTGCTGCAAAACTTTTGATACATCCGTATCTTCTCCAATGGTTTTATTGGCCAGCAGTTCCAGGTGGCCGTTGTTTTGAAGGGCACAGAGGCCATGCATATTGGCCCAAATTAATAAAGCCAGTACCCGGGTATCGTATCCTTTAAAATAACCTGCCTCCTGGCAGTCCGCTACCGTGGTAATCAAGGTCTGAAAAGTAGCTTCTCCCTCTCCCCAGCCCGGATCCGGACAACCAGGCTGAACGCTCTGCCCCTCCCCGAGATGCTTCAGGGGCTCTTTCATGATGAACATGATCTCATAAAAATCAGGATTATCCATTGCAAAATTGATGTAGCAGCGCCCCATGGCCTTTAACCGTTCAAAGGGATCTCCCACGTTCCGCAGGGTTTGAAATTTCCCCGATAACATTTTAAAGCCTTCCTGGTGCAGGGCATGCATGATCTCGGCTTTATCTCTATAATAAAGGTAGATGGTTGTCGGACTGATCCCCATTTCAGAGGCTATTTTCCGGATAGAGGTGGCCTTATAGCCCTGTTTCAAAAAGAGGGTTTTGGCGGCATGCAGAATGCTCTGCTTTGAAGTCTCTCCGTGTTTTAGCTTTCCGGTCATGTTTTCATTTTCGGGGACAAAGGTAATTAACAGTGTTAATTCCACAAAATTAATTTTGAAAAAACCAACATTTCCTCCAAAAATTCGTCAGGAGCAGGACGCTTCCCGAAACTACGGTCCATAGCGAAGACTTCCAGGATCAATCATAGCCGCTCTCGTCAGATCCAACTTCTATGATTACAATAAAAACATACGAATGATCAGGAAAGAGAAGGTAAAAGCTTCTATAGCAGTAATTGCTAAGATCATTTTAGCAAAATTTATTTATTTTTGGTTTTAGACCCGGATATTATTCCCGGTCTTTCATTGAAGAGCATCGTAATGATTCCACCATCATTCATAAAAGAATTGACCACCATTCCCGGGATAGGGAAATCCATAGCAGAAGATCTGTATCACATAGGTATCAGGCACGTTCACGACCTACGGGGAAAAGATCCGGAACAACTTTATGAAGCATCCAACCAATTCGTCGGATGCATACAGGACAGATGTTTACTGTATGTTTTTCGTTGTGCCGTATATTTTGCAGAAACACCATTGGATATACAAGAAAAAGAAAAGTTGAAATGGTGGAACTGGAAAGAAAAAACTCCGGATAAATTATAAATTCGTATAAAAAATTAATGAGCAGGGAAAGCTTGCGCAATATTATTGAGGATCATACTACTAAATGGGGACGGATATTTGATTATTTTATCCAGATTATGATCTTCATTTCTTTAGCCGCATACGCCATTAGCACACTTCCCCACAACTCCGAAAGGACAAAACTCATCCTAAACCGGATAGAGTTCATCTCGGTAATGATCTTTACAATCGAATATATTCTCAGAGTTTACGCGGCCAAAAGACCTTTTAAATATATTTTCAGTTTCTATGGGATCATCGATCTGATTGCAATAGCCCCGTTTTATTTTACTGCTTCGGCTCAGTTGTTGTCGCTAAGAGCATTCAGGATCTTTAGAATCTTCAGAGCATTCAAATTAATCAGATATAATAAAGCTTTAAACCGGTTTCACATTGCCGCAAAACTTGTAAAAGAAGAAATTATACTTTTTCTGATAGTTACCGGTATCTTCCTGTTTCTAGCATCAGCAGGTATTTATTATTTTGAGAATGAAGCGCAACCGGAGGTGTTTTCCTCGATCTTCGCCAGCGGCTGGTGGTCTATCGTTACCCTTACCACTGTGGGATACGGCGATGTGTATCCCATTACAACCGGAGGAAAAATATTTACCTTTTTTATTTTAATGCTGGGCGTAGGAATTGTTACCATCCCCGCCGGCCTGGTGGCCAGCGCCCTTACCAAAGCGCGTGAGCTGGAGGAAAAAACGAAACAGGAAGAGGCTCCCTGGAGCGAACAGAAAGTGGAGGAACAGAACAGGTAAGAGAAACAGACCGGCAACAATAAGAGGAAAAATAAAGCCTGTTATTCGTGTAAATTATATCATTCATGGCTAAAAAACATTTAAAACGCAATAGGTTTATTCTTCTAATAGCAGTGGCTCTCGCTGTTTTCGCAGGAACTAAATACCTTTCCCACAGGATGAAAGCGAGCACCTCCACTGTCCGGGTTACCGGCCGGCCAAACGATCCGCCCGATAAAAATCAAAAACGATCTATCGCGGAATTAACTGATGAAAAAGTGGTCGTCTCCTATCTTAAAGCCCATCAACATTTACCCGGATATTATATTACCAAATCCATGGCCAGGAAGAAGGGCTGGATACCCCATAAAGGAAACCTTTGCAAAGTATTGCCCGGAAAAGCCATAGGGGGAGACTATTTTGGGAATCGGGAGGGAGAGCTGCCCGGAAGGAAAGGGAGAAAATATTATGAAGCAGATATCAATTACCATTGCGGCAGGCGGGGATCCGAACGCGTAGTATTCAGCAATGACGGTTTAATATTCGTCACTAAGAATCATTACAAATCCTTCCAACAGAAATAACAACTCCTGATGAAAGAATTAACCTTAGATTTTTCCCATATTCATAATAGAGACGACCTTTATAACGAATTGAGAACAAAATTAAACCTTCCGCCATGGTTTGGCAATAATCTGGATGCCCTTTATGACAGCCTTACGGGAGATATAGAAATGCCATTGCACCTCCATTTAGCGAATATGAGCCGGGAACAACAAAAAGAGTTCAGCTCTTTCCTCTCTACATTTAAAGAAGCCGCTACTCATACAGAGGAATTTTCTTTTTCATATTCTTTACAAGAATAAAAAACATCTATTAATTCATCTGTCTTTATTATTCCCTACTTATTCAATTGTTTTTGAAATCTTTTTACCCATCCTCCATTAGATTCCTTGTAATCAGAGGGGATCTCGATCAGAGAAGCCGGTACCGTTGTTCGTTCGATCCTTGTCAGTTCCATCGTGCTGTTCCCTCTTGAATTCGGAACCAACAATTTTACCAAAAGACCTGCCGTTCCGGACTCTTTCATCGACTTCCATAACTGATCCGAACCCATTTCTCCACTCTTACTATACACCTCCAGCAGGGCCTCGTATCCGGGAATATCTCTGGTAGTCCAAAATTCAAAGGTTTGTCCGTCGGGGCCTGTTGCTTTCCCATGAATGCAAGATAAGCCATGTAAAATATCCTGACCCATATGAGTCACCTTAAAATTCTCTTTCACTGTTTCCTTTTTATCACTAAAGTTAAGAATGAAATACTGCTTTTTTCTCTCGTTCAGCAAGATAACCTGATCCGGGTGACGGAAGTCAGAAAGAGTGGCCATACGGATCGGTCCAATAACCGGCATCTCCATATTGATCTCGGAACGTCCTCCTTTGCCGGGAGATACATACATTTCCATAGTGATATCCATTTGATAATCGGTACGGGTTTTTGTGTCCATTTGCATGTGATATTGGAGATGTATATCCGGACCTGATCCTGTTACAGCCAATCTATAATCCATAGGAAGGGACCCGACCTCCTCTTGCGTATTTGCTCTTTCATGCGTCGAAACATTTCCTATCTTACCCGATACTTTATCCGACAGCTTCTTAAACAACTGCGCATTTACCTCTGAACTTAACGCCAATATAAAGAGCAAAAAGCCAACGATATTTAAAGAACGTTTCATAAAATAATGATTCTGGGATTAAGTTACATTTTTACAATTTCTACTCTGCGATTTTGAGCACGGCCTTCTTCGGTATTATTGGAAGCAACCGGGCTCGTTTGTCCCCGGCCCATGGTCTTAAGGCGGTTGTCCGCAATCCCAAACTTATCCATGAGATAAATCTTCACTGCTGCCGCGCGCTCTTTTGAAAGCTCCATATTCTTATCAAAATTGCCCGTATTGTCCGTATGTCCTTCTATGAGCAGGCGGATATCGGCATGCTCCTTGAGCACATCAGCTACGGCCTTGATGCTTTCCGCGGATTCAGGCAGGATATCGGCCTTACCGGTGGCAAAATGAATATCATGAATAGCTACACGTCCTTCTGCTTCCAGCTTCTGATAGAGTGTTTTTCCACCTCCGGCCACACGGATATCAGTTATATAACCAAATTCTTCAGGCTTATCTCTACTTACCTCAAAAGTAAAATAAAGTTTATCGGTACGTTTAATGTTGACTTGAGGAATATTGGCTACCCGGTTTCCATCCACATACATTTTTGCATACGTACCATCTACCATAATTTCGATAGGCACCGCTTTCTTTTCTATCGCTTTATGGTCTCCGGTAGAAGCAGGTCCATCCTTTGTTACAACTCCTACTCCATGTCTATCATATAATGCGAAATAAGCTTCCCCTTTCTCTACTTTTTTTGTGGTCGTTAAATGGACATAACCCAGCCAATAGGTATCATATAATCTCAATTGTATCGTAAATTTATCGGGAAGATCTTCTGGTAACGGAATAGCAAATTGTGTTCTTCCCTGCACCCGGCCAAAACGTTCCCCATTCCATTCTACAACGGCAAGGTTACCGCTTATAAACTCCAATCTCCGTGGAAAATTTCCAAGTTGTTCTTTAGTAAAGTCAATATCAAAAATGGTCTGTTCTCCGGGTTCAAAATCATAATTGACATTCACATTTCTACCGGGCCCGACAGGAATACTTGGATTGCTTCTCTGCCCATTGCTTTTCCCGCTAACGGCATGCGCTCTTTCCTCTTCATTATTGGAATAAACGGATGAGGCCTGATCATTACTTTTTTCGTTTCCGCTGGAAATTATTGCCCCCGCTTCTTTTTCTGCCCTGTCTACTATTTTTTCCGATCCCCGTCCCGCATCCCGTATGACTTTATTCTCCACCCGTTTGGATACTTCTTTTTTTAGCTTCTTCAGAAACTGGGCATTTACATCATTGGTCACGATCAATGCGAGAAATAAAAAACCGCTTAATAACAGGATACGCTTCATGGCCTAAAAAATTTGTCGAGTATTTTTATATGTTTAAGAGGAATAGATATTGTTCAAATATGTATTAAACGAATATAAATAACTATTCGTCCTTATTTTTAACTACTTTGCATAAGGATCTCATATACAAGTTTTTCAGCAACATGCTGATTTTCTTTTACATCATCGCTGATATCTACAACCACCTGAAATTTCACATGACCGACTAACACATCCAGACCGCCACCCAGGTTATCCCAATAAGCCGCATCACCAACA
Source organism: uncultured Chitinophagaceae bacterium (assembly GCA_964478125.1). GTDB lineage: Bacteria > Bacteroidota > Bacteroidia > Chitinophagales > Chitinophagaceae > FW021-bin31. Next base: position 8,687 of record CAYZGR010000052.1, on the reverse strand, counting down.
CCGGTAACCGGTTCATACTTTTTAAGCGGAGCAATCCCTTCGGCCGGTGTTTCGGTACCCTTATAAAATCGTTCTATCATATTAAACGCTTCATACTCCTCATATACTACCTTACGTGCCCGTTCCATTTCCACATTTGTAGGATTATAGTGGTATTCTTTAAAAATAGAGAGTGGATTATTATTGTACCGTTCTATTTTGCCAATACCTATTTTATAATTCCCGGGGCCATAATCCTTACCGTGTATGCGCACCCGTTT
>CAYZGR010000052.1:0-8327 GCA_964478125.1 uncultured Chitinophagaceae bacterium | reverse complement strand
CTCATATAATAAAACGATATAAGTAACTGTATTTTCTTCATTCTACCACAAATCTGCAAGAACTGATAAAAGGAAACAACAGTCATTAAGTATTCTGGCCAAAAAAGTGAGTAAACCATCTAAATGACTTATTATCTTTCCTATCGGGAGAAAAGCACCTCAAATACTCGAAAAAGTATATCAATTACTCAATAAGATTGATCGAATTATTACTCCCTCATTTTTTCAGAAAAATAAACCCTATCTTTCCTTCTGAAACATTGAATGCATAATCAATACCCATATGTCCGTTTGTGAGATCATAACGTTTCAGCCTATCGGGATGGCGACTCCTATTGCCATGGATACAAGCTTGTTGTTCTGCGGTGCTATCGGATTCCTTAGTTTTTTTATTGGGCTTATCTTTCTGAAGACTAAAGATCGAATATATTTTTATTATTTTCTTTTCCTTCTTTTTAGCCTCGCAGGAGGCTTATTTCATCTAGAAAGAGGAATAAAGGCCCAGCCATCGTTTCTGGAATCAGCAGGCTTTACGGGAGCCGGACTTGAGCTTGTCACGCTATTGGCCTTTTCAGCCTATTGCTTCTTTACGATCCGGTTATTGGAAATCGGATCTCAGAATAAAAGATTGTTTTACTGGATCCGTATAATGGCCATCAGCGGCATATTATATGGCATATTATATTGTTTTATACGGCCGGCATTGCCGGAGAACAGATTGCTTTTTTTTATTTTTTCCCGCCTGGTAATCCTTTTTATGAGCATGGTAGCTATCCTGTGGGTAGTAATGGGAATAAGGTCTCCTGTCAAAAGTTATTTCGTTTTGGGCAGTTGCTGGTATTTTTCAGGAGCTCTTTTTGCAATACTCAGAGACACTACTTCAGGACTGCTCCCATCCTTTTTCTATCGTCTGGACTCCATGAGCTACTTTTACGCAGGAATCTTTCTTGAGGTCGTCAGCTTTACACTGGCGCTCACTTACCGGACTTATATCTTTTACGAAGAAAGAAACCGGAACCAAACTCAAATAAACACGTTAGCTATCAATGAAAAGGAGATAGCCCAAGCTGAAGCGCTTGCATTACGCACCCAGATCAATCCCCATTTCCTATTTAATTATCTAAACGTTATTAAATATTACATCCAAATTAATCAGAATAGAGAAGCTATTCAATATTTAATCAAATTCAGCCAGTTCATCCGTAAAACGCTTGATTCCAATCAATATCCTACCATTTCATTGGAACAGGAGCTGAATATGACAGAACATTACCTTGCTCTCGAAAAAATACGTTTCAATAAAAATTTTTCCTATAATATTAAAATAGACAAAGAAATAGACATCGGACATCTTATCATTCCTCCTATGCTGCTACAGCCCTTCGTCGAAGAAGCATTATGGAATGGGATACAATCTAACGGCCAAACCAACAGCAAAATAACAATTACCCTCTATCAGTCAGATGCATCGTTGACTATTTTAATTGAAGGAGACGACGGTGGAAAAAAGATAGAAGCAGCTGATCACATAATAAGATCCCATAAGAAAGCGAACAGACAGATCACGATGGAACGCATCAAACTTTTCAATAAAAACCATGATAGTAAAATCAGCTATTACGTTCTAACTGAAGAAGAACTTAAAAAAGAGAATAAAAATTCAAGAATTATTATTAAGATAGCCTATCCGGCCTAAACGTTTATTCTTATAAGAATAAGCCCGCTTCTGATGTTTTTGCCGGTATCGTAATTATTAATTATAAAAAAAATGCGCGTATATCATTATTACATACTAATATCCAAAACAATCACCATCAAATGGCTGTACCGACCGGCTCTCCTGGTTCTCTTATGTACATTCCATATAAACGCCTTTTCACAAAATGAGCAGCTTATTCAGCTTGAATCGGAATTAAAAGACACCAAAGACGATTCCCTGCGCATTATTCGAATCATCCATTTTACCCGGGAGCTGCATCGACGGGATCACCGGGAGAATAAAGAATATAAATATGCAAGGGAGGCCATAGATATCGGACTAAAGATAAATGATACCCTTCTTTATGCACTTGCACTGGACAATCTGGGTTTACTCTATCGTTATCACGAATGGTATGCTCAAGCCATACCTCTTCATATAAAGGCCTCCCAACTCGTAAATAATAGGGAGGTACCGCCTATTTATAAAATGATATTCGCAAATAATGCAGGTCTGGCAGCAAGATACGATCAACAGTATGACCTTTCCATTAAGTATTATATAAAGGCCTTAAAAATAGCCGTAGATGAGAATAATCTGAAGAACATTGCCATTTCAAATAACGGGCTGGGGAACGCGTTGAGCAATATCCCCGGAAAGGAAGAGGAAGCGCTGGATCATTTTAAACGAGCCTTAAAAGCAGAGCGGGAAAAGAATGACAGTCTGGGGATCGCAATGGATCTCTTGTCTATCAGCGATTATTATATAAATAATGGAAATTATACTAATGCACTTCATTACCTGGACACACTCTATGTCATTAATAAATTAAGGAAGGACCCTTTCGGACTGGCCATCACTAATCAATTCTATGGCAGGGCTCATTTCAAAGAAAACAAAAACATCCAAAAAGCCAAAGACTATTATCTAAAGGCGCTGGATCAATTCAGGGAACTCAATAATAAAACAAAAGAAGCACAACTATTAAGAGAATTGGGTAGTCTATATCAAAAGACTAACAATTCAAACACAGCTTTGATCTTCTTTCTACAGTCTTTAAAAATGGCAGACAGTATCAGGAATAAAGAGCTCATCTCGAAGAACGCCTATTCCATCTCTGCCATAAAAGAACAACAAAGAAAGTATTCTGAGGCGCTTTCTTACTACAAAAAAGCAAAATCTTACGAAGACAGCATTGCGCTTTCACGACAAAAAATTAAAGTGGCGGCATTGACTAACCAATACAAACTCGATCAGAAGGAGTCCAAAATCAATCTGCTTCAAAGCGAGAACCTGCTTCGGGAGGAACAGATCATTGCCCAAAAAGAAAAAATTCTTATTCACAAAATATACTTTATTCTTCTTATCGCCTTCATTTTATTTATTCTGTTGTTTGTATTTTTGCAATATAGAAACAGAAAAGCCAAGAGGCATGCAGAACAGCTTTTGCATAAGAATAGAGAAGAGCTGTTAAAGGCCCGGTATGAAAAGAATATTGCCCAGGCGGAGATGCTTGCGACAAGAACGCAATTAAATCCACATTTTCTATTTAACAGTTTAAGTGCCATTCACCTTCTGATTCAGAAAGGACAGACAAAAAAAGCAGCCCAGTATCTAATCGTATTGAGCCGCTTTTTCAGGATGATACTGGAACTTCCAAAGAGCAATATTATTTCCCTGGAAGAAGAATTAAAGTTGATCCGGTATTATATAACCCTGGAAGAAAAGCGCTTTGAAGACAACTTTCATTTTAAATTGCAAGCTTTACATCCTGAAGAGATGGATAAAATACAGATCCCGCCCCTCCTTTTACAGCCATTTGTAGAAAATGCCATATGGCACGGATTGCTGCCTTCTGAAAAACCCATCAAATTCTTAAACATACATATTACGAAGCAGGGGCCCGAAGTACATATTATAATAGAAGACAATGGGGTGGGACGAAGGAATCATTCTTCTGTGCCTCCTTCCGACCATGCAAAGGATAAGAAAAGCCTGGGCATGAAGATCACCCGGGATCGTATTGAACAATTTAATAAAAGTTATAACCACAAAATAAATTTGAACATAATTGATCAGATGGAGGAATCAGGGCAAAGAGGAGGGACAAAAGTAGTATTAATCCTGGAAAATGGAACGGAGCCTATTTCCAATCACCTTTAATAAACTGAAATATGAATATAGCCATAGTTGATGATGAGATCCATTGTATCGAAAGCCTGGTAATCCATCTTCATACGTTATTTCCGGAAATGAACGTAACTTATAAGACCCACAAGGTACAAGAGGCGCTGAAACGGCTGCCTGAAACGCCTATTGATCTGCTTTTTTTGGATATTGAAATGCCGGGGCTTAATGGATTTCAGTTGCTTGATCAATTGCCTAAGCGCAATTTTGACGTAATTTTTACGACTGCCTACAGCCAATATGCGATTCAGGCGTTTAAAGCTAAAGCCATTAATTATTTATTAAAGCCTATTGACGAACAGGAACTTAAGGAGGCCATAGCAGAATGGAAAGAGCTGGTTTCAAAAAAGACACACCCGGCACACCAGCTTGATCAACTTTTGGAACATTTAAAAAAAGAGGGCATTTTAAAGAGTAAAATATCGGTGCCTGTATCTGATGGATATGAGTTTATAGAGGTGAAGGACATCATGTATTGCCAGAGCCAAAGTAATTATACCACCTTTTTCCTTTCCGAAGGCAGCAAGGTAGTGATCAGTAAAACGCTAAAGGAGGTAGAAAATACTTTGGAAAGCTTTTTTTTCATCCGGGTGCATCAATCCTATCTGATCAATCCCAATTATTTAAAAAAATACAATCGCAATGATGGTGGATACCTGATCATGCAGGATAATGTAAAAATACCGATCAGCCACCAGAAGCGCAAACTGGTCACAGGCCTTTTTGAAGCGGTCAAAAAACGTAAATATTGAACGCGTTTACGCACTGCCAGATCATCATTCGATCCGCATTTGAGTGGCCAAATAAGCCATTACCCCCATTCCTATTTCGATTGCACGCTCGTCAATATTAAAGGTGGGGGTATGCACGTTAGAGGTGATTCCCCGGGTAATGTTTCCGACACCCAGACGGTAAAAGCAGGCGGGGATCTCTTGCGAATAAAAAGAAAAATCCTCCCCTCCCATTCGTTTGGCTATTGTTTCCACCTTTTCTTTACCCATAAACTTTTCTGCAAGTGATCTGGCTTTTTGAGTGACGGTATCATCATTGATCAAACTGGGGTACCCCGGAGGGATCTCTACTTCAGCTTCCGCCCCCATACCTTCTGCAATAGCTTTCGCCTCTTTTTTTATTAATTCATGCGCCTTAAAACGCCAGGCTTCGTCCATTGCCCGAAAGGTGCCTTTTAGTTTTACCTCCGACGGGATAACATTGGTAGTGAACCCGCCATTAAAAGAACAGATAGAAAATACGGAAGGCGTGAAAGGATCTTTGTTTCTGCTGATAAGTTGTTGCAAAGCCACGACGATATGCGAAGCAATTAAAATAGTATCCGAGGTCAAATGGGGGGATGCGGCATGCCCGCCCTTTCCCCGCACAGTAATGTAAACCTCATCCGCGGAAGCCATTGCCACACCCGGCCTGAAACCCAGCTTCCCAACCTCCAGTTCGGGTTGTACATGCAATCCCAGTATAGCATCCGGCCTTGGATCTTCCAGAACGCCCTCCTTGATCATCAGACTGGCCCCCCCCGGCGCCTTTTCTTCTCCGGGCTGAAAGATCAGTTTAACGGTGCCCTCGATCTCTCCTTCAAGCTCTTTTAATATCTTTGTTGCTCCTAACAGGCAAGTCGTATGTACATCATGGCCACAGGCATGCATCACGCCCTCATTTTGGGAACGATACGCTACCTTATTAGCTTCTGTAATGGGTAAAGCATCCATATCCGCCCGGAGGGCAATCACTTTTTTATCCGGGTACTTTCCCCTGATCAGGCCGACAATGCCGGTGCCCGCCACCGGTGCACGAAAAGGTATATTCCATTCCTCCAGTCTCTCTTTGATAAATCGGGAGGTTTCATATTCCTGATAGGAAAGTTCCGGATGTGCATGCAAATGACGGCGGACTTTTATAAATTGAGGAGCCAGCGCTTGTGCCAACTGCTTAATCTTGTGTTCCATGTTGCTTTTTGTACTGATACAGCAATTCTTTGGGATCAATATTTATCCGGTCCTGTATGGTAAATGCCCCGTTGGGAAAGTACTGTTCCAACTCTTCCTGCAAAGCGTGTGCACTGTCCTTTTGAAGAAAATCACCGATCCGCACCCTGAAATATGGAGACTGGTATTCCAAATAAGTTTTATACTGCGGAAACAACCGCATCAGCTTAGCACGAGCCCCATTTGCAGCAGAGCGGTCAGAAGTGCTAATTACCTGAACACGATAGCCCGTTACATTCTTTAAAGCCAGGGTATTTAAATAGCGTTGTTTCTGGATAAGAAGGTCAATACGGGGATCCTTGATCACGTAAGCATCCTGCTCCGTATGAAAGGTAACGGGATGCTCCACTTGAGCCTGAACAGAAAAAGCAATCAGACATAGACTGCTAAAGCCCAACATACAGGATATCTTTTTGAATAGGTGTTTCATAAGTTTATTCTATTGTGCCTGCCTGTTCCATGATTTTCACACCGGCACTGCAACCCAGACGCGAAGCGCCTGCAGCAATCAGTTCCTTTGCGAATCCGAAAGTACGGATACCCCCCGAAGCCTTGATCGAAACAGTCTCGGGCAAATGCTTTCTCATAAGTTTTACCGCTGCCACAGAAGCACCTTTTTCTGCAAATCCTGTGGAAGTCTTTAAAAAATGAACGCCTGCCCCGGCATATAAATTGCAACAATTGATTATTTCCGCATTACTAAGAAGACCGCTCTCTATGATCACTTTTAGAATTTTCTTTTTTTCTTTTACCGGATCTAAAACCGCCTTTGCCTCTTTTTCTAAATAATTCCAATTACCATTTTTTAGCGCTGCAAGATTAAGGACCATATCTATCTCATCCGCTCCATCTGCCAATGCGACTTTTACTTCCTTTTCCTTCACTGTAATCATGGAATATCCCAAGGGAAATCCAATAACCGTAGCCACCTTTACCGGGCTGTTTCCCAACTGCTTTTTTGCATAAGATACATAATAAGGGGGAACACACACCGCTTTAAATTGATACGTCCGGGCTTCTCTACATAACCTTTCTATATCTCCCTTCGTAGTAACAGACTTTAACGCCGTATGATCTATGTAGGATGCGATATTCAATTTATATACAGAATTTAATATTCAAAACTGCTTACTGCCACCTAAACCGCTTTCCCATGGCAATGCTTATATTTCTTACCGCTGCCACAAGGACACGGATCATTCCTTCCCACTTTCGGACCCACCCGTACGGGCTCCTGCTTAACCGGCTCGCTATTGTCATAGTATTCTTCATCATCGTATCCTCCTGATCCGGCCGGAGCGCCTGCATACTGCTCTTTTTTCATACGCATTTTACTCATATCGGTGCGCTTCTCATGTCCTTCTCTGATCCGTTGCGGCTCATTTTCGGCGACAGGGATCGAGGCTTTACAAAGGAATGAGATAATCTCCAGATTGGTCTGTATCACCATTTCACGGAAAACACCGAAGGCCTCCACCTTATATACAACCAAAGGATCCTTCTGTTCATAAACGGCACTCTGAACAGACTGTTTCAATTCATCCATTTCACGCAGGTGTTCCTTCCAGGATTCATCAATAAAAGCGAGGGTGGCATTCTTTTCCAATGCTTTGGTCAGCGCCTTTCCGTCCGTCTTTATGAGTTCATCCAGGTTGGCCAGTACATTCAGGCCTTTTATACCATCCGTAAAGGGTACGGAAATGTTCTCCACACGGTCGCCCTGATCTTCTTTAATCCGCTTAATAACCGGCAAGGTTTGTTTTGCTATATCTGCAGACTTGCGATCGTAGTTTTCACGCGCTTCCCGGTACAATTCCCCGGTTAGGGTTTCCTCATCTTTATTTTCCAGATCTTCTGCTGTTATGGATGTATCCAGGCCAAGATAACGGATAACTTCCAGTTTAAATCCTTCATGGTCTTCATTATTTTTATGTGCAGTCACCATATTGGAAGCCACATCATAAAAGGCATTGTCAATATCCAGCGCCAGTCTTTCCCCAAATAAAGCATGACGGCGACGGTCATAGATCACCGTACGCTGTTTATTCATCACATCATCGTAATCCAGCAAACGCTTACGGATGCCGAAATTGTTTTCTTCCACCTTTCTTTGGGCGCGTTCAATTGATTTGGAAATCATGCGATGCTGGATCACTTCGCCTTCTTTGTAGCCCATCCGGTCCATCAATCCGGCAATTCTCTCGGAGCCGAACATCCGCATCAGGTCATCCTCAAGAGAGACAAAAAATTGAGAAGATCCGGGGTCACCCTGACGGCCGGCACGCCCTCTTAACTGGAGATCCACACGCCTGCTGTCATGGCGGGAAGTACCCAATATAGCCAGTCCTCCGGCTCCCACAACCCCTTCTCCCAGTTTAATATCGGTACCACGTCCGGCCATATTAGTGGCGATAGTCACATTTCCGGCAATCCCCGCTTCG